>NZ_WRXM01000002.1:0-600000 GCF_010119205.1 Haloarcula limicola
AGGCGCTCGCCGAGATCAGCAAGAACATCGGCTCGGGGATGCGCGGCGACGCCAACGCCGACCTCCCCGAGGAGGAGAAACTGCAGGGCCGCGGCGTCTGAGGCGGCCGGCTTCTCCCGAGCTCGGGGCGGCGATACCGCTCTCGTTTCCCGGTCTCGCCATCGAGCCGCGCTCGTCGGCCCAGAGACGAAGACACAAGTCGCTACGGCTCCGATAGAGGCGTGTGCAGGGGACCGCCGTGCCGACGCCGGAGAGCGAGATAACCGGGGAGCGGATAGTCGAATTCATCGCGGAGCTGCAGGAACTCCTCCAGCGACTGGAGGCCACCAAGGGCCGCCTCACGGCGACTATCCTCTTGGTTCTGGTCCTCTTTCTCAGCATCGTCGTCGCGCCGGCGCTGTTCTCGGAGTTCCGAGGCGCATTCAGCGACTGGATGCGGTCGGGACGGATGGGGCGCGGGATGGAGCGAATCGCGTCGCTCACGCCGACGTCGTCTCGGGGCGTGTTGCTCCGCTCGCTCCAGCTGACGGCGCTGTGCCTCGTCGTCGTCTCGTTTCTCATCGTCTGGGATCTCGTGGACGTCGTCGACGTCGCCGCGCCGATAATTCTGGAGGGGAGTCCGAAACTGTACGCCACGGCACAGAGCGTCCTCCTGGTGCTGTTGGGGTTCGTCCTCTCCGATCAGTTGAAGCGGAGTATCGACCGACTCAGCCTCGCGCTCGACGACTTCACCGAACATCAGGAGGAGATACTGCTTCGGGTCGGACAGGTGACAATCTCCATCGTCATCGGCGTCACCATCCTCGCGATCTGGGGGCTGGACCTCAGCGGCCTGCTCGTGGGGGCGGGCTTCCTCGGGATCGTCGTCGGCTTCGCCGCTCGGACGACGCTCGGGTCGCTCATCGCGGGGTTCGTCCTGATGTTCTCCCGGCCGTTCACTATCGGCGACTGGGTCGTCATCGGCGAACAGGAGGGCATCGTCACGGAGATCACCGTCTTCAACACGCGACTCGAGAACTTCGACGGGGAGTTCGTCGTCATCCCGAACGACCGGGTCGGCGACCAGGCGGTCACCAACCGGAGCCAGAAGGGACTGCTCAGACTGACGATGGACCTCGGCGTTGATTACGACACCGACGTGGAACGAGCGACGGAGCTGGCCCAGGAGACGATGGCGGCCGTTGAGGAAGTCGTCGACTCTCCCCCGCCACAGGTCGTTCCGAAGTCGTTCGGCGATTCGGCCATCGTCCTCGAACTGCGGTTCTGGATCGACCACCCGACGCCGCCCCGGAAGTGGCAGGCCATCTCGGCCGTCGTTCAGGAGGTGAAAACCGCCTTCGACGAGGAGGGCATCTCGATCCCGTTCCCACAGCGGACGCTCCAATCCCGAGCGGACGGCGAGGACGGCACCCCGGAGAGCGTGATCCGCTCGGTGAACGCGGAGAGCGAAGACTGACGGCCACCGACGCCTCGATGTCACCGCCCACGCCGCCGCGAGCGTATCGCTGTCGCGCGGCCCGTGCGCGACCGCGTCACTCGTCGCGACCGCCGAAGTAGCCGTCGAGGACGAGGCCGGCACCGAGCAGCCAGCAGCCGACCAGCGCGCCGAGGACGCCGACGTGGAACAGTCGAGCGATGGTGAACCCGCCGACGAGCGGCCCGTCGAGCGCCGCCGCCGCGGCGTCGAGTGCGAGACCGAGCGTCGCCCCGTCCGCGACCATCCCCGCGAACGTCCCGGAGATGATCGGCAGACTCCCGACGAGGAGCGCGAGCCCCACACGCGTCGCCACGCTACCGACGACTACCGGATCGACAGCGCCGACCGCCGCGCGCGTCGACCGTCGCTGTGACATGTCACGACGTACCACTTCCCGGCGTATAAATCCCCGCGGAGACGAGCCTTCGCCGGCCGTCGTCGACTGTGCCGTGCAGAGAGGGGCTGCTACGGTCTTTCATCCGATCAGGCCGTCGGCATCGCCTGTCGAAACTACTATCCCCGGGCGCACGTACGGGGAGACATGAGCACTCCGCCGGGGGAGTATTACACCGAAGAACGCTGGCAGAACTGGCTCGATCGCATCGGCGAAGAGAACGTCGACCCCGAAGACGAGGACTCGGCGCGCCTCCTGTTGAACTTACAGGACGACACGGCGATCGCCGTCGCGAAGATACTCACCGACTACGAGGACGGTGAACTCGACGAGGAGACCGCGCTCGACGAGCTCGCGGGCGTCCGCGAGATCGTCCTCGCGGACCTAGAGATGGAGGACGAGGAGACGCTGATGCTGATCGACGGCGTCCAGACGTCGCTGCTCTGTGTCTTCTACGCCGCCGAGGAGTACGTCGCCGAGGGCGTCGCCGAGGACGCCTCCGTCGCCGACTACGTCGGGGCCGCCGCCGACGCCGAGGCCGAGGAGGACCTCGACGCGGCGCTCGGCTACTGCGTGCAGGCCGGGACGCGCATCATCAACGGCGACGAACTCTCCATGGACGTCGCCGAGAACTTGGACTACGGCCTGGTCTCGGAGTGGGTCAACGGGCTCGATAGCCTCCAGACGGCGATGAGCGACCCCGAGGTCGTCGAAGAGGAAGACGAGGCCTAATCGGCAGAACGAGAGCTGATACTGGGGCAGATACCTTTTTACTACCCACTCTGCAACCGGCGTGCATGGATTTCGTCGGGGACGAGCGAGCGCAGTCGGTGCAGATCGGAGCGGTGTTGCTGTTCGCCGTCCTCGTCGTCGCGTTTTCGAGCTATCAGGCGTTCGTCATTCCGGAGCAGAACCGGGAGGTCGAGTTCAACCACAACCAGCAGGTCCAATCGCAGATGCAGGACCTGCGAAACGCCATCGTCTCGATGTCGACCGCCGGGGACACACGGGCGATATCGATTCAACTCGGAACTAGGTACCCGTCTCGGGCTGTCGCGGTCAATCCCGGGCCAGCGGCTGGTTCGTTACGGACTGTCGGTACGACCGACCCGACGGTCAAGCTAACTATCTCGAACGCCTCGGCCAGCGGTGAGACAGGGGACTACTGGAACACGACGCACCACTACAACACCGGTGCCATCCGATATGATCCGGGGTACAACCGCTATACGCAAGCCCCGACAACGGTCTACGAACACACCGTCCTATACAATCGCTTCAGCGGTGCGAACCTCACGCTGGCGAATCAAACGTTTATCAACGGGACCGATATCTCGCTCGTTACTCTCAACGGCTCACTAGCTCGAACGTCGAGTGCCAGTACGTCTGTCGACGTGCGAAGCGTCACGGTATCTACCCAGGAAGTGCGCCTTGACGACGCCGGATCGAATATCACTATATCGTTCCTCTCGTTACGATCTGCCACCTACTGGGAATTTCTGAACGATACACAATCGACCGTCACCGATATCCGTAGTTCGCCGACAGCAAGTGGCCTCCATAACGTGACGGTCGAACTCGCACGCGACGAAACGTACACGCTCCACATGATGAAGGTGGGCGTCGGTACACAGGTGACGGAGGAAAACACCGCATACCTGACCACTAGTGACGACGGTCGGTACTCGCTCACGCAGACCGAGCGGACCGAGCTGACGCTGGAGGTCCGCGATCGATTCAATAACCCACCAGCGAACGTTTCCAAAACTATCGTCTACGGGAATGCTAGTGCCGGTCGGCTCGTTTCCCCCTCACAAACTCCAGATGAAAACGGTGAGGTTACGTTCACATACGTCGCCCCTTCCAGTCAAACAGGTGAGCAACGTATTCACTTCAGTTACATCAGTTCCGATGCGGCCAACGCTAGCGCATTCGACCCGACAACGGTCCAGAACGCTTCGATAGTCGTTAATATTTCTGCTCCGGTCGACGATGAGGATAGCGACAGCGGCGGTAGTGGTGCGTACGGCGTCATGTGGCTTGACCCTACTGGGCAGTCAGGTGTGGCTTGTCCCGACGGTCCTGACGGGACATGTACCATCGACGCAAGCCAGACAGCCGATGCGACGCTCACGATGGGGACTTCGCCCGTTGCAGACGGCGCGGCTGTCCAGTACGCGGTCAACGACACTGACGTCGGGTCATTCACCCGAACTACCGGTACGACGAACACTAGCGGAGAGAACGAAACCGTGTTTTCACCATCGAACGACGGTGGCATGAAAGTGTATGCGACGAGCGGGAGCAGCGGAGACACGCTTGTTCTCAACGTGATAAACACCGTTGACGACCTCATTTACAATATGGATGCTGTGGCCGTGGATGGTCCCGATGACGAGGGCTACTTCTCCCCGGAAGTCTCCGGCGGCGTTGAGTTTACCGTTACGAACCAGTTCTCTCAGAGCGTCGAGATAACGGAGATACGAGTGACTCGTCCCACCGGGCCTGCTAGAGCGCTGAGCGACAACGTCGGTGCGCTGAATGACGAAGTACGTCGTACCGAAGTGTATGTCAGCGGTACGGCAAACGACGGTCACGTAGACATCAATGACGGGGTCAACCTCCCTTACACCTTCGACATGGACAGCGACGGTTTCAGCAACGCTGAGAATCCAAAGACATCCGCTGGAAACGACTTCACTATCTCGTTATTCGAGTTCAGAGACAACCGAGGGGAGTCGGTCGATATAACGGGCCGCACGTTCGAAGTGACGCTCTACTATCGTCTTGACGACGGTACGACGGGTTCGAAGACGATCACGGTCACGCCGTCGTGACCGGAACGATGCGTTAGTTCGACAAGCGTCGAACTCTTGGTCGACAGTATCTTATACGCTCGTAGTGACCGTTCTCACATGACAGCAGTCGGTATCGACGCGATGGAGATATGGACAGGGAAGCTGAAGCTCGATCTCGCCGAGACGTTCGCGCCGGCGCAGGGCGACGACCCCGGGAAGTACACGAAGGGGCTGGGACTGCACGCCTCGTCGTTCCCGGACGTCTACGAGGACATCGTGACGATGGCGGCCAACGCGGCCCACCGACTGATGGAGCGCAAGGGCCTCGGGCCCGACGACGTCGGCCGCATCGACGTGGCCACGGAGTCCTCCTTCGACAACTCCAAACCCGTCTCCACGTACGTCGCCGGCTGTCTCGAACAGGTGTACGACGGCGACTTCCACCACGCGAACAAGGGCGAGCGGAAGTTCGCGTGTATCGCCGGGACACAGAGCTTAGACGACGCCTACAACTGGATCCGCGCCGGGCGAAATCGCGGTCGCTCGGCGATCGTCATCGCAACCGACACGGCGCTGTACGCCCGCGACGACCCCGGCGAGGCCACGCAGGGGGCGGGTGCCGTCGCCATGCTCGTCTCGGAGGACCCCGACCTCGTGGAACTCTCCGCCGAACAGGGCTTCGGCAGCGCCGACGAGACGGACTTCCTCAAGCCGAACCAGCAGTTCCCGTCCGTCGACGGCAAGCGCTCGGTGAACGTCTACCTCGCCCGGATGCGCGAGGCACTCGACGACTTCGAGTCGGCGGCCGGCGACATCCACCCCGACGATTACCCGCTGATCCCGTTCCACACGCCGTTCCCGGGAATGGTCCGGAAGGCCGCAGCGCTCGGCTACCGACACATCATCCGCGGGACGGACGTCGAGGACGCCGTCGCCGCCGAAATCGGCCACCAGCCGATGCGCGAGGACTTCGAGACCGACGACGCGTTCCGCGACGCCATCCGGGAGTACACCGACTCGCTGACCGAGACGGAGCGATACAAGGACTGGTACGCCGACACCATCGACCCGACGCTGGAGATCTCGCGCGAGGTCGGCAACTGGTACACCGGGTCGGTCCACATCGCCCGCGCCGCCGGCCTGAAACACGCCCGCGAGAACGGCCGCGACTTGGACGGGAAACAGCTGCTGGTCGCCTCCTACGGCTCCGGCGCACAGGCGGAAGTCCACGCCGAGACGGTCGTCCCCGGCTGGGAAGAGGAGATCGCTCAACTGAATATCGACGAGCAGAACCGCGAGCGGTACGACCTCTCCTTCGAGGAGTACGAGCAGATCCACGACGTCCACAACCACGACACAGAGGCCGACGTCGAGGAGTTCACCGCGCCCGAATCGGAGTTCGTCTTCGACGGCTGGGGGCGGATGGGTGAGCGGAAATACCGATACGTCGAGTAGCGAGGGGCGCGACCACAGGGAGCGGCCCCCGTTATTGGCGAGCGGGGAGACGACCCGCGAGCGGAAGCGAAGCGGCATCGTTCCCGAAGCATGCAAGCACACTTCTGACCCCTTTCGCATCCCGAAACCCGGCCATGACGCTCACGGTCACTGTCGCCGACGTGCATCAGATGACCCCCGACGTGAAGCAGTTCCGGCTCGTCGCCGACGACCACACCTTCGAGTATCGGCCCGGCCAGCACACGGCCGTCCACTTCGAGAACGACGGCGAGGACGACTCGCGGCCCTACACCGCGGCCAATCTGCCCGGCACCGACCAGCTCGTACTCGCTATCAAACGCTACGACGACGGGAACGGCTCAGTGTTCATGCACGAGCGGACGCCGGGCGACGAGATCGAGATCGAGGCGGTGGACGGGAACCTCCACGTCCGGGACTTCGATCGCGACGCCGTGTTCGTGGCGACGGGCACCGGTATCACGCCGCTGTATCCGATGGTGAAGCAGTACGCACGCGAGGGTGAGGGCGACGCCCGTCTCGTGTTCGGCGAGCGCGACCAATCCCATCTCATCTTCCGCGAGAGCCTCGATCAGCTCCGGGCGGAGAACGAGAACGTCAGCGTCGAGTACGTCCTCTCGGATGCCGACGACGACCGAGCGTGGAACGGACGCACCGGTCACGTACAGGACCACCTCCCCGAAGCGCTGGACGGACTCGACGGCACGGACGTCTACCTCTGTGGCGTCCCCGAGATGGTCGTGGAGACGCGGGACTTGCTCGAAGACGAGGGCGTGGACGAAGAGAACATCTACACTGAAGGGTGGGAGGCAGACGCGACATAGCCAGTCTGAGCGGAGCGAAAACCTCGAAGCGATGCAGTGACCGAAGGGAACCGCAGAGCAGTAGCGAGGGGCGTGCGACCGGGGAGAGCGCGGCCCTCGCCGACTACGGTAGCGAGTGCAGACCGTCCAACAGGTCGTCCAGTTCGACGTCGGTGACCGCGAGCGAGAAGTCGTCGATGCGCGCGAGGTCCTCGGCGTGTTCCCAGACGGCGTCGCTATCGAGGCCGTGGAGGACGACGGCGTTGGGCGTCGGCGAGACGACTCGGAGCGCCACGAGCGGGGATTCGCCGCGCGTGACGTTCGTGAACACGAGGACGCGGTTGGTCGATTGGCCGTACAGCTGGAAGAACTCGTCCGAGGAGAGGCGGGTGATGGCCGCGATGGAGTTGATGACGGTGTGGCCGGCGACGGTGTCCTGACTGCCGCGGTGGACTTCCTCGGCGTCGATGGCGTCGTACACCCGTTCGACGCCGACGTTGGCGGCGTACTCCCGGAGGTCGTGGACCACGTCGCTGTCGAACCCGGCCGAGAGGACGCGGGCGTGCTGGCGGATGTGGTCGCCGCCGCGGTCCTCGTCGATGTCGAGCAGCGCGCCGACGAGCCGCCGGACGACGTTGATTCCCGGGTTGTCGCGCCGCCCGCTCTCGTAGTCGGAGACGACCGACGGCGAGACGTCCAACTGGTCGGCTAACTCGGTCTGAGCCACGCCGAAGTCGGTTCGCCACTTCCGGAGCGTCGCCCCCGGTTCATCGCTCAGGGCCACCTCCCCGGCGATCTTCTCGGCGAGGTCGTCCCGCGCTGCCCGTGCCATTGGTCCGCAAGGTGGGTTGACTGGAACAAAAGAGTACCGAAACGCGGCCCACACGCCGCTCACGGCGGCATCTCAAGCGACTCGAATCCGTTCCTCGATGACGACGCTGTTCGTGGGCGCGTGGACGACGCGAACGACCAGGTGGTCGCCGCTGTCGAGTGAACACTCGCTGGTCGAGACGCGGAACTGCGCCGTCTCCCCGGCGGTCCACTCGCCGTCGTCGTCCACGTCGCCCGTGCCGATCGGTCCCTCGACGGCGTCGTAGGAGTTGTCGAAGACGTCGGACCCGCGGACGTACTCGCCGGTCGGTCGGAGGTCGTCACCGTCGGCGGGGAGGTTCACCAACCGACCGGTCTTCCCGCAGGCGTCGCTCGCGTCGAGGACGATCTCCAGATCCCGCACGCGGAGCGTCTCGCCGCCGAGATGGGTGACGCGAACGACCTGTTCCGTGTATCGGCCGCCGCCGGTGCTATACGTCTCGTACTCGCCGCTGGAGTGAGCGACGGTCGGTGCGGGCGCAGTCAGTTCGTCGGCGTAACCCAATGCAAGTGCCGACACCGACCCGGCGATAGCGACCGTCAAACCGAGCAAGAGGACGACGGCGACGATAGAACTGACCGCTCGCCGGTCGGGAGTCGACGGGCCGAGAGGTGTCGGTAACACGGCCTCCGATCGCCTCGTCTCCGTACTAAAACGGTCGGCTCCACGCCGAGCTGCCCGTCGAGATACGGCCGTGTTAGGGCCGCAGGTGTTGATTCACCCAACTTGCACTTGAAGGCGAAGCTCGGAAGCAGAATCCACTCGATGTATGAGATGCAATGTCACTATCCGAGACTGTTTCCGAGATCGACCACCTGAGCGACGAGCAGCGAGAGTGCATCGAGAACTGCAACGAGGCCGCGGAGGTCTGTGAGTGGTGTGCCGACGAGTGTCTCGGAAGCGAGGACATGGAGGAGTGCGCCCGTCTCTGCCGAGACGTGGCCGACATCGCGTCGCTGCACGCCCGGTTCATGGCGCGGGACTCGCAGTTCAGCTCCCAGCTCGCCGAGGCCTGTGCGGACGCCTGCGAGGCGTGTGCCGACGAGTGCGAGAGCCACGACGCCGACCACTGTCAGCTCTGTGCTGACGTGCTCCGCGACTGCGTGGAGACGTGCCGGAACATGGCCTAAATCGGGCGACCGCTCCGACTCGTAGACAGCACGTTCACCCGCTACCGAACTCTTTTCGAATCACGTCCCGTTCGTCCTCGGAGAGCCCGTACAGCGAGCAGACTCGGCGATCGATGGCCGACTCGGTCTCCTCGATTCGGTCGTCTAATTCCCGAGCGCGAGCGCGCTCGGCCGAGAACGCCCGAAGCCCCGCCGCCACGTCGCCGAGGCGCGGCAGCGTCAGCGACTGCAATCGCGCGAGGAGCGAACTGGACTGCGTCGCGTTCGCTCGGAAGTCGGCGACCCCCTCGGCTCTGTCCGCAGCATAGGGGACGAAGGCTTCGACCAACGTCTCGTGTTCGTCGTCCAAGCCGTCGAGTCCGAGCGCCGGAATCGGGTCGGTCTCTGCGTATCCCCACCTGTCGGTCTCGACCGCGTCGCCGTCGGGTTTGTACCGAGCGGTCGCGGCGAGGACGACGCCGTTCGAACGCGATTCCGCGTGGACGTCGCCGATCCGCAGATTCGGCCACTCGTCGGCGGTCGCCCCGAGCTTCGTCGCCGAGACGCCCTCGATCGGCCGACACTCGGAGAGACTCCCCAGCGACGGTCCGAACTCGTAGGACCCGAGGTGTTCGGCGAGGTCGAGGTCGAGCCGGGAGCGCTCGGCCGTCAGCGAGAGCGCGCGGTCGACGGCGTCGACGAGTTTCGGGTCCGGTTCTCCGTCGAACGCCATCGGCAGCGCCTCGAAGGTCGACTGGTTTATCTGCGGGAACACGGTCCGGTAAGCGGCGTGTTTGTAGTGGTGATAGAAGTTCAGCACCGAGGAGTTCAACGCCCCCAACAGGTGTTTGAGTTCGTCGGCCGATCCCGACTCGGCGTGGACGTTGTACGCCGACTTGACGGTCGCGAGACCGTCCGTATCGAGCGTTCCGACGAGCGACGCGCTGGTCTGGCGGAAGACGAGCTTCGGGCTCGCGTAGTTGCGCTCGTCCTTTTCGAGGTCGGCGGTCTCGACGTAGCGGAGTTCGTCCTCGTCGATGCCGTACCGACGCACCGCGCCGCCGGGCGCGATCGGTCGCGTTTCCCCCCGCGCTCGCGGGCTCTCGGTGAGATGTGACGCGTCTTTACTCACCTCTTCGCCCCGCGAGATGGCGATGAACTCGCCGAGCGGGGGCCGGCGCTCGATCCGATCGAGAACCGAGCGCGTGTCTTCGTCGAGATACAGGAGGAATCGCTTCGCGTCTTGCGCTTCGAAGACGTGAGCCGGTATCGAGTCGTAGGTGATACCGTCCAGGTCCGGTCGGTCGGTGCCGGTCGCGCTCGCACAGCGGACGGCGTCCGTCTCGTCGCCGCTGACGAGAACCACCGCGCCGGTCTCGACGCCCTCGAACGCGGTGCCGACCTGCAGTATCTCGGTGAGCGACGTGTGTTCGAGGACGTACGCCCTGATGGGTTCGTTCTGTTCGCGCGTCAGCACCGAATCGGGGACGACGAACCCGACGCGGCCCGTCCGAGACTGTCGGATCGCCTGCTCGTAGAACGCCGCGTAGAGATCGAACTGGCCTTCTGTGGTCTCGAAGGCGTCTTCGAGGTAGGCCCGGAGGTCCGTCTCGATGGCGGCGCTGACGTTCGCCCGCCCGGCGGTCGCCACCCAGGGCGGATTTCCCACGACGGCGTCGAACCCGGGTCGGTCGAGCGGGTCGCCGCCCTCGTCGCGATACATCTCCGGGAATTCGAGTTCCCAGTGGAAGTACGAACCGTCGTCTGCCCACCGCTGTGCCTCCCGAAACCACCCCTCCCGCTCGATAGCCGTCCACGCCTCGTCGTCCTCCAACACGGCGGCCATCCGCCGGTACGCGTCGTCCGGGACGGTCTCGAGGCCGAACCGCTCGGCGGTGTGGACGTTCGCGATCGCCGTCGACCGCTGGCGATGGCGGTCGCGTTCGGGTCGCCCGAAGTCGTTCTCGCCCATGGGTATCTCCTCGACGTCGCTCCCGACCAGCGCGTTACCCGCCTTGAGGTGGCGGTCGAACGACGCGGGCGGGCGGTCGGCGGCCGCCGTCCGAAGCCAGAGCGACGCCGTCGCCAGTTCGACGGCCAGCGGGTCCAGATCGACGCCGTAGACGCAGCGTCGCGCGACCTGTCGTCGCGCTCGATCCATATCCCGAGTTACGTCGACGGACTCGCCATCCGCCGCTCCCACCTGCCGTTCCCGTTCGGCGACGACCTCCCGCGCGAGGTATTCGACGACGGCGAGGAGGAAGCGACCGCTCCCCATCGCCGGGTCCAGCACGTTCAGGTCGAAGATCCGTCGCGCGAACTCGTCGGCCGAGCGCGCTCGCGCCCCGTCTCCATCGCCACGAGCGCGCTCGGTTTCGAGGTCCGCTCGGATGTCCCGAACGAGCGGTCCGAGGGTGCGCTCGACGACGTGCTCGACGACGTACTCCGGCGTGTAGTACGCGCCCGTCGCCTTCCGCTCGCCGTCGTCCGTCGTCAGGTAGACGTCGCCCGCCGGGACGGCGACGTCCTCGCCGCCGCCCGCGGCCGTGTAGGTCCCGTCCGTCAGCGTCAGCGGCTCGTCTGCCACGTCGAGTCGGTGCTGCAGGAGGGTCTCGTGAACGCTCCCCAACTCTCGAACGTCCAGCGACGCGTAGTCGATGAACGCCGTCTCGCCGCCGTCTCCGCGGCGGGTCAGCAGGTCGACGACCCGCGCGAGGTGCGCGTCACCGACTGCGTAGTCGGCGAGGAAGCGCGCTTCGCGAGGGGAGTCCTCGTCGGGGTCCGTTCGGAACAGCCAACTGCCGTACGCCGGAATGGACGGGTCGTCCTCGTCGATCTCCGGCCGCTCACTCCCGCTCCCGCGGTCGAGCAGTTCGAACAGGTCGTCGAGACGCGACCACAGGTCGGTCTGCCGATAGTCGTACGAAGAGTCCGCGCTATCGAGCCGAGCTACGACGGTCCGCTTCAGCGAGTCGAGACTGTACTGCGCGTAGGTCTCGTCGGCCGTGTCCAGTAGATTCCGTCCCTCGCTCTCGGCGTATAGCACGACGAGGAGCCGATAGAGATAGACGAGCGAACCGTCGTAGAGGAGGTCGAGTCTCGCCGACTCGAAGCCGTCTTCGTCGTCCGCGAGCAGGCCACGCTCGACCAGCGTCGCTCGGTCGAGGTCGTTGTCAGGATATGCGAAGAACCCCTGGGCGAGAATTTCGAGAGCCTCGGCGGCGTTCTCCGTCACTTCTCGACCGAGTTCCCCTCGTCCGCCCGCTTCGGTCCCCGCGTCGCCTCGGTCGTTCCCCATCGGTAGTATCGGACACCTGTCGAGGCACCCGTATAGTCCTTTCTCAGCGGTGGAACAGTGCCGCCGATGGGCAGACGGTGGATCTTTGGGGAACTCTTTTGAAATTACCCATCGTACCCTCCCAGTATGTCCGAGACGACGCTCGACGACCGGGGACGGCTGACGCTCCCGAAGGAGATGAGAGAGCGATACGGCGAACACTATCACGTCATCGACCTCCACGACGGAATCAAGCTCATTCCGATCGCGGAGGACCCCCTCGATGCGCTTCGAGACGAGTTCGCCGACGTCGAAAAGACGGCCGACGAAATCCGGGAAAGCGCTCGCGAAGCGTCGCTGGACGAGGCCGGGCGCTGAATGTACGCCGAGACGGACTTCCTGCTCGCGCTCATCAAAGACGAGGACTGGCTGGGCGAGGCGGCCGAGCGGGTGTATCGGGAACACAGCGACGAACTCTGGACGTCGCAGTTTACCCTCATCGAACTCCTGATGGTCGCTTACCGCGAGGAGCGGGATACCGAGCGGGTGGTCACGAACGCCGCGAAACTCGTGGAGGTACGCGGTGACGTGGATACGGTCGTCGCGGCGGCGACGTACGTCGAAGACCATGGATTCACTCCCTTCGGCGCGCTCCACCTCGTGGAGTCAGATGGGGCTACCATCGTCTCCAGTGACGACGCATACGAGGAAATCGCGCCCCGATTGGGTCTGAAAGAGATAGACGAAGGGTGACGCTCCGCAACCACTAAACGCGCCACGCGCCTGTCTCTCGGTAATGGACTGGACGGAGAAGTACAAATAATTGTGTGTGTTGAGGGCCCACTATTGGGGCGGGGACAGAGTTGATAACTAGCTCAACCGCGATTGATAGACACTCGCAACCGTTTTTATTGACGGTACGCGAGAATTAGAACCTTATTTGCAATCAGATATTTGAAACATTCGGCGGAGATGGCGACGTCGACACAATCGCCGAAACAGCAAACACCCACCATTACGTCACTCATACACATGGCAATCACTCTTGATGTTCCAGACGGTTGGCGTGAGCTGCACGGCTCCGAGTACCCGGACATCCTTGCGCAGACCGACAGCCTGCGGAGTGACGATGGTGTGCACTTGACCGCGTTTCTCTGGGTGCGCGACCACGGTACCGACGCGGTCGACGTCGTCATCGAAGAAGAATGGACCCCTACAGACATCGATCCTTCCGAGTACGCAAACACCGCCGTGCCAGTAATCGACATGACGGTCACTCTCGGAGAAGCGCAACGTGCAGTAGATGACGCCGGCGACGCATGGCTCTCATGGGCACAAACCCCGGATGATCGCAGTGCGTGAGACGTTCCTTCTCAGTTTGGTGTTCCAGAGAACACAACGTCTATCGGAATGATTCCCAAATACAAACGTAGTGCTCAACGCAGCAATCAACTGGCTCTTCAATCTCGATCCTACAATCTGGGGGAGTCTCGCCGCGGGGAGTATGACTCTCATCGGTGTCGTGATTGGTCAATACGCTATTCAACGACGGGAAGAACGCCAAAAAGAGAACGAAGTTGAGGCTCTCCGCGATGCGTTAGCAGTTGAACTCCGAACCCACGACGAACGCTTAGAGCAATTACTATATACTGCACATGATTTGGAGAAAGCAAAGAAAAACGCATACGCGTTAACGGAAGAGGAATACAAAGAATCCTTCGAGTCCGAGTTGAACGCTCAAATATCACTATTACGATACACAGCAGACAAACAGTTCACTTCACGAACAATATATACATCAAACACCGACAAAATCGGTTCTCTCGACGCCCAAACAGCAGAAGGCGTGGTCCGAGCTTATAACCAGCTCTCAACACTCGACGAAGGTTTAGAGAGCATGAAACGCGCCATCGCCTATGAGGATCTTAGCCCAGGATCAGAAATCGATTGGTCAACAGGAGCTGGACCCCCGCTTGGTGCCTTAGCAGCTAAGACTCAAATTGAAGACGCCGTCACTACAGCCATCTTGATACAAAAAAGGCACTTACTCTATTGGGCGATACACTAACAGAGTCTGACCGTGCAGTGATGGCTTTCGCTTTTACAAGGAGCAGTCCAGAGTCCGAGGAATTCGAACACTTGCAAACGGAGATCCGAGAATATATGGAATCACATGACATATCCTCTACAGAAGACCTAATCAAAAGAATAAATGTGGGGAAAGAAATGACCAAAGAGACGTAAGTTAGTACGTGTCGGGTAGGAATATGGTTGCTTAGTAACAGAGTGGACGGACGGACACCCACCCCTTCCAAGGCGGGCCCGCGCACACACGCGAGGCAGATCCAGTCAACCAGAGTTAATCCGATGACTGAATCCAAGACTCGATCTCGTCACCGTACTTCTTCTTCGCGCGACGTACGCGTTTATCGCTGGAATCGTACACCTCAGCGATATCTGGTTGGGTCATATCGGTGGTGATGTCGAGCACGGCTATCATCTGAATTCCTACTGACTATAATATCACATCTTAGACGACCCCTATCTACTTGTTCCAGCAGAAATGCTAATATTCCATATTGTGCTATATGTTCACATGAACCGGCGAGATATGATTCGTGGAGGAATAGCTATCGCAACAGCAACGGCGGGTTGCTTGAGCGAAATAACAAAATGGCGCGCGGATCAGAACCAGATTCGTACTATCACCAAGGAAAATGTCACTCCGGGCCACCATTGGATAGAGTTCAGTGCACAAAAGGGGCAAAGATTCCTTATAAACACCGGTGCTACAGACAATTATTTTTCCTATGCATTGTCAGAAAAGAGTACAGGTAGATTAATTGATGATGCAGGGGGATTGGGAACAATATTATCTAATAGTAGTAATACGAAACCCAATCCTAGTTTGGTGGGAGGAATTGACAGTTTTGTGGACTTGCCAACTAGTGGAAAATATATATTTCAAGTTTTAGTATCTGAACTAAATCCGTCTAAATCACTCTATCGACAATTTGATGAAGTATTGGATAATCAGTCCCACAAGACTAGTGTTGAAGAAAACATAATCGAGCTTAAAATCCAAGGAGTCAATGGGTCATTTCCAGTTGGAAGTTATTCCTATGGTTATACTGATGACTATATTGTAAATTTGTACAAGCAAGTTTCCTATGTGAAAGAAGCAGCAAAATCATTCTCAAATATAGATCCAACTGAACTAACTGAATCTGACGAGGATCTGTGTACCTCTTATTTTCGCTTAAAGAAGATGAGTATACTGACTCGTTCCTCGCATTATAATATATCTAAATCATTATATAATAAGTTTTCTAGACAGCTTACTGCTGCTGTAACCAAGGGATTCGTCGCAATTATTGGCTGGATAGTGAAAGACGACATTGAACAACACTTGTATCAGGTATCTGAATTTATTTCAGACCTCATTATATTTTATATATCAAAAAAGACAGGTTTATCCCAGGAGACTATTCGACGAGGACTTCATGCTCAGGATATCGCCGAAGCAGAAATTAGTGCAGATATAAATAACACACAAATACTAAGATCGTTCGTATATAAAACGACAATCGATATCTCGGGGCGTTTGAAAATAGACCTTCCTAAACCCACACCAGAAGTGATTGATATTCACTTTACACTACCCGTTGAAAGTTATGCTAAAGAAAGAGAAACATATATACTCCCCACGAAATCAAATTATTTGCGGCCCATAATTGATAATACATAATTCTCAATTGTTATTATATCGGGCGAAGTACTCAGAGTTTGAAATAAATTCTAACAAAATCAAAGTACTATGTTAATATTTTTAGTTCCTTTCTTTATGATAAACTCAATAAATAGGTCATAAGCGATCTGGAATTACGATGTCTCAGTGTGCGATCTGGGGAAAGTCGATATTCCCGGCTAAGCTCCGTGACTACCAAAGTGAAATCGTACTTGACGGAGCAGGATGTTCAATTAACCCGATAGTGTCGGGATACATAGGGCCGAAAGTAGGATTTTACACTGCCAAATCATGGGTGATCAGCTCTCACGCACCGATCTCGTGGGTGATGAAAGAGATTATTGCCGTTACTTGTTGACGGGCACGTCGCAACAGCGATTACTCTACCCTCTGACTATCAGTGTATGACTGCTCTCAACCCTCCATATGGGTGGCGTGACCTGCACGACTCCGAGTACCCAGACATCCTTGCGCAGACCGACATCTTGCGGAGTGGCGATGGTGTGCGGGTGACTGCGTATCTCTGGGTGCGCGACCACGGCGACGTAGTTGACGTTGTCGTGGAAGAAGAATGGACCCCGACAGATATCGATCTTGCCGAATACGAGAACACCGCCGCCCCCGTGATTGAGATGACGGTCGATTCCAAGGACGCGCAACATGCAGTTGACGACGCCGGCGAAGCGTGGTTGTCATGGGCTCGAACCACAAGTGATCATTGTTCGTAGGCGTTCCTCGTTACTCTATCTCCTCAGATTGCAATGTTATAGAGAAACTCCTCGATCATCCCAAGACACGCTGTAACGGCTAGGATCCTAGCCGCTAAGGAGAGGGAATGGGAGGAGCGGTTTTCGGACTTTACTGCTCGATATGCATGATGTGGTGTGGTGGATATCTGACCGTAGGAATATCGTTACTACCGGTCTAGCATCGCACTCATCCACTGTCGTCAATAGTCACACTACCGAACAAGAACTCTAGGTATAACTGTAACCGGTCCCGAATTCCCGTGCTACGTACTTACTCAACCCTGTTACGAGTGGTTGTTCAGCAGGGAGTATTGTGTGTTCAGCCGTAAAGAATCTCTAAATCGTACGTCTCTCCGTAGAACTCAACGGTATCAGCAGTTACTTCGGTGTACTCAACAGCTTCAAGCGGAGAATCTGTATCGTCATTGAAGTCGATAATCATTAGGTTTGTTGCGTAAATCTTGTCGTCATCGTAGTAATTTCCACCGGGAGAGTAGGAGAGCATGTTATTTTCTTTATCAAGGACTAATGCGTGCGTACCGCCATCAGATTCGCAGTATTGGGCGTGTGCTGCGTGGATAATACTCTCATAGTGGACCATAATCATTTGAGTTTGTTCTGACATTGTAACCAATCCAATAGGATTTATACCGAACACATCACATACTCATAAACCTCTGGGAAGGATTATCGGTTAGTTGGCTCTGTTGAAATCCTATTCTTTAGATAGTTTAACACATGGAACAGCTGTTAGTTAGGGTTGCATGTGTAGTGTCTGATTCAGCCTTAGAAGCAGTCACCGACTTCGCTCCACAAAGCCTGCGAATCTATTTCGTGAAAGAGCACATCTGGTCATAATCATCTCGGTCACAACCCTCTTTGAAATCGATGCTGAGTGTAGACCGATATGCGACATCAGCGACGACACAATCCACGTCTCTCGAGGTTGCGAACTTCGTAACGGATTTTTCTGTCCAATCGTTTCGGTCTACTCGGACACGGACCGTATAATCACCCGGGGTACTTCCCCATTCACACTCTGCCACAGCCCCGTCGTTGTACTGCCCACCATTCTCGAACTCACGCGCTGCTTCAACCCTATGTGAAGATGAATGAACAATATCCCCATCTCGTTCTACTTCAAGATCAAATCGGTGTGGCGAATTGGTGTCACGGTTATGGACTCCAAACCATCCGAGCTGAGTAGTTGGATTCACAGTTTCCCGGATAGAGGCGACGCATCCGCCACTGACAGCTGGTATCAGTGTGCCAAGTGTGGCAATGACACTTCGACGTTGCATACCCGTGTTTCATTTATTCATCAGTAAGTGCTTTCCCTGTATTGACCACGCCGAGCCAAAATATGTCATATTCTTAGGATTTCAACAAAGGCGATTCTCAGTATATTCAGAATCATTGGCTTTCTCTATGGAAAGTTCGCGCACGGATTCCTCGCAAGTTACATAGACCTGATAAGGAAAGTCGCCTCTCCAAGCGTGTTCTACGATATTCATAGTGCCATCGGTGGCCGAGCACTCTGCGCTATCTGATTTGAGGCCATAGAAGATCCGAGATACTTTCGACAGATTGGCTGAAACCATTTTACTGGATTTCTGATGGACCTCGTAGCCGTTGAAGCGGTGCTTGATGGGTGTGTTGGTGATGCCGTGGTTAATTGCGGGATCCCATACTAATACTGCATTTGGAGATTGATGAATTACCAATAGTTGTCTGACAAGCCGTTAAATGAGCACGGAACTTTCAGTCAGCTACAATATGCCCTCCACAGATACTGAACCACCAGCATCGGATGATCAGGGGTCGATACAGTTCGCCTCTGCTTCTAGTTCTCCAGAACAGTACGATGTCATCCAGACCGACGTATCTACCTCCCGTCGTTCGTTTCTCCCACCTCTACTCAAGGAACTTCTCCCTTGGATGGCAAAAGCTGTAAAAGAAGTCTCGCTTCAGCACGATATTCGACTCTTGAAAGGGCAAAAGGTTGGTATGGTCGACACCATCCTCCAAAATGAATATGATGTCACAGCAATTAGGGGATGGTATGCCTTTGCAGCGGCCACATTCACGCTGAAATTCGGTGACCTTCCGTCCAGTGAGTTGCCATCTCCAGAAGAGAATGATACACTCGCGAACCTCATTCGAATCGGCACCGGCACGGATGAGTCAAGCAGTGGTTTTGATGAACTCGCTCCTGGCCCTGTACGGCTGTTAGATATCTGTTCAAGAACGGTCTCTGTAGCGCTGTATCTCGACGAAGAAGCGTGGCGGAATACACGTCGATCCCAGCGCGAGGAAGCTCTCCGGACATTCAATCTCTTTGCAACAGCCTGTGATATCGATCTCGTCGTCGCACCAACTCTAGAGGAATTCCTCCGTGACCGCCACCCGACATGGTGTGACCAGCACCTTACTCAGAACAACAATACCCAGAACCACGAGCCCCCCGGCTCTTCCTCGAATCAACACGAGGTTGATCGCCAAGCTGTCTATAATCGTCTTCGTTCCCTCTCCCCAGGTGGCGGAAGACTTCAACTCCTCGGCGCAGTACCTCTGAAGAAGGGGAATGCATTGAACTCCGTGATTTGAAGAACGACAGTATAGTTGAGCTGAGTGATGGCACCATTGATCGTTATTATCTCGAACTCGAACAGAACTACGGTTTCTTCGACGTTGACACCCTCAATGGTCGCCACAACGCAGTCACACTTACTCCTGAGGGACGGTTTGCACAGAGCCTTTTGACCGATGATAACCGCGTTCGCCACCCACAGCAAGTACAGCTTGACGACCACCTTACCGGACCCCCTCAACGAAACACAAGTATAGTGTCAGGGGCCGACCCACCCCACCCAGCCGAGGAGGGCAAACCCTTCGAAGAAAGTCTCGCAGCCAACGCGAGAGGTCTCAGGAGACCCAACATCCGCAAGCTATCGCCGGATGGATGTTGGCTCAGTGAGCAAGAGCTCGTGGATCGCCTCGCGGCAGGCAACCACGCTCGCGGTGTGACTCTCGTAAGTGACTGTATCACTGAGTTTGACGATGGTCGTGAAGTCTACCTGGGGAGCTCTGACGACGAAGTCCATGTCCTCGTACAGTGGGGAGGCCCTATCCCAACCCTTGCTCGTGTTGCAACTACCTTACTTAGCAGCCGCGCCTTTGATGATCTCCTGACACCCTCTCGTGTCGATCCCCTTCTATCGAATCCTACCGCACTCGACACCCTCCGTCTCGGACGTCAAATGGGTTGGATAACCGACGCCGACTACGACCACATCCGGACGCGGTACGAACAAGTCGGCGATGCTTTGCTCCGTCGTCTCTGGTACCGTGACCAAGACCCCGACACTTGGGCGTGGATCTGTTCTGAGGCTCACGGACTGCTGGCCTCTGCGACGAGCCTCTACGATGCTGTCGGTCTCGACGTAACTGTCCACGTTCGTATCCCCGACACCGCCCAGCTCACACGGAACGACCAAAGGTACGAGAGGTTCATCGCCTTCCTGAAAACTACGGTGCCGAAGAACGCGGTATATAGGGGGAACTCTGCCCATCGTATGTTACTCGAGAAGGACGGTGACAAGCTCAGCTATCGCTTCCCGGTCGACATCGATGATAACGATCGCGATGCGGAACTCACCGCTAACTGGGTCATTGCTGGACCGGATGTCACCGACTTTGAGGACGATCTGGTGGAGGCCTTTGAGTCCATCCCAGTCTGGAAGCAGATCGCAACAGGCGTCGAGAAAGGGATTCGCATTCCTATCGAGGTCACTTGTGGCAACACCTATGTTGGGATGCGTGACACGGTAGAGATGATTCTCCAGCGGACCAATCGAGACCTATCCAAGGATCATACGTTGGAGTCTGTGACCCGCCTATATTTGCACGCCTTTGGGAATCTCACTCACTCATCGCTTACCTGTTCTCCCTTCGACGTAGCGGAGGCACTGCTCGCTGCCAATCGGCTTGCACCATCTGATGCTCCCCTTACAATCTCTTCTCTAGTGCGGGGAATCGGAGCAACGTCTCCAAAGGCGATCTACCCGTGGCTATCTCCGGCAGCACGGAAGATGATGAAGGCCCTTTTCATGGCTGAGGAACCTGTAAAACGGTCCGAGATTATCGATACAGCTGGAATTTCTGATTCATCGTATGATCGTCACCGGCGGAGGCTCGCAAATGCCGGTCTATTGGTTGAGCCAGAAACTCATCGCTACGAAGCGTACATACCCGGTCAATGGCCGGTAGATCAGAATCCGTCAACAGGGAATCATCAGAAGGGACAATATCTGTTGTGCTGTCGGAACCTACTCACGGCGCAAATACGGGCACATCAATTGAAGCAGCATTTCCAGCTCGGCCCAACCAAAACCGTGGTTATTGGATGACCGACGTTGATTTCGAGTTGGTGTAGAAGAATTCCGGTCGAACTTCCTTCAACTCGTCAGCCAAGAACGCATATGTCGCGACATCGGTGACGTACTCATTCTCGGTTTCATCGTTGTCTGCCGCCGTCTGAATACGCTCGCGGATACCACGAACCGAATCGGACGACATCAACGCCAACGTCCGTGGGAGAGGACGTGAGAGGGTGAGAATGCCCATGTTGCGAAGAGTGTTCATGATTCGAACAAGTACATCACGGTTTGGAGCCACCCACAGACTTAGTCCTGGTTGATAAGCGAGTTTGACTGCTTCAGTGCGTAGTCGGGAATATTCGGGTACGGTTGTTTCAACTTCGGCACTTGCCAGAACTTCGCCGGTATCTGCATCCCGCGTCAGAAGATCATAGACGACACTCTCATCAGGAGCATATGCGTCAAGCGAATATGTGGTGTTAGCGTTCTCCTCTGCAATATACTTGGCGTAGAGTGAGGTGAGGGCGACTCCCAGACTATGAACTACCGATTCATTGAGGTCACCAATGCCCGACCCGACTTTTGTGGTATCAATTAAATCCCGAGCCTCACTCGTCAAATTCCAGTATTCCCGATGATAGATTCTCTGCCGAGGCTCACCGTCGACACGAGGTCGTTCCAAAAGTCCGCGGTTCTGAAGTGACTCGAAGTCGACACCACTTGCCTTTCGCAACCACGTATGGCCCTCGAGCAAGTGGTGTTCTTGCCCATCATAGGTAGTGGTCCAGTCGGGTGTTTCCAATGTCGCCATTGTTTCTAAAACATTGAGCTCGCTATCATTAACCTGGTAAAGTTCGCGGAGGTGCTTCTTTCGCTCTTCCCAGAGGCCTACTCGTGCATCTTGCTCAATTTTCCGTAGAAGCGTTACTTGGTAGGGGTTTGGTTGTGGGAATTTCTTTTCATGGTTCGCCATACTGTAAATTAATGGCTTGTTGAACAAAACTTTGTTGTATGGTAACTGGTCGGAGGACTATACAGCACAGATGCACCTTACGGGACGATTCACCGGGATACAGCATCATCTAACGAGCTGTAACTGCCGTACTTGGACCATACAGCTTACCAAGTAACGGGGAATTCACAGTACCACTACCGAGATTCAACGGGAGAACAAAGGGGCAAAGACTGACTCAGGTTTCAAGTGCTGGTGTTCTCTTCGAACAAGGCTCGTTTGTCTGGGTCGAAGTTACAGATGAGCCGCTCTCTGACGTCATCTGAATTTCGGCACATTCGATGATGGTTCCGTTGCTCTAGTACGGTGTACTCTTCGAGCCCCTGAGGGATCGTTGAGTAGGAGACGATCCAATCATTCTCGACAGCTCTCAGACAGTCGACGAAATCATCATGGTCAAAGTCACCCAGATAGTGCTGTTCAGAGTCGACATAAGGTGGGTCGGCGTAAAACAGGACATCGACACTGGTATCGTCGTATTTCGAGAGAACTTCGCGATAGTCCCGGTGTTCGATAGTTACCTGTTGGAATCGGTCAGAAAGGGTATGGAGACGCTTTTTGGCGTTGTCAAACGTTCGAGCTGGAGACCGCTTCGCCCGGGTTTTAAATCCATTTGGGTTGTTCGACACACCGAGGTACTGCATATATCGGAGAGAAAAGTACCGGCCTGCTCGTTCAACGGGATCGTCAGGCCGAGTCCCCTGATAAAATTCAGAAACCCAACTCTCGTACTGTGATCTCGAATAGGGCACAGCTTGTAGCCACTCTGCAAGGTCATCAGGTCGGTCCCGCAGGATTTTGAAGAACTGTGTCAGGTCATCGTTGATATCGTTGTAGACCTCGTACTTGGATCGGGGCTTGCTGAAAAGCACACCCGCGGCACCTCCAAACACCTCCACGTACGTATCGTGGATTGGCATCGTATCAATAATCCATCCCGCGAGATGGTCCTTAGAGCCAGGGTACGGGATTGTCCCAGACTGGTTGCTCTTCCGAGGAGTATATCCTCCCACTTCCTGTGTTGGGTTGATTTCTCGCGGATAATAGATACGGGGGCTCTTCCAGTGCCACCTTCGCTCCGAAGGAAATCTAAAGACTCCATCGCATCAAGCGTGTCCTGAACGGTCCGTTCGGAAGGTGGATCTGTTTCAATTATATTTTGGATCTCAGTTGCCCGAAATGACCGTCGGATCCATAAGTTGCAGTGTCGCAGACCAAATCTTATCGCGTTGAGTCGGCACTAGCGTGAAGATATATTCGTATAAATTGAATTCTTTCGATTCAGCCTCAGTCTTGATAGTGGCTCACTCAGGGCGGCCCTCGAATTGGGCCTTGCCGTACGACTTCACCCTCTCGGAGACGTTGTCGTAACTCCGCCATCGACAGGGACATTCGTTGTGGGAGTGTCTGTTGACCGTCATTCCGATAGTGGCTTACGAAGAGTTCGTGACTCCCTGGTTGACGGAATATTGAGACACGTCGCCCATCGAGATCGAAGTCACCGTGGCAGAACCAGTCTTCATACCGGTCATAGGTTGGTATTCTGAGTTCCGTGTCTCCCAACCAAGGCGGTTGGTACTCAAACTCGCTCCACGTGATTGGGGAACCAAGAGAAAGTTCGCCGTCAACAAGCGAGGCAACACCCAAGGATGGCCGAGATGACAGATGCTTACCCAGCAGTTCTTCTGTTTTGCGTCGGTCCTCGACAGCATCAACGGTGAAAACCCAGAAGACTGCGTAGCCATGGCGAAGATGGTCGAGGGTTGCCCGCCGCCGCTCCTTATCCGACGCTGGTGTCTCAACTTCCACGACAAATCGCTGGGGTATATCAGGCGGAGATTCGGACAACTGACAGCGGATATCACCAATCAACTCCCCCGTCTTTCGCTCCGTCTCGATTGATCCGACTACTGCTGCGTCGGAACGCAAAAGCTCCACGACAGCTGCTTTAATGGCCCAATGAAGGCGCGACTCGTTTTTCTGCTCCACTGAATAATCCAGCCGAAGATTCGGGTGAATGTCGAGCAAACCAGACATCTTCGGGGTGTTCCTCGGGCCACCACAAAACTAGACCGTCACAAAATATCAGAGTGTCACTTTTTGGGGAACCCTATCCCCACTTAGGCCAATCACATACTAGTGGCTCTGCCGCTGCGAAACACACGATGGCTCCTGAAAAATCCGCTGAACGCGTGATGTTGGAAGTAGTTGCGTTTCACGATCCAATCGACTACCACCGGCTTCGTCGACTCGTAGGGGAGCGGATGAGCAAGTACTCAAGCGAACGCCATCGCGAGGCCCTACAAAACCTCCAAAAACTCGATTTGGTTGAAAGGCCCGGGATGGCCCATGAATACATCCATATCTCAGAAGAGGGCTGGGAACATCTTGGAGGAGACATACCACGACACAAGCCAAACACGGCGACACAGAGCTCGCCCACTTGCGAGATCTGTGCGACCGACGAATCCGTCGAAGCGAGCTGGTCGTAACGAGTGGGGCTGGTCCTAGGCTTTATCCTAGTCGCTTGAGCAGACTCCGGTACAGGTCAACGATGAGTCTGCTCCAACGCTTCAAAAACACCGTTAAGCACTCGAAACGCAGGTATTCGGCTAGTACTCCCTCAGTCCCCCCGTCTGTAGCCTACGACCTTTTATCGAACAAACGACGTCGGCATATTATCGTTTATTTGGTAGAGATGGAGGGGCCCATCACCGATGCTGGCGAAATCGCCGACTATCTCGCATCCATTGGAGATGATCGGAAATCTGCGTACATCTCAAATATACAACAACAGCTCCCTCGGCTTTCAGAGGCGGGCGTCATTGACTATGATTCACGTCAAAAGACCGTTCGTCCACTGGCTCCTCTTGATGCAGTCTACTCCGCACACAGGGCCGTAGAACGTGCTCTGGATTAACGCCTGTTGCTGGATTTGAGGTCTCGCCACCGAAAGTGCTTGCTCTTGCCGTTGTCAAACTCCACAAGATAGATCAAACTGTCTCGTTCATCACCGGTTTCCTGCCCGGCAACATCCCGGTCAATATCGACCACTCGTCCTTCGCGACTATGGACCAGTTCATAGTCTGGATCGGTGATGAACTGCCCTCTGATACTACTTGAGCCACGCCACGGCTGCTCTAGTTACGCTACCGATCACAGACCACTTACAAAGGGTGACTACGATGATACTATGAAGACTAGGCTACCGGTCGTCGTAGTCTCGTGCGTCGCAGTCCCAGCGGAAATCGCACTCGTCGCACGTTGCCTTGTCGGGGAGGTCGTCTTCGTCCCAGTCGTCCAGGTCGTCCCAGTCGTTGTGTTCGCGGACGTGCTCGAGTTCGGTTACCGTGTTCTCGAACCGGGACATCGCCGCTCGGATCTCACTCTCGGTGAAGTCTAATTCGAGTCGGGTGGCTTCCGGATCTTCCTCGCCGAGGAAGTACAGCACTGCACTGTCTGGGTACTCGTCTTCCTTCTCGGCGTAGAGCCCTGCGTAGACGAGCAGTTGTTCGCGGTAGTCCTGGAGGTACCCCCCTCCAGAATTCGGTCGCTGGCTCGCCTTGTAGTCGCAGAGCTTCGTGTGGCCTGCTTCGTCTGCGATCACGTCGGCGACTCCGGTGAGGATGAAGCTGCCAGCGTTACGCCGGAGTTTGCACTCGGTGTTGATGACCTGGGGGTACAGGTCCGGTCCGATTTGGGCGTTGAACCGCTTGACGTGTTGGAACACAGCGTTGACCGCGTCCTGCCCCATCGGCATGATCCGCTGGTCCCGGAGCGACTCTACGACACTATCGAACTCGTCACGCAGTTTGCCCTCGTCGGGGGTTGTACCTTCGGCTACGCCGTCAACATCACCGTTGTAGTAGCGGTGTGCCCAGTCAAGTGTCTGGTGGACGGCTAGCCCAGCGAACAGCTGGGTCCCGCTCCCGGCGGCGAACTCGTGCTCGGTGTGGTACCCGTACTGTCGCTTGCACCGTCGGAACGAGAGCACGTCAGCGACGATCGAGTAGGTCCGACGGGTGTCGTCGGTGGAAGGCGGGCCGACCGTAGTTCCGTCGGGGGCGAGTTCGGCTTCCTGGTCCAGCCGCTGGTCTGCGTCGAACCAGTCGACACCGACTGGACCGCTGGCGTCAGCGCCGAGCGAAGGGAGCACCGTACTCCCGTCGGCCCCCCGGAGGTAGTAGTCAGTTCCCAGAAGCACAAGGTTGTCCTCTGCGCGCGAGTGCGCGACGTAGAACTGCCGGACTTGGTCCCGCTCGGCACGTGTGGGAACGTCCGTCGGTGGGGTACAGTCGGTGTAGTCGCTGAGCAGGTCCGCTACTCGGGGGACCACCTCTCCGTCGTCTGTAACGTCGTAGTTCTTCTCTGCGGTCCGTTCCAAGCTCGCGAGGAAGACCACCGGAAACTCTAGGCCCTTGGCTTGATGGACCGTCATCACCTGGACGTGCCCGCTCGGGAAGGTGTCGTACTGGTCCTCCGGGTCGTCGAGACCTTTGCTCTGGAGGTACTGACCGAACGTCCAGTAGAAGTCGCTCAGAAACCGCACCGAGACGGTGTCGTACTCGTCGTGAGATGTGCGGGTGAGCTTTCGGTTCTCGGTCACGCCCTCCGCGATGCCCTCGAATGCCTCGAGAAGCTGGCTGAGCTTCCCCAGCCGCTTGGCGCGGTTGACGTGGCCGTCGTCTTTCGTCCACGTCGAGAACGGCTCGAAGGACCTGATCCGGTTGTAGAGGTCGACGGCGGAGACGTCGGCTACGCTGCCAGAGGGAGCACTTCGAATCCGGGCGGCTGTGACTTCGAGGTAGTTCGCGAGGTCCTTCGCGTCGTGTCGTTCAATCACGTCGTCCAGAGTGGTGAGCCACTCTTGGAAGTCATCCCCGAGCCCACCGTAGGGAAGCACGTTGTCTTCCGCCCACTGAAGGTCCGGGTCGAAACACACTGCTAGCGCTGCTAACATCGCCTGAACCTCCTCGTGCTGGACGAATCCCTTGTTCCGCGGGTTGTGTACCGGGATGTCGCGCGCCTCCAATGCGTTGACGCACTCCCCGACGAACGTCGTGTTGTCCCACTGCGGCCAGTATTCACGAGTACTGTGGGCTAGCAGTGCCACCTGGTTGAGGTCCTGCACGTAGCCTTCAGCGTGAAGTCGTTGGACTTGGTCAGCGAAGGCTGCCGCGGCCTGCGCTTTGTTGTCCTCCTTCAGGAGGTGGACGCTTGGGTGGTCGACGGCGTCACGTGCCGCGTTTAGTGGCTCCTTGCCCGGTGCACGGGCCCCAGTGACCTGCATCGTCGGGTAATAGCCGATGTGGCGGTTGACCCACTCGACGATCTCCGGACGGGAACGGTAGTTCCAGCGCAGTTGTTGCGTCTCGATTTCGTCTTGGTCGATACCAAGGTAATCGGACAGACGTTCGGGAAACTCAATCAGACAGTCGACGGTCCCACCGCGGAACCGGTAGAGCGCCTGGTCGTCGTCCCCTACCACTACTAACGTCGGGACCTGGTCCGGCATCAGCTCGGCGAGTCGGAAGTAGATCGCCTGCTGGAGGGGGTTCACGTCTTGGTACTCGTCAACAGCGATCCGCTGCAACGGTGGCTCCTCGCGTTCTGAGTCCCCTTGTGCGAACCGCTGGCCAGCCTCTGTGTCGAGAAACGCCAGGAACCGCTCCTGAAGTCGCGCGAAGTCACACCGCGACTCGTCCCGCAGTGTTGCTAGGTAGTCCCGGTACCCCTCGGCTAGCCGCCTGTACTCGAGTCGGTCGGACTCGGCGAGTGCTTCGACGTCGACTCGCAGTTGCGAAAGTCGGTTGAACAACCGTTTCGCGGTGGTGGCCGCAGCCCCCTTCGAGCAGGTGCCGTCGTCGTTCATCCGGGGAACGACGTCTCGGAACGTGGCGACGTCACCGTCGGCGAGCACGTCGACGTACTCGCTGTGGCGGGCGATGAACATCTCCTGGGCGTCCTCGTCCAAGAGGTCGACGTTGCGGTAGTCGTCGAACCGGTAGTCGCGCATGATCTCGCCCCAAAGCTGGTGGCCAGTGCCCACGTGTAACTCGTCGACGGAGAACACGTCGTCGTAGCCGAGGGCGGCGAGATCGCGTTCCAGACGCTGCTCGAGGTTCTCGGCGGCCTTCTCAGTGAAGGTGGTGAGGATGATCCCACCGGGCGGGATGCCGTCCACTAGCAACCACTTCAGGACCGTCACCTCGGTCACGGTACTCTTACCTGCGCCCGGTCCTGCCGTCAGGTGCAGTGGCCCTGTTTCGTGCCGGATGGCGGTTTCTTGGTCGTCGTCGAACGACCAGTTTGGGTCGTCGTTCTGGACCTGTCGCACCGCCCGCATGACCTCAAGGAACTCGTCGAGTTCGAGGTCATCCGGCGACGTTTCGGGTCCAGGTGTCGGGTGTTCGTCTGTCACGGTTGTGTGCCCCAAAAGGGCGATGCCCGCCGCCCGAGTCGAACGGGACGTGCTCCGAACGGGCCGAAGTTGTCGCTCAGTGATGTGAATTTGCCGCCGCTACAGCGGCGGATCAATGAGCATCCAGTCGTTGGCCTTGCACTCCGTACAGGTCGCTGTCCCGTCCGCGCCGGGTTCCTTCATGCCGCACTTTCGACACTCAAGTGTCGGCGATGCGTCGGTGAACAGAACAGTTTCTCCGCGTGCGTACACGACCGTCGCGACGTGCGAGTGCTGGCGGAGGAGAACGAGCGGGATGCCGGATTCCTGCGTTAGGCGAGCCTCCGTGTAGTTCTTGCCCTCGATTTCCACGCGGAGGCCGGTAGCGAACCGGTAGGAGAGGTCAGCAGCCGTGACCATCGGAGAATCCGACCGCTGGATGTAGCGCTGGAGGGCGTGGGACGAGACCTCCGGCGTTGAGCCGCTGGTGTTGATGCTCATCGGCCCATCACCTCGACTTGCTGTGCCAAGGTCCGTCCGAGAGCGAGCGTTACTACTAAGTCTCTGTAGGGGTAACCCTTCATTGCGATCACTTGATTAGGCCGCTCCAACGGCCATTTTCACCGCGTGGGTGTTGGCGCACCCGCGTGACAACGCACATTCAGGCCGGGCCTCGGTCACTGCCGACCGGTCGCGATGGTCCGGAACGCCTTATTGCGTGCCACAAGCTACTGTTAGGGCGAGCCTTATTAAAGTTATTGGTTGTGGACTCTCTTTCCAGGTTACACAGGCGTCAATAGGTGATCAGACGCTTTGGTGCCGCCATTCTCGACCACGATGCTGGCCGGAGGGTATCACCGTGCAGAGGGAAGGAGATCCTGAACTGATCTGATCCGCGCTACTGTAGGCTATTAGATATCGGGACCGACCACAGGCCCGGCTAGATGGCGCTAGTAGGGTCTTGACAGAGGCAACTAGTACTGTCGCACGCTATTTTTATATGTGGTGGCGCTATAGGTTCCAATAACGAATCGTCGAAGCACGTTATCGTCTCTAACAAGAGGCGATTGTGATCAAACTCCACCCAACATGAGTGAATCATCGGACCGAGCTGGACTCCCGAAATCAGTTGAGTATCAACCCCTCCCCAATATCTACCGTGCGTTCGCCGCAGGGGCCTCTCCATACGCGATAGTATCCGAGACAATTGACAATTCGATCGACTTCGTCCGTCGACAGGCGTTAGATGGAGCTAAGTACCCAGATACGTTAAAAGTAGAAGTCCGATACGAACCCCCTTCTACTACCGAATCCGATGCGGAAAACTCGGCTGTTGATGATCAGAGTCCCGAGCGATTGATAATTGTTGATAATGCCGGCGGTGTTCCGCCGAACGAACTGGCCCGATTCTTTCAGTTAGGCCACACGGATGCTCCACCTGAGGGAATTGGGCGCTTCGGTGTCGGAGCGAAACGACTCATCGGTATTGGAGACCGTATCAAATACGAGTCACATGCGAATGGATACGAAGTTGCTGCGGGTTTCGAAGTGGATGCTCGAGATCTCAAAGCCACCGAAAATAACAAACTCGCCGACGACGATGTCTACCAATCGGATGTTTATCGAGTTGATGATTTAGAGGAAGGCCATACAAGAATCATCGTTGAAGATCTGAATGAAAACGTCTGGTCAAACCTGCTTGGACGAGACAGAGATGAGATTGACGAGAGGGCTAGCGATTCTCTCTGGCGACTTGGTGAGACATACGAGCACTTCCTTCGAAACGGAATTCACATCGCTGCTCCATCAAGTGAAACTGAAGGTTCTATCGAGTTCGAACTCAGTTGGTCTGGTCCTGAACACGGGGAACAAGTAGATGTCCCCAATCCAGTCCAACTTAGTTGGCTACCGCTCGATGGACTTCATCCGAGACGGTATGAGCGACTTCCCTTCGCGAATACTACCGAAATCGAATTAGAGGACGCTCTTCGGGCCGACATCACGGTGGCCTTAATGCCCTCGTCAAAGCCCAAAGATGCTGGGCTAACGGTAACGATGAATAACCGGAACGTACTGTTCCGAGACACCGATAACGATTTGTTCTCTACTCGGTACCTTGGCAAATTCCGCGAATCACAAGGTCACGGTCGGCTGCATTGCGTCATCGAATTATATGGCCCGGCAGAGGATATGCCTTGGTCTGATACGAAGGATGGCCTCGATGGAACTCAAGAGATAACCGATCATCTTCTTAATGTCACAGAAAATGCCCTTAGCGAATATCGACGTCAGACTTACGAAAATCTCCCAAAATGGATCTTAGCTGCCTACTCCGGCGAGGATATACAGACGTTTGACAACCACATTCGTGACGAGATCTCCGAAACCGTTGAAACAATCGACAAATCGAATTCAAAAGTCAATAGCCCTCGCTTCAATGAGAAACCCGGAAGTACCGCAACTGGCAAGTACTATCGGTTGTATCCCGAACGAGATGGTCTCATCAAGCGCGTTCGGTTACACTCGGAACTCCGAATTCGAGCAGACGATTCAGTAGCGATTAAAGGACTACCTGCTTACCGGCGTTACTTCGAGACGGAATACGATCACGAGAGCATCACAGAGCTCTCTCCCAAAGAATGCCCTGACCCTGAGGACTTTGAGGTGCCAGTTTTCGCAGATAGTCCGAACACAATCCCGTTGATTGAGGACATCAAGAAACTCGCAGAGACTCACGCCGCCGAAGAGAGAGCAATTACAAATGAGACCGACGGAGTGCCTGCTTGGCTCTTGCCAAGGTACCAAGAGGAGTTCAAGCAGCACGGTACCACCCTTGAGTCAGCGACCACCATCGGCGAATTCGATTTCGACTCTTGGCGTGCCAAGCACTCTACATCAGAGGACGTGCGTCGAGGACCAGAGTTCTCTGAACCCGAATCAGAACCGAGCCCTGACCAGCCCGACTCTCCTGATAAACGCCCAACACGTAGTTCCCCAGCCGACCGGTTAATCGAATCATCAAGTGAAACGACAGGACGTTCATCATCCGGGAACCATGGGGGTAGTTCCAGTACAACTGAGACGTCGAAAGGTCAATCGTCTGAGGATAGTACGGACCTCTCCAACTTCCAGAGGAGTTCCGTTGTGTCTGACTCCGGGACTGAAGAAGCCAGTATCCCTGAGCGAGAAGTACCATCTCCAGATTTTGATTCACAGCAACTTGAAGAACTTCGTAGTGTGTTGGAATTAGACGACGACGCATCCATGGCCACTGTTGTAGACACTGTACGGGAGCTACAGAGTGAACGTCAGAGGATACAGAATGAACGGAAGCAGCTCATTAACTACCTTGAGCAGCTCAGTGATGTTGTCAATTTTGAAATGATTTTTGACGAACCCCCAGATCTTGAAGCGCTGAAAGAAGACAAAAACGAGCCTTGACAGTATATGTATCAGAGTAATCGACTCGGAGAAACAGTTCCGCGATTAATATCCGCGATACATCCCCTGCAACCCACAGTATCTTCACCTCAGTTACTCAAAATCAGTCAGATCCGATTGGTCGGTCCAACCTCCTAAGTGAGCATATGCCTCTGGATTGTAGGGGACCCCCTCAGTGTTCAGTAGCAAATCAGGATACAGTTCCCATGCTAATGCAATAAGCTGTTGTTCGAGTTCTTCAAGGTATGGCGAGGCCCCCGTGTCTGGTGTATAGGGGCCTATATCGTCAACCTCCCAAGCTTTCATCCACAGATAGACATTCCGTTTGAGTCGACGAGACTTCGGCTCGAAAAGCGTCCGAATCCATCGCCCTTTTGAGGACCCTGGTGTCTCACCAGTGGATTCCCAAGCTGAATCGAAGTATGCCTGACTCAGACCGCCTAGATGAAACGCAGTCCCATACCCCCATCTTGCGAACCGTGACTTCCGCTCCCGGATGTACTTTAAGTTTGGATTGAGTTTATACCCACTAGACGCGAACTTCCCCGATTTTCCGATGTAGAGTGGGATTACATCTTTATTGGAGCCGAGCCAGTACATCACATAAATCACACCCTCGTACCGTTGCCCTCGTTCGTGGAAGTCGGTCTCAACATTTTCTGCCTGCTCAATGACCAGTCGCTCCATGGCCGCACTCCGCTTGAGAACATCGCGTTCGTGCGGTCCGTTTCCGAATTGCTCTGTCTGGATCACACCATCGGCGTCAGTTTCGAACAGAGGGACGCTGTCGTCAAGATTGTGGATGTCCACCCATTGGGCCCAGACATCGGCCTTGCTCATACAGATCCCATTTAAAAGCTGGAAATAAAATCCATCGGATTTAGTAAGAACACCGCCCGTATCGAGTCATAGATTACTACCCGCCGGAGAGAACCCGTGGAAAGCACGATTTGATCTCCCAGCCCTCTTGCGATGTGTTCAACAGACGACTGTTATGGTATGCATCCGTCGGCTAGTCTTACCAAAGGTTAGGTCCACGGCTTCCACGACGACCAATAACAAGTGAAAAGGTGAGTACCAGCACGATGCCAGCACCACCTAACAGCCACAATTGCTCTGGCGGTTGAACCTCTTGATAGGCTAAGTATCCCTGAATCAGTGCCGTCGCTGCCAGCAACCCAGTAGCCAGGGTTAGAACAACGTCTATTTTTCGACTCTCCGAACGCCACTTATCCTCTTTTTGGGTCCGGTACCAATCATGAGCTACCCGGTATCCCTCCTCAGTCAATCGATATACCACGAAATCTGTGTCTTCGAAGGGTCTGAGGTAGTGAACCAGTCCTTCATCCAGAAGGTGATTAAGTTCGATTATCGCCTGGTCTTCGGTAAGCTCTGTCTCTGTAAGTAGTTTGGAATCGGTCGAGAGGCTCTCTACCACGTCATATCTGTCTTCAGACATGTGTTCGGGTACCGTCATATGGCTCAAACTGACGACAACATCTGTCTCATACAGAACCTGAAGGACGTTAACCCAACCACGTGTTACCCATTTCTCACCGTCAACGGTCCTTTCCATCAGTAAGTTCGTCAACTAAAGAGTCAATAAACATTATCAAACTATTAGAGAATCCTTCCACTCTACTTGCCATATACTGCCACGACATTCCCCTTTAGTGGACGATTCACGCTTTGCATCTAATCAGATATCATCGTTTCCCCCAGTTCTCGTCCTACTCGAGTCTGTTGACGGTCCGCCGCTACGTCAAGCAGACGACTGCACAGCGATAGTACCTGCCGAACGTTACCCTGAGAACGCTGATGAACCCATTGTAAGCATTCCTCCTCGAACGGGGCGATTCCTCCAGTCCCATCTACTCGAGCGGTATCTAAATACGAGGCCACCAAGTCGGTGAGGTGTTCGTCTGTCAACGGACGCAACGCTACCTCCTGACCGATCCGTTCAGAGAAGGCATGGTACTCACTCATCACGTCTTGCCACACCTCTGGTGCACAGGCAAACAGCAGACAGAGGCCGTGACTATTCTGGTCCATCAGATGACGGATGCTATTTAGCGTCGCCTGTTCGTCCTTCGGCGACAGCCGGGCAATACTTTCGAACTCGTCAACAAAGACGAACACACCGGTATACCCCAGCTCAAGGAGGATATTCTTTAGAGCAGTGAACGCCCGAACGCTCGTCGTGTCGTCGTCGAGGGCGCTATGAATCTCCATTTCCTTCCGTTGCTCGTAGCGGATTCCTTCGGCGGTCAGCCACTGCCAAGCGTAGAGGTTAGTATCTTCGTACACCATGTGAACGATCGCTCGTGAGAAGTCCGCAAACTGGGTAACTGTATTAAGCCGTTGGATAGCTGTTGGAATAATCTCCGAGAGCAGCAGTTCGCCCTCGTCGATTAACTCACACATCTCATCGGGCCTGGATGGATGCCAGTCAGTAATATCTGAGGTAATATGAGCGAGATACTCGTACGCGAGTTGCTGCACTCGATCAAACCCTAGATCGTAGAGGAACTCGTGGTAGATATCACGGAATCCCTCCCCGGGTTGGGCGACGTAACCGACGAGTACGTCGTCGCGATCACGGACCAGTGACCGTGTGTACTTGAGCGTATGTGACTTCCCGTTACCGTATTTGGCTGTGACGACAAGGTGTTTCGACTTCCCGGTACTGAGCATCGTAGAGACTGTGTCGCTAATTCGCTTCGCTGCGTGTTCCTGTCCGCAGTATATCTCCGGGTCGTTTTTCGGAACAGGACTGTAGGGGAAAGGATTCTCCTCCAAGTTGAACTGGGAGTAATCGCGCTGTTCGTCGGTAATGGTGAAACCGTTGTCAGTCATCGTTGTTTGGATCGTATTCGAGGTCACGGTCGTGGACCGCGAGATAGTAGTATCGCTTGCCGAACTGTTCGACACCGCGCATCACTTTGTCGGTCGACTGATTAGTAGAAACGAGACTACCGCTATCGGCGATCGTCATGGATTTGATGCCGAGTTTCGCATCTTTGGCTACCGTATCCACGGGGGCGCCCGACAGCTCTACTCGTCCGACATTCTGCTCTGCAAGACGAACCAGAGCTTTGTCGAAGGGATCGCGTGGACACGTAAACTGCTCACAGTAGTGCTCGCGCAGCTTCGGGATTGAAAGATAGCGTTGTCTTAGTGACACTCCCCCAGTCTCCTCCAAATCGTCGAATACTGACAACAGATGGTCGGTGAAGCTGGACGTGACGCTGTCGCGTTCAACTGGATAGTAAGTACCGGTGAACGCGTTGCGCTGGATACGTCCGAGACGTTCGCCCCAGTCACCGAGAACCTCAACGCTCGTCTGATTATATGTCCGTCCGGTGCTTTGCTCTCGTGTCTGTAGATCTCTAAGGATTGTTTCTAGATCGGTTGGTGCAGTCTCCTTGAGTGACTGAAGGAGTGCCCTGTAGTGGGGGCTCTGTGCCTCCAAGATATTGTTGACTCGGTCCCAGTTCTCATCCCGAACTGCCTTGACGAGATCGACGCCTATCTGGGTCGCCAGAAACCACGTCTCGGAATCCTCAGGATTATGTTCGTCAATCAGGCCGACACGCAGCGCTTCAAGAATTGTCTCGCGTGCTCGTCGGTGGCTGACGTTCAATGCAGCCTCGATTTCAGCAGTCGTTTGGCTTTCGCCTTTACAGGCATGGGTCACCTCAATAAGGCGAGCAAGAGTAACCGGTCGCACCGTGGGACGCTCGCTCATGTGAACCTCCGAACTTGCTGTTTCGCCATTTGATATGCTCGCTGAGTCACCTCATTGTGCTCGAACCGAAGGTCGAGATACGCCTCGATATCGTAATCGCCTGCGACCATGTACCGGAACCGACGAAGTTCAGTCACCAGCGACCAGAGGTTGTGTTGCGTCAGCAGATTCCGGTCCTTGCGTATGGTCGACAGCGGTCGTGAGCAGCAGACTGGGCACGAACATGGTAGATGCTCTAATTCCTCGATGCTATGGAGTTCCGTACCGCCGAATCCTGGAACAAGGTAGTTTCGATTGCCTGCGCTCCGGATGAATGCCGATGAGTCGAAACTATCGACGCCTAGATACAGCAACAGCGGCTGATAGACAATGCCACCTAACCCGTAAACGTGGAGATGCTTGTCCGTAACTCGTCGAGCAGACAGTATTAGTTTGGTTACTTTCTTGTAATCTGTCCTAATCGGCACTAAGCTACCGAGAGCATATCCGTCGAAGTCCCCTTTACGTTCGAGATATCGGAGTGTGTTCCGGATTGTTTTGGGATCGTGCCCATGAACACTGGCGAAAAGAAGTGCCTCTCCTTCGTGAGCATCGCTTGCTTGGAGTGCATATGTTGTACTCTCCTCAATTCGCTGTTGGTTCTCTACTGCCCGATTTTCGGGTGAGAGAGGTCGGTCAAGCGTCCCATAAATGTCTGCATCAAGTTGCCGTTGTGTTTCCAGTACTTGCTTTGGTGTAGTGTCGACTTCTTTGGAACGATAATCGAACCCACCGCTGTCGGCGTACAGAATAGTCTTACTAGGAACGCCCATCTCCTCACGTATCGTAGCCCCCTCGAGAAGACGATCCCACTGTGGACCACGCTGGCGGATTGCTCTGGTGTTTACCATTGCAGTCCGGAGGTCAGGTATACTGTCGGCGTACTCTGGGGTATTATCGCTCGACCGTTTTCCGATATTGCGGACTGGAAAGAGCACTGGTGTCTCCAGCGGCCCGTGCGGTGTCTTGAGCGTGCGGTGTCGGTACAGCATGGCGGCGCGCTTCGATAAGCTGGCGAGGCTCATAAAAGGTTGGTTCAGACCAACCCAAACTGCAGATAATCCGGAGTATGTATAATGACCCACCAATCAGTACGGGGTGATGTATAACGAGGTTCGGTCAGTGGTTGAATCAAAATGGTCGATAAAGATCCTATCGTCGCTGTCAGAGGAGAGTCCACAGAATTTCTCGACGGTTCAGGAGCAGTTCGATACCTCGAACGATGTCATCACTGATAGACTGAGACTCCTTGCCGAGTACGATCTCATTGATCGGAGAGAGCATACTCGTAGAGATGTTCGGTATAGCATCACTAAGCGTGGTGAACGATTCCTTGATGAACTGAGGGATCTCAATTCATTACTCAGGAAGGGACTCTGAACAGATCCACTGGCCTACTACTGGTAGTCGCCCAACCCACTCTGTGTTGTGGGTTCAGTCGTTAGATACTGAGCCAACTTCTCCAGGCACTCTACGCGTTTCCCCTCACTACGATGTGCAGCGAAGTTCTGAAGATAGCGGCCCTTGAGGGCGACGACGATTGTGCCATGTTCCTTCGCTTCTGCTAGCCGAGCAGAAATCGATATGACGTTATCGCGATCCACGGCGAGACTCTCTTGATTGAATACGACACCCGTCGTCTCGGTCGGAAGTGCATTGAGAACTTCTTCAAGGTCACACGCGCGGTAGTAGTCGCTACCGAGGGCCAGAACGACGAGGTCGTATGGTGGGTCCGTCTGTACGGCGTCACGGACGTTCTGCGGAATTCCTAACTTGATCGCACGTTCGTCAATCTCGGTCGCAGTCATATCAGAGAACGTAATGTCGTACGGCGGTAACTCGGTGTCTTCGTCAACGAGGCCAAACCCTGCACTAATGTAGACTCGATTAACCGTATCTCCGCTCTCTCGGAGATGATCAACGGCGAAGTCAATGTACTGCTGCTGGCGTCCGGTGTATAATTGTCTTGCCGGAATACCCTGAACCTTATCTCTCTCAAGTAAGGCCTCGCGATCGTATTGGTCGATTTCAGCGGCATCGAACTCGGATACGTTCTCTGGGTTATCTTTAGAGCCAGAACACTGGCCGACGATGAGTACACGCATGGTTAGTAGTCGGTCAGTCCGGATTGCATGAGATGCTGTGGGAGGAATTCGTCTTCGTACCCGAGGCGTTCGAGAACGCCGTCTCGAATGCTTGCGGGGTTGGTGTGTTCATGTACCGTGCAGTTGACGTCCTCAAGCCGACTGCGAGTTGCTTCGTCCAGCTCTAAGTGCCGAGCGTCGACGAAAATATCCTGATACCGCTCACCTTCGGTGACAAGGACGTCGGCTAGGCCGTTGGAGTCGAACGATGCTGTCTCTGGACGGTTAGCCCACCACTCGTGCAATCCGGTTGCCGACACAGCCCCGATTTCGGCGACAGGGAGGTCGTGAACACTACCCCAGAACGTCGGTCGATCGTTACGGAGATATCTCTCCATAGTTCCCTGTCCCATCACAGACGCAGATGGACGCGTCACGACGAGAATTTTCGGGAGATCACCCTCGAATTGGTCATAGAATCGCCGAGTATTGTGGAATCCACGGCGCCGATTACGGTTATTCCCTCGAAAGATTGCGACTTCGATTCCGTTCCGTGTACAGATTGGACAGTCACACCGTTTCCAAGGCTTGGCGTTGAGAAGGTCACGGTAATCGTCCAGAAGGTTTGCATCGCTGATCGGGTCCCAGGTCGCGTACGCCTCGACGAGGGGCCACAACGCGTTGATAGTGCCTGGCGTCTCTGACTCTCGTTCCACAACGACATCGAGCAACGTTGGTGTCCAATCGGTGAATACTTTCTCTGCAACTGCAACCAGGTCATCGTACTCGGTGAACGGGATCGGGTTCTCGGGATCATCGTCACGGAGAAGTTTGATCAACTTCGAACTCAGCGGGTCACCGAAACTCGCCCGGAACGCACGCCCGTGGTCGTAGCCCGAACGGAATGCCTCTTCAGTTTCTTTGATGTACGCCACGTCATACCGCTCGTCGTGCCGGTGCTCGAGAAGGTACTCCGTGATCTCACTGAGAGCTTGTGTCGCTCGGTTGTGCCATGTCTGAAGTGCATCTGCAATCGGCTCGTTATTGTCGAACGCCCGGAGGGCATACAACATCTCCTGCCCTCGAAGAGCCTTCTCGATACTCGTTTGGAGGTCGTCTCGATAGCTCGGGTACCGGACGCGAATCGCGTCATAGCGCTCGTCGCTGTCGAGATGGTAATTCTGTCCCCCTGTCCACGCTGCACGGAGCATGCTTGCGCTGTCGAAACTCGTCATACCACTACGACCGATGGTCTCGAAAGCACCGCTCTTGGCGAATCCAAAGACGTGGGTGTCGATGCGAGTCTCGTGCGTTCGTTCGAAGCTCTTGATTTCGTTCCCAACGGCACTCACGATATCTTTGACTGCACTCTCCGGACTTCCAGCGACACCACCGATACCAAGATACTGATACCCAAGATCGAGAACTTCCTTGGTCGCGTTTACGTACGATTCACAGTCCCAACCCTGCACAGCGGACATCAGTCGGAACGAGTAATCCCCTTCCTCGTACCGTTTGCGCATATCGCGAGCATTGCGGAGCGTGAGATCGTACCGATACTGCATATCGTCGGCCCGATAGACTGCCCGAGGGTCGCTACGGAGATGTGCAATGATCTCCTCGACATCCCCCTCGAAATCAGTTCGTGTGAATGGCTCGATAGTCGAGACGTGATATATGGAGGGTTCTTCTTCCGCGACATACGAAGGCCATCTGCGGCTAGAACTGCCATCGCCGTTGGGCCACGTATCGATCATGACGTCGAGTTCCTCGGTCACCTCCTCGGGGATGTCACCTTTGCTAAAGTCCCCGCTGAAAGCACGCTCATTGAGATAGAGGCGAGCAGTATGGCCCGCCCCAAGGACGAGGTGGTCAATCGTCACACCTGTAGTCACGCCGAGCTGCTCGTAGAACTCAAGCATCTCGCCGTTGTCGTACGGTGGGAAGGGGAGAGATTTGTAGCCCCACGCACCACAATCGCTGATCGTCGGGAGCCATCTAGGCAGGTCCAGTTTGGATGCGTCGTAAATTCCGTTCTCGGTCAATCGCTGTGCCTTAGTCGAACTCTCCTCTGCCTGTTCTCTCGAGATGAGGACGCCGTCGATCGGAGTGTTCTTCCTGTCGAATAAGTCCCAAATATACGCTAGATCACGCTCATCGGTCCCGAGCGTCGAGTGTTCGTCGTGGAGAAAATCGTAGTTCGCGTCAACCCGATCATCCCACTCGGGAACGTAGAACCGCACTATTCAATCACCTACTCTGTGTTTCTCTTTTCGGCATATTAGCGTACTGCTTCCGTGGTGGAACTGAAGAGGTCGGGTCCAGTGTTTTATACTCCGAACCGCTGAAGACTTCACTACATGCCCCACATTGTTCAGTCGACGACGCTTGGTGCAGTTAATTATATTCTAATTAGTGGAACCTGCGTGCTTGATTTTGCCGTTTCTGGTGAAGATGATTACTACACCTAGTCTAGCACTGAGGACGCCGACTGGCCGGTAGAGGATGTTTCGCGGGTCGAAAACGTAGATGAAGCCCGTGTGATCCTCTATCCAGATGCCAAGACCTTCATCTGTGAAATATCCGCGGATGGGGAGGAACACAATCAGGGTCCAGTTCGTTGCTACTGTGAGTGAGAGGAAGTCTATAGGTGGTCCATCTTCACTGAGTACCGTATGTTTATATGCTATCTGAACCATCGGTGAGTATGCCCGAGATAGCTTCAGGAGAATACTCCAGTAATATCTCCCTTGACGAGGCGGGCGAGCGGACCCTCCACGTCGGTCGTGAGTGTCCTAACCGAATCAGTTCGGGGCACCGCATCCGCTACCATGACGGGAAGTGCTCCCGCCCACACGGGCACAATTACGAAATTTCAGTGACGGTCACCGGCGAAATCAGCGAGGAGGGGTGGATCGTCGACAAGGGCGACGTTACGGCCATCATCAGCGAGTGGGACCACCGTTTTTTACTCGGAAAAAGGTGACCTGCTCATTGAGGCATTTGAACGGTCGGGAGATGGTGACGCTGTTGTGGTCCTCAATCAGCCACCAACAGCAGAGGTGATGGCTGCGGTCCTCGAGCAACGTATGATAGAGGCGTTCCCCGAGAACGTCTCTGAGGTCTCTGTGGAAGTAGCCGAGACAAGAAGCGGGAACTCGGAGCCAACCGTTAATACGTAGCTCTCCAGCAGTAAAAGTGATGGAGAATAATCCTTCTCTGGGACCAGGACTCCAGCCCGAGACCCATGTGAGCGAGGAATACCGCGCTCTAGAGGACGCTATCAATGCCTACTTTGAGGCGACGGACCTCCCGGATCAAGATGACCTCTACCGGGTGCTAGGCGACATCCTTGCCCCGGAGCTCCGGGAACGGTTTAAGACTGCCTATGATCTTGAACGACCTGCTGATACTCCCTGCATTCGGCGCCTGATTACAGGAGAAGAGGAGTGTACTTGTTCGGAAACTCGTTCGTGGGTGGACCAGGAACTAGAGCAGATTGGTGAACGCGGCGAGCCCCCACACGCCCCACCTCACGCCGATCACCCGACGCTCTGGCTTGACTCGAAGGGAACTGCCGCGGTCTACTCTATGCACGTCTACTCAGGCAACGTCGCTCCGTACTATCCCTCGAAAACTGCTGACTCAGCAGGCAATCCCCGGAATGGCTGGTTCGATATGACTGACTGGGCGAGTCACTGGGGCCTCGACATCAGATTTTCCCCAATCTCGTGGTTCAATCCGTTTACCACGGTACAGGTGTTGTTATTCCCGCCTGGACGCTACTGAGTTTCTTCGGCCCCTGAACACAAACACCCTCTTCGAGGCCATCAAATGTGGTCCCTCTGAATACTACTATTTGCCACAATTCTGAACACACTATCCCATATTTCGATAGTGACCTGCTGCTCTGGCCACCTCGGCATAGGAAGCCTGACCCATCCCAAAAAACGGCGTATGGATAAGGTGGACTGAGTCGTCATCAACTGTGAGTTTGTAGAGTTCGTAAGAGGTCGAGCGCTCGGTCGAGACCAGCGTCTCAACCTTCTCACTGGGATAATGGTTCAAAAGGACCTCTGGTGTCGGGTTGGTGTTCGTGTTCCCGTAGGAAACGATGCACCTTACACCGTTGCTCTCTTCGATAGCATCCGTCAGGAGATGTTCTCGTCCTGGAATCACCTCTCTGTGGTATGCGGCCTCAGACTTCCAGATGTGGTCGTAGGGTTCAATCGTATCCAGGCTCTTCGGGAGTGGAAAGAACTCTCCGGTGAGGCTATCCCCGCCTCGCCGACCAAGCCGTTTGTTCTCAAATACGTATTCCTTAGCTCTTCTCCCGAGCGTCGCTGACGACTCCTCTAATAGTGATGGATCTTCTAGTGTCATCATGAACACCGCTTGGAATCTCCACGTTGACGGTCCAGAGAACTTCTCCAAGGCAAATCCATGCTTTTCCTCCCATACCTGTTTAAAGTCCTCTGTCAGTCCGAACTCCCGCCTTAACCTCAAGAAGTCCTCTACGTCGTCTACGTTGTTGAACCCCTCCCATCGATAGAGGCTTTCTTCGATTCCAATGAACCAATACGGGCTGTCGAGACTACCATATCCGAGCCAGTTGTAGAGACAATCCCGAACTAAGGGTTCTGGGAGTTCAGACATGGGCATCTGGACAAACGTCGTTGTATTCGCACGCTCGGCACTTCGCCGCTTTCTCCGTTGGAATCGGCTCCCGCTCATTTCGCCAATATCCGAGAGCCCAGTTGAGGTCCTCCAGATACTCTACCTTTGAGAACTCAGAAAGATGCAGGATGGCCGTCGGAGACTCAGTCAGTTCGTGGTCACCGGTCTCCCACCCCTCGTAACTTGCCATCACTAACTGCTGGAGTTCCTTTCCTGTCCCCGGTTCTAGTGATTGCTCGTGGCTAAGGACGGCAATCCTCAGATTGTCGGTGTGGAAGCCGAGACTGTCAAGAATGAAACCGTACAGCCATGCCTGGATTCGCTGGTTCTTGTAGAGGTAGTCAGGCCTCGACGTCGTCTTTCGTTCAAAGATAAGCTGCGGGCTCTGATTCTCAAAGAGAACGGCGTCCGGAATACCACCGATGAGGAATTCCGCTGCCTCGCCAATGAAGGGACTCTCGACGATAACCTGGCGCTCACCTCTCTCTAAAGCCCGCCAAAATTCCTCGTCAGAGACTTCTTCAGAGTCCTCGGCTGCTTTCTCGTGGGTTTCGCTCCCACGGGTCTTTGCAGGTGTTTCAATGTCCCCGTGCTCCCGAGTGAGCGCGACCTGCTTCTCGCAATAGAATTGCCCCGCAATTTTGCTCGGCGCCAGCGACGACTCCTCTGACTCAGATAGCTGCTTGACGAGCGAAGTATGCTTCTCTCGGACCCTCTCAATGCTCATGCTCTCAGTATACTCTTCAGCTGTTTAATATGTAGTGTCAGGTGACCACTTTTTAGATGCTCATCAAACTAATCTGATCGGCCCTATTGAAGCCCTCACCCACAGAAGCGAATCGAGACGAGAATGTCTAAAAATGGGAGCAGTGTCGTATACCCCTGCACCATAGTTCTCTGCCCCGTCCCCATGTTTAAGGTCGGACTCTGAGTACCACGTGTTAATGACCGACACAATACCTGTGTTGTGCCGGGAGTGCGAAGAACCATGGAAAACGGTGGAAATGGAACCTCATGAATACGATGAAGACCGACTTGATGACGAAGGGAACATTACGATCGGGTATTGCAGCGACTGCATGGCTGTTCTAGCCGGTAGTCCCGTCCGCCAGTTAGAGCTCGCGGTGGAAGCGGAACAAAGCGACGAGCACTGATGTCTGCTGTTGGTAAGAGACAGGTCTCCCTTCTGCTGCTGTCGGTGGCAATGGTAGTCGTCGGGGTGCTAGGACTGATCAACGCCATTGCTCCGACACAGATCCTAGCCGGTCTTCTGCTCGTCACCGCACTCTTTCTCGCAGCCAGTCTGGGCCGTCGGTCGGTCAATCAATAATAGTAGACTCGACCCTGCGGAGCGTCAGAACGTCGGGTGGGACAAAAGCGACCGGTGGGGAGTTCTCATACTGCATGTTAATCTCGTTATTTGTCCAGGTCAAGAACTGTCACCAGATATAAATTTTGGCTTAGTCAGTCGAATTCGACCGTCTCAGAAGATCACCACCTAGCTCGCTGCATGTTTGTACACAAATACGAAACTATAGAAATAAGTAATAACCTGAACAACAACACGTTGGAAACTATAACCGGTGACCACGTTCAACTTCAACCCAGGCTCTGACATCCACGTTGATACGGCCAGTGACAATGTCACCATCCGCTTCGGTACCGACATGTTCGGAATCAACCCGACTACAAGCGGGTTCTCAGTCACAAATGACTGGAACAGCCGTCACTTTACCCTCGCATTCGACGAAAAATCTATCCTCTACCACGTTACACGCGAAGATGACGATGACCGAACTAGTGGGAAGAAAGCCCTTCCACCTGAAGAATTCATAGCTGAAATCTATGGGTACATTCGATCCATTGCAACACCTGTACCAAAAGACCATCTGAACTTCGAGATCGTCGGGCGAGCAGATATGACTGAAATGGAGAACTACCTAAAAGACAAAAACGTGGCCCGTGAGACTAATGTTGGTCTGTAAGTGGACGAGGAAGAACGGGCAGGCCTTGTAGGTGAACTAAATGAGAACCCAGCAGGCCTCGGGAAGGTCTATCAGAGGGTTCTCGATGCAGTACCATTTGATGAAGCGGCAGACCCTGAGGGTGGAGAGAATATCTTCTTTTATCCGACCGCAAATGCAATTATTATGCTGTTCATCTTCCCCGATGAGTATATTGGAGTCACCACCGCTAGTGAAGTAGTCACATTTATCGAACACGCCGGAGGTTCACAGATCATGGATCACATTATCCGTTCGATGAGTGGCGAATAAGCCTCTATTCTCGGTAGAAGTGACACTCAAAGACGTTTCTTCGCTCCTGTGACTACTATCACCCCTGTTTGAGTGGTGCAAATCGGGTTCTGTAACGGGTTTTCCTCCTTATGCGACACCACGCTCAGAACTCAAACGTGCAGTCGGACCGCACGAACCGATCGTTCTTCGCATCCTGAATCCCCTGCCAGAGATCTGTTTCTCCCCAGTTAATCATCGTCATCGTTCTCGCCGGGGTGCGGGCCGAGGGAGCCGTTGGCTTCCAGGGTGACTTGCGACCACTTTTTGTTTGTTTCCGCAGCATCGTCTGCATGCGCGCGATACGCCTGTGCGATTTCCTCGGGGTCAGTCATTGGTATCTAGGTCGGTGTACTGCTCGGCGGCGGAATCCTCTGCTATCGCGGCCCATTGTTTGACATCAAATTCACCATCATACTCCGGACCAGTATCGTCACTCATCCTCTTCCTTGCGCGGTTCCCGATCCGGTGGTAATTCCGCGTTCTCCAATGCATCTTCCTTCTCCTTCTTTGACCAGCCGCCGTAGCGCTCAGTCGAGACCCCGAAGTAAGCCATTAGCGGCTAGTACGGAGCTCTAAGGTAAAGAAACAGGGGGAAGTGCCGAATCAGAATCCTAGCCGGTCACTCCTCTAACTCTTCATCAATACCACCATCATAGTTGATATCTGAATGCGCCTCCATCAGTTCCGCCCACTCATCACGGGTAATACTGTTACTAACATCCTCCTCCGGAATGATTAGTAACTGATCGGCGCGGATACCCTCCCGGTGATCTATACGCAGCCAGTCGGGGTCGCTTTCCTCAATTTCGTCAGTATCAGCGAACACTTCGGTGTGGTTCGATTTTATTGCTACTACGAGCACGATAACTCCGTCTCAGGGCTATTATACGAGTATTTCTCTATTTTATGGATTAGTATTATAGCATATTTTCACAGCACAAGCACCTCGCACATGCACATGTGCTCGGCACACAACACAATCACACCGCACATCTGCACGGCACACTCTATCGGCACATCCACTCCCGACTCCGGCACCTAACCCCCGCCAACGCCTTACATCGACACAATGACCAGCAACGACACCACCTATACCGTAACCATCTACACCGGCCCAAAATGGATCGCCGACGCCAAGGTAAAAATTGGAGAATGGATCGAGGAACGACGAAAACAATAGGTAGAGCCGGCTAGACCTGGTTCTCTCAACACGAAACCCGGGGGTTCGGCTTGAGGTGAGCCAATCTAAATCGATGTACTACCGACAGCACATGTACATTACACACTCACACGGCACATGCGCTCAGCACAAACATAGAACACATCTCACCTCGGATGTGGATCAGAGGTAATTGGTCAGTGACTGGCGCTCGCCGTCAGGAGCTTCAATATCTACACTGTCCTCGTCTCGGTGAAACTGGTACCCTCGTTTTCGAAGCATCAACGTCACCATAGCCTCCGTACTGAGAGACTCCATATCTTCGATATCACCGCGCTTATAGGATGCTGCAAGCCGCAACAATTGCTCGTCACTAGCATCATTGAGTGTCTCGTGGTCGAGCTCAGCCAATCTTAACAGATCGTTTGCTGGGTCGGTATCATCCATCGTGGGTGTGATTATTATTAGAAGTATCCAAAAGCTTGCTGATTGGTCATATCTCCTACTACAAAGAGGAGATCGCAATCTTTCAATATAGCAATTTCAAGTGTCAGGGCCGGTACTTCTTTTCTGCTTCTTTTATGTCCTCCTTCCTGAAGCGCAAGTATTCGCGGGTCTGAGTGATATCCGAATGTCCTAATAAATCCGACAAGAAAACAATCGGCATACCATTCCGAACGCGATGCACAGCAAACGAGTGCCGGAACGCATGCGCAGTGACGGTATTGCGTGTCGTACCCGCTGCATTCGGCCCCTTATCCACTTTCGCTTGGATACCCGCTTCCTCAGCGTAGTCATGAATAATCTCTGTCGGGCGATTCGGATGCAGATCTTCGCTTGATTCACCAAGAATCAAATAGTCGGACTCATTCGCACGCAAATACCCATTCCTCGTGCCTCCTTCCAACCACTTCTTCAGCGTTCGCTCCACCGACGGTGGATAGTACACCATTCGATCTTCGTAACCATCCTGCTTGGCCGTCTCAATCTTAATCGACCGATCCTTCCCACCCCCGCCGTTGTCGTCATCCCCATTAAAGTCGGTAATATCACTCACTCGAATGTTCACCAGCTCTTGTGCCCTAACACCGCAATTCCACAAGATTTGAACGATGAGCAAATCACGAGTATCATCGATCACATCCAGCAATTTCTCGTAATCCTCGATCTCAATATACCGAATCTCCTTGTACGTTTCCGATCGCGATACCCCCATATCGAATTCATCCCGCTGCACCGGATTCTCGTCAACAACACCCTTCTTCACCAGATATCCAAACAACGCAGAGAGATCATACACTCGGTTCTGGACCGACCCCTCTGAATACCCATGCAGTAGTTGATGATCGACAAAATCCTCAACTGCAATCATCGTCGGTTCGAGAAAGTCTACGTTCTGCACGAGACTGTACACCATGTAGTGTCGATACGCGCTTTGCCGGTTCTGGAGTGTCTGCTTCGAGAAGTGCGCCTTCACCCGTAAGTCGAGATAGTTCTGCACCGGATCGGGGAAATCGAAATCAACCTCATTGAACTCTTCCCGCTCTTCCTTAGTCGGATTAGTAGATTCGAACCGTTCAAGTCGCTGCTCTAAGTGATTCCGGATGGGTGTCGGGAGCGTGATGTACTCCTTGAGCTCGTCCAGATCTCGTACTCGTTTCGCGCGAGCACCGAGTATGGTGTACGGGCCGCGAGGATCGTCGTCTGAGACGGGAGGTTCGTCCGGTTTTTTAGCGGTCTTAGGCACTGTCCTCACCCGATGAATCGTTGGATCGGTCGAACTTCTCCAACTCACCCTCGATCAGTTCACGGTGGAACCCGACTACCTCGTCAACGGTCTCCTCGTCGAGCTGCTGGTTTTCCAGCGTGTCGAGCGCTTCGTTCGCCATCGCCATCTTCGCTTGTAGACTACTGAATTCGTCGAGAATGTCGTAGAGCATACTCTCGACCTCGTCCGGAACACCACTTTGTCCTTTGTCGCGTGATATTTGCTCGGAAACAGACTTCCGCACGAGATCTGAGACGTTCTTGTATTTACGCCCCGCTTCCTCATGTTCGATGAAGTTCTCCCAGTCGGTTTTTTGCCCGTCGTCAACGTGGATATGCATACGAGCCATGCAACGGAAATACCGTGAAGCCGTAATCAATCTTGTGTATAGGGGGCACACGATCTGATGGACTGGACGGAGAAGTACCGCCCGAGTACGCTCTCGGAGGTACGGGGAAACAACAAGGCCCGCGACGCCCTGAAGGAGTGGGCCGACACCTGGGAGAGCCACCGCGAGGCGATCATCCTCCACGGGACGCCCGGGGTGGGCAAGACCTCCGCCGCGCACGCGCTGGCGAACGACATGGGCTGGCCGACCATCGAACTCAACGCCAGCGACTCCCGGACGAAGGACGTCATCGACCGGGTGGCCGGCGAAGCCGCCAAGTCCGGCACGCTGACCGCCGGGGGGCAGGGGCGTCGCCTCGTCATCATGGACGAAGCGGACAACATCCACGGTAACGCCGACCGCGGGGGCGCACGCGCCGTCTCCTCGCTCGTGAAGGAGGCCGGCCAGCCGATGATCCTCATCGCCAACGAGTTCTACGAGATGTCGAACTCGCTTCGCAACAACTGTCAGGACGTCGAGTTCTCGGCGGTGCAGAAGCGCTCGATCGTCCCCGTCCTGCGAGACATCTGTCGGAAAGAGGGCGTCGAGTATACCGACGCCGTTATCGAGGACATCGCCGAGCAGAACAGCGGCGACCTGCGGGGAGCCATCAAGGACCTGCAGGCCACCGCCGAGGGCCGCGACCGTATCGAGGCCGACGACTACGTCTCCGGCGAGCGTGACACCTCGGAGGGCATCTTCGAGTACCTCGACGTCGTGCTCAAGGAAGGCTCAGCCGAGGAGGCGCTGAAGGCCAGTTACGACGTCGACGAGACGCCGGACGACCTCATCAACTGGATCGAGGACAACATGCCCAAGGACTACGAGGGCGCGGAACTCGCGCGGGCTTACGGCTTCCTCTCGAACGCCGATAAGTGGCTGGGCCGCGTACGGGCGACGCAGAACTACTCGTTCTGGCGGTACGCCGGGGACAACATGACCGCCGGCGTCGCCGCCGCCCGTGACGGCAAGAAGGGCGGCTGGACCCGCTACGGGCCGCCGAGCTACTGGTCGAAACTCGGCCGCTCGAAGGGGGCGCGCAAGACGCGGGACCACATCGCCCAGCAGATCGCCGTCATCGACGGCGTCTCCATGCGGACCGCTCGTCGGGAGATCATGCCGTTCCTCGCGACGATGACCCACCACTGCACGAACCGCGACCTGACGGTGGCGATGGCCGCCACCTACGAGCTGGAGGCCGAGCACGTCTCCTTCGTCACCGGGTCGGGCGAGGACACGAACAAGGTCCAGTCCATCGTCGAGGACGCCGAACGCCGCCGCGAGGAGGCCGCCGTGGAACACTCCGGCGGCGCGTTCGAGGGGGCGACCGTGGACGGCGGCGCAGACGTCGGCGGCGATGGCAGCGAGACGACCGACACCGCCGACGAGAGTGGATCGGAGGGGGGCGACGGGCAGTCGACGCTCGGCGACGAGACGACGGCAGCCGACGCGACGGCGGACGCGGTGGAGTCGTCCGACGGCGAGGCGGCCGAGGACGACGACCAGCAGTCCGGCCTCTCCGATTTCATGTAGGCCGGACGAGTCGAGCGCGCTCTTCAGGCCTGACGCTTCCCGCCCAGTCCGGGAATCGACGTCCGCTCCTCGACGACGTTCATCAGGAGCGACGCCGAGACGACCAGCGCGAGGTAGAAGAGCGCGGCGAGGACGAACAGTTCCGTGTAGCGGAACGTGTCGTTGGCGATGGACTCGGCCTGGAAGAACAGCTCGCGGACCGTGATGAACGCGGCCAGCGAGGAGTACTTGATGAGGTAGACGAGTTCGTTCGACCACCCGGGGATGGCGTAGCGCAGGCCCTGCGGCAGGACGACGTAGCGGATGCCGTCGACCTTCGAGAGGCCGATGGAACGGGCGGCGGTCAGCTGGCCGGCGTCGACGGATTCGAGCGCCGAGCGGATGTACTCGGCCTGGTAGGCAGCGCTGTTGAGCGTGAAGCCGATGATGGCGACCCAGACGGCGGTCCCCGGTACCATGCCGACGCCGATGCCGGGGAGCGTGCGGATGATCTGGGTCAGCGGCAGGCCGAAGTAGAGCACGAACAGCTGTGCGAGCAGCGGCGTGCCGCGGATGAGCTCGGTGTACGAGAGCGAGAGCCACCGCAGCCCCCGGCCGCCGTAGACGCGCGCGACCGACAGCGGCACGGCCAGCACGAACCCGAAGGCGATGCCGGCGACGGTGAGGACGATCGTGAGCCACGCGCCGCGGGCCAGCGGCGGGAGCGAGGGAATCGCCCCGGCGACGAACGAGAGGACGCCCGCGAGCGCGTCGAGCGGCGCGCCGACCACGCCCAGCGAGGCCGCGACCGCCGCGACCGACTCCGCCGCCGAGGCGAACGGCGCGACCGGAACGAACGACCGGTCGCTCGGGAACGCCAGCGAGTTCGGCAACAGGAAGTCGTTGGTCCAGCGGATCAGCAGCCAGCCCCAGAACACCGCGAGTCCGGCGAGTGCCCACGGCCGGTCGACGTCGACGTCGGCCGTCGTCCGCACCTCGTCGGCGACGGACGGTTCGCCGGTGCTCATTCCGGTGCCCTCGACTGGAGACCCGCGAGGAACTCCTCGGTCCGGTCGTGTTCCGGCCGCTGGAACAGCTGCTCGGGCGGTCCCGACTCGACGACGCGCCCGTCGTCCAGGAAGTGGACGTCGTCGGCCGCCGAGCGGACGAACCCCATCTCGTGGCTGACGACGAGCATCGTCGTCCCGCGCTCGGCGAGGTCGCGCATCACCTCGACGACTTCGCCGACGAGCTCGGGGTCGAGCGCGCTGGTCGGCTCGTCGAACAGCATCAGCTTCGGCTCCATCGCCAGCGCCCGGGCGATGCCGACGCGCTGTTGCTGACCGCCGGAGAGTTCGGCGGGATAGGAGTCGGCCTGATTCGCCAGCCCGACCTGCCGAAGGTGGTCGGCGGCCCGCTCGTTCGCCTCGTCGGCGTCCATCCCGCGGACGCGTTTCAGCCCGAGCGTGACGTTCTCCAGGGCGGTGAGATGCGCGAAGAGGTTGAAGTCCTGGAACACCATCCCGACCTCCTGTCGGAGCGCGTTGACGTCCGTGTCGGGCGCGGTGACGTGGGTCTCGTTGAGCCAGATGTCGCCGTCGTCGACCTCGGTCAGTCGGTTAATGCAGCGCAGCATCGTCGACTTCCCGCTCCCGCTCGGGCCGACGAGGACGTCCACGTCGCCGCGGTCCATCTCGAAGCTGACGCCGTTCAGTACCTCCTCGTCGCCGTAGGACTTGTCGACGTCCTCGACTCGTAGCAGTGTCATGTGTTCTCACCCGACGGAATCGCGTAGTACTCGCTCAGCCGGTCCAGCCCGCGGTTGGTCGCGAACGTGAGCACGAAGTAGATGGCGCTGATGACCAGGAAGACCTCCAGAACCGCCGTCGAGCGCCCGCTCTGGGTGAAGAGGTCGTAGCCGCGCGTCAGCAGCTCCGCGAGGCCGATGGCGAAGGCGATGCTAGTGTCCTTCAGGACGATGGTGAACTCGTTCTGGAACCCGGGCATGCTCCGGCGCAGGGCCTGCGGGACGACGACGTGGCGGATGCCGCCGAGCCGGCTCATCCCGATCGAGCGGGCGGCCTCCATCTGCCCGTCGTCGACGCTCTGGAGCGCGCCGCGGAAGATCTGGGACTGATAGGCCGCGCTGCGCAGCCCCAGTCCGACCGCCGCGGTGACGAACGCCGACTTGGAGATGGAGACGACGAAGAAGAGCACGAGCATGATGACGACGATCGGCGTCCCGCGGAGGACGACGCCGGTCAGGCTCACCAACCGCTTGCCGATGCCGTCGCCGTACACCTCGATCGCGCCGGCGGGGAAGCCGACCAACAGGCCGAGCAACAGGCTGGCGATCGTCAGCCCGACCGTGACGGCCGCCCCCGAGAGCAGGTAGTCGAGGTTGTTCAGGACGAACGTCCAGTCGCCTGTCTGAAGCATCGCTCTACTCGCCGAACCACTTCTGGGTCAGTTCCTCGTACCGCCCGCTCTCCCGGACCGCCGAGAGCCCCGAGTTGAGCGCGCTCGTCAGTTCGTCGTCGTCCGTGCGGACGCCGAAGCCGAACTTCTCGCCGGTCTCGTAGACGAACGCTATCTCGACGGGGCGGTTCTTCGCGAACGTCTCGGCGACGGGGACGTCGATGACGACGGCGTCGACGTTGCCGTTCTGGAGGTCCTGAATCGCCAGCACGTAGTTGTCGTAGGCGTTGTACTGGTTCTGGGTGATCTCGTCGCCGACGAGTTCGTCCTGGACGACGCCCTCCCCGGTGGTGCCCTTCTGCGCGCCGATGGGGCGGTCCGCCAGGTCCGAGAGGCTCCCCGGCGAGAAGTCGCCGTCCTCGCGGACGACGATGGCCTGGTCCGAGGAGTAGTAGGGGTCCGTGAAGTCGATGGTCTCGTCGCGCTTCTCGTTGATGGTCATCCCGGCCGCGATGGCGTCGATGTTGTTGTTGGTGAGCGCCGGGATGAGCGAGTCGAACTCGAACTCCGACCAGCCGTCGAACTGATACTCCGTCTCGGAGACGACGGCCTCGAAGAGGTCGATGTCGAAGCCGACCAGTTCGCCGCCCTCCTTCATCTCGAAGGGCGGGAACCCGGGTGCGGTACCGGCCGTGATGCTCGGTGCCTGCTCGGTGCCGGTGGACCCGCTCCCACCGCCGCCGTCGCCGCTTCCGCTACCGCCGTCACCCATGCAACCGGCGACCGAGAGCGTCACCGCCGCGCCGCCGACGGACGTGAGGTACTGCCGACGCGAGAGACTTCGATCTGACATACCCGGTAAAACAACGTAGCTGGGGATTAGTGTTACGAACGGGTACTACGGGCGTTGTACGTTTCGGGGGCGAGCGCCGCCCGCTCAGTCGGAGCTCGGACTCGGGTCCGTCTCGGCGGCCGACTCGCTCGTCCGGGCGTCAGAGCGGGTCTCGGCGTCCGCCGCGGTGCCGTCGTAGGCCCACGCGGTCGCCGCGACGAGCGCCACCAGAATCGCCAGCGCGGCGGCGTGGTGCAGCACCTGCGCGGCCGCCCCGAAGTTGACGATGGTGTTCGCCCCCAGCAGTATCTGGATCGGGAGGACGACGGTGGCGACGGCCGTCGCGTACTTGATTCGAGACGAGTAACCGCCGCGCCAGGCGGCGTACGTCGACCCGAGGATGGCGAAGCCGGTGATCATGGCGACCAGCCGGTGGAACCACTCGACGAAGCTCGCCCAGTTGGCGGGAAACAGTCCCAGCCAGCCGTCACACAGCGGCCAGCGTCCGTTGCAGGTCAGACCCGCGCCGATGGCACCGGTGTAGACGCCCAGCAGGATGAGCGCGAAGGTCAGCGCCGTCGTCACCGCGAGTAGCCGACGGAAGCGGTCGGTCATGTTCGAGTCTTCGTGCGCTCGTACTTATCCCCTTCTTTGAGCGGTCGGCAGAGCCGGTGGTCCGATTATTAATTGTGGTATTTTGGAGCGTACGCTTTTTACACTCCGTGAGAGGGTCTCGGCCATCATGTTCCCCAGAGACCTGGCCTCGTTGTTCGGAGACGACGATGAATCGAACGACAGTAAACGGGTAGAGACCGACGGCGGTCAGACGACGGCGGTTACCACAGGGGTACCGGGGGACGGCCACGATCGGAACCCGGACACCGAGGCGATCGTCGGCGATGCGTTCGACCAGTTACGGGACGAACTCGACGAGGAGACACACGAGACCATCGCGGCGGTCGAGCGCGAGCTGCGGGCCGAACTGGCGACGGCGGGTGCCGGCGATCGAGCGACCGAGGTCGCAGCAGAGACGGCTTCCGCGGCGGCGGCCGACGACCCGCCGATAGATTTCCACGACGTTCTCCATCACGTCGGCACGCCGCTGTTCATCCTCGACGCGGACGGCGAGATCGTGACGTGGAACCGCTCGCTGACCGCGCTCACCGGGGTCGGAGAGGACGACGCCAAGTCGATGGAGATGGCCAGCATGGCGTTCTATCCGGATAGCCGCCGCGGGAAGACGCTCGCCGACAAGGTGCTCGACGCGCCCGAGCGGACCCACCTCGAGTACGACGTGCCGAAAGTCGAGGACGCGGAGTTCACGCTGTACCGGGACACGAGCGTCATGCAGGACCAGCACGGCGAGGAGCGGCACATCTCCTTCAGCGCGGCGCCGCTGTACGCCGACGGCGAGGTCGTCGCCGTCGTGGAGATGGTTCAGGACCGGACCGACGACGCCCGTCGGCACGAGGCGGTGTCCGACCTCGTCGGGGAGCTCGAAGCCACGATGACCGCGATGGGACGGGGGAACCTCGGCGCTCGCGCGTCGTTCGACGACGAGGAGGGGAGAGAGTACGTCGACGACGCGCTGTTGGACGTCGTCGACGCGCTCAACGAGATGGCCGACCAGTTCGACCGCCTGACCGGACAGGTCGACACGCAGACGGCGAACCTCGCGAGTGCCATCGACCAGACGGCGTCGGCCGCTCGAACCGTCGAGCGACAGGTCGCCGAACAGGCCGACGCGCTGGACACGGCCGCCGACAACGTGCAGAACGTCAGCGCCGGGATGCAGCAGGTCGCCGCCACGTCGAGCGAGGTCGCCAGCGCGGCGGAGCGCGCGCTCGCCGCGGCCGAGGACGGGGCCGACGCCAGCGAGGCGGTCCACGAGGTGACCGACGGTCTCACCGAGACGAGCGAGTCGCTCGTCGACAGCGTCACCGACCTCGAATCGCGGATGGACGGGGTCAGCGATGTGGCGGAGGTCATCGCCGACGTCGCGGAGCAGACGAACATGCTCGCGCTGAACGCCAATATCGAAGCCGCCCGGGCGGGCGAGAGCGGGAGCGGGTTCGCCGTCGTCGCCGACGAGGTGAAGACGCTGGCGAACGAGACGAGCGACCACGCCGCCGAGATATCCGACAGCATCGACACCATCCAGGCCCAGGCGACGGAGACGGCCGAGATGGTCGACGACTCGCACGAGCAGGTCGAACGGGCCGAGACCGAGATCCAGGCGGCGCTGGACGCGCTCGACGAGATAACGACCGCCGTGGAGGCGGCCACGTCCGGCATCCAGGAGGTCGCCGACGCGAACGGGGGACAGGCGAGCGCCATCGAGGACATCACGACGATGATAGAGGACGCGAAAGTCCACGCCGAGGAGGCGGAAGCGGCGACCGAGGAGATCGTCTCCGCGACGGACCAGCAGTCCGAGGCGGTGGCGGACCTCGCGAACGACGTCGCGGACCTCACCGACGACGCGCGACGGTGAAACGTCAGGACCGACGTACGATTTCGACGCACGTTGATGTCGGGTACGTCGCTTGACGGTAAACCCGTCTTTTTTTAGTTGGCGTTCGACCATCGACTATGGGTCTGGACGAGGACGCACTCGAGTACCACAGCAGCGATCCGCCCGGGAAGATAGAGATAGCGACGACGAAGCCGACCAACACGCAGCGGGACCTCTCGCTCGCGTACTCGCCGGGCGTCGCGGCCCCGTGCGAGGAGATCGCCGAGAACCCCGACGACGCGTTCACCTACACGGCGAAGGGGAACCTCGTCGGCGTCGTCTCCGACGGCTCCGCGGTGTTGGGACTCGGCGACATCGGGCCCGAAGCCGGAAAGCCGGTGATGGAAGGAAAGGGCGTGCTGTTCAAGCGCTTCGCCGACATCGACGTCTTCGACATCGAACTGGACACCGACAGCGCCGACGCGATGGTGAACACGGTCCGCGCGATGGAGCCGACCTTCGGCGGCATCAACTTGGAGGACATCGCCGCGCCGGAGTGTTTCGAGGTCGAACGCCGCCTGCGCGAGGACTTGGACATCCCCGTCTTCCACGACGACCAGCACGGGACCGCGATCATCTCGGGGGCGGCGCTCGTCAACGCCGCCGAGATCGCCGATAAGGACCTCGCGGACTTGGATATCGTCTTCTCCGGGGCCGGCGCGAGCGCGATCGCCAGCGCGCGCTTCTACGTCTCGCTGGGCGCGCGAAAGGAGAACATCACGATGTGTGACTCCTCGGGCATCATCACCGAGGACCGCGCCCAACACGAGGAGCTCAACGAGTTCAAGGAGGAGTTCGCCCGCGACGTCCCCGGCGGCGATCTCGCGGACGCGATGGCCGGCGCGGACGTCTTCGTCGGCCTCTCGGTCGGGGGCATCGTCAGCGAGACGATGGTCCAGTCGATGGCCGAGAACCCCGCCGTCTTCGCGATGGCGAACCCCGATCCCGAGATCGACTACGAGACCGCCAAGAACGCCCGCGACGACACCGTCATCATGGCCACGGGTCGCTCGGACTACCCCAATCAGGTCAACAACGTGCTGGGGTTCCCGTTCATCTTCCGCGGCGCGCTGGACGTGCGCGCGACCGAGATCAACGAGGAGATGAAGGTCGCCGCCGCCGAGGCGCTGGCCGAACTCGCACAGCAGGACGTGCCCGACGCCGTGGTCAAGGCCTACGGCGACCAACCGCTCCAGTTCGGCCCCGAATACATCATCCCGAAGCCACTCGACCCGCGGGTCCTCTTCGAAGTGACGCCCGCCGTCGCCGAGGCCGCCATGGAGAGCGGCGCGGCCCGGAGGGAACTGGACCTGGACGACTACGTCGAGAAACTGGAGGCCCGGCTCGGGAAGTCCCGCGAGATGATGCGCGTCGTCCTCAACAAGGCCAAGAGCGACCCCAAGCGCGTCGTCTTAGCGGAGGGCGACGACGAGAAGATGATCCGCGCGGCCTACCAGCTCGTCGAACAGGGCATCGCCGAACCGGTCCTGATCGGCGACGCAGACGAGATCGAGGCGACCCGCCGTCGGTTCGGCCTGGAGTTCGACCCCATCGTGGTCGACCCCGACACCGCCGACGTCGAGGAGTACGCGGAGCGGCTCTACGAACTCCGTCAGCGCAGGGGCATCACCCGGAGCGAGGCCGAGGAACTGATTCGGGACGGCAACTACCTCGGTAGCGTGATGGTCGAGATGGACGACGCCGACACGATGCTGACCGGCCTCACGCACGATTACCCCTCGGCGCTTCGCCCGCCGCTACAGGTCATCGGGACGGCCGACGACGCCGAGTACGCCGCCGGCGTCTACATGCTCACCTTCCGGAACCAGGTCGTCTTCTGTGCGGACACGACGGTCAATCAGGCCCCCGACGAGGACGTGCTGGCCGAGGTCACCCGCCACACCGCCGAACTGGCCCGCAGTTTCAACGTCGAACCGCGGGCGGCGATGCTCTCGTACTCGAACTTCGGCAGCGTCGACACGGAGGGGACGCGCAAACCGCGGAAAGCCGTCGAGAAGCTACAGAACGACAGCCGCGTCGACTTCCCGGTCGACGGGGAGATGCAGGCCGACACCGCCGTCGTCGAGGAGATCCTCACCAACACCTACGAGTTCTCCGAACTCGACGACCCCGCGAACGTGCTGGTGTTCCCGAACCTCGAAGCGGGGAACATCGGCTACAAGCTCCTCCAGCGCCTCGGCGGCGCTGAGGCCATCGGGCCGATGCTCGTCGGCATGGACAAGCCAGTCCACGTCCTCCAGCGCGGCGACGAGGTCAAAGACATCGTGAATCTGGCGGGCGTCGCCGTCGTCGACGCGCAACAGGACTAGCCGCGGCGACATGACCGTCACTGCGACTCCGTCGGCGGATGCAGGAAGAGCACGTCGGTGACGGCCGCGACGGAGAGAAGCGAGCCAGCGGCGAAGGCGAGAGGAAGCGGCACGCCGATCGCTACCGCCGCGACCGCGGCCAGCAGAAACGCCGTCGGGATGAGCGCGAGCACGAGGTCGTATCGAGTGACCGACGGTGTCGGCCGGTCCCGGCGCTGTTCATCTGGGTCGCGGGTCCTGCCGCTACGGATACTCATCTGTGAGACACCTCTCGGTATGACGTATATTGCCGCCCCGACTTAAAGTTTGAGCCGCGTAACGTCGCTGAAACGTCGAAGTCGTAGGCATCGTGGTTTCTCGTAACATATGCAAGGGCGTTTCACGGGATCGGTCGGCCGTGACACGTCGTCGGTGGCGTCAGTGACGGTCCGGGACCCGCCGCATGACCTTTGGTCGTGGCCCCGAGATGACGGTACGTGACCGAAACAGTCGCCGTCACCGGCGGGAACGGCCGGGTCGGGCGGGCCGTCCTCGAGCACCTGTCTGCGGAGGGGTACCGAACGGTGAACCTCTCGCGCGGGAAGCGAGACGAGTCGCACTCGGACGCCTATCTCACGACGGACCTGCTCGACGCGGGCGAAGTGTACGGGTCGGTCGCGAAGAGCGACGCCGACGCCGTCGTCCACCTCGGGATGCTCCCGACGCCGGAGGCGACGCCCGGCTATCGGACGTTCGAGAGCAACGCGATGTCGACTTATCACGTGCTAGAGGCCGCGGGCGAACTCGGCGTCGAGACGGTGACGCTCGCGTCGAGTTTCAGCGCCATCGGCGGCGGGTTCGAACCGGACCCCATCACCGTCGACTACCTGCCGGTGGACGAATCCCATCGGCTCACGCCCTCGACGCCCTACGGGATGGGCAAACAGACGCTCGAAACCGTCGCCGACGGGTTCGCCCGCCGGGACGAGGGCGCGCCGCGGACGATCACCTCGCTGCGGTTCCCGTGGGTAGTCGACGACGCTATTGCCCGCGAGACGTTCGCCGAGGCCGACCGGACGCTCTCGGGGATGCGCGAGAGCGGATCGCTGCACGGGCAGCGAAACACGCTGTTCACCTACGCCCACACCTCGGACGTGGTCGACCTCGTCCGCCGGACCGTCGAGGCGTCCTTCGACGGTCACGAACGCGTCTGGGTGTCGGCACCCGATACGAGCGCGGAGACGCCCAGCGAGGAGCTCGTCGCCGAGCTGTTCGACGACGCGACGGTCCGAGACGACTTCCCCGAGGACGACCACGCGGCGCTGGTCGATACGTCGAAGGCGGCGACGCTGTTCGACTGGGAGCCGACGTGGCGCTGGCGAGAGCACCGCTGACTGGGTTTCGACGTGACCGCCTCTGGCTCAGTCCGAGGCACCGCCGCGGTTCGACCGGGACGGCGGCGGCACGCGCTCGTCGGTGGTGGTCGTCTGTGGGACGACACACCGGTCGGGTTCGCCGTTGACGTGAGCGTACTGGTCGGGGGCGTTCGCCAGCGGATGAGCCGGGTTCCGGTCGCTGGAGATGCGAGCGGCCCTGATCTCGTCGAAGCCGTTGATGCGAGCCTGGATGCCACGCCAGTGAAGGCCCGTCGACGGGGGGACGGAGACGCCGTGGGGCGGGTCGTACGCCGACCCGTGCGTGGCCAACACTTCGGCGTTGACGTTCTCGGCGAGCTGGTCGTGGTCGATGAGGAGCCCGATGCGAGCGTTCGTCGGCGCTCGCGCGGCGAGGACGTCCAGTCCGAGATGCAGCGCTCGATACTCGGCGACGTTGTTGTCCGGCGAACTGTCGGGGACAGACAGCCGGACCACGCGTTCGCCGTCGAACGTCTCGACGACCACGCCGAGGCCGCCCTCCTCCACGGAGCCATCGTCGCCGACGGCACCGCCGCTGTGTGGGCGGAAGGAGCCGTCTGTGGCGATGTAGAAGTCTCGATGGTGACTGCGCGGTGGGTGGGCGATATGCGGCGTCGGTGACTCGTCGAACAGGTCTCGTAAGGTCGGCCGGCCGTAAGCGGCCATACCCGTTTTTAGATGAGTAGGAATATAAATATGTGGCCTGATACTGCGATAATCGGCCGACTACTCCCGCGCGTGCGAGTGGCCGATGAGCAGCGAAACGGCGTTACAGACGACCAGCGCGGCGAACGCCGTCCGCACGGGAGCCGAGTGGAGGCCCGAAGCTAACAGCGGGAGATAGAGGAAGGGGAGGGCGATGGCTGTCCAGAAGGCGATACCTCGAACGGGGGCCAGGAGGGACTGACCGATGTTCGGGACCGTCTCGTCGAAACGGGCGAACAGTTCGTTAGCTGACGAACTTGACATGGCGGGTGACCTACCGACAACTATGCGGCCCGCTATGATATAACCGCGAGAGCCTTCGACCGATTTTGTCTCGTTTTACGTCTGGAAGCGACTGACTAGACGTTTTACGGATTTATTAGAGATGCCGAGACGTTTTATCGACACTTCTCAGGCAGTAACTCGTCGTAACGCCAAATCTTCCAATCCATATATCATTTCGGTCTTCACGGTCCGAGCAGCGAGATACGCACCTCGTGACCGTCCGCCGAAATCGTAACCGTCTCCGCGACGTGGTCGGGCAGCGTCTCGCGCCACTCCGCGACGCGCCGTTCGTGGTACTCGCGGTGCCGAGCCACGCCGTAGGTCTCGTCGTCCCGGTCGCGGAGCTCGTCGGCGGTCCGGTCGGGCGTCGGATACGGCGGGGCGTCCTCACGCAGGAGCGACGCGGGCTGGATGTGGAGGGTCTCGTCGTCGGCGTCGCCCTGAACGACGTGGAGGCGCGCGCGCATCCGACCGCTGTACGGCGGCGTCACGCGCAGGACCGCGTTCGGGCCGTCCCGCGCGCTCGCCTCCGCCGCCGCGAGGAGGTCCTCGGCGCTGACCGCGAGCGAGCGAACGGCCGACGGATCGGTGCTCATCGGTCGCCCGTAGGTCCCCCTCGTACAAATCGCCGACGGCCCGCGTTACATCCGGTCGCTGTAATCCCACGAGTGGAGCCGCTCGGGCGCGACGGTGATCTTCACTTCCTTCCGGTTCGGCGAGAGCAGCCGCTCGGCCAGCGGCGAATCGGTCCCGCCGAGATACCGCTCTATGAGCGCTCGCAACACCTGTTTCTCGTCGTCGGGCGCTATCGTGACGCGCCCGTTCCCACGGACGCCGCGATATGGTGGCTCGTTCGTCGACACCTCGAAACTGACCTCGGGGTCGGCCTCGAGATAGCGGACGACGTCGGCGTCGGCGGCCGTCGCACACTCGAAGTCGCCGTCTCGATAGCGATACCACAGCGAGAGCATCCAGAGATCGCCCGACGGTCGCCGACAGCCGAGGCGGATCGGTACCGTCGTCTCGGTGAGGAAGTCGGCGACTTCGTCGAGCGACCACGCGCCCGTTACTGAGACCATCGCCGGAGAGACGTTCGCCACGGGTAATTTTACTATGGGCAATAATGATTCTCAACCGACCAGTCGAAAATCATGTCTGATAATCCGTCAGGTGGATTTATGGTAGCCATTCGGCAAGACGTAACAGATGCAGGCGGTCCGGCCATCGAGACGGAGGTATCAAAGGCGCATATGACCGCGGATTCAGAGACGGCGACGGTGCTCGTCGTGGACGACGAACGGGACGTGGCAGAGCTGTACGCGACGTGGCTCGGGATGCGTCACGACGTCCGGAGCGCGAACAGCGGCGAGAGCGCGCTCGAAGCGGTAGACGAGTCGGTCGACGTGGTGTTTCTGGACAGACAGATGCCCGGGGTGTCCGGCGACGACGTGCTCGACGGGATCCGCGAACGCGACCTCGATTGCCGCATCGTGATGGTCACCGCCGTCGACCCGGGATTCGACATCGTCGAGATGCCGTTCGACGACTATCTGACCAAGCCGGTGACGCGCGCGGACCTCTACGAGACGGTCGAGGAGATGCTCGTCCGAGACGCCTACGACGAACAGATACAGCGGTACTTCGCCATGGCCTCGAAGAAGGCGACGCTCGAAGCCGAGAAGAACGCCGCCGAACTCGACGCCCACGACGAGTATCACGAGGTCACACAGCGCGTCGAGTCGCTCAAGCGGACCGCCGATCAGACGATCGGCGAGATTCAGGACTTCGAAGCCGCCTTCGGCGAGTTCTCGGGGAGTTGAGGGTGCGGTCGGCCGCTCACTCCCGCTTTCGTACCACGTCTTCGTCGGTCGGTCCCTGGCCGTCGTATCTGTCGACGAACTCGTCCAGCCGCGCCGCGTCGTCGGCACCCGGCAGTTCCCGGGTCGCCGTCTCGCAGGCGGCGTCGACGCCGAGGCGTTCACAGACGCGGTCGGCGGTCGCTTCGGCCATCTGTCGGTAGGTCGTTAGCTTGCCGCCGACGATGCTGAGGAAGTTCTCGACGCCGTCCTCGGCGTGGTCCAGCCGGAAGAACCCCCGCGAGATACCGCGCCGGTCGCCGTCGCCCTCGTCCGGCGCGTACAGCGGTCGGACGCCCCACCACTTCCGGACGACCGGCGAATCGGCGACGGGGGGTAACATCGCCGCGCACTCCTCGATGGAGCTCTCGACCTCCCAGTCGGCCCGCTCGTAGTCGTCGGGGTCCGAGACGGGCACGCTCGTCGTCCCCAGCACCGCTTCGGAGTCGTGCGGGACCACGATGTCGCCGTCGGCGGGGTCCCGACAGCGGTTCAACACCGGGTCGACCCCGTCGTACTCGACTGAGACCATCACGCCGCGGGTGGGGGCCATCTCGACGGTCACGCCCGCCATCGACGCCACGTCGCCGGCCCACGCACCGGTCGCGTTGACGACGTAGTCGACCTCGACGGTGTCGTCGACCGCGCCGCCGAGCCGCGCCTCGGTCACCCACCCCTCGACCGTGCTCAGCGCTTCCAGGGGCGCGTGCGGGTGAACCGTCCCGCCGTGTGCCTCGACGTCGGCCGCGTTCGCCGCGACGAGTCGCGAGGGGTAGACGACGCCGTCGGGGACCGTCATCGCGCGCTCTACGTCCGCCGAGAGGTCCGGGACGCGTTCCCTCGCCTCGTCGCCGTCCAGTAGCTCGGTCTCGATGCCGACGGTCCCGCAGGCGGTTCGCTTCTCCTCGAAGTACTCCGGGTCGTCGCCGGCGAGTTGGACGAACAACCCGCCGGTGTCGCGGACGCACTCCCCGGCGATGGACCGGAGGATGCGGTTCTCCTCGATGCACTCCTCGGCACCGGCGCTGTCGCTCTCGGCATAGCGCGCCCCGCTGTGTAAGAGCCCGTGCGAGCGGCCCGTGGTGCCGCTGGAGAGACCGCCTCGCTCGGCGAGCGTCACGTCGACGCCCCGAAGCGCGAGGTCGCGCGCGACGCCGGTACCTGTCGCCCCGCCGCCGACGACCAGAACGGACGGTGAACGTGTCATCACCGTACGTTGGACTGAAGCGGGATGTGTCTGGCGCTCAGTGGTCCACCTTCACGAGCACCTTGATCGCCTCGCGCTCGTCCATCGCTCGATACCCCTCCGGAACGCCGTCTAAGTCGACCGTCTTCGTGAAGACGGGCGAGGGGTCGAGCGTCCCCTGTAACACGTCGGCGAGCAACTCCTCCGCGTACGCGCGAACCGGCGCGACGCCGCCTCGGAGCGTGACGTTCTCCTGGAACATCGAGAACACGTCGAGACCGGCTTCGTCCACGCCGTGGGGGACGCCGACGTAACCGACGGTACCGCCGGGTCGGCAGAGGTCGATAGCGGCGTCCATCGACGACGACGCGCCGACGCACTCCAGAACGTGCCTCGGACCGCCGTAGGTCAGCTCTCTCGCCCGCTCGACCGCTTCTTCGCCGCGAGCGGCCACCGTCTCCGTCGCGCCGAAGGACTCCGCGAGCTCGAGGCGGTCCTCGTGGTGGCCCATCGCGACGATCCGCTCGGCACCGAGGCGGCGCGCCGCGAGGACGCCACAGAGGCCGACCGCGCCGTCGCCGACGACGACGCAGGTGTCGCCCTCGCCGACGCCGGCGCTCACGGCCGCGTGGTGGCCCGTCCCCATCACGTCGGTCAGCGGCAGCACCGCTTCGAGCGTCGCCTCGTCGTCGGCGTACCGGTCGGGCACCCGGACGAGCGTCCCGTCGGCCTCGGTCGTCCGAACGAACTCCCCCTGTGCGCCGCCGTTGTCGCCGCCCCAGGAGTCGCCGTTCACACAGGAGGTGTGCAGCCCCTTCCGGCAGAACTCACAGCGCCCGCAGCTGATCTTGAACGGCGCGAACACCCGGTCGCCGGGGTCCACCGAGCGGACGTCCTCGCCCACTTCTTCGACGATACCCATCGGTTCGTGCCCGACCGGCGACCCCTCCTCTCGGTCGCTCTCGCCGCGATAGAACCAGAGGTCCGACCCGCAGACCGCCGTGTGCGTCACGCGGACGACGGCGTCGGTCGGCGACTCAATCTCGGGCTTCGAAACGTCCTCGACGGCGATATCGCCGGGGCCGCGGTAGATAGCTGCGCGCATACGCCGCCTTCGCCCCGTCGGTGGAAAACCGTTCGCCCACACTGGTAAGCCGCTTCGGGCGAATGCACTCCCATGGACGCGACCACGACCGTCCGCGATTACTACGACTCGCTCCGACACGGCGCGCCGCTTGACACCTTCTTCGCCGACGACCGCCCCGAGGATGACGCCATCGTGAAGGTCGGCATCTCGGAGCGTCTCGTCGGGTCCAACGCCGTGCAGGCCGGGCTCCGCGACCAGACCCTCTCGACGAGCGACTGGGTCGTCGAGAGCCGCGCGCTCAGGGTCACCGAGCGCGGCGACGTGGCGTGGTTCAGCGACGACGTGGCCCTCGCGTGGACGGACGAAGACGGCGAGCGACGCGAGTTCGACACCCGCTGGAGCGGCACGCTCGAACGCCGCGACGGCGACTGGCGGTTCGTCGGCATGCACGTGAGCGCCCCCAGCGAAGTGTGAGCGGAACACCGGTTACGGCGACACGTGAGAACGCGTCTGTATGCGCCGCTCACCGGCGTTCGCGTCGGTTGGAAAATGCCCGGGGAGGGCTCCGAACCCTCGATCTCCGCATAACCCAGGTTCGGGGCGTGACGAGCACCCCACGGGTCATGTCGGCAGGTGCCGCATGAGTCGTGAAACCCTATGAGTGCGGCGCTATGTCCAGCTAAGCCACCCGGGCTCGGGTGCACCCGATGCTTGGCCGGTACTCGCCTTGAAGGTTCTCATCTTCCCGCAGACTGTGGGTCACTCCCACGGCGGGGTCGATTGACCCCCCGGATTTAAGCCATCACGCGGAAATGCAGGGAGCATGAAGGTACCACCCCTCGTCCGGCGGGAACTCGGGGACGAGGAGATCAGGGCCAGCGTCAACCTCGGTGACGAGGACGTCGTCTGTTTCACGGCCACCCGAACGCTCGTCTATCGCGGTGAGGGTCTGCTCAGCGACGAGAAGGTCGTCGCCTATCCCCACGACTTCGAGCGCCTGACCGTCTCCGAGGGCCGCCGGAAGACCAAGCTCACCCTCTACTACGCCGACGAGAAGCGCGACCTCGGCGTCCCGCTCGACCGCGGCGAGACGGTCCTCGAACGCCTCCTCGAAGGCAGGCTCGGCGTCGCCGGCGTCACCGCCGACGACGAGGGCGTCAACGGCGTCTTCCGCTTCAGCGAGCTCACGCTCGTCGTCACCGACGCCCAGTTGCTGAAACACATCGGCGGCGTCACGTGGGACGCCGACTTCGAATCGTACTCCTTCGCCGACGTCACCGGACTCGACTTCGAGGAGGGCAGCGTCGCCACGGCCATCGTCTTCGCCGTCGACGGCCGCCCCGAACGCATCAAAGCGCCGGCCGAACAGGCCCCGGCCGTCCAGCAGACGCTCCAGCGGGCGCTGTTCGCCTATCACGACGTCTCGTCGCTGGACGAACTCAACGCGAAAGTGGGATCGGAACCGGACGAGGAAGCAGACGCCGAGGACGGTCTCGACCTCGACGCCGGCATCGACCCCCTCGTCGGCGGCGAGGACGACGAGGACGAATCAGGCGGTCAGCCGTCCGAACGGGCCGCACGAACCCCCGCAGCCGGCGGGCAGCGGGACACGGCGGACGGCGTGAACGCCGCTCAGCGATCGGCGTCCCAGTCACAACCGTCCACTCAGCGGACGCCGCCGGCCACGGCGGATACCAGCGCCGACCTCGCGTCACTCGAATCGCAGGTCGCCGAGCTCACCGCCGCCGTGGAACGACAGAACGAGCGCATCGAACGGCAGGAACAGGTCATCGAGAAACTGATCGAAGAGCTCCGACAGGGTCGCTGAGAGCTGCATTTTCGGGTCGTTCGCTTCTTCGTGGTTCGCGCGTCTGTAGACGCGCGAACCACGCTACTGCTCCACGGCTCACTCCGTTCGCCGTTCCGCTTCGAGGATTCTCACTTCGTTCGAATCCTCGCTACTCCCGCCCCAACACTTTCCGAATACACGTCGACCCGAACGGCCCCAGTTCGCCGCCGTCGAACTGGACGAAGTGGCCCGTCGAGATGCTCGCGCCGCAGCGCTCACAGGAGAACTCGCCCTCGCGGACGACCACGTCGGCCTCGAAACTGACGTACGTGCCCCGAGACCGGGGACGGACGAGGCCGTCCTCGCGGTCGATGACCCCGCGCATCGCCGCGGTGTCGAGAATCTCGCGCTGGACGCCGGGGTTGGTCGTCACCGTCTCGATGCGGTCCATGGCGTCGGCCACCGACAGCTCCTCGTGTTCGAGGTGGGCGAGCAGCTCGACCCCGAGTTCGACGGGGTCGCGGTCGGCGTCGTCCACGCCGGAGCCTCGTCCGCCATCGGATTAACGCTTACCACAAGATGTTTGCCGGTCGGAGACACTCTCATCGGTAGATGGACAGCCTCGTCAAGCGCCAGGTGCTCGGGTCGGCGGCGCTGCTCGCCGTCCTCGCGGTAGTCGCGGCGATCCTCTCGCCATCCCGCCTCATCCAGGAGGCGATGCACCTCTCGGAACACCCCGTCTACATGGCGGGTCTCATCGTCGCCCTCTATCTCGTCCGTCCGCTGTTCGCGTGGCCGACGATGCCGCTGTCGGCGTTCGTCGGGTTCGTCCTCGGGATCGGCTACGGCATTCCCGTGGCGCTGATGGGCGCGTTGGTCACCTGCCTCATCCCCTATCGGTTCGCCCAGCGAGCGGGCGAGCAGGGCGGGATGTTCGGGCGGCTGGGCGAGTCCGGCCGGCGCATCATCGAGGTGACCGGCGAGACACGCGGCGTGTTGGCCGCCCGGCTCTCGCCGGTGCCCGCCGACCCGGTCTCCTACGGCGCGGGCTTCGCCGACGTGTCGACGCGGGCGTTCGTCGTCGGCACGTTCGTCGGCGAGATCCCGTGGGTCGTCGCGGAAGTCGCCGCCGGGGCGTCGATGCGGTCGCTGACGCTGACCGGCGTCTCGGTCGAGGCGCTCCCGCACCTGCTCGTGTTGCTCGGCGCGATGGCGGTGCTGGTGTTGGCCGGGCCGACCTACCGCCACTTCAGCGGCCGTCCCGACTCCTCGTGAACTCGAAGCGCGCGCCGCCCGCGTCGCTCTCCGCAGCGCTGACCGACCAGCCGTGGGCGTCGGCGATGTCTTCGACGATAGCGAGGCCGAATCCGGTCCCCCCGTTACTGGTGGTGTAGCCGCGTTCGAAGACGCTCGACCGTTCTCCCGGCGGGATGCCGACGCCGTCATCTTCGACGTAGAATCCGTTCGCTCCGTCGAGATCGTCTCCGTCTATCACCCCGACAGTCACGGTCAGCGGCGTCGCTCGGTCGCCGTCAGATGGACCGTGTTCGACGCTGTCATCGGAACGCGGCGAGTTCCGATCGCTCGTGGAGCCATGCTCCACACTGTTTCGAAACAGGTTCTCGAACAGTTCGCGGAGTCTGGCGGGGTCGGCCTCGACGGCCCCGTCCGAGCCGAGCGACAGCGCTGCCTCGCCGGTGTCGACGCCCGCCCACGCTCGCTCGGCGGTGTCGGAGAGCGCCACTTCGACGGTCTCACCGACGCTCTCGCCCTGTCTGGCGAGGGTCAGCAGGTCCTCGATGAGCCGTTCCATCCGCTCGGCGGCGGCGGCCGCGTCGCCGAGGTGGGAGACGTCGCCGGTCTCCTCGGCCAGCGAGAGGCGTCCCTGCACGACGTTGAGCGGGTTCCGCAGGTCGTGGCTGACGACGGAGGCGAACTCAGAGAGGCGGTGTTCGCGCTCCTTGCGATCGGTGATGTCTCGGACGACGCCGGCCGTGCCCGTGAACTCCCCGTCGGGACTGGGCAGTATCGCCATGTTGTTCTCGGTCGGGACGTGCTCGCCGTCCCGAGTCACGACGTCCATCTCGAGCGTCGTGGTCTCGACGTCGGGGTCAGTGACGAGCAACCGGACCAGTTCGTCTCCCCTATCGAGGTCCTCGTCGGTCATTATCGTCCCGATGTGTTCGCCGACGAGCTCCGTGGAGGCGTACCCGGTCATCGGCTCGAAGGCCTCGTTGACGTAGGTGAACACGCCGTCGTCGTCGAGCGTGTACACCGGGTCGCCGACGGCTTCGACGATGGTCTGGTAGCGTTCGAGTTCTCGCTCGCGCGCCTTTCGCTCGGTGACGTCGCGAGCGATCCCGGCAATGCCGAGGTCGTTACCTTCGGCGTCCTCGATGAGCGTGCCGCGGAACTCGTGGCGGATCTCGTCCCCGCCGCTCGTCAGCAGCGGCGCTTCGAACGTCGCGTATCCGGTTTCGATCGTTCGGCCGGTGGCCTCGACGACGCGGTCACGGACCGACGCCGGGAACAGTTCCAGGGCCGTCATCGAGGACAGTTCCTCGTCGCTGTAGCCGGTCACCTCGGTCGCGGTGTCGTTCCACCGGAGTAGGCCGCCGTCGAGCCCGACGAGGTAGAACACGTCGTCGATGGCGTCGACGAGGTTCTCCGTGAACTCCCGCTCCCGTTCGAGCTCCCGCTCTCGCTCCCGTCGAGCCGTGATGTCCGTGATGAAGCCCTCTATCAGTTCGACGCCGTCCTCGCCGCTCTCGACGGCCCGTCCCCGCTCCCACATCCAGCGACGCTCGCCGTCCCTCGTCTCGACGGCGTAGGTCACCTCGAAGGGCTCGCCGGCCGAGAGGCAGGTCTGCACCCGCTCCCAGAGGTCGTCCCGGTCCCCCGGTACGATGAGCGAACTCCAGGTCACCTCGCCTGATTCGAGCGCCTCGCTGTCGTAGCCGACCAGTGCCTCGGCGCCCTCGCTGACGAACTCCATCGGCCACTCCGGCTCGTTCCGACACCGGTAGACGAGTCCCGGCAGGTTCGAGATGAGCGTCGCCAGCTGCCGTTCCGACTCTTCGAGGGCGGATTTCGCCCGGTTCTCGCTCACGGCGCGGTCGATGCGGTTGGCGAGCACCGCGTACTGCTCGGTGCCGACGTCCTTCTGGAGGTACTCGGTCACGCCGGCCGAGATGGCGTCGCTCGCGATCTCCTCGTTGCCCTTCCCCGTGAAGAGGACGAAGGGGAGGTCGGGATACGCCGACCGGACGGCTTTCAGGAAGTCGAGTCCGTCCATCCCCGGCATGTCGTGGTCGCTGACCACGCAGTCGACCGGCTCCGAGCCCAGCACGTCGAGTCCCTCGCTCGCGGACGACGCCGTCACGACCTCGATGTCGTCGGCGACTCGCTGTAAGTGCATCGCGGCGACCGCTGCGAACTCCGGGTCGTCGTCGACGTGGAGGACGGAAATGTCGCCGTCGTTACCCATTGACCGTTACCTACGCGTCCACCACAATAAATCTGATAGCAGTCCTCGATAGCGCGGTACTCAGTAGAACGTGTCGGCGCAGTCGTAGACGACGCCGTGTTCCGGACAGACGTACTTACAGTGGCGGTGGTACATAGCCCGGTCGCACAGCGGACAGGGGCGGCCGCCCGACTCCTCGCTCATACGCGACGCAGGCGCGCCGTCGGCTTCCCTCTTTGGGGGCGAAATTGGAACAACGCCTTTGCGTGGGTAGTCCGTCCCTCCGACTATGGCCGACGACATCCTCGACACGCGCGGAGGCCGGGCGCTCGTCTCTCTCGTCGCGGCGGTCGCCGGACTCGCCGCCTCGTACGCGCTCACCGGGTACACGCCGGCGTTTCTCGCCTCGCCGGTCGAGCGGACGCTCGCTCGGACCATGCCGGGCGAAGTCGTCTCGCTCGCCATCACCGAACTCGGGAGCGTCGGCCAGCAACTCAACCTCCTGACCGCCCTCTCGCTCACCGGAGCGGTCGTCGCGCTCGCGGCATGGGCGGCCATCGTCGCCGGCGACGCGGCAAACAATCGGCTGCTCCCCGGCGTGGGGACGGCGGTGCTGACGTGGGGGCTCGCCGCCGCGCTCACGGGCGAACTCGTCCTCGCCGCGGGACCGGCGCTCGCCGCGGCCGCCGTCGTCGCCCTCGCACAGACGGTCGACGCATACGGCGACGGGACGCCGATCTCCTCGAAGCGCCGGCGCGTCCTCTCGACGGTCGGCGTCGCCCTCGGCGCGAGCGTCCTCGGGTACTCAGTGGGAACGCGTCGGACGCCCGCGGCGACGGCCGCCGACGCGCCGTCGCTCCCCGTCTCCGACTCGGCCCGCGAGGACATCGAGACCAAGCTCGCCCTCGCCGAGGCCCGCTCGCTGGACGTCGACGGCCTCGATTCGCTGGTCAGCGAGACGTTCTATCAGGTGGACATCAACTCCATCGACCCCGACCTCGACGCCGACGACTGGTCGCTCTCGGTCACGGGGGCCGTCGAGGAGGAGACGACGGTCGACTACGACGAACTGCTCTCGATGGACTCGCGAAACCAGTTCTCGACGCTGCGCTGTGTCGGAGATTCCCTCAACGGCAAGAAGATGGACACCGCGCTGTGGACCGGCGTGCCCCTCGGTCGTCTGCTCGACGAAGCCGGCGTCCAGAGCGGCTGTGAGTGCGTGATGTTACACGCCGAGGACGGTTACTTCGTGGAGTTCCCCATCGAGGCGCTGCGCCGCGGCCTGCTGGTCTACGGGATGAACGGTAAGCTCCTCCCGCGCGGTCACGGCTACCCGGTTCGCGCGCTCGTCCCGGGCCACTGGGGGGAGGTCAACACGAAGTGGGTCACCGAGATCGAGGTGCTCGATAAGAAAGCCGACGGCTACTGGGAACGCCGGGGCTGGGAGGGCACCGGGCCGGTCAAGCCCATCGCCAAACTCCACCACAGCGAAGTCCTCGACGACGGTCGCCGTCGCCTCGCCGGCCACGCCTACGCCGGACTGCGCGGCGTCTCCCGCGTCGAGGTCTCCACCGACGGCGGCGAGTCGTGGACCGACGCCTCGCTCTCCGAACCGCTGCCCTCCGTCGACGTCGACGGGAATGCCGAGGACGCGTGGCGGCAGTGGGTCTACACGTACGACCCGCCGTCGGGCGCTCACACCGCCGTCGTCCGGATGGTCACCGAGGACGGAACCGTCCAGACCGACGAAGAGACCGGACCGAAGCCGACCGGCCCCTCCGGGTGGGTCTCGAAGGAGTTCTCGTAGACTGGCAAGACACATCCCGCTGTGCCCCGAGACGCCGATATGACCGAGACGATCGCGGGCGAGGTCATCCACGTCGTCCCGCCCGACGAACTCGACGACTACGACCTCGACCCCGAACTGGCGTCGCTGGCCGACTCCCGGTACGTCCTCGTCTGTCGCAAGGGCGGCCGCCCGTCGTGGCTCGAACGAATCGCCGCCTTCCTCCGGCGAGAGGCGATCGAACCGGTGACGCTCGTGGCCGACGTCGCCGCCGAGGAGGGCGAAGAAGTCACCGCGAGCGTTCGAGAGACGAATATCGCTGGCGTCTACGACGTACTCGAGTTCGAATCCGAATAGAAAGGCGAACCGGCACTGCACGCGGCGAAGTCGGCTCCGGTGTCACACGCTCGTCTGGCCGCGGAAATCGGTCGTCGGTCGTCAGTCGATCGGTCAGTCGGTCAGTTCAGCACTCGGACCAGCCACAGGACTCGCAGGTCTTACAGCCCTCCGAGTAGTACAGCGAGAGCGACCCGCAGTCGGGACACTCCGGGCTCTCGCCGGCGTCGATGAGTTCCTGCTGGTCGCCGGCCGTCTCGGTGCCGGCGTCGGCGTTCGGTCCCGGAGCGGCCGCCGCACCGCCGGCGGACGCCGGACCGCCGTCAGTCTGGGTCGAGGCGGACTGGCCGTCGAGTTCCTCCTCGTCCTCGGCCGTCTCCTCTAAGGTGACCTGCTGCGGGTAGGCCTTGTCCACCTCGCCGTCGAGGTAGCGACGCAGGGCCGTACCGATGGCGTCGGGGATGGACTGGATCTGCTCGCCCTTGTCCCAGGCGACCTTCGGCGACCGGATGCCCTGCAGTTCGTCGGCGATCTCCTCGGGGTCCACGCCCGAGCGGAGCGCCGTCGAGATGGTCTTCGCGAGCGCCTCGGTGAAGGAGGCGGTGAAGCCGCCCGAGTTGCCGATGTTGGCGAACAGCTCGAAGGGCCGCTTGGCCTCCGGGTCCTCGTTGATGTTGACGTAGAGCTTCCCGTAGCCGGTGTCGATGCGCTGGGTGACGCCGTGGAGGACGTCCGGGCGACTCTGCTTGCGGGCGAAGTCGGACTGCTCGCCGTCCGCCACGGAGAGCATCTCCTCGACGGACTCGTCGAGCGCCGCCTGCACGGCCTCGTCTTCGAGGAAGCCCTCGACGCCGCCGAACATCTCCTCGATCTGGGCGACGATCTCCTCCGTGTCCATGTCGGCGAACTCGGCGTTCTGCGCGCGGGTCGTCAGCACCTGCTTCGAGCGGGTGCCGTCGCGGTAGTAGGTGACGCCCTTGCCGCCGTGGTCGTAGATGTACTCGAACACCTCGGCGGCGTCCTCGACGGTCGAGTCGTTGGGCGCGTTGACCGTCTTCGAGATGGCGGAGTCGACGCCCTCCTGACAGGCGACCTGCACGCCAGCGTGGGCCTGCGCGGAGAGGTCACCGGTCGTGACGAACAGTTCGCCGATGGCGTCCGGAACGGTCGTGAGTCCGGTGACGCCGTCGAACTCGTTGTTTGCCATCTGCTCCTGGGCCTCTTCCTTGACGGCCTCGACGTCGACGCCGTTCTCCTCCAGGGCGCGCAGGAAGTAGTCGTCGAACTCGACGAGCATCTCGTCGCCCTGGACGTCGTCGGAGACGTTCTTGTAGTAGGCGACGTTGTAGATGGGCTCACAGCCGCCGGTGGTGTTGCCGATCATCGACGTGGTGCCGGTCGGCGCGATGGTCGTCGTGTTGTGGTTGCGGATGGGGAAGCCGTCTTCCCAGTCGTCTGCGTCCTCGCCGGTCTGCTTCTCGAACCACTCGCGGTACTCCGTGGGGTTCGCGTACTTCGAGTTGTCCCACTCCTCGAAGGTGCCGCGGTCTTCGGCGAGGTCGCGCGACGCCCGCTTCGAGCCGTGGTTGATGTGCCGCATCAGCTGGCGGGCGACCTCGTTGGCCTCGTCGGAGCCGTACTCGACGCCCAGCTGGATGTACAGCTGCGCGAGGCCCATGATACCGAGACCGATCTTGCGCATCTCCCGGACCTTCTGCTCGATCTTCTCGACCGGGAAGTCCGACATCGTCACGACGTTCTCGAGGAAGCGGGTGCCGAGTTCGATGCGTCGGTCGAACTCCTCCCAGTCCATCGCCTCGTCCAGGAACGCCGCGACGGCCTCGGCGTCGGAGTCGTACTCGTCGGCGTGCTCGCCGGCCCAGACGCGCCAGTCCGGGGCGTCCCGCGCCGCGAGCGTCGAGAGGTTGATGTGTCCGAGGTTGCAGGCCTCGTACTCCTCCAAGGGCTGCTCGCCGCAGGGGTTCGTCGCGAGGATGCGGTGGTCGGGGTGTTCCTCGACGTCGAAGGAGTGCTCCTTGTTGACGCGTTCGAGGTAGATGACGCCCGGTTCGCCGTTCTCGTGAGCGCCCTCGACGATGCGTTCCCAGAGCTTCTCGGCGGGGATCGAGAGCACTTCGCCGGCCTCGACGTACTCGCCGAGGTCGAACATCTCGTACAGTTCCTCCGTCTCGGCGGTGGCGACGTGGTCCTCGCCGGTCCGCGGGTTGGTGAAGGTGAACTCCTCGCCGTTCTGGAGGGCGTCCATGAAGCCGTCGGTGACGCCGACGGAGATGTTGAAGTTAGAGAGATGTCCCTCGACGGCGTTGCGGAGGTGCTTCGGAACCTTGCCCTCGTCGTCGATGAGGCCGCGGGCCTCTTCGAGCGCGTCGGCGAAGGAGTTGTGCGTGAAGTCGTCCGGGTCGTTCAGGCGGAGCGTCTCGGCCAGCGAGACGTCCTTGTTCTTCGAGTGGATGAACTGGATGACGTCCGGATGCGAGACGCGCATGACGCCCATCTGCGCGCCGCGGCGGGCACCGCCCTGCGCGATGGTCTCGCACATCTGGTCGTAGGTCCGCATGAACGTGATCGGTCCGGAGGCGATGCCGCCGGTCGAGCCGACGGGGTCGCCGTAGGGCCGGAGCCGCCAGAACGCGTAGCCCATGCCGCCGCCGGACTGGAAGACCTGCGCGGCCTCCTTCGCGGTCTGGTGGATGTCGTCGATGTCGTCCTCGGGCGAGTCGACGAAACACGCAGAGAGCTGCTGGAGTTCGTCGCCGGCGTTCATCAGCGTCGGCGAGTTCGGCATGAACGAGAGCTGCTCCATCTGTTCCTGGAACGCGTCGGCGGTCTCCTGGACGTGGTCGCGTACCTCGTCGGGCAGTTCCGGAACCACCGTCTCGTAGGCGAACTTGTTGACGTTGTACACCGAGAGCGTCGTCTCGGCGCTGCTCGCGGTTTCACCGCTCGCATGTTCGGAGGCCTCCTCGTCGTCGGCCTCCCAGTCCTCTGCGGTGGTGCCCTTCCCGAACACTTCGGCGGCGAGTTCGTCCCGGCGCGGGTGGTCGGGTTTGAGCTGGTCGGGCGTGACGGTGACGTCGACGCCGCGCTTCTCGGCCTCGAAGACGGCCTCGGCGAGCGCGATGTTCTGTGCGACTCGTTCGAAGAGGTCCTCGGGCTCCTCGACGAGCTCGCCGTCGGCGTCCTTCCGCAGATATCGGGCGGGGAGAATGTTGTGATAGGCGTTACTCGTCAGTCGTTCCTCCAAGGTGTCTCCGTCCGTTCGCTTGATCGGAAGCGTGAGTTCGTCGGCGGAATGGCCCGCGTCGCTCATTCGTCGCTCCTCCTCCCGGCAGCGTCCGTCTGCCGGTCGATACCCCTCTCGACGGTTGGCCGAATTCCTGTCATTTCTGGCGGCGAATAGGTATTCATGGATGTCCTATAACCCTTGCTTTCTGAATCTCATGTGCGAATTCCTACCTGTCGTAGAGTAGTAACTACGGTGGCAGTTCCTGCAATTTCGTTCACACGACGACCACAGTCGCGTACGACCACTAGCAACGTTGGTCACTCCTTAAGCGTGTGTAGACCGCGGTGAAAGTAAAATACTCCCCCTCAGAATCGCCAGATGACGTGCGAGAATCCAGTGGAAACGAGCGGGGGTTCGAGTCGGAGTTGCGCCCCTGCCCCGACTGAACGCAAACCGAGAGGTTCGCGTTCGACGCGGTACCGCCCCGCGATCAGTCGCCGGGAATCGGGGACTGCGGCCCGCGGCGAGTCAGTGACCACTTACCTTCCATGAACTATATGTGGCAGTCTCGCGTCTCTGTCGGTATGCTCCCCCTGTTGCAGTTCGGATCGCTCGGCTCGCCCCCCTCGTTGCTGGTCGGGTTAGTCCTCGTCGCGCTGGTACTTCTCGTCGGCCGCTTCGTGATGAAAGTCGCCTGGAAACTGGTCATCCTCGCCATCGTCGCCGTGACTGTGCTGTGGGTGATCGGAATCCTCGGCTTCTGAGCCGCTAGATTCCCGAGAGGAAGTTTCTGACGACGTCGTGACCCACCGCGGTCAGCACCGACTCCGGGTGGAACTGCACCGCTTCGATCGGATACTCGCGGTGACGGACGCCCATGGTCAACTCGGTGCCGTCCTCGGTGGTGGTCGTCGCCGTCACCGCGAATTCGTCCGGTACTTCGGTCGCCACGAGCGAGTGGTACCGTCCACCCTGAAAGCCCTGTTCGAGCCCGGCGAAGACGCCCTCGCCGTCGTGGTCGATGGGGAACGCCTTCCCGTGAACGGGGTCGGGAGCGCGGCCGACGGTGCCGCCGTAAGCGTACACCGCCGCCTCCAGGCCGAGACAGACACCGAGCGTCGGCACCTCGGGACTGACCTCCCGGAGGACGTCCATCGTCACGCCCACGTCGCGGTCGTTCTCGGGATGACCCGGCCCCGGCGAGAGCACGATGGCATCGGGGTCGAACGCCCGCACGTCGGAGAGCGTCGCCGTGTTCCGGACCACGTCGGTCGTCGCGTGCTCGGAGACGTACTCGACGAGGTTGTACGTGAACGAGTCGAAGTTGTCGATGAAGAGGACGCGAGTCTGCGAAAGCGACTCGTCCGCCGCCGGCTCCCGCGCGTCTTGCGCGCTCATTCGCGCACCTCCGCGCCGGTCTCGGCCGGCGGCCGCTCGCGCTCGATGCGTTCGACGGCCGCCAGCACGCCGTCCATCTTCTGTTCGGTCTCGACGTACTCGCTCTCGGGATCGGAGTCGGCGACGATGCCCGCCCCGGCTTGCACCGTGACGCGGTCGCGCGTCGGGTCGGCTCCCACGTCCGCGTCGGGCAGCGAGACGCCGTGCTCGACGGTCGCGGACCGGATGACGATAGCGAAGTCGGTGTCGCCGCCCCAGTCGAAGTAGCCGACGCCGCCGCCGTAGGGGCCCCGCGGCGAGCGTTCGAGCTCGTCGATTATCTCCATGGCGCGGATCTTCGGCGCGCCCGAGAGCGTGCCCGCGGGGAACGTCGCTCTGGCGGCGTCGAAGGCGTCTGCGTCCGCGGCGAGCGTGCCCGTCACCGTCGACTCGATGTGCTGGACGTGGCTGTATTTGAGGACGTTCATGAACTCCTCGACACGGACCGAGCCGGCCTCGGCGACCCGGCGCACGTCGTTGCGCGCTAGGTCGACGAGCATCGTGTGTTCGGCCCGCTCCTTCCCGTCGGCGAGCATCTCGCCGGCCAGTCGGCGGTCCTCGACGGGGCTGTTCCCGCGCGGGCAGGTGCCCGCGATGGGGTTCGAGACCACGCGGTCGCCCGCGACAGACACCAGCGTCTCCGGGCTCGCGCCGACGACGCTCAGGTCGTCGTAGCCGAGCAGATACATGTACGGCGAGGGGTTGACCGCCCGGAGCGCCTCGTACAGTCCGAGCGGATCGATGTCGCCGTACAGTTCCCGAGTGCGGGAGATGACCCCCTGATAGATGTCCCCCGAGAGGACGTACTCCTTGGCGCGGGAGACGGCCTCCTCGTACTCGTCCTGCGGGCCGGCCACCTCCGCCTCGCGGGTGAACCCGCCGGTCGAGAGCGGCTCGGCGTCCGCGAGGGCATCTTCGACCCGTTCGACCTCGGCAAGGAGTTCGTCGTAGCGCTCGCCCGCGTCCTCGTCGGCTCTGAGGACCGGCGTGAAGACGAGGTCGACGCGCTCCTCGACGTGGTCGAACCGGAGCGTCGCCGTCGTCAGGACGAACTGGGCGTCCGGGAACCGAGAGTCGGGCCGGTCGAGGCCCACCTCGTCCAACCAGAGGTCGTAGACGGCGTCGTAGGAGAGAAAGCCGACGAGGCCGCCCTCCAGGTGCTGTCGATCCATCTCGGGGAACCCGCGCAGTTCGGCGTCGGGCATGACCGACCGGAGGTCGTCGATGACGTCGCCGCCGTTGGTCGTCACGAGGCCGGCGTAGCGGTCGTCGAACACCTCGACGTCGCTCTCCTCGCCGGTCACCGTCACGACCGCCCGAGGGTCGTAGCCCACGAAGGAAAAACGGGCGTGGCGGTCGTCGGTCTCCGGGGCGAACGCGCCGTCGGGGTCGCTGGAGGCGACCTTCTCGGCGCTCTCCAGCAGGAACGTGTAGTCGCTCGCGTCGATGTCGCTGGTCCGCCCCGCGAGCGCCGCGTACGCCGAGAGCGGTTCGATATCCGCGTCGAGTTGGGCCGCCGCCCGGACGACGACCGGTCGGTCGGTCTCCGCGCGTTCGACGAACCGCTCGCGGGAGACGTCGAGGCTCACGCCGGGACCTCCGCGTCGGGAGCGGTCGCGTTCGCGACGAAGCGCTCGACGGCGTCGTGGTCTTTCGCCCCGCCGCCGCTCTCCACGCCGCTCGCCACGTCGACGGCGAACGGCCGCACCGTCCCGACGGCCTCGGCGACGTTCTCGGGGGTGAGCCCGCCCGCGAGGATCACGGGCACGTCGAGCGAGGCCACGAGCTCGCGCGTCCGCTCCCAGTCGTGGGTCTCGCCGGTGCCGCCGGCCCCGTCGGCGTCGACCGAATCGACCAGCAACGCGTCGGCGTGAGCGGCGTAGTCGGCGAGGTCGTCGGACTCGGGGTCGACGGCGGCGACGACTCGCTGGGTGACGCGCTCGGCGAGCGCGCCGACTTCCGCCGGCGCGAGACCGCCGTGGACCTGCACGACGTCCGGCGAGACCGCGTCGATGCGGTCGACGGCCTCCTCGACCGCCGTCGGCATCGTCACCAGGACGCTCGTCACGAAGGGCGGAACTCCGTCGACGAGGGCCGCGGCGGTGTCCGCGTCGATCTCTCGGGGTGTTTCGACGGGAACGCCGTGGATGACGCCGACCGCGTCGGCCCCCGCCGCGACGACGGCGTCGCGGTCTTCCGGAGTCGTTACGCCACAAATTTTCGCTCGCGTCATGCCCCGATCAGGTCCGAGAGCTTCGCGGCGGCGTCGCCCGAGTCGATGGCCTCTCTGGCGAGGTCGACGCCCTCGGTGTGGGTCTCCGCGACGCCGGCGACGTAGATGGCCGCGCCGGCGTTGGCGAGGATGATCTCGCGTTTCGCTCCCGTCACGTCGCCCTCGACGATGCCTCGCAGGTCCGCCGCGTTCTCCTCGGGGGACCCGCCGGAGATACGCCCGATGTCGCGGGTCTCGAGTCCGATGTCCTCCGGCGTGATGCTGTACTCGGAGATCGAGTCGCCGTCGACCTCGGCGATGGTCGTCCTGCCGTGGATGCCGATCTCGTCTAAGCCGTCGCCGTGGACGACCAGCGCGCGCTCGACGTCGAGGCGGGCCAGCGCCTCGGCCATGATCGGGACGAGGTCGGGGTCGTAGACGCCCAGCACCTGCGCTTCGGCTCCCGCGGGGTTCGTCAGCGGCCCGAGAATGTTGAAGATGGTCCGGATCCCGAGTTCCTGTCGCGGGCCGATGACGGCCTTCATCGCCGGGTGGAAAACCGGCGCGAGCATGAAGCCGATGTCCTTCTCCTCGATGGTCTGCTCGACGTCTCTCGGTTCCGCCTCGACGTCGACGCCGACGACTTCCAGTACGTCGGCGCTGCCCGACGGAGAGGACACCGAGTAGTTGCCGTGCTTGGCGATGGGGACGCCCGCGCCCGCGGCGACGATGGCGCTCGTCGTCGAGACGTTGATCGTGTCGTAGTCGTCGCCGCCGGTCCCGCAGGTGTCGACGAGCCCCTCCCGGTCGGGCTCGATGGTCCGGGCGGCGTCGCGCATCCCCTGGGCGAACCCGGCGACTTCGCCCTCGGTCTCGCCTTTCGCCCGGAGCGCGGTCAGCAACGCCCCGATCTGGGCGTCCGTCGCGCCCTCGAAGACCCGCGTCGCGACCTCGCGTGCCTCCGCCTGTGTCAAGTCCTCGCCGTCGGTAACGCGCTCGATGTACTCCTTCATTGTATCCACCAATGGTCTATTTCGTGTTGTGATGTACAACTTCGTACAATGACTTAAGCCTGTCGGGGGACCGCTACCAGACGCACGCCCGTGCGGCGAATCAACAGACGCCGCACGGTCACGAATTCGAAACCTTCAATTATACCCCCCGGCAAGGATGAGTTGCACGAGGCAGCGAGGGTTCGTGGTCTAGGTCGGTTATGACACCTCCTTGACATGGAGGAGGCCGGCGGTTCAAATCCGCCCGAACCCACTAATTTTGCGACGAGCGAAACCGCGAGTCGCAAATCTGTTCGTGAGGGCGGTTTAAATCTTGATAGTCGCAGCACCGAGCGAAGCGAGGTGATCGTCTATCTGCGGTTCAACTCTGCCGGAAGCGATTCCCATTCCCGGTCCTGCGTTCGCGTAGGACCCCCGAGCCCGCTATTTTGCGGCGGCCACCGAGCCTCGAGCGTATGAAGCGCGCAGGCGAGTCGGGTTCCGGAAAGCGCACGTTGTTCGAAAGACGGATGGTGGCGCTCGTCCGTCACGAAACTCACGGGCGGATAATTAACCCGTCCCCACACCGAACGGGATCCAATGCCCTCAAGTGAGTTCGACCCCGCCGATACCCTCCGGCCAGCGACGCCCGACGGCTATCAGGAGCCCCGATCGTTCCGCTATCCGTTCGTGGTTCTCCTCGGCCTGGTACTCGTAATCGTGCCGGTCTCGGCCCTGCTGTTCGGGAGCCTGCTCTGGTACGCCCAGGGGAGCGCCCTCGAAGCAGTGTTCGCGTTCGAAGAGACTGCCACCAGTATCTCGCTCACGGTCTCCTCGGGGGCGGTGTTACTCGCGTCGGTCGGCGCTGTCGGACTCGTAACTATCCTCCACGAACTTGTCCACGGACTCGTCTATCGGTACTTCGACTACACGGTCTCGTACGGCGTCGCCCCGCAGCTCGGTGCCTTCTACGCCGCGGCCTTCCATCAGTACCAGGCTCGGAATCACAATATCGTCGTCGGCATCGCGCCGCTCGTCGTCCTCACGCTGATCTTCTGCCCGCTGCTGTTCGTCCCCCAGCCGGTCGTCGCGGTCGCCGCGTGCATCGCGCTGGTGTTCAATACCGCCGGTGCGGCCGGTGACGTCTACCTCGTTACCCGGTTGCTCCGGCTGCCCGCGGGGTCGCTACTGTACGATAGCGACATCCGTCACAGCTACATATACTATCCCGAGAGCTAAGCGTCGGTCGGCCCGCTGACTACGAGACGGGGTTCCGCCCGCCCGGACCGCTGCACACTGCCGGTATCACGGACCGCGGTGGCTGTCGGAATAGAACCGCGCTTTCGGGAAGCGCGTCTCCGTTCGTCCGTCGCGGTTCAGCACTAGTCTCGTGAGCCGGCATCCCGCTCGGCGGAGCGACCGGCCGAGAGCAGTCCCGGAGACGACCGGTTCCAGAAATTTCTTACTGTGGCCGTCCGACCCGGACCTATGGAGGAGACTCTGCAGTCGGCGCGGCCGTTCGAACAGTTCGTCTTACTGTCGGTGGTAGAACTGTCGGTGAAAGGGAAGACGCCAGCCCACTCCTACGACGTCGCGGAGACGGCGCGCGACCGTCTCGACGACGTGGATCGGGAACCGTTCGGCGGCGTCGAACGACAGGAGGTCATCTCGGCGCTGCGGACGCTAGCGGACGAAGACGTCCTCGCGAAGGACCGCACCGAGTCGGCGACCGGGAAGGGACGACCGGCGTACGAACTGGCCGTCGACGTCGATACCGTGTTAGACGCACTCGAAGACGCAGAAGGCGTCGGCTCGTACGCCGAGTCGCTCAGAGCGGACGCGTAGGCCGGTTGCGGCCGTCGTCGCTGTGCTCCGTTTCTCTCCGACCGACGTCGGCGAACTGTCGAAACGACCGACGACAGTCTCTCTCAGACGATACTGACGTCCGTCGCGGTCTGTTCGAGCGCGGACGGTTCGCCTTCTTCCAGTCGCTCCAGTCGGTCCACGATAGTGTGGACGACGTCGCCTTTCGTACACGGGGCGACGTGGGCGAGTTCGCCCTCGTGGTATTCGGCGAGACCCATGACCGGCAGGACCATCGTGTCGTAGGCGTCGTCGGTGACTTCGGAGTCGGTCTCGCTGTTCTGGTAGAACGACTCCAGTGAGACGTTGTTCGAGAGCGCCCACTGCTTGAACTCGGCGACGCGGTTGAGGATGTACTTCCCCTCCTCGGTGTTGGCCGCGGCGGACTCGGCGGCGACCTGCTTGCCCCAGACGACGACGTTGTAGCCGGCGATCTCGTCCTCGCGTTCGAGGCGGTCGAGTTGGTCGATGACGGCCTCCTGCCGTTCGTGGGCACCGTCGGGGAGGAGCGACCGGACGTACAGTTCGATTCGGGGCGCGGGAGTGTCCTCGGTCATGTCTGATGAGAATCATACAGTCGCGCCTACATATAGGTTCCGTGGGTAGTGTATGCACATCTCTGGACGATATATATTCCTATTAACCGCTCGCTGTCGGGCGATTTCTTCGAATTCGATTACCAGCGTTGTGACCGTAGTACGTACGATTAACACTCGGTAAATGCAGTATCGGCCGTGTAACAGGTTCACTCAGTCACGGTTTCGCAGAGTCTCGTGGATCCCCAGCACGAACGCGGGGACCACCACCATGAAGATGTGCTCCTCGATGGGGATTCCCAGCACGTCGACGCCGGTACGAAGCTTGATGTCGAAGACGCCGACTTTCAGCGTGTACCAGTCCCACGCGTACGCGACGGGGTAGAGGACGGCGATGGTCCGAGCGGCGGAGCGAAGCGCGTCGGCCCGCCACAGCAACCCCAGCGCGGCGGACCCGAACACCACCTCGGTCACGAAGTAGGTGAAGCGACCGAACACGCCGATGTTAGGAAGCATATCTGACAGACGGCCCGGCGATGTAAAAGTCTGGTCCGGCTCCCGAAACCCGGGAACTAAACCAAGCTTGATAACCCTTCACGTAGAATCTGCGGACGTGAAGCACGATGGACATTGCTGACATCGCCACCAGAGAGTTTGTCGAGGTCGACGCCAACAAGCGCCTCGGGAAGGTCCGCTCGATCTTCGAGCGGGAGAACCCGAAGGGCATCATCGTCACCGAGGACGGTGCGTACGCGGGCGTCATCACGCAGAAGCAGTTGGTCCAGTCCCACGTCGAGGACGACGCGAAGGCGGGGGCGATGACCAGTTCGGCACCGAAGATCGGGCGGACCGACGACGTGCGCGAAGTCGCACGGGTGCTGGTCGAGGGCGGGACTAAAATCGCGCCGGTGTTCCAGGGCGAGGAGCTCTGGGGCATCGTCACCGAGGACGACATCCTCGAAGCCGTACTCGAGAACCTCGACGCGCTGACTATCGAGCAGATCTACACCGACGACGTCATCACCGTCACCGAGGACACGAACGTCGGACAGGTCGTCAATCTGCTCCGGAAGCACGGCATCTCCCGACTGCCGGTGCTCGACGACACCGACTCGCTGACCGGGATGGTCACGCGCCACGACATCGTCGACGTGGTGGTCCGCGACATGAACAAGGCCACCCGCGGCGACCGCTCCGGCGAGATCGAACGCGTGCTGGACCTGCCGGTCTACGACGTGATGAACAGCCCCGTCGAGACGGCGAAACTGGGCGACTCCGTGGAAGACGCCGTCTCCCGGATGCTCGAGAACGACTTCGCCGGGCTGGTCGTGACCGACGAGGACGACGACGGCCACGTCATCGGTATCCTCACCAAGACGGACGTGCTCCGGGCGCTGACCTACACCGAGGAGGACCACATGGACGTCCAGATAACCAACATCAAACTCCTCGATACCATCTCCCGGGAGACCATCCGCACCGACATCGGGGAGGTCGTCGACAAGTACCAGGCGATGCAGGTGAAACACGCCCACGTCCGCTTCCACGAACACAAGGAGAAGCTCCGGGGCACCCCGCTCATCCAGTGTCAGATCCGCCTCCGGACCAACAAGGGACAGGCCGCCGGTTCCGGTGAGGGATACGGGGCCGAGACGGCCTTCAACGTCGCGCTGGACAAGCTCGAACGCAACGTCCTCGAACTGAAGGGCGTCCAGGCCGACGAGGAGTACCGCGGCCAGTTGCTCCGGAAGCTCGGCGAGCTGTAGCGGCGCTCACAGTTCGATCTCTTCTCCGGCTTCGAGACATCGACCGTGACAGCGGCCGGTACGTCCGCACGTCGTCTCCGCCTCGTCAGGTCCTATCCCTGTTCGAGTGGTCGGTAGAGATGGCCGCCGCTCGCGGAAGTTAGAGCGACGGTTTAGGCCAGACAGCGGTAACCGCACGTGGAAACCACGCGGGTTCGAAAGGTAGCCGTCTGGCCGTGCCGTCTACCGCTAGCTCTCTCGGTCCCGCGTAAAACCCCTCCGATACGCCGATGTGAGAGGTGGCGGTCTCGGTGGCCTCGCCAGCGGCGTCGTCGCTGGCGAACGGGGAAGGGCAGGGTCACTGACGGGAGCAGAGAGCGACGTCCGCAGGCGGCCGAAGAAATCCGACGAAATGTGACGCGAGCTTACTGGAAGCCGATGCGGCCGCTACCGCCGGGCTGGCGCTGCGGGCTGGAGCCGCCCTTGAACTCCTCTTGCATCTGCTCGTAGTAGTCGCGGATGTCGTCCGTGATCGTCGGCCGGACGCTGTCCATCGCCTGACGGAAGTGCCGCATGTCGACCTCCTCGGCGTCGTCGTCCTCGCGGAGGGCCTCGATGGCCGCCTCGCGCGCGATGGATTCGAGGTCGGAACCGACGAATCCGCCGGTGCGCTCGGCCAGTTCGCGCAGGCTCACGTCGGGAGCCAGCGGCGTGTCGTCCGTGTGGATCCGCAGGATCTGCTCGCGGCCCTCGACGTCGGGCTCGCCGATCATGACCAGACGGTCGAAGCGGCCCGAGCGGATGAGGGCCGGGTCGATCATGTCCGGGCGGTTGGTCGCGCCGATGACCATCACGTCCTCCATCTCTTCGAGACCGTCGAGTTCGGTCAGTAGCTGGTTGACGACGCGCTCGGAGACGTTCGACCCCATCTCGCCGCCCCGGCCCGGAGCCAGCGAGTCGAGTTCGTCGAAGAAGATGACCGTCGGCGCGACCTGCCGCGCCTTGCGGAAGGTCTGCCGGATGGCCTTCTCGCTCTCCCCGACCCACTTGCTGAGCAGTTGCGGTCCCCGCACCGAGATGAAGTTGGCGTCCGTCTCGTTGGCGACGGCCTTCGCCATCAGCGTCTTCCCGGTGCCGGGCGGGCCGTACAGCAGGACTCCGGAGGGCGGGGTGACGCCCATCCGCTCGAACTTCTCCGGGCTGTTCATCGGCCACTCGACGGCCTCCTGGACCTGTTCCTTGGCCGGGTCTAACCCGCCGACGCTGTCCCAGGACACCTTCGGCAGTTCCACGAGGACCTCCCGCATGGCGCTGGGGCTCACCTCGTTGAGCGCGCCCTTGAAGTCCTCGCGCTTGATGATCATGCGGTCGATGAGGCTCGGCGGGATGTCCTCCTCGTCTAAGTCGATCTCGGGGAGGTACCGGCGCAGTGCCTTCATCGCCGCTTCCTTCGTCAGGCTCTCGATGTCGGCACCGACGAAGCCGTGGGTGTCCGTTGCCATCTTCGCGAGGTTGACGTCGTCCGAGAGGGGCATCCCGCGGGTGTGGATCTGGAGGATCTCCTCGCGTCCGACCTCGTCGGGGACGCCGATCTCGATCTCGCGGTCGAAGCGGCCCGGGCGGCGGAGCGCCGGGTCGACGCTGTCGACGCGGTTCGTGGCGGCGATGACGATGACCTGACCCCGCGATTCGAGGCCGTCCATCATCGTGAGCAGTTGGGCGACGACCCGGCGCTCGACCTCGCCGGTGACGTCCTCGCGCTTGGGCGCGATGGAGTCGAGCTCGTCGATGAAGATGATGGCGGGCGACTCCTCGCTCGCGTCCTCGAAGATCTCGCGCAGCTGTTGCTCCGATTCGCCGTAGTACTTCGAGATGATCTCCGGCCCGGCGATAGAGAAGAAACTGGCGGAGGTCTCGTTGGCGACCGCTTTAGCGAGCAGGGTCTTCCCGGTACCCGGCGGCCCGTGGAGCAGAACCCCCTGTGGCGGCTCGATGCCGAGCTTCTTGAAGATCTGGGGGTGTTTCATCGGCAGCTCGACCATCTCGCGGACGCGCTGGATCTCGTTCTGGAGACCGCCGATGTCCTCGTAGGTGATGCCGCCGCCGGTCTTCTCGAAGCCCGAGATCGGCTCCTCGCGCAGTTCGACCTCGGTGTCCTCGGTGATGAGACAGACGCCCTCGGGCTCGGTCTCGACGGCGATGAGCGGGATGGCCTGTCCCGGCGAACGCATGAAGGGGTGGTTCGTCGAGGACATCACGGGGACGATGTCGCGCTCGACGACCGGCCGCTTCAGGATCTGTCGCTTGACCATGCCGGCGGCGTCGGAGCCGAACTGCACCGACGCCTCCTCGGGCGGTGCGAGGACGAGCTTGTCGGCCTTCTCGGCCTCGGCCTTCCGTATCTCGACGCGCTCGCCGATTCCCACGTCGGCGTTCTGCCGCGTGAAACCGTCGATGCGCACCGTGTCCGTGTTCCAGTCCTGTCGGTCGGCGCGCCACACCTTGGCGGCCGTCGTGTCGCTCCCCTCTATCTCGATGATGTCGCCGGGCGAGAGCTTGAGATGGAGCAGCGTGTCGGGGTCGAGGCGGGCGATGCCGCGTCCCGAGTCGTTCGGGTACGCCTTCGCCACTTCCAGTTGCACTTCGTTCATAGTAGAGTGAGGCTACAGAGAACTCGGGTAGCCCGGGAGATATGCTTTATGCTACCGGCGGGCAGGAGACGGCAGCGACGCCTTTTTATGCTAACTGCTACCACACTTCAGCCGGCGCGCGACGGCGGCGGTATCTGGTCGATTAGCGGCCGGCTCGGCCGCACTCGGATTCCCACCGGCGTCTGCCGCCATCGCCGCGTTTGATAAGGCTGGCTCCGATAGCGCCGATATGGTGTTTCTCGTTCCCTTCGACGGATCGTCGCTCGCCGAGGCCGCGCTCGAGCGCGCGGTGGAGTACGCCGCCGCCCTCGACCACGAAGTCGTCGCCGTCAGTCTCATCCCGACGGGGTCCGACTACGCGCAGCGCCGTCGACAGGTCGACCCCCACGAGGACTTCGCGGCGGAGACGGCCGCCAGCGACCTCCGGCGCAAGATCGAGGAGGCGACCGACGACGCCGAACTCCGCTACGAGGACGTTAGCGCCTACTCCGCGAACGAACTCTCCGAGACCGTCCGAAAGGTCGCCCGCGACGTCAACGCGTCCGTCGTCTTTCTGGGCAGCGCCGACACCGAGGACGTGGTCGTGCCCATCGAGGAGCTCGACGACGAGGACGCCTACGACGTCCACATCGTCCGGCGCGCGTAGGCCCGTTGTAGTAGGCTTTTATCCGCCGAGCGTGACGCTCCGAGTATGCGAACGCTCGCCTTCGACGGCCGGATGGGCGCCGCCGGCGACATGCTCCTCGGCGCGTTGCTCGCCGCCGGTGCCGACCGCGCCGTCCTCTCACCCGTCGAGGAGGCGCTCGACGTCGAGTACGCTGCCTCCGAAGTGGACCGGAGCGGCATCAGCGCCACGCGCGTCGATGTGCTCCTGACCGACGACGACCGCGAACAGCACGCCGAACACGACCACTCACACGACGAGGGCGACGACCCTACTCACGATCACGACCCCGGCCAGAGCCATTCTCACTCGCACGACGACGGCCAGAGCCATTCTCACTCGCACGACGACGGCCACACACACTCGCACGACGAGGACGGCCACACACACGCGGAAGGCCACGGCCCGAACCGGAGCTACGCCGAGGTCGTCGATATCGTCGAGGAGATGGGCCTCGACGGCGGCGTCGAGGCGGACGCGCTGGCCATCTTCGAGATACTCGGCGAGGCCGAGGCGTCCGTCCACGGCACCGAACTGGCCGAGACGCACTTCCACGAGGTCGGGGCCGACGACGCCATCGCCGACATCGTCGGCGCGGCGCTGTTGCTCGACGACCTGAACGTCGAACGGGTCGTCACGACGCCGCTGTCGGCCGGCGGCGGCACGGTCGAGATGAGCCACGGGACCTATCCCGTGCCGACGCCCGCCGTCGTCGAGATCGCCGAACGCGCCGACTGGTCGCTGCGGGGCGGCCCGGTCGACGCGGAACTGCTGACGCCGACCGGCGCGGCGATCCTCGCCCACGTCGCCGAGGGCGTCGAGTCGCTCCCGTCGCTCTCGCTCGATTCGTCGGGCTACGGCGCTGGTGGCCGCGCCTTCGAGGGGCGACCCAACGTCCTCCGCGCGATGGTCGGCGAGGGCGAGGGGCGACTCCGCCGGGACGACATCACCGTCTTGGAGACGAACCTCGACGACGCCTCGCCGGAACTGCTCGGCGACCTCCAGCGGTCGCTGTCGGCCGTCGGTGCCCGCGACGTCTCGGTGATCCCGGCGACGATGAAGAAGTCCCGACCCGGTCACCTCGTGAAGGTCATCTGCAAGCCCGAGAACGCCGAGCGCGTCGCCCGCAGACTCGCCGAGGAGACCGGGACCCTCGGGGTCAGAGAGCACGGGGCCGGCCACCGCTGGGTCGCCGAGCGAGCGTTCGAGACGGTCGCGCTCGCGCTCGACGGTGAGCAGTACGAGGTCGACGTGAAGTTAGCGAGCGACGGAGACGGCGAGGTGTACGACGTGAGCGCCGAGTTCGACGACGCGGCGGCCGTCGCCGACGCCACCGGTCTCCCGGTTCGGGAGGTCATCCGCCGGGCCGAGCGCATCGTCCGAGATTAGTCCGCCGAATCACCGTCGTCTCCGCCGTCGCTCTCTTCACTGCCTTCGCTCTCCGCGTCGCCGCGGTGTTCGGCCAGCGCCTCCTCGATGGTGTACGTGCCCTCGGCGACGTCGCGGGCCAGTTCCGCGTCGATGGCCCGATTGGTGTCGCTGACCTCCCGGGATCGGTCCTTGATGCGCTGGAGTTCGCCCGCCGTCGGCTCGACGTCGCGGCTCGTGATCTCCTCGCCCTCCAGTCGGGCGATGTTGACGGCGGCCAGCACGTCGCCCATCCCGCGCGCGCCGCTGCCGAGATACGGCGTCGTCCCCGTCTCGTCGACCAGTTCCACGGGGACGTCGGAGAGGTCGTCGACGAGGCGCGAGCCGACGAGTCGCGCGCCATCGCCGATGCGGACCACCGGGTCGGCGGCGTCTTCGACTTCGCGGTGGACGACCTCGGCGGCGTCGGCGGCCGGTACCTGAAACGCGGCGACGACCATCTCGCCGTGCACGACGGCGACGCCGGGGCGCTCGCCGGGGTCGATGCCGACGATGGTGCGCCCGCTCTCGCCTCGAAGCGCCGCGATGGCCGCCTCGACCGCTCGCCGCGGCCGCTCGGGGTCGGCCTGCACGAGGTCGACGCCGTCCGGAATCTCGACGGCCTCGCCCGCCGCGATCACCGCCACGTCGGTCTCCTCGGGCCACTCGTCGCCGGGTTCGATAGTCGTAAAGGCGGCGCCGCGGTCCCGCAGCTCCGTGACCACACCGTGGTACACCTCGAAATCCGCCGTCGCGACGACTATCACGGTCGAATCTTCAGCGTGTGGGCACTTATAGGGACTGTTGACTCCGAGCCGGCGACCCGTGAAGATATTGTGCTGGCGCGGGTATCCGCGGTCGATGCCGCCCTCCACCGTCGAGACCGCCCCGGAGCGATCGGGTGACCCGCTGTTCGGCGTCGTCACCGGAATCTACCTCGCATTGCTCGCGACGCCGCTCGCCGCGTTCGCCGCCGTCCGAGCCGGAATGTCCGGTTCGGGCGTCCTCTACGGCGTCGTCCTCGTCACGCTGACCGTCGTCACCGGCCTCGGCTGGCTGGCGACGGCGCGAGCGGCGGGCGTCGACGCCCGCCTCGGTGCGTCCGCCGCTCGCTGGCTCCCCGGAATCGCGCCCGCGGCCCTCGTCCTCCTCGGATTCGCCTCGCTCGCCGCGACCGGGATCGCCGGCCTCCTCGCGTTCTTCTTCGGCATGTTCGCCATGATACTCGGGTTCGTCCTCGGCGTGATGGCGCGAACCAGATACGCCGTCGCAGCCACCGACGGCGTCGACCCCGACTGCGAGTTCACGGCCGGGTGGCCCGAACGGGCGCGCCGCCGCGTCCTCGCCGTCGCCGGCGTCCTCCTCGCCGTGACCGCCGCCGGGTTCGTCGCCGGGCTGGCCACGAACAGGGTCTGGCTCCAGACGGCCTCGCAGATCCTGTTCCCGCTCGGCATCGTCTTCGCTACGGCTGGCGAGGAGCGGACCTACGTCGCTTCGAGCGTGGGCGTCGAACAGCGGATGCCGGTCGCGCGGCGGCTCTTTCCGTGGGACGACTTCACCGGCTACACCCGAACCGACGACGCCATCGTCCTCCACCGTCCCCGCCGAATCGATTTCCGGTTCGCGCTCGCAGACTTGGACGACCCGGACGCCGTCGAGCGAGCGCTCGGGGCGCGTCTCTCACCCTCGTGAACCGAGTCGGTGCGAGCGTTTTTATCCGGACACGTCTAACCCGCTCTCGTGACCGACCACGTCTCGACCGGCTGTGACCCGCTGGACGAGTTGCTGGGCGGCGGACTGGAGCGCGGGGCCGTCACGCAGGTGTACGGCCCGCCGGCGGCCGGCAAGACGAACCTCGCCCTCTCGGCGGCCATCGAAGTCGCCGCGGGTGGCGACGCCGCCCTCTACATCGACACCGAGGGCCTCTCGGCCGACCGGATGCGCCAGATCGCCAGCGGCCGCGCCGCCGGGACGGACCAGACGGTCGACGACCTCGCGGGCCGCCTCATCGTCTCCGAGGTCTTCGACTACGACGAACAGGCCGAAGCCGTCCAGGACGCCGCCGAGTTCGCGCCCGAGATCGAGCTCGTCGTCCTCGACAGCGCTACCGGCTTCTACCGCCTCCAGCGGGACGACGAGGACGGCGGCGCGGCCCTCCGGGACGTGGCCCGACAGATCACCCATCTGCTCTCGCTGGCCCGCAAACACGACCTCGCCGTCGTCTTCACGAACCAGGTGTTCACCGACCCCGACAGCGACCGCTCGACCGCGCTGGGCGGCCACACGCTGAATCACTGGTCCGGTGCTATCCTCCGCATCGACCGCTTCCGCGGCGGCAACCGCCGCGCCACGCTGGAGAAACACCGCGCGAAGGCCGCCGGCGACACCGCCCAGTTCCGCATCACCGACAAGGGGATGGCCGGCGACGACGGACAGCAACCGCCGCGCCGGGAGTGAAGTGAGCGGTGCGGTGAAGACACTCCCCATAGCGGTGGCGCGCACCCTCGCGGTTCACAGACCGCGAGGTACGCGCGAGGGACGAGTAGCGCAGCGACGCGAGCAACGCAGTCGGTTGGGGTGGGCGTGGCTGTCGAGCGTCGGTGTGCGGGAGAGCATACCGCGCCGGAGGCGCGGTTTCGCCGTCAGAACTCCGTTCTGACGAGCCTGCCGTCGCTGTGCTCCGGCAGACACCGAACTCGCGGCGTCGCCGCGAGTTCGGCCTTTTTAGCGTAGATTTTTGCGCCGAGTGGTTCCCACAGCGCCGCGAAGCGGCGCGAGGAAACCCGAGGCGCAAAAAGGTACTCTCAGTAGATGAGATCGTCGTCGTTCTCGACCATGTACAGCGTGCGAGCGGCGATGTTGACGGCGTGGTCGCCGACGCGCTCGATGTCGCGGATCGTCAGCAGGAGCCGCGAGACGTCGGCCATCAGTTGCTCGATCTCCGCGTCGCTGGTCTCGGCGTCGATCTCGCGCTCGATGAGGTCGCGGACGACCTCCTCGGAGGCCGCCTCACAGCGGCTGTCGACCTCGTCGTCGGTCTCGGCGATACTGTAACACAGCTCCGTGGCCTCGCGGTCGTAGGCGTCCATCGCGTTCTCGACCATCTCGATGACGACCTCGGCGACCTCCTGGATGTCGACCTCGGGGTAGGCGTCGCGCTCGGCCTCCAGGGAGTACTCGCCGAGGTTGGTGGCGAGGTCGCCGATGCGTTCGAGGTCGGTGATGATCTTGAACGAGGCGGCGATGAAACGGAGGTCGGAGGCCACCGGTTGCTGGAGCGCCAGCAGGTCGATGCAGTCCTGCTCTAAGTCGAGATACAGCTGATTGATCTCGTCGTCGCCGTCGATGACCTGCCAGGCCATCTCCTCGTCCTTCTGTTCGAGGGCGGAGAGCCCCAACCGCAGCCGGTCGAGGACGACTTCAGACATGTAGAGGACGTCCTCGCGGACCGATTCGAGGAGTTCCTGATACGATTCTCGTGGCATAGCCCGTAGTGGCCCTGCCGAGTGTATCAGCCTTTCCCTTGGGCGCAAAATCCGCCTCCGGTCGGGAGCGAACGGGTACGTGCGGTCGCCGAAAGAGAGGTGTAAAGAGCGTACCGCGCCGGAGGCGCGGTTTCGCCGTCAGAACTCCGTTCTGACGAGCCTGCCGTCGCTGTGCTCCGGCAGACACCGAACTCGCGGCATCGCCGCGAGTTCGGCCTTTTTCGTGAACGTTTTTCGAGTCGAGCGGGACCGAAGGTCCCGCTGACCGTGCGAACGGGCGCTTCGCGCCCGTGAGCAGAGCGTGGTTCGCGCTCCGCGCGAACCCACTGAAGAAAAAGTTCAGTAGATGAGTTCGTCGCTGCTCTCGACCATGTACAGGGTTCGAGCGGCGATGTTGACAGCGTGGTCGCCGATCCGTTCGAGGTCCCGAACCGTGAGGAGGAAGCGCTGGGTGTCGGCCATCAGCGACTCCAGTTCGTCCTCCTCGGGGGCCTGGTTGACCAGCGAGCGGACGAGGTCGTCGGTGGCGGCCGCACAGCGCTGGTCGAGGTCGGTGTCGGCGGCGGCGACCGTCCGACAGCGCTCGGCGTCGCGCTCCTCGTAGGCGGTCATCGCGCCGTCGAGTTGAGCCAGCGCCATGTCGGCGATGTCGGCGATGGGGACGTTCGGGATGGTCTCCGACTCCATCTCGTGGGCGTACGCCCCGAGGTTGGACGCGAGGTCGGCGATGCGTTCGAGGTCGGTGAGTATCTTGAACGAGGCGGCGATGAAGCGCAGGTCCGAGGCCACCGGCTGCTGGAGCGCGATGAGGTCGATGCAGTCCCGTTCGAGTTCGAGGTAGCGCTCGTTTATCTCGTCGTCGGCCTCGGCGACGGCGCGGCCCATCGCTGGATCGCGTCGCTCGTAGGCGGTGACGGCGCGGTCGAGGCGGTCGGTGACGTCCTCGCCCATCGCACGAATGTCGGCCCGTAACGCGTCGAGGTCCGACTCGAAGCTGTCACGCGTCATCTGTCAGAAGTGTGTATCCGTTGAGATATCAGTGTGGCGGCCGTCGACGTTCGGCCGCGGCGGGGCGGCCCGTGAGGCGGTCGGGGTAGCCCTGAAAAGTCGGCCACTCGACCGACTCCTAACGCCACGTGCACCGGACTCCGTCAGGCGACGGACCGGCGCGGCCGCTACCCGTCTTCGACGCGTCCGCGAGAAGCGAACAGTTACTCCCCGTTCAGGGTGAGGGTGTGCTCTCTGAGGGCACCGCACGACGGACATTCGTGTTCGTAGTGGATCTCGCGGCCGTCCGTCTCGCTCGACCAGCTGCCGTCTTCGTCCTCGTAGCCGCAGTCCGGACAGACGAGTTCCGTCTCGTCGTAGTGGTGTTTGAGCAGTTCCATGGGGGACTTCTCGCTGTGTCCTTCCATACGACACGGGAGTGTTTCGGATACAAAAAATATTCCGGTGCTACATTTTCGTATAGCTATTCGACCAGCTCTATATTTTCTATCGAATTATTTCGGCTAGCCGGCACCGAATAGACGCCTCTCTCGGGAGAGAGCGAGCACAACCGCTATTATCGATACGAAAGAAACGTCCGGCATGGATTATCGAATCGACGAGATCGATCGTCGCATTCTCTATCATCTCGCGGTCGACGCGCGCGGGACGGCCGCGCCGAAGATCGCCGAGGAGGTCGACGTCACGCCGGCGACGATCCGTAACCGCATCCGGCAACTGGAGGAAGCGGGCGTCGTCCGGGGTTATCACGCCCAGATAGACTACGAGGCGATCGACGGGCGACTGACGATGCAGTTCACCTGCAGCGCGCCCGTCGATACCCAGTCTGACCTCGCGCGCGACATCGGCCGGGTCTCGGGCGTGGTTCGCGTCAGCGAGCTGATGGCCGGCCAGCAGAACCTGCTGGTCACCGTCGTCGGGACCGACACCGACGATACAGCCCGGATCGCTCGCCAGCTGTCGGACCTGGGCGTGACTATCGACCGGGAGGCCATCGTCCGAGACGAGGCGTTTTATCCCTACCAGCAGTTCGGCCCGGAGGACGGCCCCCCGCAGACCGCGATTCGGGACTTTCAGAGCGTCGCCGGCGGGGCCGAAGTCGTGGAGTTCACCGTCTCCGAGGACGCCGAGATAACGGGACAGACCCTGGCGGAAGCGAACCGCACCGGACTGCTTCCGGACGAGGTGCTCGTCGTGAGCATCGAACGCGGCGACGCCCGGCTCACGCCGAACGGCGACACCACCGTCGAAGCGGGCGACGTGGTGTCGGTGTTCTCACCGGAGACGTTCCCGGAACAGCTAGTCGAGGCGTTCGAGTGCGGGGACGAAGCGGCCGACGGAACGCACCGATAGACCGTGACGCGGCCGGGCTCGACAGCGGCGCACCGATACGTCGCGCTCCCGTCGGTCGCCCGACTCTGGCGGTTTTAATATCGTCGCCTCGTCAGCCAACGGTAGCAAGGATGTCCGGACACCTCCGCGTCGACGATCGGGCGGGCCGCCCGGTGGGGTCGGCGGTCCCGAGTCGCGCGACGAGAAGACGCATCGATAGCACCGGGACGGCGGCATGAACGTCGTCGTCGAGTGGCGAAAGAGCGTCGCACTCACCGGAACGGTCGTCAAGTACCTCGCGGTCCCGCTGCTCGTCCCGCTGGTGGTCGCTCTGTATTACGGCGAGGACGTCGGCGTCTTCGGCGTCTCCATCGTCGGCACGATGCTGTTGGGGCTGGCCGTCGAACAACTCGATCCCGGGACGGAACTCCGCGAACGGGAGGCGCTGTTGTTCGTCGCGCTGACGTGGTTCGTCGTCGCCGTCGTCGGCGCGATCCCGTACGTGCTGGCGGGCTGGGGAACGGCGTCGACGCTCGCGGACCCCGTCAACGCCCTCTTCGAGTCCATGTCCGGCTTCTCGACCACCGGCGCGACCGTGATGGGCGAGATCGGCGTCGACCGTCACTCCCACGCCCTCATGATGTGGCGACAGCTGACCCAGTGGCTCGGCGGCATGGGTATCATCGTCCTCATGGTCGCTATCCTCCCGGAACTGGCGGTCAACGGCGCGCAACTGATAAACGAGGAAGCGCCCGGCCCCAGTCTGGAGAAGCTCACCCCGCGCATCGCCACGACGGCCCGCATCCTCTGGCAGGCGTACTTCGCGTTTACCGCGCTACTGGCCGTCCTACTGTACGCCCTCCACTGGTTCGGCTACGCGCCGGAGATGAATCTGTACAACGCCATCGCACACGCCTTCTCGACGCTGCCGACCGGGGGATTCTCGACGAAAGGAGCGAGCATCGCCGCATTCTCGGCGGCGGTGCAGTGGGTCGTCATTCCGTTCATGGTCGTCGCCGGCACCAACTTCGCGCTGTTCTGGTATCTCTTCGACGGCGACCTGCGCGCGCCCCTCGAAGACACCGAGTTTCGCGCCTACGCCGGCGCGACGGCGGTGTTCACGGCCATCCTCTTCGGGCTCCTCTTCAACGGTGCCGCGCCGACGCTCGCCCTCGGCGGGACGACGGAGGGGAGCGTCGCCAACGCGCTCCGCGAGGCGGCGTTTCAGGTCGCTTCGCTGATGAACTCGACGGGGTACGCGACGAGCGACTTCGCTCAGTGGGAGGTCTACAGCCAGCTCTTTCTCCTGCTGGTGATGTTCGTCGGCGGGTCGGCCGGCTCGACCGGCGGCGGCATCAAGGTCGTCCGCTGGCTCATCGTCCTGAAGGCGCTCCGGCGCGAGCTGTTCCACGCCAGCCACCCCGACGCCGTCAGACCGCTTCGCCTCGGCGACGTCGTCGTCGACGAGGAGGCGGTCCGCGGTATCGTCGGCTTCACGCTCCTCTATCTCCTCCTCTTCGGCGTCGCGGCGGTGTTCATCGCGCTGGACGCCAGCCGCGTTGGCATCGCGCTCACACCGCTGGAGGCGATCGGCGCGAGTCTGGCGGCCATCGGCAACATCGGCCCGGCCTTCGGTCGGCTGGGACCGTTCGGCTCGTACCTGCTGCTGCCCGACACCACCAAAGTCCTCATGATACTGCTGATGTGGGCCGGTCGCCTGGAGATCATCACCGTCCTGGTGGTGTTCACCCGGTCGTTCTGGGGACAGTAACGACCGACCGCCGTCGACCGTTCGCTACGGGACTCGTCTCGCGGAGCTCTCGTGATGGCGGAGTTCGACGTGGTCCCGAACGGAGTGTTGACGACGCAAGGGCATTTCTTATCGGTCTGCGGAGGCGACCCGCAGTATGGAACGACGACGATTCCTCGCGGTAGGCTCCGCAGTGATGATTCCCGCTTTCGCCGGCTGTAGCACGCCCGAAGGAGGCGAGGAAGGCGGTGAGGGCGGCGAGCAAGAAGGCGGAGAAAGTGGCGAAGACGACGAAGGAGAAGAAGACGGCGAGGGCGGTGAAGGTGGCGAGGAGGAAGGATAATCTCGCTCCGGCGGTCGTTTCGAGCCCGATCCCGACCGTCAGCGCCGCTACGAAGAATAGCGAACTGTATCGGGACCGCCCCGCCGCTGAGAACGCGTCACCCGGGAGTGCCTTTGATTCGCTCGGCACAGACCGCTTCACGTGGACGGTTCCAGCCTCCTAACCCCGTTCGAGACTTGCAAAGACAGGCCTTGGCCTCATTCTCCTAAAGCGCCCAGATGGTCGATGTAATGGATCGACGTGAGTTCGTAAAATCCGTTAGCGGAACCGCTCTTCTGGGTGCTACCGCCGGCTGTCTCGGCGGCGGCGAAGGAGGAGAAGCGACCGAAACCGCAGGCGCCGGCGGCGAGTCGGGCGGGACTACCCAGACGGCCACGGACACCGAAACGGCTACTGCCGAAGAGGAAACCGGAACCGAAGAGGAGGGAACTGCCGGTCAGGCCGGAGACATCCAGGGCGAAGTCAACGATACGCCGCAAGGCCTCTCCGTCACCGACCACGAGCTGTATCAAGAGAACGGCGAGGTCGGGCTGCGAGCGACCGTGGAGAACACGGGCGACGAGGCGTTCGCGTACGTCGAAGCCGAAGTGACGCTGCAGGACGACCAGGGCGAGGTCCTCTACGAGTTCGTCGACGAGACCGAAGAGGACCAGATCACCCAGCTCGCGACCGGGAACACGTGGGAGTTCGACGTCACGTTCGAGGAGGCTCAGCTGAGCGAGGTCCGGACGTACGTCATCGACCTCGAGGGCGACATCGCGAACGAACAGACCTCCTTCGACGACATCGTCGGGGAAGCCGATCAACAGGACCCGAACCTCGAGATCACGAGCCACCGTCTGACGCGCCGGGAATCGACCACCTACGTCGAGGGAACGATCCGAAACGTCGGGAGCGAAGCCGTAGAGTCGGCCGAGGTCTCCGTGACGCTGTACGACGATAGCGACCAGGAACTCACCGACTTCAACGACACCGTCGAGCAGGAGAACGACGTCCAGCAGCTGTCCCCCGGACAGGTCTGGGACTTCCAGGTGCAGTTCACCGACGTCGACATGCAGAACGTCGCTCGCTACGTCGTGAGCGTCGATAGCGACCTCGTGTAGAGAGGACGCTCGCAGTCGATTTTTCGGAGACGCGACTCGGCGCGAACGCTTCGTCACCGCCTCTCGACCGACGTACGGGCCGGTACAGTAGCGGCGGCTCGGTTCAGAGCAAGTCGCCCGGTAGCGTCTCGGCGTTGCGGACGAGGACGCGGACGAACGGCTCCACCTCGTCGAAAGCCGGCCCGCGGGAGACGACGCCCGCCGACTGGTCCCACTCCACGAGGTCCGCCTCCGCCAGTTTCGGGAGGTGGACGTGGATCAGTTCGAGCGGCACGGCGCTCTCTTCGCCGTTCGTCGCGGGCCAGCCGGGCGCTTCGCTCGGCGCGCCCCCTGCACTCGCCGAGCGCAGCAGGAGGCCGGCCGGCACGTCCACGGACTCGCTGTCGCACAGGACGACGAGTATCTGCCGGCGATAATCGGCGGCTAACAGTTCGAACAGTGACGAGACGTCTACCACGGAATGAGTATCAACTGACGACCATTTAAATGTTATCGCTCTTTCACGAGCGCCAGTAGGCCCGGGTCAACAGGACAAACACGGGCAGAATCTCCAGGCGACCGGCCCACATCAGCAGGATCATGTACGCTCTGCTCGTCCACGGGAAGTCGGTGTAGCCGTTCATCGGACCGACGACGCCGAATCCGGGACCGACGTTGCCCAGGGTGGCGGCGACGGCCGACATCGCTTCGAGGGCCGTGAGGTCGTAGCCGACGCGGGCGGCGTCGACGAAGACGACGCCGACGCTCACGAAGAAGATGACCAGATACAGCAGCGTGAAGGCGTAGATACCCCGAATGGCCCGTTCGTCGATCGTCCGGCCGCCGAGGCGGACCGGCGAGACGGCCTCCGGATGGATCGTCGTGAACAGCTCCCGCCGGAGCGACTTGACGATGACCAGACAGCGGACGACCTTGATCGCGCCGCCGGTCGACCCGGCCGACCCGCCGACGAACATCCCGAACAGCAGGACGTACTTCGCGGCGTCGCTCCACGTGTTGAAGTCCATCGAGGCGTACCCCGTCGTCGTCACGATGGAGGTCACCTGAAAGGCCGCGTGTCTGAGCGAGCGTTCGACGCTGCCGTCGATGGCCGGGACGTTCGTCGGCAGTTCCGCGAATCCGGGACCGAGCCCGGCGAAGAGCAGCCCCGCGATGACCGCCGTGAGCGCGGCCATGACGCCCGTGTAGAAGCGGAACTCGCTGTCCTCGAAGAAGACCAGCGGCTCGCCGTTGATCGCGCGCCAGATGAGCGCGAAGTTGGTGCCGGCCGCGACCATGAAGGGGATGACGACCCACTGCACCGCCGCGGAGAACGCCTCGATCGAGCGGGCTTCGGGCGAGAACCCGCCGGTCGGCATCGTCGTCAGCGGGTGAGCCACGGCGTTGTACAGGCCCATGTTCGGCGCGTAGCCGAGCTGGTTGAGACCGAACAGCAACAGGAATTCGAGGACGGTCAGTCCGATGTACGCCAGCCAGAGCGCCCGCGCCGTCTCGGCGATGCGCGGGGTGAGCTTCTCGATGCCGGGCCCCGGCGCTTCGGCGTCCATCAACTGCGCGCCGCCGACGGAGAGCTCCGGGAGGATGGCGACGGCCAGCACGACGATTCCCATGCCGCCGAGCCACTGGGTCAACTGTCGCCACAGCAACAGCGCGTGAGAGTGTCGCTCGAAACTGATCTCGCCCATCACGGTCGCGCCCGTCGTGGTGAAACCGGACATGGACTCGAAGAGGGCGTTGACGGGGTCCGCGAGCGTCGACGCCGTCCCCCACCCCGCCAGCACGTACGGGATCGCCCCGACGACTGTGACCGACAGCCACGTCAGCGACACCATCAGGAACGCCTCGCGCGCGCCGAGGTCAGGGTCCGTATCGAGTCGTTCGAGCGCGAACCCGACGAAGATAGTCACGAGGATAGAGATCCCGAAGACGCCGACGTCCTCGCCGTAGTACAGCGCGACGAGCATCGGGGCCAACAGCGCCACCGAGAGGTACTTTATCACCGTGCCGACCAGCGACACCGACGCTCGCCAGTCGACGCGGAGCGTCCGCCGCGTCGAAGTCGTTCCGAACATCTCAGAGGGCGGCGCTGGCGGCTTCGAGCGACTCCGACTCGACGAAGACGACGACGTGGTCGCCGGGTTCGACGACGGTGTCACCGCGGGGGATCACCAGTTCGCCGCCCCGGGTGATCGCGCCGATGACGACGCGGTCGGGGAGGTCGGCGACGGCCTCGCGGATGGGGCGACCGGCGAGGACGCTCTCGTCGTCCACCTCGATCTCTAAGACCTCCGCTCGGTCTGACTCGATGATGGCGACGTTCTCGGCCTGATGCTCGCGGGTGAAGCGGGTTATCTCCTCGGCGGTCGCCTCCCGCGGGTTGACCGCCACGTCGACGCCGACGGCCTCGAACAGCGGGACGTACTCGCCCGAGTCGACGACGGCGACGGCGCGGTTCGCGCCGAGTCGCTTCGCCAAGAGACTCGCCAAGAGGTTCTTCTCGTCGTTGTCCAGCGCCGCGATTACCATGTCCACGTCCGCGACGTGTTCGCGTTCCAAGAACTCTCGGTCGGTGGCGTCGCTCTCTAAGACCGTCGTCCCGCGGAGGTCCTCGGCGAGTTCGCGGGCGCGTTCGTGGTCCCGCTCGATGAGTCGGGGCTTCAGGCCGCGGTCCTGCAAGAGCCGTGCGGTGTGATAGCCGATGTCGCTCCCGCCGACGACGAGGACGTTCCGCGCCCCGTCGACGTCCGGCGAGATGGCGTGAGAGAAGGTGTGGACGCTCTCCTTGCTCCCGATGACGACCACCTCGTCGCCCGGCTGTAAGACCGTCTCCCCGCGGGGGATGACCACCTCGTCGCCGCGCAACACGGCGGCGAAGGTCAGCGACTCGTAGCGGTCGGCCTCCCGGACCGTCTGGTCGGCGACGGGACTGGACTCGGGGATCTCGAACTCGGCCATCTGGACGACGCCGTCGGCGAACGTCTCGACGTCCTGTGCGGCCGGCAGGCCGACGACGCGCGCGATGGTCTCGGCCGTCAGGAGGTTCGTCGCCACCATGTGGTCGACGCCGAACGCCCCCGCGGACTGCTGCCAGGTCCGGAGGAACTTCGCGCTCTTGACCCGGGAGATGGTGAACGCGTCGGTCGTCGTCATCGCGGTCCCGCAGGTGACGATGTTCGTCTCGTCGTCGTCCGTGCTGGCGATGACGATGTCGGCCTTCTCGACACCGGCCTCGGCGAGCGTCTCGAGGTCCGCGCCGTCGCCCTCGACGCCGAGTACGTCCACGTCGTAGACGAGTTCTTCGACCCTGTCGTCGTCGATGTCGACGACGGCGACGTCGTGGCTGTCGGCGAGGCTCTCGGCGATCGACGCCCCCACCTGGCCAGCGCCGACGATCACGACGTACACCGGCGACCCTCCGCGTCGTACATACCCGGCCCGTTCAGTCGGCCCCGTCAAGTGCATTTCCATCCGGCGGGCGGCGATTAGGCGTGAGCGTTAAGGGTGACGAGCGAGTCTCGAACGACATGATTTGTTCGGTCACGAGACACTCGTCAGACGATCGACGCCCGCCCTCGCACCCGGGGAGGGACCACTATGGCTGAGTTACTCGACCGGGTGCTCCTGCCCGTCGCCAGCGAGGAGGACGCCGTCACGTCCGCTCGCGCCCTCTCCCGCCGCCCGCACGGGGAGGTGGTGGTCATCAACGTCGTCGAGAAGGCCGGCGGCGCGCCCGACAAGGCGGGCGTCGAACAGCGAGAGGAGGCCGCGGCGGAGATGTTCGCGGCCGCCCGCGAGATACTCGGCGACGTCGAGACGGATATCTACTACGGGACCGACGTCACCGAGACGATATTCGACGCCGCCGAGGAGATCGACGCCACCGCCGTGGTCGTCACGCCGCGCGGCGGGAACCGCTTCGTTCGGATGATAACCGGCGACGTGGCGCTGCGGATGATAACGGACAACGACCGTCCGGTCGTGGTTCTGCCCGACGAGGACGCCGATGAGTGACGAGGAACTCGCGAAGGACCTCGGACCGCTCGCGGCCCTGACCATCGGCGTCGGGACGATGATCGGCGCTGGCATCTTCGTCCTGCCCGGCGACGCCATCATCAAGGCCGGGTCGATGGCCTCCGTCGCGTTCGTGCTGGGCGGGGTCATTGCCATGTTCACGGCGCTCTCGGCGAGCGAACTCGGGACGGCGATGCCGAAATCCGGCGGCGCGTACTACTACGTCAACCACGCGCTCGGCCCGCTGTTCGGGTCGGTCGCCGGGTGGGCGAACTGGCTCGGACTGGCCTTCGCCAGCGCCTTCTACATGGTCGGGTTCGGTCGCTACATCGCCCGCATCTTCGGGATCGGCGGCTCCGTCGGCGTCGGCCCGCTCTCGCTGTCGGTGGTCAAGATCGCCGCGCTCGTCGGCGCGGCGCTGTTCATCCTCATCAACTACGTCGGGGCGAAGGAGACCGGACGCCTGCAGAACGCGATCGTCATCCTGCTGGTGGCGATTCTCGCCGTGTTCACCTTCCTCGGGACGCTGCGGGCCGACCCCGCGAACCTCCCCGAAGCGCGAAGCGTCGTGACGACGCTGGAGACGACCGGGCTCATCTTCGTCTCGTATCTCGGCTTTGTCCAGATCACGAGCGTCGCCGAGGAGATCAAACAGCCCGGAAAGAACCTCCCGCGGGCGGTCATCGGGAGCGTCGTCATCGTCACCGTCGTCTACGCGCTGGTGCTCGTCGTCATGAGCGCCGCCGTCCCGCAGGGGTTCATCGCCGGCCTCTTCGAGAACGTCGCGCCGGGCGAGACGCCGCCCATCGCCGTCGTCGAGGTGGGCCAGCGCCTCCAGGGGGCCGCCATGGGCGGCGCGCTGCTGTTCGGCGGGCTGCTCGCGACCGCCTCCAGCGCGAACGCCTCCATCCTCGCCTCCTCGCGCATCAACTTCGCGATGGGCCGGGACCGCATCGTCACGCCGGCGCTCAACGAGATTCACCCCCGGTTCGGGACGCCCTACCGCGCCATCGGCATCACCGGCGGCCTCATCCTGCTGTTCATCGTCGTCGGCGACCTGACGCTCTTATCGGGAGCGGCGTCGGGACTCCACCTCGTCATCTACGGGCTGTTGAACCTCGCGCTCATCGTGATGCGCGTCGTCGCGCCCGAGGAGTACGCGCCCGACTTCACGGTCCCGCTGTTCCCCCTGTTGCCGATACTCGGCGCGGTGTTCTCCTTCGCGCTACTGGCGTTCGTCGCGAGCGACGCGCTGTTGCTGACCTTCGGCATCGCGGCCGCGGCGGTCGTCTGGTACGGGCTGTACGCCCGCACGCGAACCGAGAAGCAGGGGATCCTCTCGGAGCACATCCTCTCGCGCTCCGAGGAGATGCCGAGCGCGGCGGTCAACGCCGCGGCGAGCGTCCAGCCCGACGGCGGCCAGTACCGCGTGATGGTCCCGCTCGCGAACCCCGCACACGAGAAGGAACTCATCACGCTCGCCAGCGCCGTCGCCAAACAGCGCGGCGGCACCGTCGTCGCCACCCACATCGTCACGGTCCCCGACCAGACGGCGCTCGCGGGAGCCGCCGAACGGGCCGACGAGATCGACGAGAGCTCGGAGCAGTTGCTGTCGAGCGCCCGCGAGGACGCCGAGACGTTCGGCGTCGACGTGGAGAGTCACACGATCATCTCGCATAAGTCCTACGAGGCCATCTTCGACGCGGCCAACACGCACGACGCCGACCTCGTCGTGATGGGGTGGGGGCCGGACTCGCACGGCTCGCCGGGCCGGGCCGAGTCCGCGATGGACGAACTCACCGAGGCCGTCCCCTGTGACTTCCTCGTCTTCCGCGACCGCGGGTTCGACCCCTCGAATATCCTGTTGCCGACCGCCGGCGGTCCCGACTCGGACCTCTCGGCGTCGGTCGCCCAGATGTTACAGGCGGAGTACGGCTCCGAGGTGACGCTGCTGCACGTCGCCGACGACGGCCGCGAGGAGGCCGAGCAGTTCCTCCAGACGTGGGCGAGCGAGCACGGCCTCGCCGACGCGAACCGACGCATCGAGACCGGCGACGTCCAGACGGTCATCGAGGACGCCGCCACGGACGCCTCGCTGTTGATACTCGGGGCGACCGAGGAGGGGCTCCTGCGTCGCCTCGTCTCCGGGTCGGTGGTCCTCGACGTGGTCGACGACGTGGAGTGTTCGGTCCTGCTTGCCGAGAAACACCGGGAACGCGGGCTGCTCGAACGGCTGTTCTAGGTCTCGCCCTCCCACTCGTCCAGTATCGCCGTCAGCGCCTCGTCGTCCATGCGTTTCCCGTTGGTCCGCGGGACGTACGATCCCTCGCGGTTCCAGCGGACCGCTCGCTGGGCGTCGGCCAGTTCGATACCGCCGTCGCGGGCGACGGCCTCTCTGAGCGACTTCGGCCGGATCTCCTCGACCGGTGGGTCGATCAGTTCGGTCAGCATCTCGGAAGCGGGGATCACGTCCAGATCCCGGCGCTCGATACCGGCCATCGTCTCCTCGAAGTCCGCCCGTGAGACCCAGCCCGTGTCCGCGCCGATCTCGTGGTAGCTCAACACCGCCGTCTGGCCGTACTTCTCGGCGAGGTCCAGCACGGATTCGAGGCGCTCTAGGTTCTCACCGAAGATCCGTCCGGTCGTGAGCGGCCCGGTCAACTGCGCGCCGTGGGGGATGCTCCCGTCGGTGAACGCGAGGTAGTGGTAGTCGCCGACGATGTCCCTGATCCGGGGCGAGTTCGAACTCCACGGGTAGACGAACATCGACGCGCCGACTTCGAATCCCCGGTCGAGCAGCCACTCCTTGGCGTCTCGGACCTGCTCTCTGGCTTCCTCGTCCGAGAGGTCCGTGAGCCGCTCGTGGTCGACGGTGTGACTGCCGATCTCCCAGTCGGCGTCGCGCATCTCGCGCATCTCGTCCTCGCCGAGGTGGTCGTCCTCGTCGGCCCGCCCGGGGTTGACCGCGGTGAGCGCCGGGAAGTCGTAGGACTCCAGCACCGGGAGCGCCCGCGTGTACTGGGTGATCCCCCCGTCGTCGAACGTGATGACGACGCGACCGCCGTCGGTCCGTTCCGTCGTTCGGAGTTCGTCCAGATACGCCGTGATGGGGCGATCCACGTCGCGGTTGAAGCGGAGACGGATCTCCGAGACGTCTTCGAGATCCGGGTCACCCGACTCGTCGCTGACGCCGAGGTCGCTCCGGAACCACCCGTACGTCGGTGAGACGGTCCGGCGGTCCATCGTCACTGAGTCGCCGTCGTCGTCCTCGACGACGGCCGTCAGCTGCTCGACCTCCGGCCGGACGAGCCGGATCGCGATCGAGAGGTCCCGATCCGAGAGGTCGAGGTCGTCGAACTCGCGGACGATCTCGACGGCCCCGTCCGAGCTCTCCGGCGAGAGCGAGAGTCTCGCCGACTGCGAGCCGCTGTAGACCACGTCCGTGCTCGCTTCGAGCGTCCCGCTGTCGGCCTCCCACTCGTCTAGGTCCTCGAAATCGTCCAGCACGTCGCCGCTGTCGCCGTAGCGGTCGCGGCTGTCGAAGGCCGTGGTCAAGAGCGGGTGTTCGTGGTCCGCGCGCACTCGACCGACCCGGCTCCCGCCGAGGACGAGGGCGAGGGCGGCGGTCCCCCCTTTCAGTACGCTCCGGCGTGACGTCGGCCGAGGATCTGTCATGCGGACGAACTCTTGGGAAAAATAGCGTATTGTTATGCCGAACGTTCGCACCGGCAGCCGAAGCCGCCGTTTCCGGGGACGGCGGGAAAGCGCCGCTTACGCCGACAAGCTCGGCATAACAAACCCGGTAGCTTCCCCGATTACGGACACGAATGTCGGCTCCCCACCGTTCGGCTCCGCCCGTCGCATCGAACCGAGCGGCGTCCGCCGCGACGCCGCGTGAGAACTGATGGCGAGGACGCGCGTTCGGCGAGTGCTGCTCGTCGCGTGTACCCTCTCGGTTTTCCTCGCCGCACCGGCGGCGCTCGCCGCGCCGGACGATACCGTCGTCGTGAGCCAATCGCTCGACACCGAACGCGTCGAGCCCGGCGGTTCGGTCTCGGTCGAAGTCGACGTCGACGTCGACGACGTGGACGCGCCCGCGATCGACGTCGCGCTTCCCGAGAACTGGACGCTCTCGGTCGAGGACGACGACGGCGCGCGAACCGGCGCGGACGGGACCGCGTGGCTCTGGACCGACGGCGACGACCACGCGGTCGAGTTCGTCGTCAGCGTCCCTCGAAGCGCGCAATCCGGCGAGTACGAACTCCGAGCGACCGGTTCTGCCATCTACGACGAGACCGGCGAACGAATCACCGACACCACGACCGATACCGTCACCGTGAGCGGCGAACCCGAGATACCGCCGCCGACGGCCGACGCCGGGTCGAACCGAACCGTCGGAGCCGACGCGCGGGTCGAACTGAACGCGAGCGACTCCGCGGACCCGGTCGGCGACGGCCTGACCTACCGCTGGGCGCAGGTCGGCGGCCCGAACGTCACGCTGGCCGACGCCGACACGGCGACGCCCGAGTTCGCCGCCCCCGCGACCGCGGAGCCGCGGACGCTCGCCTTCGACCTGACCGTCACCGACGGGGCGAACCGGACGGCGACCGACCGCGTCGCCGTGACCGTCGAGCAGCGGAACCGCGCCCCGGCCGTCGACGCCGGAGCGAATCGGACCGCGGAACCGGGTACCGAGATCCGCCTCGCCGGCAACGGGACGGACCCGGACGGCGACGCGCTCTCCTACGGCTGGGAGCAAGTCGCCGGCCCGACCGTCTCGCTGTCGGCCAACGATACCGCCGCGCCGCGGTTCGAGGTCCCCGAAGCCACCGAGCCGACGCCGTTGCGGTTCGAACTGACGGCCAGCGACGGGAACGCGACCGCGACGGACACGGTCACCGTCACCGCCGCGGGGTCGCCGCCGCCGACGGCCGACGCCGGGGCGAACCGCTCGGTCGAGGCCGGCACGCGGGTGGAACTCGACGGGACCGGCTCCGAGGCGGTCGTCGGGTCGCCCGCCTACGCGTGGACGCAGACCGACGGCCCGTCGGTCAGCCTCGGCGGAGACGCCTCGCCGACGCCCGCGTTCACCGCGCCCTCGGTAGAGGACCGAGCTGTCCTCACGTTCGAGCTCGCGGTCACCGACGGCCGGAACCGCACCGATGCCGACGCGACGACGGTGGTGGTCGCGCCGGCTCCCGATTCGAGCGATGACGCCGAAAGTGACGACGATAGCGCGGGTGGAGACGAAGAGAGTGCGAGTGACAGCGGGGGCGTAGACGATGACACGAATGACAGAGATAGCGACGATAGCGACGGACCGAGCGGCGGCTCCTCCGGCGGAGCCGACAGCGGCGGTGACAGCGACGACGCCGACGCCCCGCCGCGCGAACCGCACGTCTCGGTCGACCGACCCGACGGGCGAAGCGCCGTCGTCAGTATCGCCGGCGAGACGGACGAGGGGCGGATCGAGGTCGAGCCGAACGTCACCGTCGGGACCCTGACCTACGAGCGAGTGACGTTCGCCTCCGCTCGAACGCCGGCGACGCTCCGCGTCGCCGAGCCGGAACGTAAGACCGCCGAGAACGCCGGCATCCGGTCGCTGGGTACCGTCACGACCGACGCCGACGGCGAGTCCGGTGTGACGCTCACCGTCAGCGTCCCCGCTTCGCGTCTCGACGAGGCGAACGCCTCGGCGCTCGCGGCCTACCGGGACGTGAACGGCACCGCGACGGCCGTGAACACGACGCGCCTCGACGACGGTGGCGAGCGCTATCGCTACCGCGTCGCGACCGCCGCGCCGGCGACCCTCACTATCGGCGTCCCGAGCGCCGCGCTGTCGGTGACCGACGTGCGAGCGAACCGTTCGACGGTCGCCGTCGGCGACCGCGTTAGTGTGGCCGTCGAGGTGGCCAACGCGGGCAAGCGAGCGGGCAACGAGACGGTCCGCCTCACCGGGCTGGGCGACGAGCGCACGCGGACACTCGCGGTGCCGGCCGGCGACCGAGCGACCGCGACGGCGGTCCACCGGTTTGCCGAGCCCGGCACCTACACCGTCGGCGCGGGCGGCGAGAACGTGACGGTCACCGTCGAATCGGGGACGACGACACCAGCGACGCCGGCGACCACGAGCGGCGGAGCGACCTCGACGACCGACGGCTCCGACCGGCCGACCGCAGCCGCGACCGCCAGCGAGAGCGGATCGACAGCGGCGGACGGCACCGGATTCGGCGTCCTCGTCGCGCTACTGGCCGTGGTAGTCGCCGCGCTACTCGCGCGCCGCCGAACGTGACAGGCGACCCGACCCTAGTTTATACTTGGGGTGGTACCTACCGAGAATCGTGTCAATCAAAAATAACCTCTCAGCGACAACTGTGGCAGCGTACGTGGTCGTCGTCACGGCGGCGCTCGTGACCGGTGCGGTAGTCGGCCCGGTGGTCTGGAACGCGGCGGCGACCGCCGAGGAGCGCCCGTCGGTGGCCGTCGTCACGTTGCGGGGACCGACCAACGACGCGAACGTCAACGGCGTCGCCGAGCAACTGCGGGCGATTCGCGACAACGACTCGGTCGAGGCCGTCGTCCTCCGCGTCGACAGCCCCGGCGGCCCCGTAGACGCGAGCGAGGAGTTCTATCTGGCGGTCAACCGGACGGCGAGCGAGATGCCCGTCGTCGCGTACGTGGAGGGGGCGGCGGCCTCGGGCGGATACTTCGGCATCGTCTCGGCCGACGAGATAATCGTCAAGCCCAGTTCCACCGTCGGCAGCATCGGCGTCATCGTTCAGGCGCCCCCGAGCGTCATCGAACAGGCGGGGCAGCAACAGGAGCAGTTCGTCCGCTCGGGTCCCGACAAGGCGCAGATCGGTATCGACCGAATTCGCACGGAGATGGAGTCCCTCCAGCGAGCGTTCGTCGGGACGGTCATGTACCACCGCGGCGACGCTCTCTCGCTCGACCGAACGGAGGTGGCGAACGGCCGCGCGTACCTCGGCGGCCGCGCCGTCGAGAACGGCTTCGCCGACCGCATCGGCGACCTCGATTCCGCCATCGAGCGCGCGGCGAGTCGCGCCGAGGGGATCGAGGGCGACGAGTACGACGTCTACGTGACGGAACCGCAGGCGTCGAGCCCGACGCTCCTGTTGGGCAACGCATCGGTCCGTGTCGAGGGCGGCGACGGCGAGGTCGTCGGCAAACCCGGAGACGATGGACAGTTCCAGCGCCCCGTGAAGTACTACGCCGTCTGGGGCGTCCCGGAGACCAACGCCTCGGAGGTGTACGTCGATGGCTGACGGCAGCGCGATCAGACTACTGGCCGCTTACGTCGTCGTGGTGGCCGTCGTCCTCGGCGCAGTGGCGCTGCTGGGACTCGCCGTCGACGGGAACTCGGGGTCGCCCGACGGCGCGGGGATCGACGGGCAGTCGCCGCCGCAGTTCCAGCCGGAGCGCGTCAACGTCGACGCGGATCCCGAAACCGGCACGCTCACAGTCGAGAACGGGAGCGCGCGCCTCCTCGCCGATACCCGCCACGGCAACGAGTTCGAACGGACGGACCTCGAACCGGTCGAAGAAGCGGTTTTCAGGGCGGGTCATCGCCTCTCGTATCCCGATACCACCGACGAGAAACCCTACAACGAGACGCTGGCCGGCCACGAGGGACTGCTCGTCGTCCAGCCGACCCAGGAATTCACCGCGACGGAACGCGCGGTACTCGAAAACTACACCGACGCCGGCGGCCACGTCGTGATCCTCGGTGAACCGACCCAAACGCGCGTCAGCGGCGGACTGATAGCCAGTTCGACGGTCGTCTCCTTCGGCGCGAACAACCTGACGAGCCAGTACGGGTTCCGCATGGGTGCCGAGACGCTGTTCAACGTCGACGACGCGGCCAACGACAACAACTTCAAGAGCATCTACGCGGCCCCGAGCGGTGACGGGCCGCTGACCGAGGGCGTCGACACCGTTACCTTCGACACCGGTAGCTACGCCTCCGTACGCGACGACAGCGACGCCGAGGTGGTGTACACCGCCGTCGACGGCACGCAGACGCTCCAGACCCGTCGGACGGGGCAGTACCCGACCGTCGTCCGCACGGAGAACGTCGTCTTCGTCGCCGACGCGTCCGTCCTCGAACGAACCGAGGTGTACGACGCCGACAACGAGGCGTTCGTCGGCAACCTCCTCTCGTTCCTCGCGGCGGGTGACGCCCCCGAGCGCGTCCCGGGACCCGAGCCCGACGACGAGGAGACCGCGTCCGACTCGACGCCGACCGGCGGATCCACGCCGACGACTCCCGGCAATACGACGACGCCAACCGCCGGCTGACGCCTTGGGAATGTCAGTCGGTAACACCGGCAGTCAGGAGACAAGACAACTTTTCCGCTTGCGGGCCGGTTACGGACCGGATCGACACAGATGTGACTCTCGAGCGGGAGCGACCGCAAAGAAGAGTTCGGCGGCCTCAGCCGAACATCTGGCGCATCATCGGGTGCATCTCCATGAGCTGTTCCTCGGCGATCTCCTCGTACAGCTTGTACGTGATGGAGACCGTGAGCAGCAGCCCGGTACCGGAGACGCCGCCGATGGTACCCAGCATGTTGGCCATCACGGCCAGTAGCCCGACGAGGGCACCGCCGATGACGGTGACCTGCGGGATGTAGCGTTCGAGCACTTTCTCGATGACGCCGACGTTCTGGCGGAATCCGGGGATCTGCATCCCGGAGTTGTGAATCTGCTTGGCCGTCGCCTCCGGGCCCATGTCGGTCGTCTCGACCCAGAAGACGGCGAAGACTGCGCCGCCGACCAGCATGAACGTCAGGTCGATCCCGACGCGGATGAGGATCTGCCAGGCGGGGTTGGTCGTCGCTTCCAGCCACCACATCCAGTCACCCGGCGACTGGATCGGGGCCAAATAGTAGAACAGCCCGCCGGTGGCCTGTCCGTTACTGTAGCTGCCCAGCCACCCTGGGAGCGTCCCCAACTGCGAGTGCAGGATGCGCCCGAGGAACTGGATGTTCGCCTGCAGCGCCCGGACGAGGATCATCGGCAGGACGCTCGCGTAGATGAGCTTCACCGGGAAGCGACCGCGAGCCCCCTTCACCCGCGCGTTCGAGAGCGGGATCTCGACCCGAACCGACTCGGCGTAGACGACCACCGAGAAGATGAGTATCGTGGTTATCAGCGCCAGGATCTGGCCCTGACCGAGGAACACCGTCTCCAGACCGCCCGGAGCGAGGACCGGCCCGGTCGCCTGTTCGCCGGTGATGAACTGGAACCAGGTGTAGAGGATACCGCTCCGGCCGCCGATGAAGGGCGTCGAAAGCAGACCGCCCAGCAGTCGCTGGCTCACGCCCGCGACGATGAACAGCCCGATACCGGAGCCGACGCCCCACTTGGAGATGACCTCGTCCATGAACAGGATGAGGACACCGCCGACGAATATCTGGGCGAAGATGAGCCACTGGACACCGGTGGCCCCGATACCCAGCGACTGCGCGACGGCCGTGTCGGCGGGTAAGAACCCGCCGGCGAAGACCATCGGCAGCCCCGTCAGACAGATCATCACCAGCACCAGCAGCTTCTGCAGCCCCTGATAGAGGATCTGATCTCGCGGGTCGTCCTGCGTATTCAGCCCGAGCAGGTTGGCCCCGCCAAGCAACTGCAATACGATCGAGGCCGTGACGATGGGACCGATACCCAACTGCAGGATGCTCCCCTGCCCCGAGGCCAGAATCGACCCGAATCGGCCGAAGACGTCCTGGCTCGCGTCGATGTCGAGACCGAACAGCTTGACGTTCGTCAGGAAGAAATACAGCACCAACACGCCGCCGGTCCACATCAGCTTGCGCTTGAACGGGATGTGGCCCTCCGGTCGGCGGACTGCTGGCATCCTGACGAGCAACGGTTCGGCGGTGTCCTTCCAGCTCATCTGTCGTTACTCCTCGTCGTCCGCGTCGGCCTCGTCGTCTTCGGCTTCCGCTTGCCGTTCCTGGCCGCGTTCGCTCAGTTCCGTCGCGCCGCCGGCCGATTCGATCTTCTCCGTCGCGCTGTCCGAGAAGGCGTCGGCGACGATGGTGAGCTCGTTCCGGACCTGCCCGGCACCGAGCACCTTCACCACGTCGGCCTCGTAGCCGTCCTCGACGACGTCTCGGGCGTCGATGTGGTAGCCGTCGCCGTCCTCTTCGGCGACGCCGTCGGCGGCCAGCAGCGGCGCGTCCTCGTCGAGTTCGCGGACGTCGACCGTCGCGACGTCCGGCTGAACCTGATCCGGGCGGTTGAAACCGCTCTTGCCCAGCGGTTCGTAGTTGTGGAACTCGTGTTTGTCGCGGCCCGCGGCACCGCGGCCACCGCGGTGTCCGGCACCGCGCCGGTTCTTGTGCGACCCGCCGCCGTGCGTGCGCGACCCGCGCTGTCGTCGTTTCTTGCTCGTCATTATCGCATCGCCTCCAGGAGGTCGTCGATGCCCTCGGTGTCGTGTTTCCCGAGCTCACCGCCTTCCTTGGTGGGGTGTTTGATTCCGTCGTGCCCGCCGCGCGGCGGGTGCAGACGGAGTGTGGGGGAGAGACCCTGCTCTTTGAGCGTCGTCTCCTCGTCGACCAGCGCCGCGGCCAGTCCCTCGACGTCGTCGTAGTCGGTGTTCTCGCCGATCCACTCGTCGTCGACGTCGGCGTCGCCTTCGAGCGGCTCGCCGCGCGTTTCGAGCAGGAGTTCGACGGTCTCCTGGCTCGGCTCGCCGAAGGCCACGAAGTCGTTGACCTTCGAGACCATCCCGCGGTACGTCTCCGTCTGCGGGACCAGCGTGGCGTGGTTGACGTGGTGGATGTTCAGCATCTTCAGCGTGTCGTGGATGTCCGTATCCATGTTCACGTCGCCGCGGATCTGAACGAGCGCTTGCATCACTCGATCACCTCGCGCTTCTCGAACGTGCGCTCGGGGACGCGGGCCTGGGCCGTGTTCCGCAGGGCGTTGAACGTCGCCTTCGCGAAGTTGACCGTGGTCCGCGTGTTCCCGCTACTGCGCGTCCAGATGTCCTCGATGCCGGCCAGTTCCAGCACGTGGCGGACGGTCTCTCCGCCCGCCAGGCCGAGTCCGCGCGGTGCGGGCTGCAGCTCGACTTCGACGCTCCCGGCCTTGCCCTGCGTGCGCAGCGCGACTGTGTGCGGACGGCCACAGCCACACTCCCAGGACCCGCAGCCGCGGGAGACGTCGATGAGGTTCAGTTTGGCCACGTCGATGGCCTTCTGGATGGCACCGCCGACCTGGTCGTCACGCCCCTCGGCGTAGCCGACGAGGCCGTCGCGGTTGCCGACGACGACGACGCAGCGGAACTTCACCCGCCGGCCGGAGTCGGTCATCCGCTGGACCATGTTGATGTCCAGTACTTCGTCTTCCAGATCGGGGACGAGCTGGTCGACGACTTCCGATTCTTTCAGGGGAAGCCCCGAGGTCAGCGCCTCCTGCATGGAGTCGATGTCGCCCTCGGCGACCTGCTTGCCGAGGCGTGTCCGGGGTTCCCAGCCGTTGTCAGCACTCATAGTTCGATGTCACCTTCGAGTAGTGTCTCCCGGACTTCGTCGAAGTGCTCCGGGAGGTCTTCGGCGTCGAAGTCCCCGCTGTACAGCGGGTCGTCCAGCTGTTCGGCGTACTCGGCGATGTGGGCACCGCGCGTGCGCTGCCAGTCGGCGAGGACGTCGTCGTTGTGGGGGACTTCGAGCCCGGCGTCGATTGCGCCTTCTTGTATTGCGAACACTTTGCTACCTGGAGTCGGGGTGTTGAGGCCGATGTCGAGCACCGCTTCCTCGACGCCCGCTTCCTGCGCGCGAAGCCCGGCGAGTAGCCCGGTGAGGTACGCCGCGGGCATGTTGCCCGTCGGGGCCTCCCAGCCGTACTCTTCGAGGTCGCCCGAGTGTGCGGCCGCGAGCGTTCGGTCGCCGTCCTGGCCAAGCGTCACCAGCTGCGCCCTGACGTGCTTGTTGCTCTTTCGAGCAACGAGGCGGGGCTTGCCGGATTTCAGCAGGCGCAACCGCTGATGGTAATCGGTACGGGCCTCGCGGCGTCGCCGCATCGGCACGTTGTATCGTGGTCCTGTCGCCATTATTCGTCACCGTGGTTTGCGTCGATATATCGTTCGAGGTCGGCCACGCTGTCGAACTCGCCACCGCCTGCCTTGTCGTACAGGTCGCGGTACTGCGAACTCGACAGCGAGCCGTCGTCGCGCAGTTCGCGCAGTTTCTTCCGCTGTGCGCGGATGCGCGACTCCCATTCCTCTTTGGGGTCCTGACGTGCGCCGGATTTGCCTTTCCGGTTGCCGGCACCCTTCTGGTGGCCGTACGCACGCTTCTTCTGGCGCTCCCGGGCGCGGCCGCGGGAGTTGCCCTTCTCGTCTTTCGCCTGGATGGCGCCCTCATCGACCAGTTCGCGCACGTCCTCGCGGGTGATCGCGTCCGCGATGTCGCCCTGCTGCTCGGGGTCGAACCAGACGCGGTTCTTCCCGACGTCTAAGACGTCCGCTGCGAGTCGCTTCTGTGCGGAGAGATCCGTCATTACTCGTTCACCTCGACTTCGACGTAGGTGGGGTTGAGCACGCGGATGCCCGCGTCCTCAGCGGCTTCCTCGATGCGCTCGCGCTTGCGGGCACCGACTTTGGAGGCGATTCGGGCCGCCTCGACGTCCCCGTCGATGCCCTCCAGGTCGTCCACGTTGTGCACGCGGACCTCCTCGAAGCCCGAGGGGTGCTTGCCGCGGACCGCCTTCGGCGAGCGGAAGCCCGCCTCGACCGTGTCGCCTTTGCCCTTGATGCCGCGGCGCTGCTTCGAGAGCTGGCCGCGCGGGCGTCGCCACGAGGTCGGGACGCGCTTTTTCTTGTGGTAGTCCTGCCGGTTGAACTGCGGCGTGCCGACGCGGTGTCGCTGTGCCAGCAGTCGGGCCTCCTCGTCGTCGAGGTCGGGCGTCTTCTCGGCGAGCCCGCGGGGCTGGAGTTCCGTCTCCACGTCCTCGTCGGGCTCTTCCTCGCCGCCCTCCTCCTCGACTTCGGCCTCGGTCTCGGTGTCGACTTCGAGACCGCCGACGTCGGCTTTGATTCGGGCCGCGAGCGCATTCCCGATGCCGTCGACCTCCGCGAGCGCGGACTGATCGGCGGCGCGAACGTCGTCGACCGTCTCGAAGCCGGCTTCGCGGAGCGATTCGGCCTTCGAGTCGCCGACGCCGCTGATGTCGGTCAGCTCGAGCTCTTCTTCCTCCTCGGACTCCTCGTCCGAGTCGGATTCAGATTCGGCCTGCTCCGCGATCTCGTCGGGGTCTTCGGCGCGTTCGCCCTCCAGTGGCTGCTCCGACTCGACGTCTTCCTGGGGGCCGTCGCCCTGCGTGAGCGCCTCCTCGTTCGCGTCGGCGTCGCTGCTTTTCCTGTCGGGGTTCTCTGGCATCAGGCGTCACCTCGGCTCGGTTTCTGGGTGATGTACACCCCGTCCTGAAACACGCGCACGTCCTTGTCGTTGATGCGCGTGAGCTGTTCGATGTCCGCGGCGGTCTGGCCGACGGCTTCGATGTCGGACCCGGACAGGGTCAGTTCCTCGCCGTCGACCGACACGTCGGTGTCGCCGTGGATGGCGGTCCGACGGGCCGCTCGCTCGCCGAGGAAGTTCTCGATGACGACCTCGTCGCCCTCGACGTCGACCTGCATGGGGAAGTGAGAGTAGAAGACTTCCATCTCGTACTCCCAGCCCTCGGTCACGCCGTGGAACATGTTCTCTACGTGGCTCTCGAAGGTCCCGACGGTCGAGTTCGTCTTCGCGTCCTCCTCGACGGACTCGATGACGACGACGCCGTCCTCGACGGAGACGTCGATCGCGGGATACCAGAGCCGTCGCGTGACGCTGCCGTTGTCACCCTCGACCGTGAGGTCGAGATGGTCCAGTTCGGCGGTCACGCCTTCCGGAATTTCCAGTTCTACTCGTGTCATTGTCAGTATACGTACGCGATGACCTGGCCACCGACGCCCTCCTCGCGGGCCTCGTAGTGGCTCATGATGCCGTGGCTGGTCGAGACGACGAGCGTCCCGTAGTCGCGGGCGGGGAGGAACCGCTTCTCCCACTTCTCGAACTCGTCCGCGCCCGCGGAGTAGCGGGGCTTGACCGGGCCACACTCGTTGATGGCACCTTTCAGTTCGACCTCGAACTCACCGGCCTTGCCGTCGTCGACGAAACTGAAGCCGTCGATGTACCCGCGGTCGTAGAAGACCTCGAGGACGGAGCCGATCTCGTTCGAAGCGGGCGATACCGTCTGATCCAGATGCCCGACGCTCTCGGCGTTGTCGATGGCCGATAGAGCGTTGGCGAATGGGTCGTTTCCTGTCATGGTTAGCTGTACTTCCTGAAGCCCATTCCCCGCGAGATCTCGCGGAAGCACTGGCGACACAGCCAGATGTCGTACTTGCCGACGAGTCCCTGTTCGCGCCCGCAGCGCTGACAGGACTCGAGCTGGCCGGTCCGCTCGCTTTCGGCGGCGTCGGGCTCTTCTGTGGTTTCACTTTCGCTCATTCGGTCACCTCCACGTCGAAGGTCGACTCGACGAACGCCGTCGCGTCCTCGGGGTCGAGTCGATGGTTCGACGGAATCGAGCGCGACGCCTGGTCTCGCTTGGCGACGCGGTAGCCGGGGCGGACGAGGTTGACCGTCACGTCCAGCCCGTAGATTCCGATGCTCGGGTCGTACTCCTGGCTCGGGAACTCGGTGTGTTCCTCGACGCCGAAGCTGAAGTTGCCGGTGTCGTCGAACTGGCTCTTCTTCATCTCGGCGAGCGGCAGCGCGGTGTCGAGGAACTCCTCCGCGGCCTCGTCGCGCAGGGTGACCTTCGCGCCGATGGGGTCGCCCTCGCGGATGTCGAACTCGCCGACCGTCCGCTTGGCCTTCGTCCGAACCGGGTTCTGTCCCGTGATCTCGCCGAGGATGTCCTCGGCGTTGGCGAGGTCACGGCCACCGTGGCCGATGCCCATGTGGACGACGACTTTCTCGACGCGGGGTTCCCGCATCTCGTGGAAGTCACCGGACTCGCTCTCGGAGCTCATTCGTCGTCACCTCCGTCGCTCGTGAAGTTCTCGTCGATGACGACGACGTACTCTTCGACCGTCTCGAAGCCGTCGGCGTCGTCCGAGTCCTCGCCGTCGATGCCTTCCTGCGAGACGAGGACGTTGTTCTTCGCGGAGCCGGGCGTGACCTGGATCTCGTCGACGGTGCCGATCTCGCCGGCGTGCGCGCCGTTGACGGCCGTGACGAGCGCGCCCTCTTCGTACTCGAAGTGGGCGACGACGTCGGTGCTCTCGTTGTCGACGACGATGGAGTCGCCGACGTCGTAGGTCTGGTCGTCCTCAACGACGAGCGTCTCGCCGTCGTGGAGCGCCAACTGAACGTCGCCACCGGGGACGTGCGTCTTGTTGACGATCTTGCCCAGTTTAGAGTCGGCCGCGTCCGCGACGATGGGGGTCAGCGCCAGCCGACCGCCCTCGCCGGGGAACACCCGATAGTACTCGTCGCGCTCGGTGAAGGCGAGGATGTCGAACATCCCGACGGGGCGCTCCTCGTCGGAGACGGCCTTGCCGTTGATGAGCACGTTGTCCTCGTTGAGCGCGTAGCGCGCTTCCTTGCGGTTGTCGGCGTAGCCGAGCACGTCCCGCAGGACGATGAGCAGGGGGACCCCCGACTCGCCGTGCGGGCCGGCTCCGGCCTTGACCGTAAACGTCGCCGTCTTGCGCTCTACGGGCCAGCTGTCCGGCACCGAGAGTCGCTTCTGATGCTTACTCATGCGGAATCATCCTCCGATTCGAGACGCGCCTCGCGCTCGTCGTCTTCGAGCGTCAGCTCGGTCACTCGAACGTTCGAGGTGTCGAGCGGGCGGGGGACCTCCTCGCCGTCGGTCTTCTCGAGGACGACGTCCTCGACGTGGATGACGGCGTCCGTGAGGTCGACGTCGACGACTTCGGCCTCTTCGCCGGCGAAGTCGCCCCGGAGCACCTCGACGGTGTCCCCGGCGTTGACGCGGACGTTTCGCTGGCCGTACTCCTCGCGGAGGTCGGCCGAGAGCGTGGCCCGCACCTGCTTGTGTCGCTCGTGGAGCGGTGCGCGTCGTTGACTCGTTCGCTGTTTGTCTGGTTGCTTGCTCATGGTTCTATACGATCATCGTCGCTGCGGAGGCGACGCTTCCGAACCGTTCCGCGACTTCCCGCGAGATCGGACCTTTCAGCTCGGTCCCGCGCGGGTCCTCGTTCTCGTCCACGATGACGGCCGCGTTGTCTTCGAACTTGACGCGGGTGCCGTCGGGACGGCGGATCGGCTTTCGCTGGCGGACGACGACGGCTTCGAGCACCTGACGACGCATCTCGGGCGTCCCCTTGGTGACCGACACCGTGATCTTGTCGCCCAGACCGGCCTTCGGATGCCGGTTCTTCGTCCCCGAGTAGCCGTGGACGGAGATGACCTTCAGCTCGCGTGCGCCCGTGTTGTCGGCACACGTGATGAGCGAGCCCTTCTCCAGTCCTTGGGTGACGTCTGCGTTGAGCGCCTCCATTAGTTCTCACCGTCCTCTACGCCGTCCGTGGCCTCGTCCGAGCCCACACTGACGACGACGTGACTCTTCGTCTTCGAGAGCGGTCGACACTCTGCTATCGTGACCGTGTCACCGACCGCGAGGTCGAGACAGTCGGGTGCGTGAGCCGGAACGCGGCTCCGCCGCTTCATGAAGCGGTCGTATTTCGGCACCTTCACGTCGTACTCGCGTTCGACGACGACGGTCTTCTCCATGTCAGTGGAAGCGACCTCACCGTCCAGCGTCTGACCGCGCACGGAGAGCTCTCCGTGGAACGGGCAGTTCTGGTCGGTACAGGTCGTTTCCGGTTCCTGTACGTTCAGTCCTAGCGCCATTTGGAATCACCTGAATTCTCTGTGCGACGAGCGGGACGGGCGACGAGCGTCTCGCCCTCGACGCGGACTCGCTGCCCGCGTACGTCGAAGGCGAACGTCGCGCCGTCCTTCGGCACGTGCCACACCCGGTCTGCCCCCTCGATGGTCAGCGTCTGGGTCGTCTCGACGACGACCGCTCCGCTGATGCCGACGGCGTCCGGATTGGACGCGGCGACGACCTCGACGTCGAGGCCGACGAGTTCGTGACGGGGGAGCGTCTCGGGTGTCAGTGGCATTATTCGTTCTCCTGAAGGTCGCCGTCTTCGCGCTGAATCGTCTTGATCCGGGCGATGGCCTTCTTCAGTTCCTTGATGCGACCCGGGTTCTCCGGGGCACCACCCGCGGCCTGCACGGCCCGGGCGTTGAGCAGTTCCGTCTTGAGGTCGTCGAGTTCCGCCTCTCGCTCGGCGGCCGTCATGTCGCGAACTTCCTGGACGTGGAGGACGGTCATTCTTCGTCGTCCTCCTCGTCTTCCATCTCGCCCATGAGCTCTTCGGCTTCGGCCTCGACGTCCTCGTCGAGTTCCTCGTCGACGGCGTCTTCGAGTTCGTCGACATCGACGTCCTCGACGTCCTCGTCGGTCGGAACGTCGACCTCTTCCGCGACGACTTCCTCTTCGACCTCGGTCTCCTCGTCGCGTCCGTCGTCGGCGACCTGCTCGTCGCCGTCGTCGGGTTCGTCGGAGACCTCGACGTCGGCGCCCTCGACGCTCTCGTCTTCGGGCTCGCCTTCGAGGAGTTCCTCGACCGACTCGCCGTCGGTCTCGGCGACGTAGTCCTCGACCTCGACGTCCTCGTAGATCTCGAAGTCGTCGGGGAGTTCGGCGTTCGGCGGGATGATCTTCACCCGCACGCCGATGGTGCCGAGTTTCATCACGGCGACGCCGACGCCGCTGTCGACGATGTCCTCGGCGGGTTCGCCGTTGTGCTTGATGTAGCCGCGGTTGAACTTCTCGACGCGCGAGCGGGCGCCCGTGACCTTCCCGGAGAGGACGATCTCGGCACCCTTCGCGCCGGCTTCCATGATGCGGTCGATCGTGGTGTGACCGGCCTTTCGGAAGTACCAACCGCGTTCGAGCGCGTTGCCCAGACGGTCCGCGACGATGCGGGCGTTGAGGTCCGGCTCGTCGACTTCCTGCACGTCGATCTGCGGGTCGTCGAGGTCGAACCGGTCTTCGAGTTCCGTCGTGATCTTGCGGATGTTCTTCCCGCCCTTACCGATGACCATCCCGGGCTTCTCGGCTTTGAGGACGATCTGAGTCCCCATCGGGGTCTTGGCGACGTCCATGCCGCCGTAGCCCGCGCGACCGAGTTCGTCCGCGAAGAACTCGTCGATCTGGGTCCGCTGAAGGCCGTCTTCGATGAACTGCTGTTCGTCCGCCATTATTCCTCGACCTCCTCTAGGACGAGTTCGACGTCGACCAGCGTGGAGTTCCAGGCGGAGGCCCGGCCCATCGCGCGCGGTTTGCGACCCTGCTGCTCGCCGACCTTGTGGGCGGCGACGTGCATGATCTCCATGGCTTCGCCGTCGAAGCCCTGGTGGTCGGCGTTGCCGACGGCGTTCTCCAGCAGGTCGATGAAGGCCTCGCTGGCCTTCTCCGGGTAGCGACCGGCGTCCCAGCCGTCGACCTTGCTCTTGTGGCCGACGCCCGAGTTGTGCTGTTTGAACGCGACCGGCTGGTCGCCCTCGATGACCGCTTCGAGGAACTCGACGGCGTCGCCCGCCGTCTTGCCCTTGATCTCTCGGGCGACGGCCTTGCTGTGCTTGTGGCTCATCTGCCGCTCCCGGAGCATGGCTTTCGCGGTGGTCTCCGGGTCGGCGTCGACTGAGTAGCTGATTCCCATGATTACTTGAGCGGTACGAACTTCGAGGAGCGTGTCGCCCCGATACCGGCCTGACCGTGTTCGACGTCGCTACGGGTGAGCTGGAACTCACCGAGGTAGTGACCGAGCATCGCGGGCTCGACTTTGACGCGCTCGAAGCTCTGGCCGGCGTGGACGGCGAAGGTGATGTCGACCATCTCCGGCAGCACCGGCATGTCGCGCAGGTGCGTCCGGATCGGGTCGTTCGCCGTCTCCTCCTCCTCGGCATCGCGGGCCTTCTCGAGCAGTTTCTGCTTCTCCTCGGTCAGACCGCGTTCGATACTTCGCCGCTGGCGAGCGGGGAGCAGTTCCGCGACTTCCTCGAGCTCCATCTCCTGCAGCTCGTCGAGCGTGTGGCCGCGGAAGGAGAACTCTCCTTCGTGGCCGATTTGATATTCCGAACTCATTCATTGCCACCTCGGCCGGTCCGCTTCGAGGCGATGTCCCCGACCTTGCGTCCCGGCGGCGTGTTACGCGAGACGGACTTGGGCTTGCCGGGGTGTTGCCGGCCGCCGCCACCGAAGGGGTGGTCGACGGCGTTCATCGCCACACCGCGGACGTTTGGCCACTTCGTCCCGCGCGCTTTCATCTTGTGATACTTGTTTCCGGCCTTGACCATCGGCTTGTCAGTTCGGCCGCCGCCGGCGACGACGCCGACGGTGGCGCGACACTGCGGGTCCAGGCGCTTCATCTCCCCGGAGGGGAGCTTCACGACCGCGACGTTGCGGTCGTGGGTGAGCAGCGTGGCGTTGACGCCCGACGAGCGGGCGAAGCGCCCGCCGTCGCCGGGGCTGGACTCGACGTTACAGACCGGGACCCCCTCGGGGATCTCCGCGAGCGGGAGCGTGTTCCCGGGAGCGATCTCGGCGCTGACGCCGACCTGCAGTTCGTCGCCGACGCCGACGCCCTCGGGCGCGAGCACGAGGCGGCGGTCGCCGTCCTCGAACTCGACGGCCGCGACGGGTGCCGAGCGAGCCGGGTCGTGTTCGATGTCCACGACCGTGCCGGCGATGACGTCGCCGTCCTCGACTTTCCGGTGCTGTAGGTCTGCCTTGTAGCGGTGGGAGGGCGCCCGGAACGTGGACGTCCCGCGACCGCGTCGTTGTCCCTGAATTCGTCGTCCCATCGTTAGAACACCCCGATCCTGGAGGCGACTTCCTGGGCGTCGTCGTCTTCGGAGAGACGCACGACGGCCTTCTTGACGCCGTCCATCGTGTTCTGCGTGTTCACGTCCACGACCGAGACCTCGTACTGGGACTCGATGGCGGATGCCACGTCGTCCTTGTTGGCTCGGTCGTCGACGACGAACTGGAGCTTGTTGTCGAAGTCCATGTCGTTCATGGCCTTCTCCGTGACGTGCGGGTACTTGATGACGTCCCAGCTCATCGGTCCGCGACCTCCTCGACGGCGGATTCGGTGAAGACGGTGAGCCGACCGGGCTGTGCGCCGGGCGCGAGGTCTTCCGCGTTGACCTCGCGCGCGGTCGCCACGTCGACGCCCGCGAGGTTGCGGGCGGCCTTCGACGGCTCGTCACTGGTCACGAACAGGATGGAAGACGGGCGGCGGTACTTCCGGCCGCGCGACTTCCCCTGTCCGGCCTTGATCTTCGTCTCGTCCGCGCGCTCGACGTCCGCGTGAAGCGAGAGCGCCTCCAGCAGGGAGACGACCTCCTGGGTCTTCACGAGGTCCTCGAAGTCGTCGGAGACGACGACGGGGACCTCCTCGCGGTCGAACTCGTGGCCGCGGTCGGCGACGAGTTCGGCGTCCGTCGTGGCGGCGAGCGCCGAGCGGACGGCGAGTTGGCGTTCCTTGTCGTTCAGGTCGAGCGACCGGTCCTTCTCGGCTTTCGGCGGGTGGGCCACGCGGCCCTTGACCGCCTGCGGGACGCGGCGGGCACGGCCGTCCTGCTTCGGGACGTGCGCCTGTCCGCGACCGCTACCGAACGATTCGGCCGGGGTACGGAGACCGGCGTACTCGTCGGTCCCGTAGTCCTGCTTTCGGTTTGCCTGGGCGGCGCGAACGGCCTTCTGGATGAGGTCGGTCCGCACGGGCGTCTCGAAGACGTCCGGCAGGTCGACCTCGCCGTCGGCCTCGCCGTCCAGATCGTAGATAGTTGCCTGCATGGGTTATCCCTGGTTCGATTCGGTGGAGACGTAGCGCACCTCGGGGTCGAGGCGCGGCTGGTCGTTCGGTCGCACCGCGGGGCGGAAGCGCACCAGGCGCTTGTCCGGCCCGGGCACCGAGCCCTTCACCAGCGTGTACGGCCCGTCGACCTCGCCGTAGTTGACGAAGCCGCCGTCGACGGTGGCCTCGTCGCCCTCGCCGATGTCGACGAGGCGCTTGTTCAGCTCGGTGCGCTGGTGGTAGCCGGTCTGGCCCTGCTGAGGGACCGTCGAGCGCACGCGGGAGGGATTCCACGGGCCGAGGTTACCGATCCGGCGCCGCCAGCCCTGCCGGGCGTGCTTGCCCTTTCGCTTCTGGACGCCCCAGCGCTTGACGGGACCCTGCGTCCCCTTGCCCTTGGTGACGCCCGCGACGTCGGTGTACTCACCGGCGCGGAACACGTCGTTCATCGCGTGTTCCCCGCCGTCACCGACGAGTTCGAGCGCGTAGTCGAGGCGCTCGGAGAGCGAGCTACCGCCGACGCGAGTCTCCATCACGTCGGGCTTTTTCTTCGGGACGCTCGGGACGGCGTCGGGGACGGTGTGCGTGATGAGGCGCACGTCCCCGAGGTTCCCATTGTCGAGTGCGTCGCGTACCTGTTCCTCTGCAGCGTCCGGGTCGTGGTCCTCCGGCAGGTCGAGAGTCCGGTCGAGTTCGCCGTGGAACTCGTCGGTCCAGACCTCCGTCAGCGGACGCTTGCCGTACGGCGTATCCTCGTACGCTCGCAGGGCGACGGCGCGCATCGGCGGCGTCTCGACGACCGTCACCGGGACGGTCTCCTCCATCCCCTCGCGGGGGGAGTCGGGTTCGTCGTTGACGAGCACGACGTGAGTCATGCCTGCCTTGTAGCCGGCGAACCCTTGGACGCCCGCCTGCCCGTCGTCGGACGGCCAGCTGTTGAAGCGGGGCGTCTCGGTCGTCGAGCGCTTGCGCGGGCCGAAGCCCAGCGAGCCTTTGCGTGGTCTGCTTGGTTGTGGCATACGTTTACTCCGTGAGGGTTAGACAGGCGAGGGAGGCGAACATCGCTTCTTCCGTTCGCACCACCTCGCTGCCCTGGTTCGGAACCGTATTCAGCCAGAGGTCGAACCCTGTGGGGTCGTCGCCTGTCTGGTCTCCGCCGACGGAGCCCGGGTCCACGTCGAGTATCGACGGTAACCCCCGCTCGGGTGCTCCGAAGGCGACTGTCAGGCCGCCCTCGGCGTCCCGGCGCTCGACCAGCTGGCCGAGACGCCGCGTCGTCGCCGGCTCACCGTATCGCGATGACGCGATGGTGAGTCCGGCGTCGTCACGCGAGAGTGCCGCATCGAGGTCCGCGGTAACGACGTCGAACCCCGGCGTGGGGTGATCGACGAGTTTCGCCCGGACCGGCCGTCGCGAAGAGACCCTGACGGTTACGCGCTCCCCCTCCGCCGCTTCCATTCCGTCTGGAACGGGGAGGGAGATCGGGTGTTGCATGCCGCAATTGACCCGGACGCGCCCATCAGCTCCGACCTCGGTCACGATTCCCTGTCTTAACGACCCCGAACCCTCAGATCCGGAGCCGGTCTGTGAACGCACGCGGAGCGGCGGCAGGACGCCGACGTACTCCAGTTCGTCCCGCTTGCCCCACATCTCCTTTCGGAGGTGCGGGGGCGTCGCGGCGTACCGCAGCACGGTTTCGACGAACCCGTCTTCCCACTTGCCCGCCCCGTCTGGGTCGGGGAACACTGTCAGCCGATCGGCCCGGAAGACGGTGGCCGCGCGGGCCACGTATCCGAGCTTGCGAGTCGCCTCGCGGCGGTCTTCGGCTTCCCGTGTGAGGGAAGACGGCACGAGTACGCTGGTCGTCATGCCGTGACGCTTCCACGTCGCGCCACTAGACTGTGCCGATACTTCTCCGTCCCTACGGTAAAAAGACCCCGCTTCGCGCGTGCGTTGAGACGCGTTCACACGGCCCGTCGCCGCCGATACCCCCCGAACAGCCCACCCGACCTTTGCCGGTTTCGAAAGGGTGGTCCGCGTAACGTGGCCGAACGATCCGGTAAGTCGAATGCCCTCACGTCCCACGGTTTCCCCCGGAAAACGGAAGGCTTTTTACTGTCACCCCCGCCAGATTGTGATGCAACAGGGCGCTGGTACCGAGCGGGCGCGGTGTGGCCGCGAGGGTCAGGGCGAACGAAGTGAGCGCTGGTAGTGTAGTGGTATCACGTGACCTTGCCATGGTCACAACAGGGGTTCAAATCCCCTCCAGCGCATTTCTACGGCGAACAACTTCGGCGAGCACCGCGTAGCGTGTGCTCGCGATCGCGTGAGCCGTGAAATCGTACTGGAATTTGAACCCTATCAGTCGCGCGCAGCGAAGCGAGCACGTCTGATTCCGGTTCAAATCCCCTCCAGCGCATCTCCTACGACCTTTTTCGTCGTCGGGTTTCCTCGTGAGCTGGAGGCTCACTGCGGGAACCCTCCTCGAAAAACGTCGATGAAAAAGGCCGGAAGTCGCGCCTGCGGCGCGCTTCCGGTGAAACCGCGCCTCCGGCGCGGTATGCTTCTCAGATCAGCCTGCCCTTCCCCGGGTCGTCGCACAGAGGCGACTCCCGGCCCACGCGACGCACGCGGGACACAAGTATTCTGAATCGCCCGGAACGCCAATGTTAGGCCGGTGGCGGCCGAACCCGCGACCATGACCTGTATCGGCTTCCTGTCGGTCGCACCGGTCGTCGAGGAGAGCATGGCACCGTACGTCGCCGACGCCGTGGCGGCGCTGGACGACTTCGACGTGGAGTACGAGACCACGCCGATGGGGACGATCATCGAGGCCGAGGACAGCGAGGAGCTGTTCGCGGCCGCTCACGCCGCGCACGAGGCCGTCGGCGCGCAGAGCGAGCGCGTCGAGACGTTTCTGAAGATCGACGACAAGCGCGGGGTCGACCAGCGCGCGAGCGAGAAGGTCGACGCCGTCGAGGCGTCGCTGGGACGCGAGGCGCGAAGCGGCGCGTCCGAAGGCGGAGATTAAAAGGCAGGCTGTCAAAGGCCGAGTATGGACAGTCTCAATCGGATGGCCACGGAACTCGTCGACGAGGCCATCGACTTCGCGGACGAACTCACGATAGACGTACACGCGCTCTCGGGCGACGCCGCGGTGCTGGACTTCGGCGTCGCGGTGCCCGGTGCCGTCGAGGCGGGGATGTTACTCGCCGAGATTCAGACGGCGGGACTGGCGACGGTCCAGACGACGATGGATACCGTTGGTAGTGCGCCGCTGACCCACGTCGAACTGTCGACCGACCACCCCGCGCTGGCCCTGCTCTGTTCCCAGAAGGGCGGCTGGGAAGTCGCGACCGACGACTTCGAGGGGCTGGGTAGCGGCCCGGCCCGTGCGCTCGTCGGTGAGGAGGACGTCTTCCAGCGCATCGGCTACCGCGAGGACGCCGATTTCGCCGTGCTGGCCATCGAGTCCGACGAACTCCCCGACGAGGCCATCGCCGGGCAGATCGCCGAGCGGACCGGCGTCCCCGAGACGGCGGTGTTCATGCCGACGTTCGCCACCGCGAGCGTCACCGGCAGCGTCGTCGCGGCCGCCCGCGCGGCCGAACTCGCCGTCTACCGCCTCGCGGAACTGGGCTTCGACCCAGCGGAGGTGCTCTCGGCGAACGCGCGAGCGCCGATGGCTCCCGTCGCCGCCGATGAGGCGTCGGCGATGGCCCGGACGACGGACGCGCTGGCCTACGGCGGCGAGGTCCACCTCACCGTCGACGAGGACTTCGACCGCTTCGACGAAGTGGCCTCGATCGCCGGCGCGGAGTACGGCCGACCGCTCGAAGGCGTCTTCGACGACGCCGACTGGGACTTCGGCGAACTCCCGGTCGAACTGTTCGGCCCGGCGCAGGTCACCGTCGACGTGGTCGGCGGCGACACCCACGTCGTCGGCGAGACCCGCGAGGACGTGCTGGTCGAGAGCTTCGGCCTCTGATGCGCTACAAGGTGGCACCGCCGACCCGGTCGCTCGACTTCCTCCGCGACGCGCGGGCGGCGATCCCGCTGGTCCCCGACGACGAGGCCGACTGCTGTCGAGCCATCCAGCGGGCCACCGACGTCGCTGACCGCGAGACGGCCCGTGAGTATCTCACCTTCCTGCGGGCGCTGGGCCTCGTCGCCGAGAGCGAGCGGGGCTACCACCGAACGCGAACCGAACCCGACCGCTCCGCGTTGGCGACCGCCTTCCGCGAACACGTCTTCGCCGCCGCGGAACTGCTCGACGCGCTCGACAACGACGGTCCGCTCACCGAGGCAGAAGCGTTCGAACGGGTTCGAGACGCCGTCCCGCGCTGGGAGCGCGAGCGCCAGACCGGCTGGGAAGATGTCTGGCGAACGCGCGTCGGACACCTGCTCGGGTGGGCCGAGGTGTTCGGCCTCGCGACGCAGACCAGCGAGGGCTACGAACGCCGATAGAGCGAGGGAAACCGACGATTCCGGCGCGCAGTTTCTTGTCGGTGGCACGCCTCAGCTGACGGCATGGTATCGATCAGCGCGGAGGACCGCCGATGAGCGCCCCGGTCTGGCACGGCTTTCCGCCGTACCGACCCGGCACTCGTCCCGTCTCCGCCCGGGCGTATGGGTTCGACGCCGCGTACGCGGGCGTCCCGGCGTGGGACATCGGGCGGCCGCAGCGGGCGTTCGCCGAACTCGCCGAGGCGGGCGAGATCCGCGGGCGCGTCCTCGACGTGGGCTGTGGCACCGGCGAGCTGTCGCTGTATCTCGCCGACCGCGGTCACGACGTCCTCGGCGTCGACTTCGCGCCGCAGGCCGTCGAACAGGCCCGACAGAAGGCACGCTGGCGGGACAATCCCGCACAGTTCCTCGTCTGGGACGCCCTCAGCGTGGACGACCTGCCGATGCGCTTCGACACGGTGACGGATTCGGCGCTGTTTCACTGCCTGAACGACGCGGAGCGAGACGAGTACGTCGCGGCCGTCCGAGCGGTGTTGAATCCCGGCGGGCGGCTGTTCATTCTCGCGGCGGCCGCGCCCGAACGCTGGGGTCGGCAACCGGGCGGCGTCGCCTACTCGGAGTTCGCGGCGCGGTTCGACGAGGGGTGGACGGTCGCGTGGGTGCGAAACGCCCCCTTCGAGAACCGTCGGTATCCGTATCAGCACCCGGCGTATCTGCTCAAGGCGGTCCGTCAGTAGGCGATGCCGACGCGCTCTCGACGATGCCCGCCCCGAACCGCCGCGTCGTAGACGAACGCCGCCACGTCGCCGGTCGAGACGGACTGGCCGCCCTCCGGGAGGTAATCGACGGCCGTCCGGTAGTGGTTCGTCGGCGCGCCGTCGGGCATCCGCGGCGGGCACGCGAGCGTCCAGTCGAGCGTCGACTCGCGGAGTCGCTCGTAGGCGTCCCGGTGGGCCGTCGCCACCTGCCGTAGTCCGGCGGGAAACTCCGGCGTGTCGAGGCGGAGACGATTCGGCGTCGCCTGCAGGATGCCGGCGGCGGCGACGCCGACCAGTCGGTCGATGCCGGCGTCCGCCATCGCCGGAGCGATGTTGTCGATCCCGTCGGTCAGCACCGACGGACGCTCGTCGGCGTCGGGCCCGACGGCGTTACAGACCGCGTCGTGGCCGGCGACGGCGGCGATCACCGACTCGGTGTCGCGGACGTCGCCTTCGACCACGCCGACGCCGGGCGGCGCGCTGTCGGCGTCGCGGACGAACGCGGTGACGCCGTGGCCGTCGCTGGCGGCGTACTCACAGACGCGACGGCCGACTCGGCCGCTCCCGCCGAAGACGAGCAGTTGCATGGCACCGACGACGCGTCCGGCGGATAAACCGATGATACCTAACCGAGTCAATCCGTGCTCACGTCGGTCACGGTCCCGACGCCCTTCGAGCGCCCCTCGCGGAAGACGAACTTCTGGCCCTCCTCGACGAAGTACGACCGGAACTTGAACTCGACCGTGGTCGCGCCCGCGTCGCCGGGGAGGAGTTGGCCCCCCTCCGGGCGGAACGATGCCGCCTCGCTGACGGTCTCTAAGTGGACGACCGGTTCGTAGCCCTCGCCGATGCGCGTCGGGTGGTTCAACACCATCACCTCGGCCTCGAACTCGCGGACCCCCGTGGGCTCTGCGTCCGCCGGGAGGAGGACCATCCCGCGTTCGATATCGGGTTCGCGGACCCCCTTGAGGGCGATGCCGACGATGCGGCCGGCCTTGGCCTCGTCGACGCGGTGGTAGTGCATCTCGATGGAGCGCACCTCGACCTCGCGGAACGCGCCGTCCTGCATCGGCCCGAGCAGGAGCTGGTCGCCGGCTTCCACCTCGCCGGATTTGATCGTGCCCGAAGCGACCGCGCCGACGCCCTGGACGTTGTACGTCCGGTCGATGTACATTCGGAAGTCGCCGACTTCGCCGCTGGTCTTCGGCAGCGCCTCGAACATCGCGTCGAGGTCGGACAGGCCCTCCTGCGTGACCGCGCTGGTCGTCACGACGGGGACGACCGTCTCGGATATCTCCTCGATCGCGGTCTCGACGCCGTGGCGCTCGACCCGGAGCGGGGTCTTATCGACCTCGCGCAGCGCCCGTTCGACGTCGCGTTCGACCTCGGCCACTCGCTCGTCGTCCGCGATGTCGACTTTCGTGAGGGCGACGATTGTCGGGAGGTCCGTCGCCAGCAGGATGCCCAGGTGCTCGCGGGTCGTCTCCGTGACGCCGTCGTCGGCGGCGACGGTAAGCAGGCCGTAATCGAGTTTCTGCCCGACCAGTCCCCGGATGGTCGTCCGGAGCCACGGTTCGTGGCCCACCGTGTCGACGAACGAGACGAGGCGGTCGGACTCCTCGACGACCCGCGCCCGGTCGCTCTTGCGGTGCGGGTTGTCCATCCGGATCGGGCCATCCTCGTCGAAGCCGTAGACGCCGTAGGAGAGGTCCGCCGAGAGGCCGCGCTCGACCTCGTGTGGTTGCACGTCGAGGAAGCCGCGGGTCCCGCCCTCGCCGTCGTCGGCTTCCCCGGTCACCAGCGACCCGACGAGCGTGGACTTCCCGTGGTCGACGTGGCCGGCGGTGCCGACGACGATGTGGTCGTCGTCGTCGAGTACCGCCCCTTCCCGGATGGTGGCGACGCCGACGATCCCGTCGAGCGGACGCTCGTCGTCCTCGCTCGCCACGCCGTCGGCGGAACCGTCGGTCCCGTCCCCTCGTGGGGTCGACGACCCCACGCCGTCGACGCCCCAGGTCTTGACCTCCTCGATGTGTGCTCCGGCCTCCTCGGCCAGCAGGCTCAGGACGTCCATCGACTCGGAGAACTCGTCGGGCGAGATGCCCGCCAGGCCGCCGTCGTCGGTGACGCCGACCACGTAGGTCGCCTCCCCGTCGCCGGAGAGCACGCGGTGGCGTAGCTGTGCCGCCAGTGATTCGAGCCGTCCCTCCGAGAGATGCAGGTCTTCGGTGAGCCGTTCTTTGAACTCGACGCTACCGCCCTCCTCCTCGCCGCGGTCGAGGGCGCGACGGAGAACGGCCCGGTCGGGGCTCATGGGGGTCCGTAGCGGGTGGCGAGATAAAAGCCTTCCCCGGGTTTGGGCCTGCTTACCGGGATTTAGAGGACTGATTGCGACTATCACTCACAATAGGATTGAACGAACGTTTATCACCGAAAGCGGGACCAGCGGCGCGTATGTGACGAGTCGCCCCCGGGACGCCGCGACCGTGTGACACCGCTCCCGGGGAGGCGAGGCGGAAGTTCGGTGTCGCCAGTTCGCTACGGAGCATCACTACCGACGGTACGGCGCGACGGCTTCGAGAAACCCATCGGCGTACCCGGCTTCAGTCACGCGATCGGCACGCGCTTTCGCCGTCGCGTCGGCGTTGGCGACGGCGACGGACTCGCCGGCCACCTCGAACGCCTCCGCGTCGTTCTCGGAGTCGCCGACGGCCAGAAACGACGCCGGATCCAGCCCGAGTTCCGCACACACCGCTTCGAGGCCGGTTCCCTTGTCGACGCTCGGGTCGGTGACGTGGTAGGCGAAGCCGGTGTCGAGGACGACGAGGCCGTACTCGGCGGCCAGCCGTTCGAGCGGTTCCAGCGGCTGGTCGAGGCTGACGACCACCTCCGTCTCGCGCCAGCGGTTCGCGAGGTCGACCGACCCGAACCCGAGTTCGTGGCCTAGTTCGCGGTACGCCTCAGCCACGGCCAGACTCGCCTCGTGGTCGCCCTCGAACTGGAGTTCGTCGGTCGCCTCGACGAAGACGACGCCGCCGTTCTCCGCGACGACGGTCCGCTCGATGCTCAGGAACTCACAGAGAGCGATCGGAAACGGCATCGCTTTCCCGGTTGCGATGACGACGGGTTCGGGCCACTCCCGCAGAACGGGAAACACCCGCGGGTCGATGGCGCGTGACTCGTCGGTGAGCGTACCGTCGATGTCGACGAGAAGCGGCGGCGTCTGCGTCATACCCTCACTGACGCCCCGGTCGGTTTGGCCGTTGCGGTCGCGGTCAGTCGGTCAAGGTCTCGTAGGCGGCTTTCACCCGCTTGAACTCCGCTTCGCTACCGGTGTCGGTGTCCGGATGGACCTCCTTGACCTTCTCGCGATAGGCCTCCTTGACCGCGCCCTGATCGGCGCTCGCGTCCAAGTCGAGCCGCGCGTACGCCTCGCTGGGGCTCGGGCCGCTGGATTGCTGGATGCGCTGTCCCTGTCCGCCGCGTCGCTGTTGTCGCCCCCGCTGCCGTCGACGGCCCTGCTGTCGGCGTCGTTGCTGCTCTCTGGCCTGCCGCGCCCGCCGGGCGGCCTCGCGGACTCGCTGTCCGCCTCGGGGACCCTCCCAGTCCTCTCGCGGTCCGGCACCGAATCCGCCGCGGCGCGCGCCGCGCTGGCCCTGGGCCCCGTGGGCGGCCCGCCGCTCGACTCGCTCGTAGACGTCCGCCGCCAACTTGCCGCTGGCGTGGTAGTACATGAAATACGCCGACGCGCCGAACATCAGGGCCAGGAAGAGGACCGCCGGGTTCACCAACACCCCGACCACGGTGAGCATGCCTGTCAAGACGGCGAACACCGCGGCGACCCCCGTGATGAGACGGTCGTACTGCACACCCGGAGTTCGGACCAGAGAACCGTAAGCGTCTCGCTCGTCGCGACGGTCTCGTCGGTCTCGCAGTTGCAACCCGAGCGTTCAAGACTGTTACCGTGCTATCACATCGCATGAGCGTCTCCGGCCTCTGTAACATCTGTGAGAACGCGGATGTCGAACACGGCTGTGACCGCTGTGGCAAACTGGTGTGCGACCGCCACTGGGACGAGACGACCGGCCTGTGTACCGAGTGCAGCGCCGAGACCGGCGGCGGCCGCGGCAAGTCCGACGAGCCCGCGAACCCAGACGACATGCCCGACGGCGTCGACACCTACGAGTTCTGAATCAGCGGAACTGGTTCAGTTGGGCCTTGAGCTGCTTCGCCGACTGACCGGCGGCCTCGAAGAACTTCTCGGGAGCCCCGCGGTCCGCCGCGTCCTCGCCGGCGAAGATGATGCCGCGCGAGGAGTTGACGAGGCCGACGCCGTCGGCGAGGCCGTACTCGACGGCGGCCTCGCTGTCCCCGCCCTGCGCGCCGACGCCGGGGACCAGAAACGGGATGTCGGGGACGAGTTCGCGGATCTCTTCGAGCTCTTCGGGCGCGGTCGCGCCGACGACGAGGCCGACGTTGCCGTCGTCGTTCCAGAGGTCCGCGAGGTGGACGACGCGCTCGTACAGTTTCTCGCCGGAGGCGAGTTCGAGATCCTGTAGGTCGGCCCCGCCGGGGTTCGAGGTGCGGCCGAGGACGAAGACGCCCTTCTCCTCGCGCTGGAGGAACGGTTCCAGCGAGTCGCGGCCGAGGTAGGGATTGACGGTGATGGCGTCCGCGGCGGGACCGTGGTCGTCGTCCAGAATCGTCGCGTACTGCCGGGCCGTGTTGCCGATGTCGCCGCGCTTGGCGTCCAGCAGGACCGGCACGTCCTTCCCGTGAGCGTAGGCGATGGTCTCTCGGAGCGCGCGCCAGCCGTCGGGGTCCTCGTAGAACGCGGCGTTGGGCTTATAACAGGCGGCGTGCTCGTGGGTCGCGTCGATGATGCGGCGGTTGAACTGCCAGCGCGGGAGATCCGCGTCTCGCACGCTCTCCGGGAGGCGGTCGGGGTCGGGGTCCAGTCCCACGGAGACGACGGAGTCGGCGGCCGCGATGCGATCGCGGAGACGGTCGAAGAACTGCATAGCTAGCGCGGCGACGGGGACGAACACAAGCGTTTCCCTCTCAGCGCCGGCCGGCGATCGCTCCGAGAATCAGGTTTGAGAACTGGTCCCGCGATTATTTGAGAGAGGAGGTGAAAGCGAGCGTCATGGACCGTTCCCTCGACGTCGGTCACGTCGCGGAGACGCTGCCCGACGTGGGGCAGACGCTCGAAGACCCGCGACTGCGACCGGTCGGCGTGCTCGGCGGGACCGCGCTGCTCGCGCTCGGCGCGTCGCTGTCGCTCGCGCCCACGACCGGAGAGTGGACCTTCTGGTCGAACGCTGTCGCCGCGACGCTCGTCTTCGTCGGCGTCCCGCTGTTCAGCCTCGGACTGGCGGCGGCGGAACCGCCGTCGGACTCGCGGTTTCACATCGGCGTGAACCTCTCGACGAAACAGCGCCGCGCGGTCGCCGTCGGCGCGCTCTGTATCACGCTCGCGCCCGTCGTGATGGCGCTCGGCTCGCCGCTGGGGCTCTCCCTGCTCGTGTTGGCGACGGCCGCGACGATGGCGTTCGTCGGGTCGGCGCTCGTGCTCACCGGGTTCGTCGCGTGGACCGCGGAGACGCTCGGCGAACCGGCCTAACGGTCGAGTCCGTCGGCGAGCACGTCTGCCAGTACCTTGGCAGCGGCCCCACTGTAGGCGACGACGACCGTCTGTTCACCGCTGTCCGTGCTCGACGCTTCGACTGTCACGTCTTCTCTGTCGGTCTCGACTGTCCGCCGCTCGGCGAGCGTCAGCCGAGCGGTGTCGGGCGTGACGTAGACCTCGCCGAGCGAGCGGCCGTCGATCTCGATACCGAACGCGAACGCGCCGTCGGCCGTCGGTTCCACGTCCCGGTCGGCGTCGACGACCGAAACGTCTCTCAGCGGACCGCGTTCCAGTCCCGTCAACTCGGACGCGAGCAGTTGCGCGATGCGTCTGCCGTCGGTGGTTCGGTCCTCGACCATCAGAGTTCCTCCCGCGCGTCGGCCGCGATCTCCTCGACGGCGACGCCCTCGCCGCGGGCGTAGACGACCGCCGCGGCCTCCAAGGTCACGCCGAGCTCGGACTGCAGCGAGTTGATGCCGGCGACGGCGTCCTGCTTCTCGACGCCGCTCTCGACGACGGTATCCAGAATCCGCTCGAACGTCGACCGGGAACGGAGGACGTCCTCGCTCGGCGCGAACCCCTCGGGGACGTCGACCGCCGCCGCGTCGAACCCGACGACGAGGGCGTCGTCCGTCCGCTCGACGAGGCCCTCGCTGGCGGCGACGTCGACGAGCGTCTTCGCCTGGTCCGGCGAGAACCAGCTCCGATCCAGGGAGAGGGCGACGACGAACTCGCTCTCGGCCATCCGGTCGGTGCCGCGCTGGCGGAACGGCGCGGCCACGGCCGTCTTCAGACTCATCGTTCCGGGAACGACGCGGGCGGGGCGTAACGGTTGCGGTTGGCGGCGGGCCGCCCGCCGCGCGTCGTCGTCGCGAGTTCGGTACGAACCACGTCGTTCAAGCCCTCGGCCGGACCAGAGGGGAGCGATGAGCGACCACGAGGACCGCGAGACGTTCAGGCACGACCCCATCGGCCACGCGGAGGCCCGCGCGGGAATGACCGTCGGCGAGCTGGCCGAGAGCTACGGCGAGGCCGGTATCGGCGCGAACGACCTCCACGAGGCCGTCGACGTCTACGCCGAGATGTTGGACGAGGACGTGACGACGTTCTTCGGGTTGGCCGGCGCGATGGTCCCGACCGGGATGCGCGCTATCGTCTCCGAGCTGATCCGGGACGGTCACGTCGACGTGCTGGTGACGACGGGCGCGAACCTGACCCACGACAGCATCGAGGCCATCGGCGGGAAACACCACCACGGCGAGGTCACGCCCCCGGAGACGACCGAGCGGGAACACGATGAGACGCTCCGGGACGAGGGCGTCGACCGCATCTACAACGTCTACCTCCCGCAGGAGCACTTCGCGCTGTTCGAGAGCCACCTGCGCGAGGAGGTGTTCACCGAACTGGAAGCGGAGAGTCCGGTCTCCATCCAGCGCATGACCGAGGAACTCGGTCGAGCAAACAGTGAAGTCAACGAGCGCGACGACGTGGCCGAGGACGCGGGCGTGCTCGCGGCCGCCTACGAGAACGACGTGCCGGTGTACTGCCCGGCGTTCCAGGACTCCGTGCTGGGCCTGCAGGCGTGGATGTACTCCCAGACCAGCGAGTTCACCGTCGACGCGCTCGCCGACATGACCGATATCACGGACATCGCCTACGAGGCCGACAGCGCGGGCGCGATGCTCGTCGGTGGCGGCGTCCCGAAGAACTACACGCTCCAGACGATGCTCGTCTCGCCGGACGCCTACGACTACGCCGTCCAGTTGACGATGGACTCCTCGAACACCGGCGGCCTCTCCGGGGCGACGCTGAACGAGTCCCGCTCGTGGGGCAAACTGGAGAAGGACGCCCGTAACGTGAGCGTCTACGCCGACGCGACCATCACCCTGCCGCTGGTGGTCGCCGCGGCACGCGAGCGCGCCGGGGAGTAGCGGCGTCCGCGCGCTGGGCGATTAGCGACCGGGCGTAGTTCTATACCCTCGCAAGCCATACGTTCACATATGTCATTTCAGGTTGGCGTTCGGCCGGCGACCGAACACGACATCACCGCGATCCAGCAGGTGGCACACGCCGCGTGGCACGCCGTCTACGACGACGTCCTCGGCGAGGAGGCCGTCGACACGCATCTCGCGGAGGGATACACCCGGAACGTCCTCGAACGGATGATCGACGTGGACGACATCGGGCTGTTCGTGGCGACCGTCGACGACGACGTCGTCGGGTACGCCAGTTGCGGGATGACCGACCCCGTCGGCATCGGCGACCTGGACCTCTACGTCCACCCCGATTACTGGGGCGAAGGCATCGGCAGCGAACTGCTGGAGCGCGGGAAGAAACACCTCAAGAGCCTCTCCGTGCGGACGATCCGCGACGAGGTCCTGGTCGACAACGAGGTCGGCAACGGCTTCTACCGGACGCACTTCGAGCGCGCCGGCGAGCGCACCGCCCGTCTCGGCGGGAAAGAACTGCCGGTGAACGTCTACGAGCTGTCGTTAGCGAGAGTCTGAGCGGTAGTGAAGACCCTCGAAGCGACGCGGTGACTGCGAGGCGCTTTGGGCCTCGAACGCGAGCGGCGATAGCCGCGAGCGAAGGGAACCGCGGAGCAGTAGCGAGGGTCTGGGCAGCGAGGAACCGGAGGTCTCTCGGGCAGTCGGGCGGTAGTGCTGCCCGACGGCGGAGCGAAGACTCTCAGCCCCTGCAGGTTCGCGGTTACACCGCTCGCCCTGTCGAGGTTCCTCGTTTCACTCGGACCCTCGCTAGCCACTCTCACACGCTCTCCGTTCGTTTGACAACGTTTTAGCCGCTCATTCGCCTGGTACCTCTCAATGAGCTACAAGATCGGACTCGTCGGCAAACCCTCCGTCGGCAAGTCCACCTTCTTCAACGCGGCGACGATGAACGACGTGCCCGAGGGCGCGTACCCCTTCACGACCATCGACCCGTCGATGGGCGAGGCCTACGTTCGCGTCGACTGCGCCGCCCCGGAGTTCGAACACAGCTGTACGCCCAACCACGGCTACTGCACCGAGGGCGTGCGGTTCGTCCCGACGAAACTCGTCGACGTCGCCGGGCTCGTCCCCGGTGCCCACGAAGGTAAGGGTCTCGGCAACCAGTTCCTCTCGGATCTCAACGAGGCCGACGTGCTGGTCCACGTCGTCGACTTCACCGGCGAGACGGACTTAGAGGGCGAACCGACCGAGGACCACGACCCGCGCGAGGACATCGAGTTCCTGGAGAACGAACTCGACATGTGGTATCTCGACATCTTGGAGAAGGGCATCGAGCGCTACCGCTCGGGGTATCACGGCGAGGACAAGGACATCGAGGCGGACCTCGCGGAGCAGATGTCGGCGTTCAAGATCAGCGAAGACGAGATCAAGCAGGTCGTCCTCGCGCTGGACCTGGAACTGGACCCCGACGAGTGGGACGAGGCGGACCGGGAGGCACTGGCCCGCGAAATCCGCATCCGCACCAAGCCGATGGTCATCGCGGCCAACAAGATGGACGCCGAAGCGGCACAGGAAAACTGGACCGAGATCACCGACGACCCCGACTACGAGCACCTGACGTTCGTCCCCGTCTCCGCCCACGCCGAGAAGGCGCTGAAGAACGGCGACGAGCAGGGCGTGCTGGACTACCGGCCCGGCGATGCCGACTTCGAGGTGACGGCGGACCTCCCCGAGGAGAAGGCAGCGGGCCTCGAACAGATCCGGGAGTTCGTCACCGAATTCGAGGGGACCGGCGTCCAGCGGGCGCTCGAAACCGCGCTCTTCGAGGAGTTGGGCGCGATCGCCGTCTTCCCCGGCGCGCGCAAGCCACAGGAGGACGGCACCTTCTTACAGGACTGTTTCGTCCTCCCCGACGGCTCGACGGCCGAGGACTTCGCGTACTTCCTGCACACCGACATCGGCGAGGGGTTCCTCCACGCCCACGACGTGCGCTCCGGTCGGCAGGTCGGGGCCGACACGGAACTGGACCACCGGGACGTCGTCGAGATCACGACGACGAACTGAGCGGGCGGGCGGTCAGATATCGACGGGACACCCGTTTATCTCGCCGCCCCGCATCCCGTCGGCGAGCCAGTGGATCGAGAGCGTGAGGACCACGAGCGCGCCCAGCGCGAACTCCAACCCGTCGAGCGGCAGGAAGACGAGCGAGGCGGAGACGCCAAGCAGCGAGAGCAGTCCGAGCAGGACCGCCGACCCGCAGGCCGCACAGCCCGCGCCGAGCGTGCCCAGCAGGACGCCGGCCGCACCGGCACCGCCCTCTCTGATGGCGACACCGTGCTCCCGGAAGTGATAGGTCGCCATCGCCACGTCGACCCCGGTCAGCGCCGCGACGGCCACCAGCAGGAGGCCCTGTGCCGGATGGAAGAAGGTCCCGACGAACGGGTACAACTCCGCGAGGACGGTCAGCCGACTTTCGAACGGCAGCGACCCGCCGACGACGAGATCCAGCACGAGCGGGACGTTCAGCGAGACGACGAAGGCCGTCAGCGAGAGAGCGGCCGCGAGAACGGCGACGGCAGCGTAAGTCGGTAGCGTGAGGACGAGTCGGACGGTTCGGCCCATCAGCCGCCAGTCGCGCCGGGACAGCGGCGGGCGCAGTGTGCGCACCGTGCGCCGCCAGCCCCCCGTCACGACGCCTCCCCGAGCGCCTCCGCGACCACCTCGTAGCTGACGCTGCCGTTGACTTTCGTGACGAACTGGCCGTCCCGAAAGAGGAGGACGACGGGTGTCGTCTCGCCCAATTCCGCGTTCTCGGCCGCGTCGATGTCGGCCTGTACGGCGTCGTCGTAGGCCCGGCTCTCGGCGTCGCTGACGACCGCGTCCGCGTCGAGGGCCGTCTCCTCACGCAGGAACGCCCCCGTCCGGTCGAGGACGTTCTCGGCGGAGAACTGCGAGCGGTTCTCGAAGTAGTGGCCCAACAGCGACCAGAACGCCGCGTCGTCGCGGGCGTAGGTCGCCTCCAGCGCCTGGCTCGCCGGCTCACCCCACGGGAACACGACGGGATACACTCGGACGACGAACGCGCCGAGTCCCGGCTCGACGAGCCTCGACAGGATCTCCGGCACCGTCTCGGCGTGAAACGCCGCACAGCGCTCACAGGACGGGTCCTCGAACGCTAACACGACGTGGTCGCCGAGGTCCCCCCGTCGTGGCTGGGCGTCGAGTCCCGCCGCAGCGGGGTGGTTTTCGATGGAGTCCCCCGTCGCATCGCTGCCCCCGCAGCCCGCGAGTCCGCCGGCGAATCCCGCCCCCGAGAGCGCCAGGAAGCGTCGTCGCTGCATACCGTCGGAAGGGACTCCCCGGGTTTATCGTTTCTCCCGTGTGCTTCCGAGGGGCAACCGTCTTGCCGCCGCGTCCGGTAGGGTCGCCCGGCCGATGACGACGGCGCGTTCCGAGCCGCGGTGACTCCGCGGCGGTGACGAACCCTATGAGTGCCGAGGCCGACTCCCGACCGGCGTCTCGGTCGGCCGTTCTCCGAAATCACTTCCGGACAGCGCAGCGCCGGTCGGCGACTCTTCGCTCGGTCGCCGGGTGACCGTCATCGGGTCGGTCGATGCGCCGGCGACCCCCGCTACCGTCTGGTATGCCCATACAGGCCGGCTGTTCAATGACGTGATCCCCTAACGGAAAGACGACGTTTTCTCCGTCGACGCGACGGCTTCGTTCGCCGCGGTCATCTCACTCGCCCATCAGAGCCGGGCGGCCTCGCCGTCGCGGGGCCGGCGTCACTGCCGGGGAGCACGGTGTGTCAGCGCCAGTCACGATCGGAGAGATTTCGAACAGCGTTTTCCGACCCGGGCCCCAGTTACGACTTGAGAAGATGACGAAAGCGTCTGTACAACCCGGTGAACTCCGGGAGCTTCGGCACCGCTTCGGTCCGCAGATCAACGGACTCGTCAACGCGCTCGGGCAGCCGACGACACAGGTGTATCCCTCGGGGTACGTCGGGACCGTCGAGCGCTCCATCGAGACGCTCGAGTCGGCCCTCACCGACGGCGGGTTCACGTGGGACCCGGTGAGCATGTACCACCGCTCGCCGACCGGAAGCACCGCGGACGGGAGCTGGGTGTACAGGGACTCGCCGCTGGCCGACCGGCAGCTCCACGTCGTCCTGTTCTCCCAGAGTTACAACGGTTGGACCGACGTCTACGCCCACGAGGAGTTCAGCTGGCTCCGTCACCCGATCAAACACGCCAAGGAGGAGCGGATCACGCGCGAGGAGGGCGTCGCCGAGACGCGTCGGTGGCTCGACGACGCCGGCATCGCCTATCGAACCCACTCGAACCTGCGCCGGAAGGCGAGACAGGCGGTGAAACGAGCCCACGAGCGCCTCGTGGACGGCGGTCGACAGCTCGGACACCCGAAGCTCGAGACACCGGCCGTGAGCGCCGTCTTCGAGCGGCTATAGCCGCCGGTCGCGAGTATCTGTGTCTGCCGGTACCGAGAGAGCGACCGCAGAACGACCGAGCGAAACGAAGCGAAACGAAGCGGTCCGACGGATCAGCGCCGTCGGAGCAGGCGCCGTCCTTTGCGAACGATGCGTCGCCGCACGCTACGCGGGAGTCGTCGCCAAGTCTTCATCGCCTTTCGAAGTTTTCCCATTGAATAGCACCTCCGTCGGGTTAGCTCGTGCCCGCTCTCGCTCGCCGCGGGCATCGTGGATACCTCGCGGTCGGTCTTAACGCTGCGGGCTGCAAGCACGGCTCGCGGCTCTCGTGATACCGCCTTCCGGTACGGACGCCGGGGCTTTCCGACGAAACGGGAGCGGACGAGAGTGGCGACGGCAGTGTCCCCTCCGAGACGCGGGGGACGCGGATCTCAGTCGTCGGTCATCGAGTCGATGCTGGGGCCGCCTTGCCGGACCTCGTCGTCGAGGTCGGGCTCTTTGGACCCGAAGGTCACGTGGCCGTACTTGACGAGGGAGACGAAGACGACGCCGCCGATGGCGTTGCCCACCGACGTGAGGGCGAGGAACTGTCCCCACTGGGCGACCGAGATCGGCGCGCCGGCCATCATCGCCGCGATGACCTCGATGTTGCCGGCGACGCAGTGGGGCATGTGCGCGAAGCCGATGAGGTACGTGACGGCGACGATGACCGCGATCCGACTGATCGTGTCGCCGACGGAGGTCAGTATCCACGAGAGCAGGCCCATCAGCCACCCGGCGAGTATCGCGCCGGCGAAGACGCCCTGCGGTGAGAGGTCGATGAACGTCATCCCCGTGTCGACAAGATATTTCGGCTTGATGACGCCGAGCGCCACCGTCGCCCAGCCGACGAAGACCGCGGCGACGGTTCCACCGATGATGTTCCCGCTGTAGACGAGCGTCCAGAGACGGGCGAGGTTCGAGATCGAGTCGCGCCCGTCGAGGACCGGTAGGACGGCCAGGGTCGTGTGTTCGGTGAACAGCTCCGACCGCCCGAGAATGACGAAGAGGAAGCCGAAGGTGTAGAGTATCGGCATGATCGCGTGGGCGATCGGGTCCGCCACGGCCCCGCTCAGCGACGTCAGCATGGCGATCATCATGAAGGGGCCGAGGCTGATGTCGAGCCCGCAGGACACCGAGGAGACGAACTGCCCCGCGGCCGGCCGATTGAGGGTTCGCATCCCCTCTTGGAGCTGGTTGTAGAAGATGTCCGTGTACGACCGCTGGGTGTCCATCTGGCTCTCCGGCGGCGGTCCCTCTTGGTGCGATTCCTCCGTCGTGTCGTTCGGCTCGTCTGAGGTTGCTGGAGACATTGTAGGCGGTTCAGTCGGGCGTCTCACCCGTCTCATTCGGGTCTCGGTTGGAGTGGGGCGATATCTGCGTGTCGAGGTAGTCCGAGTGCCGTGCGAGTTCGACCGGGCCACCGATCAGGAGCGGGATGCAGACGAGCGCCGCTATCGGTCCCCACGGAATCCGCAGACCGATCGCCACGATCCCGAACACGGCGATACTGAGGACGGACATCACGCGAATCGGCTCTTCGATCCTCATAACAGCGCCGATAGGGGAGTCAGCGGCATGAGCGCCGTGACTGCATCTTCAACCACAGTGCAGTCGATACGCCGACCGCGGGCGGTCCGAGAGGCGAGATCGGGTCAGACGAGTCCGTAGAAAGGGCGATAAATCCGGACCGAATCCGCGGCGTCGCCGACAGTTTCAGATGCAAGGTCGGGCGTCTCGTTTGCGGACCCGATTCGTCACGGCGGCCTCCGTCTCTCGGGGGAGTTCGTCTCGAAGCGAGGGGGCGGTTGGCAGCGGTTGCAAGCCACAGGTACTCCCCTCGGCTCGTCGAACCTGTAATCGATGCCTGTCACGTTCACCGACGACGACGAGGGGAAAGAAGTGGTCGACGCGAGCGGCAACACGCTCGGACTGGTCACGGAGATCGAAGACGACACCGCGTTCGTAGACCCCGATCCGGGACTCACCGAGACGGTGAAGGCCGACCTCGGGCGGGCCGACGCGGACAGCGACGACTACACCGTCAAACAGGACGCCGTCGAGACGAAGGCCGACGAGAAGCTCCACCTGCGCGATAACCTCTGACTCGGCGTCGTCGGTCCCGGCGCTGTCCGGCAGTTCGCTCGCGGGAGAGTTAAGTTCGCTCCGAGAGAGGTGTTACCGTGGGACAGAGACTTATCGTCGATACGGACACCGCAGGCGACGACTCGCAGGCGCTTCTCATGGCCGCGCTCGCCGAGTCCATCGACATCGAGGCGGTCACGATCGTCGCCGGCAACGTCGAGTTCGACTACGAGGTCGAGAACGCGAAGTACGCGCTGGACCTCGCCGGCGTCGCCGACTCGGTCCCGGTCTACGAGGGCGCGCGTCGACCGCTCCTCAAGGAGTTCGACCACGTCGACCACGTCCACGGCGAGGGCGGGCTGGGCGGCGAGCTCTTCCCCGACACCGGCATCCCCTCCGCCGATGGCCACGCCGTCGACGCCATCGTCGACGTCGCGCGCGAGTCGCCGGGCGAGGTGAGCCTCGCCTGCATCGGCCCGCTGACGAACGTCGCGCTGGCGATCCGGCGGGAACCCGAACTGAACGACCTGTTGGACGAGGTGGTGGTGATGGGCGGGGCGGTGAACACGCTCGGCAATGACACCCCCTCGGCCGAGTTCAACTTCTGGGTCGACCCCGACGCCGCGAAGATCGTGATGAACGAACTCGACGTGACGCTCGTCGACTGGGGGCTGACCGTTCGACACGGCAAGATAGGGGCAGAGGACCTCGACCGCTTCGCCGAGGCGGAGACGCCCTACGCGGAGTTCTTCACGACCGTCACCGGTCACGCCCGCGAGTTCTCGAAGGAGCGCCTCGGCGTCGACGCGGCCACTCAACCCGACACGCTCGCGCTCGCGTGCTTTCTGAACCCGGACCTCGTGACCGAGGCGGGGACGTACTTCGTCGACGTCGACGAACGCGAGGGGATGACTCGCGGGTACAGCCTCGTGGACGAACTCGGCATCACCGACGGCGAGCCCCGAACGCGCGTCGTCGAGGCGGTGGACGAATCGACGTTCGAGCGGATGGTCGCGGACATGCTCCTCCACGGCGACCCCGAGCGGTCGCTGTGAGGGCGGTCAGCAGAGATCAGTCGGGGTCACGACCCCCTGTATAACGAGAGCCCCCGAGCGACCTGACCTTCGAAGCCAAAGAGACTATCCTTAGACGAATCGTAGCCCGAGGAGAGGTATCTACACATGTCCTCACAGACAGTTTTGATCCCGATCGAGTTTCCCGACCCGGACCCGCTACCGTCGACGTTTATCGATGCGTTGACCTCCTGTAAGGTGATCCTGCTCGGGGTCTACGAACTGCCGTCCGACGTGTCCGCGGACGAACGCCAGCGACGGGAGATCGAGGCGTATCGGTCGCTGTACACTACCGCGTCCAACTTCGTACAGGAGGGAGAGACGGCCGAGGTCGAGCTGATGATGGGGACCGATATCGAAGATGCGCCGACGACGGTCGCCAAGGAGAGGGACGTGGACGCGCTCCTCATCCCGAACCCGATCACGACGCTCGACCACCTACTGGTCGCGTTACGAGAGGAGAAGTTCAAGCGACCGATCACCGACTTTTTGGACGCGATAGACGAGGAGGTGCTCCTCCGAACGACGCTGTTCCACGTCGCTGAAACCGAAGACGACGCGGCGGCCGGTGAGCGACTCCTGACCGAGGTCAGGGACCACCTCGTCGAGGAAGGGTTCTCCCGCCCGAGCGTGGATATCGAGGTCGAGGTCTCCGACGACCCGGCGTTTTCGATCAGCCAGGCGGCCCGGAATCAGGACTTAATCGTAATGGGTGAGACGCAGGAGACCCCCTCTCAACGGATCTTCGGGAGAACGTACGAGCAAGTCGCCGAGCAGACGGACTCCCCCGTTCTGATTATCCGAGAGCACTAACCGCATCGGACGCTTCTCTGCCCCGATCAGTCGCCGATCGAGACAGAACGGCCGAGAGCTGCCATCTGGCTGTGACGCCTGTCTCCGTTACGTGACGCTCTCCGGAGCGATCAGTCTCCGCCGACCCACTGGCGGATCTGACCGGTCAAGCGGTTCGTCTTTCCGGCTCGGCGCTTCGTCATGATGGTGATGTTCCGGGCTTTGCGACCGAGCGTCTCCGGAATCACTCCGAAGACGATCTGTCGAACGCGGCTCTGTCGGGTCGCACCGACGACGGTCACGTCGTGAGTTTTGGTCTCCTCCAGGAGTCGGTCGGTTATATCCCTCCCTTCGAGGACCTTCGTGTCGACCGACGGTCGGTCGATACTGTCGGCGACCTCCGCCAACTGGTCGCGAGCGGTTTCGCGCTCGTCCTCGCTCGCGTCGGGATCGACGACCTTCGCGAAGGTACACGTCGCGTCCTCGGAGGCCGCGATAGCGCCGGCGACTTCGCCCGCGAGGTGAGCGTGAGGACCGCCCGCCGTCGGCACGAGGATCGAGTCGACGTCGTCGCCGGCGTCGTCGCCCACCCGTTCGACGAGGACGTCGGCGTCGGCCTCACGAACCACCTCGTCGACGGTGCTACCGAGCGCGATGTTCTGCCGGGAGCGACCCTGTCCACCCCAGCCCAAGAGCACCGCGTCGCTGTCGTGCTGGTCGATGGTGTGGAGGATGATCTCCTCGGGCTCGTGTCCGACTCGGACGAGCCCGTGCACCGGAACGGCGGAGTCCTCGGCGAACGCCATCGCCTCGTTGACGACGTCTCGCTCCTCGTCGATGAACCGGTCCGCTCGCCCGAGCGGCGTCTGTTCGGGCACGGTGACGGCGCTCATCACGAGCAGCTCCGCGTCCCGGTTTTCGGCGACGTCGACCGCCGTCCGCATCAGTTGTTCGACGTTTTCGGTCTGGGCGATCGGAACGAGCAGTTGCTCCTCGCGGTCCCGTTCCGATATCTCGTCCCGAGCGGTGCGGACCGCTGCCGTTTCCGTGGCCTCGCTCTCGTCCGGCTCGCGCGCGTTCCGCATATACCCGAACCAGAAGACGACGCCGATCGCCTCGGCGATCAGGCCGACGTAGAGCGCGGTCTGCTCGACTTGCGTGACGAGGACGAGGTTCGCGAGGATGGCGATTCCCGGAATCCACGGGACGAACGGCACCTCGAACGAGCGGTCGAGGTCCGGTTCCTTCCGTCGGGACTGGATGAGCGCGATGTTGACGAAGATGAGCCCCGCGAGCAGCATGAAGTCCGCGAAGTGAGCGATCGCGTGGAACCCGAGGTGGATCCCGAGCGGGGTCGAACCGCCCTCGCTTCCGGGCGCGGTTCCGAAGAGAACGCTGAAGACGAGGATGTAGAGCAGGATCAGCCCACCGGTGAACAGCACCGACGCGTACGGCGTGTTGTACCGGTCGCTGAGGTCACCGAACACGCTCGGGAGGTGTCCCCGACGGCTCATCGCGAGCTTGACGCGGGACCCCGCGAGAATGGTGGCGTTCGCGGCGGAGATCATCGACAGCAGCGCGCCGACGATGATCACCCAGAAGCCGATGTTGCCCAGATAGTACTGGGACGCGTACGCCATCGAGACCTCGCCGTGCGTGGCGACGTACTCCCGAGCGGCTTCGGCCCCTTGCAGACCGACTTGGTCAGCGAGGCGCAGGAGGAACGTCTGGTCCTGTATCGCGAAGACGATGACGAGGACTACTAAGGCGTAGATCACCGAGACGAGTCCCATCGAGAGGAAGATGGCGCGGGGGATGTTGTGTCCCGGCTCTTCGATCTCCTCGGCGTTCGTCGCGATCGCCTCGAAGCCGAAGAACGTGATGAACACGAGCGTCGTCGTCACCCCGATCTGTCCGAACTGCGTGATGTTATTCGCCAGCGAGGTTTGGACGACCGTCGGGTCGAACGCCTGGAGGCCGCCGGCGAGGAAGAGCGCGATGAGCGTGACCTTCAGGCCGGTGACGACGATCTGGAACATCCCCGTCTCCTCGGTGCCTTTCAGATTGACTCCGACGAGCAGTCCGAGAATGACGAGCCCGGAGAGCCAGTAGGGAATCGCCTCCGGGAGGCTCAGCGCTGGTGTGATGAACCGGGTGAACCAACTCGAGAACGACGCGAGATAGAACGCCGCCGACGCCGGATACCCGAGGATGATCGACCAACCGACGATGTACGTGAGGTCGCTGTCGAAGACGTTCGCCACGTAGGCGTAACCGCCCCCGCTCTCCGGATACAGCGCCGAGAACTCGGCGTACGCGAGCGCGGTGAAGCTCGCTACGACCCCCGCGAGAAGGAAGGAGACGATAGCAGCGGCACCGACGTTGCTGACCGCCAACCCGGAGAGGACGAAAATCCCCGCGGCAATCATCGTCCCCATCCCGAGCGAAATCGCACCGATAAGCCCGATATCCCGGTCGAGTTCGTTTTCGACCGAGCCGCCGCTATCACTCATAGTGGATTCGTTAGGAGATAGAGACCGATAAGCGGGAAGCCTGCCATCTAAACAGCGCGCCGATACTCGCAGGAGAGGTAGACGGCGACTCGTCTCTCGGCGAGACAATGAAATAGCGGCTATTCAGTCAGTCGTCTGCTCGCTCCCCCTCGGACGGCGCGTCGTCGTTAACTGTTTGTAATACCGGTACACCGGGAAGAGCCGGTTCCCGAGCCGTTGCGAGAGCCCCGTCTCACTTGCGTATACAAGTACCGGCACGTTCGCGCCTTCGGCTAAGTTGATCACGCGATCCGGCGTACTTCCGAAGACCCACCGCTTCAGTTCACGGGTCCGGGTGGCTCCGATGATGAGCGGCCCGCCGTTTTCTGCAGCGGTCGAGACGAGCCCCTCGGCGACCGACGACGCGGAGACCTCTTGGACGTCTATCGATCCGTTCTCCGGGAGTTGCTCGACCGTGTCCGTCGCGTCCTCGGCGGTCCCGCCCTCGCCGGACGGCGTGACGTTGATGACGTTGATGTGAGAGCCCGCGTTCGCCATCGCGCCGACGAGCGTGAGGGCCGCCTTGTGATGGGGGCCGCCGCCAGCGCCGACGTTGACCGTCGAAACGTTCGTCGGGTCGTCGAACCCTTGGGCGTAGAGGACGTCACAGGGTGCCTCGTACTCTACCTCCTGTGCGATTTCCGGGTGGTCCTCGGGATACCCCATCACGATCAGATCCGCTTCGTCGTCGCGGGCGGTCTGGAGGATGTCGAACGCGATGTCCCGGCAGACGTGGCCCTCCACCGTGTATTCGACGTCGATATCTTCGCCACCGAGCGTCTCCGTGATCCGCTCTACGCGCCCGTTCGCGTCGTCGGCGACCATCTCGCTGGGCGTCTGCTCCGGGATGTGCGTGACGTTGACGACCTGTATGATCGGGTTCTCGTCGTACATCTTCCCGAGCGTCGCCGCGAGTTTGACGTGCGTCGCCGCCCGGTCTAATCGCCCGGCCGGAACGAGAATCCGGAAGCGGTCGTCATCGCTCTCGTCGGCGGTCGCCGATTCCGCGTCGCTATCGGGTCCCGTGGCACCGCCGTTGGCGGTGATGGGCGAGCGCGCGGAGACGGTGCGTTCGAACAGCTCTTCGGTGTCGGGCGCGCCGCCCCAGAGGAGGTAGACGACGATGAGCGAGATCGTCAACACCAGTCCGACGGCGACGCCGACGACCGGGAGGTTGTAGATCAGCGCGACGTTCGCGATGATCCCCAGAATCGGTATCACGGGCACGCCGGGCACCTCGAACCCGCGCTCCATGTCGGGGTACTTCCGGCGCGAGTAGATGAGCGCGCCGTTGACGAACGCCAGCGGCAGCAGGAGGTTGAGCGTCGCGAAGCCCGTCAGCGCGTTCAGCCCGAGCGCGAACTCTTCGATGACGACGGCGAATCCGGCGATGCTCGTCTCGAGACCCACCGGGATCGGCGCGAGCATCCCGTCCTCGCCGAACAGCGTGAGGAACGAGACGATGAGCACGACGATGACGCCCGTCGCCGTCGCCGTGCTCCAGAACGGCGTCCCGTGCTGCGGGTGGATGCGCGAGAGCCGCCGGGGCGCTTGCCCCTGGCGGCCCATCAGCGAGCCGATGCCCGAAGCGGCGAGGATCGACGCGTTCGACGCCGAGATCATGCTGAAGATCGCGCCGGCGACGATGAGGTACGTGCCGACTTCGACGCCGGCGACGGTGACCGGGATGAACGCCTGTGCGACCGCGCCCATCGCCGTCTCGCCCAGTTGCAGAATCTCGTCGGGCGAGCGCGCCAGCCGCCCGGCCACGTTCGTGATGTTCACCATCGCCACGATGACGAACGTGTAGAGGACCGTGACGGTGACGATCGAGGCCGCGATCGCCCGCGGGACAGTCTTGCGCGGCTCGATGATCTCACCGGCCGAGGCCGCGATGGCCGAGAAGCCGAAGAACGTGATGAACGCGAGCGCGGCCACGGAGACGGTGCCGACGGGTTCGACCTGGAAGCTCCCGGTGAACTCGCCGACCGCCGGCCCGACGCCGACGCTCGCGAACATGCCGCCGACGAAGACCATCAGGACGGCGACCTTCGCGGCGGTCACGATGACCTGGAACGAGCCCGACTCCTCGGTCCCGCGGGCGTTGAGCACGCCCAGTAGAATCGCCGCGAGCACGCCGAACGTGCCGTGAGGGAGGAAGTGGATGCTCTCGGGTATCAGGAACCGGAAGAACCAGTGGTCCATCGTCGCGAGATAGAAGGCGGTCGTGCCGGTGTATCCCAAGAAGAGGGACATGCCGATGCTGTACGTCAGTAAGTCGCGGTCCTCGAAAGTGCGGGAGGTGAACAGATACCCCCCGCCGTTCTCGGAGTAGATCGAAGCGAACTCGGAGTACGATGCCGCGGTGATGCCGGCGACGATAGCCGCGAGAACGAACGCGACGACCGCCGTCGAACCGATCTGATACACCGCGATGCCGGAGAGAGAGAAGATCCCGGCCGCGATCATCGTCCCGAGGCCGATCGCGAAGGCCACGGGGAATCCGAGCGTCCGCGTATGTTCTACCATCGACCAGCGCTATGACTCTGCTTTGGATAAGCTCTGACCTTGCATTTCAATATCGGAGACACGGGTTCCGGTCTCTGGCGAGCCGCTTCCGGGCGATAGCAGTGTCGATTTTCCACGTGACGACCGGCACGGACCCCAACCGGCGGCCCGCCGTTTTGCTGCGAGCCGCCGCCGATGATCGTCCCTGCCTTCGCAGGCAGACCGCTTACCGAGCGAGAAGCCCTCCTTTCTGGTGATGGCACCGTCTGACCTGCACGACCTGTTCATGCACAACCTCGAAGACATCTACTACGCCGAGAACGAGCTCCTCGACGCGCTCGACGAGCTGGAGAGCCAGACGGAGAACGAGGAGATCGCCTCGGCCTTCAGCGAGCACCGCGAGGAGACGCAGGGCCACATCGACCGGCTGGAGGAAGCCTTCGACGTCCTCGGCAAGGAACCCGAGCGCGAGGAGTGTGAGGGCATCGAGGGCCTCATCGAGGAGCACGAGGAGTTCGCCGACGAGGACCCCACGCAGGACGTGCTCGACGTCCACAACCTCATCGCCGCCCAGAAGACCGAACACTACGAGATCGCCGCCTACGGGACCCTGGCGATGCTCGCCGACCGGCTCGGCGAGGACGAGGTCGGCGACCTCCTCCACGAGAACTTAGAAGAGGAGAAGGACGCCCTCGACGAGCTCTCCTCGCTCGCGGAGGAGTTCGACTACGGGCAGATCGCCGCCGACTGACGACGGATTCACCGCCTCACCGCCGCTCTTTTCTTCGCCGCGTCGAACGACAGCGGCGCGGCTACTCGCGGAGACGGGTCGACGGTAAGCCCGATACCAATGCACGGTCCGACGGTTTAACTGAGTGCTAACCTCGATAGCGTCCGCATATGTATCCGGATCGGTTTCGATAGGCGGTTATGAAACTCATTCAGTTGTTCGTCCCCACCGAGGACCGCACGGCGGTGCGGGACGAACTGGCGGAGATGAACGTCGAGTTCGTCTTCGCCGACGAGGACACGCACCGGGGCGGCAGTATCGCGCAGATACCGGTCCCCTCGGGCGCGGTCGATACCGTCCTCGCGCGGCTGTACGACGTCGGGCTCGACGAGGACACCTACACCGTCGTCACGGACGTCGACCGCGCGACGGTCCCGAACGTCGACGAGTTGACCGAGAAGTACGTCGACGGGCCGAAGGGCGACCGCGGCGCGTCCCACCCGGAGATCCGAGAGCGCGCGGCGGACCTCACGCCCGATACCGCGACCTACGTCGCCTTCGCAGCGCTGAGCGCCATCGTCGCGGTCGGCGGGCTCTTACTCGACTCGGCCATCGTCATCGTCGGCGCGATGGTCATCGCGCCCTTCGCCGGGTCGACGCTCTCGGCGAGCGTCGGCCTCGTCATCAGCGACCGCGAGATGGTCGTCGACAGCGTCTCCTCGCAGGTCGTCGGGCTGGTCATCGCCTACGTCGGCGCGGTGGCGATGGGCGTGTTCTTACAGCAGACCGGGTTCGTCCCGTCGACGCTCAGCGTCTCGCTGGTCACGCAGGTGGCCGCCTTCGCCACGCCGAATTCGCTGACGCTGGCGATCGCCATCGCGGCCGGCCTCGCGGGCGCGCTCGCGCTGGCGACGGACCTCCCGGTCTCCATCGCCGGCGTGGCCGTCGCCGCGGCTATCGTCCCCGCCGCCGCCGCCGCCGGCATCGGAACGGCGTGGGGCGAACCGCTCCTCGTCCTCGGCGCGGTCGTGCTCCTCCTGATGAACATCGTCTTCATCAACCTCGCGGCCTACCTCGCGCTCGTCTCGCTCGGCTACCGCTCGTCGGTCATCCGGAGCGTCCGCGAGAACGCGGCCGTCTCGGTCCGGTCGGGCGCGTACGCGGTCGTCATCGTCGCCTTCGCCGTCGTCATCGCGCTGACGAGCGTCGGCACGTATCAGCACGTCGTCTACGAACAGGAGGTCAATCAGGAGGTAGAGGAGGTGCTGGCCGATCCGACCTACAGTTCGCTCGAACTGGTCAGCGTCAAGACGGGGTACAACGACATGAACCTCCTCGGCCGCGACGAGTCGGTCACGGTCACGGTCAGTCGGTCGAGCGACGCCCAGTACGAACTACTCGACGAGAACGTCCAGTCGAACGTCTCCCGGGCGACCGACCGCCCGGTGACGGTGCAGGTCCGGTTCCTCGACTTCCAACGGGCACAGGCCCAGTCGCAGGGAACAGACGAAACGCCGCAGGTCGACGGGTGGGGGACCCGTGTCGCCGACTGGGCCGGCGCGGCGTGGGAGCGACTGACCGGTGCGGTCGGCACCGCGGGCGGTATCCAGTGTGCCGGCGGCTGTTGAGCGCGGTCGGACGATTACGACGGGAGGTCGGCCGTCACGCTGGGGAGGTCGCGCTCGAGCGTCCCGAGGGGGATCCGCTTCGTCGACGGGACGTCCAGCCACGCCTCGGTCGTGAGCGACCCGTCGACGTGGAGCGTCTCGGTCGGCCCCTCCGCGGGGAGGTGCCGCTCGACGCGGACCGCCTCCTCGGTCCCGCTCTCGATCATCGACCGCTCGATGTTCACCGGTGGCGACCCGTGGGCGTCCTCGGCCCAGAGCACGTTCGCGACCGTCTGTGACCGCTCCGTGTGCCCCAGCCGGAGGTTCACGGCGGCGACCGTGAGATCGACGGGCAGCTCGTTGGTGACCGAGACCTGAACGCGGACGTCCGAGGCGTCGTCGCCCTCGAACTCGACGGTCATGTCGCTGATATCCACGTCGCGCTCCATCCTGCTCTCGAGGTTCTGGACGATGTTCTCTGAGAACCGCCAGCCGAGGATGGGGACGTACTTCAGATAGCGCGCCGCCCACGCCAGCGCCCACAGGCGAATGATCATACCGCTTCGTGACCACGGCGGGCCAATAGGGTGTCGCATGCGTGTTCGACTGCGCCGAATCGCCGTCGCCGCCGCCACCTCGCCGGGATGACTCGTCCCTCGCCGAGAGCGTTCCGGACAGCCGCCGAGAAACGAATCGAGCACCGAATAACAGGCAGGCAACTTATCCGGAAGCGTCGATTCGTAGCGTACACATGGACCCGGTCGTGCTCGCCGTCGAGACCAGCCCCATCGAGAGCCTGTTGCTGGAGCTGTTACCCGTCTTCATCATCGCGGCCGGCGTCGGGATCTTCGTCGCCAAGATCGGGCGCTTTCCCTACACCATCGCGCTCCTGCTCGCCGGGTTCGCCGTCTCGGTGCTCGGGGCCGACATCGACATCAACCTCACGCACGACCTCATCCTGCTGGTGCTCCTGCCGCCGCTGCTGTTCGAGGGCGCGGCGACGACGGACTTGGACCGCCTGCGGCGCAACGTCGGCCCGGTGCTGGCGATGGCCGTCGTCGGGCTGGTCGTCTCCGTCGCCCTGCTCGGCTACATCGGTCAGTACGCCTTCGGGTTCCCGCTGCTCATCGCGCTCCTGTTCGCGGCGATGGCGCTCCCGACCGACCCCGTGAGCGTCCTCGCGCTCTTCGAGGAACTGGGCGCGCCGGAGCGCCTCTCCGTGCTCGTCGAGGGCGAGTCGCTCGTCAACGACGGCGTCGGCGTCGTCATCTTCTCGACCTTCTTCGTCCTGATACAGGAGGGAGCCGATCCGGCCGAGCTGTTCACGTTCGGCGGGCTGACCGAACTGGGACTGCAGATGGTCGTCTCCAGCGTCGGCGGCCTGCTCGTCGGCTTCGCGGCCGGCTACGCCGTCTACACCGTGATGGCGAACCTAGACGAGAACATGACCGAGACGGTGCTGGCCTTCATCCTCGCCTACGGCTCCTTCCTGCTGGCCGAGCACTACCTCGGCGTCTCCGGCGTGATAGCGACGGTCGTCTCGGGGCTGCTCATCGGCAACCGCGGCGCGGAGAAGGCGATGACCCCACAGACGAAAATCACCGTCTTCAACTCGCTGGAGACCGGCGCGTTCATCGTCAACACGTTCATCTTCCTGATGATCGGCGTCGAGACGCCCATCGGCGACTTCCTCCGGTACGGCGAGCACGTCCTCATCGCCATCCCGCTCGTGCTCGCCGCCCGGGCCGCGGCGGTCTACCCGCTGACGGCGCTGGTCAACCGCGTCACGGAACCCGAGGTCCCGATGGGCTACCAGCACGTGATGCTGTGGGGCGGCCTCCACGGGTCGATTCCGATCGCGCTCGTGCTCGGCCTGCCCAACGACTTCCCGCTCCGACAGCAGTTACTGGCGATGGTGTTCGGCGTCGCCGCCTTCTCGCTGGTCGTCCAGGGCCTGTCGATGGGCTCCCTGCTGAACCGGCTGGGCGTCGTTACCCGGTCGGACGCCGAGGAGCTGTACGAACTCCTCGTCGGCCGCGCTCGCGCGGTGGACGCGGCGCTCGAGGCCGCCGAAGAGCTGGACGCCAGCGGCGACATCCCGACGGAGGTGTACCAGGACTTCAAGGGAGAGTACACCCGGGAGAAGGAAGACCTCAACGACGCCATCGCCGAACTGCTCCGCGAACACGGCGAACTGCGCCACGAGCAGGTGTTACAGGGCGAGCGCCGGGTCCTCACCGAGGAGAAGAGCGCCATCATGGACGCCACGAGAGAGGGCATCATCGCCGACGACATCGCCGAACGGCTCCTGGAGGAGACGAACCTCAAGCTCGATCGGGTTCGGGGCGGCGAGACGACCGTGCAGGCCGACCGCGAGGGGTACGAGGAGTTCTGGCGCTCGCGGGCCGACGAGTTCGGACTGGAGATCGACGAGACCGAGGGCGAGACGGGGACCGAAAGCGAGACCGAGACCGAAGGCGAGACGGAGAGCGACGAGGGCGCGGCCAGTCCGTCCTGACGACCGACGCCAGCGAAAGCGGCCGAGACGCCTGTTATCGCAAGCACGGACCACATTAGCGTCTCGACGGACGTTCGAGTCATGTCTCAGGAGAGCGAACCCAGCGAGACGCTCGCATACACGCGGATACTGGAGACGGAGATAGAGAGCGCGCTTCGGGAGTTCGAACGACCGACGTCGGGGCTCGCTCTCTCCGGGTTGTCGGCCGGCCTCAACGTCAGCTTCGGGGCGCTGTTCATGGCGATGGCGCTGACGTTCATGGGGCCGTCTCAATCGGGGTTCCTCCGGCAACTGATACTGGCGAACGCCTCGGCCATCGGGTTCGTCCTCGTCGTCCTCGGACAGACGGAGCTGTTCACCGCCCACACGACGATGGGAATCCTCCCGCTGCTCGACGGGCGCGGGAGCGTCCGGCAACTCGGTCGGCTCTGGGTGATCGTCTACGGGTCGAACCTCGTCGGCTGCGCCGCGTTCGCCGTACTGATGGCGACCGTCGGCCCGGCGATGGGGATCGTAGAGCCCGCGGCCGTCGGGACGCTCGCGGCGAACCTCGTCCCGTTTCCCCCGCGGACGATCCTCCTGAGCGGCGTCATCGCCGGGTGGCTTATGGGGATGGTGACGTGGCTCATCTCGGCCGCCAGAAACACCGTGGCGCAGTTCCTCTTCGTCTGGCTCATCACGGCCGGCATCGGCTTCGGACCGTTTCACCACTGCCTCCTCGGTTCGACCGAGGTCCTCGCCGCGCTGCTCTTAGACCAGGGCGTGACTATCGGCGAGTACGCCTACTTCCTCGGCTGGACGACGCTCGGCAACGTCCTCGGGGGCAGCGTGTTCGTGGCGCTGTTGAACTACGGCCAGGCCGTCAGAGGCGGCGAGCCGAAAGACGTCGACGTGGACGCGCACCAGGAGTGACAGGGTTACTGCGGCGGTTCCTCGACCCCGGTCGTCGGGAGAACGTGGTCGGCGACGACGAGGACGCAGATGGCGAACAGGATGATGCCGGCTTCGAGCGCGCTGGTCAGCAGGCCGAGTCCGACGATGAGCGTCGTCGCGCAGGCCGGGGCGTGTCGGAGGTCCGTCCGGAGCATCGCGAAGCTCGTCAGCGCCACCGAGAGGAACCCGGCGGCGACGAGCTGTAGCCCGGGCATCGACATCGCGGGCGGGATCTTGGTGACCGACAGGCCGGGCGCGATAGTGTGGTACGCGAGGAGCCCGCTGACGACGCCGAAGAAGTGCCCGCCCAGCGCGCGCTGCCACTGGCTCGTCGCCGCCGACGGCGTCACCGCGAGCGCGTACGCGGACGGACCGAGGCTCGGAAAGAGGAACGGCTGTCCGGTCGCCCACGCCAACAGGACCAGCAAGAGGAGGAGACTGCACGTCCGTCCCGTCGAGAGGAGCGCGTCGCTCGTGGTCGGCTGCTCTTCCAGTGGCTCGAAAACCTCCATGGTACCGGGCTAGCCGCCCGGGCTGAAAGGGCCGGTGGTTGCAAATGCGCTACTGATGGGACTGAGAGGCGAGTCTCCCTTTTCATGCAGGCGACGGGTTCTTCCGCCGGTTGGGCGAAAGGACGGTGTGCGCCTCATTCAGACACGTGTCGGGGACGAAATAGAAGCCGAGGTCATGGCGGTGCTGGAGGAGGAGAACATCGAGCACATCGCCGCCGCCGAGCGCGACGAGAGCGACGCGATCATCCTCTACTTCCCGCTGCCCGACGGCGCGGTCGAGAAGGTGATGGACCGCCTCTACGACGCCGGGCTCGACGAGGACGCCTTCACCATCATCACTGACATCCAGTCCGCCACCACGCCGACGTTCGACGAACTGGAGAGTCAGTACACGCAGGGACCCGACGACGAGGTGGGTCTCTCGCACGCGACGCTCCGAGCGAACGCCCGCGAGGTGACGCCGGGCCGGGCGATGTTCGTCACCTTCGCCGCCCTGAGCGCGATCGTCGCCTCCGCCGGTCTGATGCTCGACTCGGCCATCGTCATCGTCGGCGCGATGGTCATCTCGCCCTTCGCCGGCTCGGCGCTGTCGGCCAGCGTCGGCGCGGTCATCGGCGACTACCCGTCGATCCTCGACAGCATCAAATCGCAGCTGCTCGGTCTCGTCGTCGCCGTCAGCGCCGCGACGGGGGCCGCCGCCGTCTTCAGGTGGGGGTACCTCGTCCCGCCGAACCTCGCCATCCAGAACATCTCGCAGGTCAGCGCCTTCTCGATCCCCATCGTGCTCACGTACGTCATCGCGATCTTCGCCGGTGCGGCCGGCGCGCTGGCGCTGGCGACCGACCTCGACGTCTCGCTCGCCGGTGTGGCCGTCGCCGCGGCCATCGTCCCCGCCGCCGCCGCCGTCGGCATCGGTGTCGTCTGGCAGGAGCTGACGGTGATCTTCGGGGCGCTCGTCCTGCTCCTGATGAACCTCCTGCTCATCAACCTCTCGGCGTACGTCTCGCTCACGCTGTTCGGCTACCGCGCGTCCCCGTCGGCCTCGCTCGCGTCCCACGTCAACGTAGACGCTCGGACGGCCGTCTACGCCGTCGTCGGTGCCGTCGTCCTCGTCGCGCTCCTCGGCGCGATCGTCAGCACGTATCAGTACCTCGCCTTCGTCGAGACGACAAACCACAACGTCGAAGACGTGCTGACACAGCCCCGGTACGACGAACTCGAACTCATCGACGTCCAGACCGACTACGGCGCGCAACTGGTGCGGAAAGGCGACAGCGACACCGTCTCCATCGTCGTCGGCCGGACCTCCGACAGGGAGTACGCGTCGCTCTCGGCGACGCTGCAACGAGCGATCGCCGAGGATACGCCGAGAGCGGTCACGGTCGAGGTGCAGTTCACGGACTATCAGCGAACCGAACCGACGACCCAGACTCGGTCTTCGCTCGTGGCACGGCCTGACGGCGGCGTTTGAGGGGTTCTAAGACGTGACTCTCGACAGTGAGATATAGAGATGAGGCGGCTGGGGAGCTGTGACCCCAGTTCTCGACCGGCAAGAAACCGGCCGAAATGTGGATGGGCCAACGCGGATTGTGAACCGGAGGAAGACGCTCGTCTCGCTACGCTCGACGCTGCGACTTCCAGGGCACAAATCCGCTCGGGTTCATTTTTACGGACTCACGACTCACTCCGTTCGTAGTTCATCCGAAAAATGGGCCAACGCGGATTTGAACCGCGAACCTCCCGGTTATCAGCCGAGCGCTCAACCTGATTGAGCTATTGGCCCAGGCGAGCGCGTTTTGGTGTATCCGAGGGGCATAGAAAAGGGTAACGTTTCGGAACCCCGGGTGAGAAACCGCACCAGGGCGTCAGTTCCCGTCGCGTTCCTCGAAGTCGACGTCGGTGGCGTCGTCGGCGTCGAAACCGCTACCGCTCGGCGACCCGCCGCTCGGACCGCCCGGGCCGGCCGGGCCGTCGGAGCCGGTCGCCTGGCCGCCCTCGTTGGGGAAGCCGCCGATGTACACCTGACCGCTGGCGAAGCCACCGGTCTTGGCGTCGATGTAGGGTCTGACGACCCAGCGGCGCGTCGCGGCGCGGATCGGGTAGCGCGTGAGCGGCACCGCCAGCAGGAGGCCGACGAAGTCCGTCACGAGGCCGGGCGTGAGGAAGAACGCCCCGGCGGCGATGAGCAGGCCGCCGTCGATGAGTTCGTCCGTCGGCACCTCGCCGCTGGCCAGTTTCCGCTGGATCGCCTGGAGCGTCGCGCGGCCCTCCGCGCGGACCAGCAGCATGCCGATGAGCGCCGTGAGGACGACGAGCGCCACGACGACGAGCGGCGGAATCGGATAGATGATCCCCGTCGCCAGCGCCACCAGTAGTACCGCGTCGAACAGCGGGATGAGCAACAACAGCCCGATGACCCGGAGCATACCCTCGCTTGCAGGTCCGGCCCCAAACGCCTTTCGAGAGGTAGCGAGGAATCGAGCGACGCGAGATTCCTCGGAAAGCGACCCGCTGGGCGAAGCGGGCGGGGCGACTCCGCTACCGCTCGCGGACGCGCGCTCGCACCGGGTCCGTCGGCGAGAGCGTGATACGCATCGCCAAGTCCAGCGGCGGTTCGGTCACCGCCTCGAAGCGAAATCGCTGGGCGAGCGTGGCGATGGCGAGTTTGGCCTCCATCCGGGCGAAGCGCATACCGATGCAGTGGCGCGGGCCGCCGCCGAAGGGGTAGTAGGCGTAGTCGGGCAGGTCGGCCTCGAACTCGTCGGTCCAGCGCTCGGGGCGGAAGGCATCGGGGGCGTCGTACCACCGCTCGTCGCGGTGGACGAGCCACTGGGGAATCGTCAGCTGGGCGTCTGTTCCGATGTCGTACCCGCCGAGCGTGACCGGGCGAGTGGGCTGGCGAAACGTCGTAAACGCCGGCGGGTAGAGGCGCAACACCTCGGTCAGCACCGAGTCGAGGTAGGGCAACTCGAAGAGGTCGGCGGGCGTCGGGTCCGATCTGCCGAGCGTCTCGTCGAGTTCCTCGCGGAGGCGGCGCTGTCGCTCGGGGTGGTTCCCGAGCAGGAACCACGCGTAGGTCAGCGTCAGCGCCGTCGTGTCGTGGCCCGCCACCAGAAACGTCAGCAGTTGGTGGCCGAGCCGCTCGCGGTCCATCGTCTCCTCGTCGAGCGAGAGCAACAGCGAGAGCACGTCGTCGCGGGCCTCGCGCGTCTCGGTGGCCTCGGCCCGCCGCTCGGCGATGACCTCGTCGAGCGTCGCCTCGAAGGCCGCGCGGGTGCGCTTGATCCGGCGGTTGCTCGGCGTCGGAACGCCGAGGGGAACGTACGCCGACAGCGAACTGGGATCAGTCCGTGTCCGAAGCGCGTCGAGCAGCGGTTCGAGCGTCGCGGCGGTCCGCTCGACGTCGATGTCCAGGAGGGTCTTCCCGAGGATGCGGAGCGTGAGCGACTGCATCTCCGGCAGCAGGTCGACGCGGTCGCCGTCGTCCCACCCGGCGGCGGTCTCGGCGGTGAAGTCGGTCATCGTCTCGCCGTAGGTGGCGATCCGTTCGCGGTAGAACGCGGGTTGGAGGGCGGTCCGCTGGCGCTGCCACTCCTCGCCCTCCAGCAGGAAGAGGCCCTTCCCGATGAACTCCCCCAGCGTGTCGCGGAGGAGCCGACCCTTCTCGTAGTCGCCCTCGTTCGTGACCAGCACCTCCTCGACGAGGTCCGGGTGGGTGAGGAAGTAGCCCGTCGTCCCGGCGACGTTGTAGCCGACCACGTCGGCGTCCATCGCGCCCACGCGGTCGTAGAAGCCGAGCGGGTCTCGGAGCATCGAGAGCGTGTTGTCGAGGAGGGGAATCCGACCGAGGCGGGGCGGTCGGTCGCCCGGCGTCGTCGGTCCGCGCCGCGTCGACCGGACCTGTTCGGGGCTCATACTCGGAGTTGGGACTGCGCCGGAATCGGTCTTTCGCCGGGGCCGCGGCCGGAAATCTCACCGGAGTGAGAGGGCCTTTGTACGGCCGTCACCGAGACGCGGTATGGACGAGTTCGCGGCGGAGACGAAAGTCGAGTGGCGCGAGTGGGGGGCGGCGGCGTTCGAACGCGCCGCCGGCAGCGGCAAGCCGGTCCTACTGTCGCTGACGGTAGCCTGGAGCCCCGAATGCCGGGCGATGGACCGCGGCGTGTTCGGCGAGCCGCGCATCGCGGCGAACATCAACGACGGGTTCGTCCCGGTCCGCGTCGACGCCGACCGGAACTCCCGCGTGCGCGAACGCTACACCATGGGCGGATTCCCCTCGACGGTGTTTCTCACCCCCGAGGGCGAGGTCATCACCGGCGCGACGTTCCTCGGTCCCGACGGGTTCCGCGGTATCCTCGACAGCGTCCGGGAGTCCTGGGACGCGAAGGGGGCCGCGGCCGGGTCGATCCCGCGGCAGTTGCGCGACGAAGCGCCGCCGGCCGGGGAGCTGCGCCCGCGAATCGAGGAGCACATGATCGAGCAGTTGCTCGGCGCGTTCGACGAGGAATACGGCGGCTGGGGAACCGACGTGAAGTTCCCGCTTCCCCGAACTGTCGAGTTCGCGCTGGTGCGCGCCCGCGACCAGGCGACGCGCACGCTCGAAGCCGTCCGCACGCACCTCCTCGACACGTACGACGGCGGCTTCTTCCGCTACGGGACCGGCCGCGACTGGTCGAACCCGCGCCGGGAGAAGCTCACAGACGAGAACGCGGCGCTCGTGCGGGCGTTCGCCCACGGCTACCGCTACACCGGCACCGACGCCTACCGCGACGCCGCCCGGCGGACCGTCGAGTACCTCACGACCGACCTCTGGTCGGGCGAGGCCTTCGCGGCCAGTCAGGCCGGCGACGACGACTACTACCAGCTCGGCGCGAGCGAACGAGAGGCCCGCGAGGTCCCGCACGTCGACGAGACGGTGTTCGCCGACCGGAACGGGCTGGCGATCGACGGCCTGCTGTGGTTCCACGCCTACACGGACGACGAGCGCGCCGAGCGGTACGCGCGACGGGCGCGCGATCACGTCTGTGACGCCCTCGTCGAAGGGGGCGAAGTGGCTCACTACGCCGGCGACGACAGCGACGCCGGCCTCCTCTCGGACCAGGCGCAGTTGCTGCAGGGACTGACCACGAGCTGGCAGGTCCTCGGCGAGGGCGGCCCGGCCGAGGCCGTCGCCGACTGGACCATCGAGAACCGCCAGCAGGGGACCGGCGCGTTCCGCGACGGTCCCGATACGGGCGCGGGGCTCTGTGGGCGCTCGCTCCACCCGCTTGACGCCACGGTGGAGCTGGCCGACGCGCTCGTCGACCTCGCGGCGCTCACCGGCGAGGACCGCTACCGCGAGGTGGCGACCGAGGCCGTCGAATCGTTCGCCGGCGCGGCCGAGCGGATGGGCGTCGAGGTGGCCGGCTACGCCGGCGTCGCCGCCCGGCTGCTCGACCCGCAGCGACTGGTCGTCGGCACCGAGGCCGGCACCGACCTGCACCGGGCGGCGCTCCGGCTGGCCGACCACGAGACGACGGTCGTCCCCGACCCCGACGGCGACGGGACCGCCCGCCGATACGAGGGCGAGACCGTCACGGCCGAGGCGTCCGCGCCCGCCGACCTCGAAGCGGCGCTGACCGGCGACTGACCGACCGTCGACCGCCTGGAGACCGGCCAGCGGCTATTCGGTCGGCTATGAACCGCGAGCAACGGTGAGAAACGGTAAACCTTCGCTGAGTTTATGCCCCCCGAATAATATTAGGAAACATGGCGAGTCTGAGAGACCTCGGCCTCTCCGAGTACGAGGCCAGAGCGTACCGGTCCCTCCTGGAGACGGGGCCGACGACGGCGAAGGACCTCTCGCGAGCGAGCGACGTTCCGATGGGGCGCATCTACGACGTGTTGAACAGTTTAGAGACGTACAACCTCGTGCGGAGTCAGACGGCGAGTCGGCCCAAGAAGTACGTCGCCGTCGAGCCCGACACCGCGCTGGACCGACTGTTAGACGACAAGAAACAGGAGCTCGCGGAGAAGGCGAACCAGTACGAGGGCATCGTCGAGGACCTCTCGGAACAACTGGAGTCGGCCGAGCCGGTGAACGAACCGTTCTGGACGGCCGCCGTCGGACAGGACGAGACGCTCGACCTCCTCTTAGAGCGGCTGGCGGCCGCCGACTCCCGCATCGTCATGGTCGGGTCGATCCCGGCCAGACAGGTCGACGTCGTCGAGGCGACCGAGCGCATCGTCGACGAACTCGAATCGGCGCTCGAACGCGGCGTCGAGGTGTCGCTGCTGGTCCGACCGGACCTGTTCAAGACCCTCCCGCGGGAGGTCAACCGGGAGTACTACGAGCGGCTCAGCCCCCACGAGAACTACAGCGCTCGCGCCAGTCCCAACGTGACGACGACGTTCGAACTCATCGACGACGTCGAGGTGTGCATCGAGGTGCCGCACCCGCTCGGTCGCGACGAGATGTTCGGCGTCATCGACCTCAAGGACCCGGAGTTCACCGCCGATATCAGCGCCGCCTTCGACGACCACTGGGCCGAGGCCCAGACCATCAACCCGCCCTGAACCCGCTCTCGCTCGCCGGGCGCAGGCTCGTTTTCGCCCGCTCTCAGGCCGTTTCGAGTTCGCTACGGAGGTCGCCCAGTTCCGCCACCCGCTCGGCGTGGGCGTTGTGCTGGTGGATCGACTCGTCGTTGGACTGTTTCATCGTGACGATCGCGTCGTCGGAGAGCTCCGGGAAGTGCTCGACGACGCCCTCGGCGAGCGCTCTGACGCAGTCCTCGACGAACTTCGCGTCCCTGTGTGCCTCGTAGGTCATGTGGTCCTCGTCGGGCCGCTTCGCGAGGTTGTAGATGCGGGCGCTCATCGAATCGCGAGCCACCTCGATGAGTTCGTTGAGGTCCACTTCCGGCGCGCCGTCGCTCTTGACCGTCAGCGTGGCGTGGCCCCGCTGGGAGTGACCGGCCTGGGGCATCGTCTCTAAGAACTCGTCGATGACCTCGTCCTCGATGTTCATACCGCGGAGCGTCTCGCGGGCGCGAGCGGCGGACATCCCCTGCGAACAGGGACACACCGTCATCCCGGTGACGCGGGCACCGATCTCCTCGCTGGTGCCCTCCTCGGTGGCCGTCGCCGAGGCGATGATGTCGGCCGTCGACTGGGTGGCCATCCCGCTCTCGGGGGTCTTCTCGTGGGTGACGTACTCGGCTTCCATCCGGACCTCCGCCTTCGTCGTGTAGTCGTGTTTCTCCAAGAGGAGGTCGGCGGCGTCGCCGCAGACGTCCTCGACGCGGTAGGCCTGCTCGGAGACCGCGGTCTCCAACGTCTCGTCGATGACCTCCATGTTGCGGGACATGTCCGCGCCCTTCCGCCAGGACGGGAGGTCGACGAACACCTCGAACTCGGCCATCAGGACGATCGGGTCGCGGTCCCGCCGACCGAGTTTGACGAGCTTCTCGACGCCCGTCACGCCGACGCGGTTGAGACCCACTGTCACATCCGGACTCGACGCCTGCACGTCCGGCAGTTGCTGGCTCATTGAACACGGTTATGGAAGAGACCGGGTTAGGGCTTTCGAAACCCGCGGTTTCGGCGGCCGGATGCGCTCGTCCAGGTCACTCCGTCGCCGGCGACGCCCGGTTCAGGTCGCGGAACACGGCTTCGAAGTCGGTCTCGTCGAACCCCGCGGTGACGTCGTCGAGGGTCTCCCGGACGGCGTCGATCTCCCGTTCGAGGGACTGGAACGCCTCGCTCGTGGCGAGTTCGGCCTGGGACTTGTTCGCCACCAGCGCCGCGCGTTTCCCCGTCAGCGCGTAGTACTCTCGTATCCGCTTTTCGTAGGTGGCACACCGCATGAGATGCTCTATCGTCTCGTACAACGCGCCCCGCGAGACCGGCTTGACGACGTAGTCGTCGAAGGGCATCTCGACGATGTCGAAGCCCGGTTCGACCGCCGTCACCATCGCCACTCGCATCCCAGGCCCTCGCTCGCGGATAGTCGACAGCACCTCGTCCCCGGAGACCCCCGGCATCCGACGGTCGAGCAGCACCACGTCGACCGACTCGTCGAGGGCGTCAAGCGCCGACTCGCCGCTATACGCCGTCTCGACGGCGTATCGCTCGCGGAGCTGTGCGGCGTACGCGTCGGCGACGTCGGCCTCGTCGTCGACGACGAGAATCGTGTCTTCCCCACCGGTTGTCATCTGTCCACCTATCGGTGTGTCAAATGATGATAAAAGCGTTCCGCTACCCGTCAGTTAACCGTCAGTTCCGAGTCCCGACCTCGAACCGGAGAAACTACGCTCGCTTCGGAACTGCCGACGATTACTCCCCGACGATGTCGTCGTACTGCGCGCCAGTCTGCTTCAGCGTAGCCGTCGAGTAGAGGCGGTCGTGGTCGTACGGCAGGAACTCCGCCGCCAGTTCGTCGATCCGCTCGTCGACGGCGTCGGCGTCCCGGCCGTGAATCATGGTGAAAAGGTTGTACGGCCAGTTCTGTTCGGGCCGACGCGGTCGGTGATAACAGAGCGTGACGGACGGTAACGCGCCGACGCGCTCGCCGCGCTCGTCCAACTGCTCGTCTGGGACGTCCCAGACGACCATGCAGTTGTTGTCGAAGCCGGTCGTGACGTGGTTGACGACACAACCGACGCGCTTGATACAGCCCGTCTCGCGGAGCTTCCGGACGGCGGCGAGCACGTCGGCAACGTCCGCGTCGATAGCCGTCGCGACATCGCGGTACGGCGTCTCCGAGAGCGGGAACCCCTCCTGGATCGCCAGCAGGAGCCGCCTGTCCAGCGCCGTGAGGTCGGCCGCGGCGTCCTCGCTGATCCGGGTCGCGCTGGCGTCGGTCCCCTCGATGGACTCGCGAACTCGCGGCCTATCGGCCGCTCGCCCATCCGGAGACCCGCCCTCGGGGCGCGTCTCCCTGGCGAACCTGTCGCCGTTGACCACCGGAAATTCGAGGTCGATGTAGTAGTCGGTCAGCATCGGCAAGACCAGCACCTCACAGCCCGTACGGTCCTCGATGTCGGCGAGGATCTCGTCGCGCCGGTCGCGGGAGCCGGCGGTGACGACGAACCACATGTTCCACTCGTGGTCGCGGGCGTAGTTGTGGTTCACCTGCCGGTAGTCGTTGACGACGGCGGCCACCTCGTCGAATCGCTCCGGCGGGACCGAAACCGCCGCGAGCGTCGACGAGCCGATGACCGGCGGATTTAGTACTGGACCGAACCGCCGGAAGATCCGCTCGTCGTGCAGGCGCTCGACCCGTTCGAGGGCCTCCTCGCCCGTGATACCTAACTGCTCACCCACCGCCTCGAAGGGGCGTTCACACACCGGGAAGTCGCTCTGGAAGCCGTCGACCAGCGCGGCGTCCACGTCGTCGATGCGCTCGCGCCAGTCGCCCGACGGAAGGCTCATTGGCCGGGCTTAGGAGCGAATACTGGTATCACTTTCGGGCCGTCGCCGTCACAATATGCGAGGGAAACACAGGGGCTTTCAAACTCCGTGTCGAAGTCCCTCCTATGGCACAAACGACCCCTGAGTACGGCGACTGGCCGCTCAAGCGGCTGATGACGGAAGTCGTCGGCTCCGGACACAAGTCCGCCGACGACATGACTCGCGAGCAGGCCAGCGAGGCCTTCCGGCGCATCCTCGCCGGGGAACCGGATCACACGACGCTGGGCGCGTTCTGGCTCGCCAACCGCTGGAAGCGCAACAACCCCGAGGAACTGGGGGCGTACGTCGACGTGATGCGCGAGGAGTCCGTCGTCACCGCCGAACCCGACGCCGACCCCGTCGACTGCGGCGCGAACTACGACGGCAAGGGCCGGTCGGCCATCTTCGGCGTCGGGGCCGGCCTCGTCGCCGCCGCCGCCGGGACGCCCGTCGTCGTCCACTCGGGCGACCGCGTCCCGACCCAGAAACAGGACGCCTACAAGCACGTGCTGGACGAACTCGGCGTCCGCACCGACCTCGAACCCGAAGACAGCGCCGGGATGGTCGACGAAGTCGGCTTCGGCTTCTACTACCAGCCCCGGTTCAACCCCGGTATCGAGAAACTGTCCGAACGCCGTGACATGATGGGCGTCCGGACCTTCGTCAACACCGTCGAGACGCTCGCCAACCCCGCCAACGCCGGCGTCCACCTCGGTAGCTTCTATCACCTGCCGTTCGCCAAGAAGATGGTTCGCACCCTCAAGAACGCCGAGACCAGCACCGTCTCGCGCGCCCTGTTCTTCCAGGGGATGGAGGGCTACGACGACGTGCGCCCCGGCGAGACGGTGGTCGCCGAGTGGCCCGTCGAGGGCGGCGATTCGGACGACGAGGACATCGCCGACTTCGAGATCCGCACCGGCGACTACGGCATGGACGTGACGAGCGAGGACCTCGAAGTCGACGACGTGGCCGGCGACTCCGCCGCCGTCACCGAGGCAGTCCTGACCGGCGAGCGAACCGACGGCTTCGCCGACGCCGTCGCGCTCAACGCCGCCCTGCGTATCTACGCCCGCGAGGACGCCGACAGCATCGAGGACGGTCTAGAACAGGCCCGAGGGGCCATCGAGGACGGCAGCGCGGCCGAGGCGCTCGAAGCGCTGCGGGACTTCTGACGCGGGGTCCCGCCGGCGGCGTCGAGACCCGCACGAACGCTTTTCGTTCCGTTCCCCCTACTCGAAGTATGCGCATCGGTATCATCGGTACCGGAAACGTCGGCACCGCTCTCGCCCGCGGCTTCGTCGGCGCGGGCCACGACGTCGTCCTCGGCTCTCGCACGCCGGATTCGCCGCCGAACGGGCTCGGAGCGGTCGGCGACGAGGTGGCCGTCGAACCGCAGGGGCAGGCCGCCGAGGACGGCGAGGTGGTCGTCCTCGCGGTGCCGGGCGGCGCCGCGCCGGTCGTCGCGGCCGACCTCGCCGGACACCTCCGAGCGAAGCCCGTGATAGACGCGACCAACGAGTACCCCGAGGCGACGGCCGAGCGGTCGCTGGCCGCTCGCGTCGCCGACGCGGCCCCCGACGCCCGCGTCGTCAAGGCGTTCAACACCATCGGCGCGGAGCGGATGACGGCCCCCGAGATCGACGGGGAGCGGGCGACCATGTTCGTCGCCGGCGACGACCGATCGGCCCGCGAGACGGTGACGACGCTCGCCGCCGACCTCGGTTTCGACCCCCTCGTCGCCGGCGACCTCGGGGCCGCGACCCACCTCGAACACCTCGCGCGCCTCTGGATCCACCTCAGCGCGGACCGCGGCCGGGACATCGGCTTCCGACTCCTGCGAGAGTGAGCGGCGGGCCGTCGCGCCGACGAAACCCACAACCCCGCCCGCCGCTAACGTCGACCGATGCCAGCCACCGACGCGGCCGCCACCGAGTGGACCGTCCCCGCCGACGGCGAGGCGTGGTCTCACGAGACCGTCGAGACGAACGGCGTGGAGTTGCACGCCGTCACCGCGGGCCCCGAAGACGGCGAGTTGGTCGTCCTCCTCCACGGCTTCCCGGAGTTCTGGTACGCGTGGCACCACCAGATCCCGGCGCTGGCCGAGGCGGGCTATCGCGTCGTCGCGCCGGACATGCGCGGATACAACCGCTCGGAGAAGCCCGACGGCGTCGACGCCTATCACGTCGACGAACTGGTGAGCGACGTGGCGGGAGCGGTTCGGGCGTTCGGCCGCGAGAGCGCACACGTCGTCGGCCACGACTGGGGCGGCCTCGTCGCGTGGCAGACCGCCATCGATCGCCCCGGCCTCGTGGACCGATTGGCCGTGCTGAACGCGCCCCACCCCGCGCGGTACGAGCGGGCACTCCGGCGCTCGCCCGCCCAGCTGGCGAAGTCGTGGTACGCCTTCGCCTTCCAGGTGCCGCGCGTCCCCGAATGGAGCCTGCGGCACGACGACTTCGCCGCCCTGGAGCGAATGCTCCGCGAGAAGCCCGTCCGACCGGACGCGTTCACCGAGACGGATATCGAGCGATACGAGGCCGCGCTCGACCGACCGGGCGCGCTGACGGCGGCCGTCAACTACTACCGGTCGCTGTTCCGCCGGAACGCGCGACTGACGCTCACGCGGGGCGGTCTCGGCGAGGCGTCCGTCGAGGTGCCGACGCTGCTGGTCTGGGGCGAGCGAGACGGGATGCTCGACGTTCGCCTCACCGAGGGCCTCGACGAGTGGGTGGCAGACATCCGGATCGAACGGCTCCCCGACGCGAGCCACTGGGTGCAGTTCGACGCGCCCGACCGCGTGAGCGAGCATCTGCTCTCACATCTATCCTGAGACCCGTCCGGCCCGACGCGGCGGTTCCCGAGCGGTGAGGGGCAGGCTTTTCTGCCGTGCTGCCGTCCGGCCGGGTATGAGCGACCTGACCGCGACGCTTCACACTACCGAGGGCGATATCGAGATCGAACTGTTCGAGGACGAGGTCCCGAACACCGTCGAGAACTTCGTCGGCCTCTCCGAGGGCGCGGACGACTACGACGAGGCGGAGGTCGGACCCGGCACCGGCGCGTGGGAGGACCCCGACTCCGGCGAGAAGCGGATCGACCCGCTCTACACGGACATCGAGATCCACCGCATCATCGACGACTTCATGGTCCAGATGGGCGACCCGACCGGGACCGGCCGCGGCGGCCCCGGCTACACCTTCGACGACGAGTTCGACGACGACCTCTCGCACGACGGCGCGGGCGTCGTCAGCATGGCTAACCGCGGCCCCGACACCAACGGTTCGCAGTTCTTCATCACACTCGGTGCCCAGCCGCACCTCGACGGGAAGCACGCCGTCTTCGGGAAGGTCGTCGACGGCATGGACGTCGTCGAGTCCATCGCCGAGGCCGACACGGACATGAACGACGCGCCGACCTCCGACATCCTCCTCGAATCCGTCGAGATCAGTCGCTGAGAGGCTGAGAGACCGCGAAAACAGCCGCTCTAGCTCCGGTTCGGACTGCCGCTCTGTTTCGACCCCGTGAGCGGCAGCCGCTTTCTGACGTACCGCACGACCGGGAACAGCCGTTCGCTCACCCTGTCGGAGACGCCCGTCTCGCTGGCGTAGACGAGCACCGGCACGTCCATCTCCGCGGCCAGCGCGATCACCTCGTCGGGCGTGCTGCCGAACAGCGCCTGTCTGAGCCAGCGGTCCCGGGACGCGCCGACGACGAGGATACCCCCGTTCTCGGCCGCCGTCTCGACGAGCCCGGCCGCGACGGAGCTGGCGGTGACGTTGTGGACCTCCGTCCGCTCGACGCCCTCCAGTGCGTCGAGCGTCGCGCCGGGGGTCTCGTCGGTGCCGCGTTCGCCCGAGGAGACGTTGATGAGGTGGAGTTCGCTGCCGTGCTGTCCGAGCGCGTTCACGAGCGGCAGCAGCGCCTGGTGGTGCGGGCCGCCGCCGGCGCCGATGTTGATGACGTCTAAGTCCTCGGCCGACGCCGTCTGGCCGGCGAAGAACACGTCACAGGGGGCTTCGCGTTCGACCGTCTCGGTCACGTCGTGATGGCGCTCGGGGTACCCCATCAGGATGAGGTCGGCCCCGTCGTCGCGGGCGGTCTGGACGATGTCGAACGCCACGTCCCGACAGGTGTGGCCCTCGACGGTGTAGTCGACGCCCACGTCCGAACTGTCGAGTTCGTCCTGGATGCGTTCGGTGCGGCCGCGAGCGGTGTCCTGTACCGTCTCCCACGGCGTCTGGTCGGGCACCTGCGTGACGTTGAGGACGTGGATCAGCGGTCGTTCGTCCGATACCGCCGCGAGCGCGCCCGCGAGACGGACGTATCGGAGCGCCCGGTCCGGCCGAGCGACGGGGATGAGGACGCGGAACACGTCTCCCTCCGCTTCGCCCGTGCCGTTCGCGGTCGCCGACGGTCCCGATTCGGGGACGACCTCTCGGAGGAGGTCGTCGGTCTCCGGCGCGCCGCCCCAGAGGAGATAGGCGACGACGAGCGTCGCGGTCATGATGAGTCCGACCACGACGCCGATGCGCGGGAGGTTGTAGATGAGGCCGATGTTCGCCAGCACGCCGATGATCGGCACCACCGGGACGCCGGGAACCTCGAACCCGCGCGTGATGTCGGGGAGCTTCTGCCGCGAGTAGATCAGCGCGACGTTGACCACGGCGAGCGGCATCAGGAGGTTCAGCGTGGCGAACCCGGTCAGCGCTTCGAGGCCGAGATTCGTCAGCGCGAGCGAGCCGAGAAGCGGGAGCGATATCGTGAGGTCGAACGGCACCAGGCCGCCCTCCGCCGGGAAGACCGCGATGAAGAGGACGATGAGCGCGACGATCACCACTGTCGCGGTGACGATGCTCCAGAAGGGCGTGCCGTACTTCCGGTGGATGCGAGAGAAGCGACGCGGGGCCTGTCCCTGCCGGCCCATCAGTGACCCGATGCTGCTGGCCGCGAGAATCGAGGCGTTCGAAGCCGACACCATCGAGAAGATGGCCCCGGCGACGATGAGCGAGCGACCGATGGGACCGAGGAAGCCGGCGGCGACTTCCCCCATCGCCGTCTCGCCCTGCCGGGCGATGACTTCGGCCGGAACCGGCGAGTTCACCATCGCGATAATGACGAACGCGTACAGCACCGTGACCGTGACCATGCTCGCCGCGATGGCCCGGGGGACCGTCTTCTGGGGTTCGATGATCTCCCCGGCGCTGGCCGCGATGGCCGAGAAGCCGAAGAAGGTGATGAACGCGAGCGCGGAGATGGTGAGAATGTCGATGGGGCCGCCGCCGAAGTTGGCGGCGAAGTTCCCGACCGCCGTGGAGGGGCCGCGGAAGGCGAACGCGCCGCCGATGAACGCGAACAGCACGGCGACCTTCGCGCCGGTGACGACGAGTTGGAACCCGCCGCTCTCCTCGGTCCCCTGCGCGTTCAGCGCGCCCAAGAGGAGCGCCGCGAGGACGCCGGTCGTCCCGTGGGGGAGAAAGTGGAGCCACTCCGGCAGGACGAACTCGAAGAACCACTCGTCCATCGTGGCCAGGTAGAACGCCGTCGTCCCGGTGTAGCCCAGGAACAGCGACATCCCGATGGCGTAGGTCAAGAGGTCGCGGTCCTCGAAGGTCCGCGAACAGAACAGGTAGCCGCCGCCGTTCTCGGAGTAGATGGAGGCGAACTCGGAGTACGCCGCCGCCGTCACGCCCGCGATGACCGCGGCGATGACGAAGGCGATGACGGCGCTGGAGCCGATGGCCGCCACGGCGGTCCCTGAGAGCGAGAAGATCCCCGCGGCGATCATCGTCCCGAGACCGATGGCGAACGCTATCTTGAAGTCCAGGGTCCGGGTGTGCTCGACCATTAGTCGTCTGGACAGGCATTCTCCCAGCCTTCACGTAACGTTATCGTTTTCCGGGATTTCGACGGGCACCAAGTCTTATACTCGGTCGAAGTCAGATAGGGGATGTGAGTCGAGAGGGGACTAGCGTCGAGACGGAGATGGACCGAGACATCGGCATCGTCGGCGCCGTCGCGCTCGGGGTCGGGACGATGATCGCCGCGGGGATATTCGTGCTATCGGGACTCGCCGTCAGCAACGTCGGCGCGATGGCTATCGTCGCGTTCGTGATCGCGGCCGTCGTCGCGTCCTTTACCGCCTTCGCCTACGCCGAATTCGCCTCGATATATCCCGAGTCCGGCGGCGGCTACGCGTACGTCTCGAACACGTTCGACTCGGACCTGACGTACATCGTCGGGTGGTCGATGATTCTCGGCTACCCCGCCAGCGCCGCGTTCTACTTGGCCTCCTTCTCAGACTGGTTCGACCGCTTCATCGTCCCGCTGTTCTCGCAGGGCCTCCAGGAGACGCTCCCGTTCTGGATATCCGGACTCGTCATCCTCGGCCTGCTCGTGAGCCTGAACCTGAAAGGAACCGAGGAGTCCGGCCAGTTCCAGATCGCCGTCACCGCGCTGAAAGTCAGTCTCATCGTCGTCTTTCTCTACGGCGGCCTGCAGGCGTTCAGTGCGACCACGATCCAACAGTCCGTCACGGAGAACCTCACGAAGTACCGCGATATCGGTCTCACGTCCGCGCTGGTCTTCATCACGTTCTTCGGCTTCGAAGCGATCGCGACCAACGCCGAAGAGATAGAGGAACCGGGCAAGAACATCCCGCGCGCGATCTTCTTCTCGATGGGGTTCGTCACTGTCGTCTACGCGCTGGTCGTCCTCGTCGTGACGCTGGCCATCAACAACCCGGAGTACCTCGACCTCCTCATCGACGTCGTCGGCGACGTCTCCGACGCGGCCGGCGCACGGTCGTACATCGCCGAGAACGGCGAACTGGCGATGGGCTATGCGGCCTCGTTCTATCTGGGAAACGTCGGCTTCTACGTCATCATCGTCGGGGCGCTGTTCTCGATGCTGTCCGCGGCTAACGCCACCGTGCTGGCGGGGTCGCGGGTCAAACTAGCGATGAGCCGACGCGACCACCTCCCCGACCGGTTCGAGAACCTCCACCCGCGGTTCAACACGCCCTACTGGTCGGTGTTGCTGACCGGCGGGATGATCACGTTCTTCATCTTCTTCTTCACCGTCCTCCCCGGTCTCGCGTTCGGGACGACGACCATCGAGACGGGGCTCGTCGAGTTCCACATGGGCATCGAGGCCATCGCCCACTTCGCGGACTTCATGCTGCTGACCGGCCTCATCGTCGTGAACTTCGCCATCATCCGCTCCCGGCAGAAGTACCCCGACATCGACCGCGGGTTCACCGTCCCCGCAGTGCCGTACGTGCCAGTTGTCGCGATCATCGCGAACCTCGTCCTCATCGTCAACGTCGAACCGGGAGCGTTCGCGCTCGGGTTGGCCGCCGAAGGTATCGGCGTCCTCATGTGGGTCGGTCTCATCGGGTCGACATCGGAGGCAGAAATCGAACAGCAGACGCCGACTGTCGTCGAGGAGACCGACACCGACGGGCGGGAGTACCAGATCCTCGTTCCCATCGCGAACCCCAACCACGTCGAGCAGTTGATGCGAACCGCCCGCGACATCGCGGCCGATCGAGGCGGCGAAGTCCTCGTCCTCTCGGTCGTCTCGCTGCCCGAACAGACGCCGCTCTCCGAGGGGCGCGCGACGGCACGGGAACGCCACGAACTGCTCAGACAGGCGATGGCCGTCGACGCCGGCGGCGGTGACGAGGACGTGCCGGTCCACGGCATCGTCCGGGTCGGTCACCACGTCGACGAGGCGATCACTCACACCGTGACCCAGCATGGGTCCGACGCGGTGTTGCTGGGGTGGCGCGGCCGCCTCCAGCGTCGCCGTGACGCGGTGCTCGGCACGACCGTCGACACCGTCGTCAAGGAGGCCGACTGCGACGTGCTCGTCGAGCGAATCGGGCCGAAGGGCGCGCCGGAGTCCATCCTCCTCCCGACCGCGGGCGGCCCCCACGCCGAGTACGCCGCCGCCGTCGCGCGGGCCATCGCCCACACCACTGGTGCGACTGTCACGACGCTCCGCGTCGTCGCGCCCGGCGAGGGCACGCCCGTCGCGTCCGACCGCGTTCTGGACAAGACGGCGCGGCTACTCGACGACGTGCAGACCGAGCAGAAACAGGTCGAGAGCGACGACGTCGCTGAGGCCATCATCGATGCCTCGGGCGACCACGACCTGACCATCATCGGGGCGACCCGCGAGAGCGTCCTCGAACAGCTGGTGTTCGGGGACATCCCGGAGACGGTCGGACGAGAGGCCGACGGAACCGTCATCATGGCCAAGCGAGCGCTGCCGGTGACTTCGCGGGTCCGCCAGTTGCTCCGGCGCTTCTGATCCGCGTGGGTAACGGCTATCATCGCGGCGGGCCTTCGACCGGTCAGTGGCACACATCGAGCGACTCACCGTCTACCCGGTGAAGGCACTGGACGGTCGTGACGTGGAACGTTCGCGCGTGCTCTCGGGCGGCACGCTCGCCCACGACCGGGAGTTCGCACTATTAGACGCCGACGGCGACGTGGTCAACGGCAAGCGGACCGACCGCGTCCACGCTGTCGAGAGTTCCTACGACCCCGAGACGCGAACGCTCGACGTGACCGTCCCGAACGTCGGGGCCGAACAGTTCGAACTGGCGACCGCGTCGGGCCGCGAGCGGGCCGCCGACTGGTTCGGCGAGGTGTTCGGTCTCGACGTGACGCTGGCCCGGGACACCGCTCTCGGTCACGTCGACCGGCGGGAGATGGGGCCGTCGGTCATCAGCACGGCGACCCTCGAAGCGGTCGCGTCCTGGTTCGACGACGTGACCGTCGAGGGGGCGCGCCGCCGCCTCCGCGCGAATATCGAGGTCGGCGACGTCGAAGCCTTCTGGGAGGATCGGTTCGTCGGAGAGGACGCCCCGGCGTTCGAGGCCGGCGACGTTCGCGTCGAGGGCGTCACCCCCTGCGGTCGCTGTGTCGTCCCCGAGCGAGACCCGGACACCGGCGAACCGACGCCGGAGTTCCGCGAACGGTTCGTCGAACGTCGACGCGAGACGTTCCCCGAATGGGCCGATCGGGACGCCTTCGACCACTTTTACACGCTGATGCTCATCGCTCGCGTTCCGGAGACCGACCGAGAAAAGACGATCGCCGTCGGCGACGACGTAACGACGCTGAGGTGAGGATAGTGATGCGGGGCGAGGCCCCGCTCATCCGTTGCGCCGAGTCTCAGTCGGCGCTCCGTCGCGGGACGTATCCGCACTCACAGGGGGAGTCGACCATCATGAGTACGTCGCTGCATTCGGGACATCGGTACGATTCGACCGCGGTTCGCTGGTGCGTTGCCATTACCGGATGAGAGCCACTCGCGGTATATGAGAGTTATTATAATATCGATATACGAATATTAGGGCGTATAGAGAGCCGCTGTGCACCTCGAAAGCGGATCTAGACTGGATAGCGCTCTCTTATCCGCCTCTTTCCCGAGCTTGGCACAATCAGTCATAATCGTATTAGTGGTATATAATCTCATAATGAGTAATATGTGTCCTTTCAGCCGAAATTTATATACTACCGATGGGGACTGCCGTGTATGTCCACTACCGAGACGTGGAGCGACCCGAACCGCTGTCCGTTCTGTGACGACGCGCTGGACTCGCCGGGAGCCGGCTTCGTCGCACACATCGAGGAGAAGGCGGACTGCGAGGCCGCCTTCGGCACGTGGCGAAGCCGCATCACCGACGACGTCGCGGGCGGCTGGAGCGGGTGAGTCGCTCGCCCGCGCGGAATCGACAGTCGAAAGGTCGTTCGAGACAAACCGCGTGACATGACAGAGGCCGACGAGCCAGTCGACCCGAGCGAGATCGGCGAACAGGGCGGTCCGCCCGTCGAGGAGAAGCCCTACAAGCTCATCTTCGAGGCCAACAAGTGCTTCGGCGCGGGCAAGTGCGCCGAGGTCTCCGAGAACTGGTCGCTGGATCTCGATACCGGCATCGCGAAGCCCGAGACGTACTTCTTCGGCGAGGACGAACTCGACCACAACGTCAGAGCCGCCGAGGTCTGTCCGGCCAAGAAGGACCGCGGCGTTATCCACGTCGTCGACCGCCGAACCGACGAGGAGATCGCCCCCGATCCCCACGGCGACGGCACCCTCTCGGTCGACTGGTAATCGAAACCCGTTTTCCCCTCCGGCGTGGAGGGGCGAGTGCGCGAGGGTCGCCTAGCCTGGCCAATGGCGGTGGGCTTAAGACCCGCTCCCGTAGGGGTCCATGGGTTCGAATCCCATCCCTCGCATTTTCCGACTCGAACGAACGTGAGAGTCGTGAAAATCTAACCGATGGCGATTCGAAGCCTATCAGTCGCGCGCAGCGGGTGCGCGGTTCGAGCGAAGCGAGAACCGCGAAGCGAACGGCGTAGCCGTGAGCAGAGCGAGCACGTCTGATTTCGGTTCGAATCCCATCCCTCGCATGAGTGCGCGGCGCAACTCCGCGCCGCGCCGAATCGTCCGGATGGGTTCGAATCACGGAAATCTGAACGCAGTGAAGATTTGCTTCGGGTTCGAATCCCATCCCTCGCACTTTTGCGGCGAACACTCCGTGAGCCGCAGATGCAGCCGTTGAGATTCGAACTACGGCAGACCGAGCGAAGCAAAGTCTGGCATCGAGTGAGAATCCCATCCCTCGCGACTTCCGACGAGGGATCGAGCGGTAGGTTTCGATACCGCGACACGACGGCCGCCACCTTGTCTGGACCTGCAACGGACTTTTAACCCTCACGCGCGGAAAGCAGGGAAATGAATCCCGGCCGAATCACGCCCGACGACGTGCTCGGTGCCTGTGACGCCGCAGGTGCGGCTCGGGAACCCGTGACGGCGGGCGAGGTCGCCGACCGTCTCGGCTGTCAGCGTGACACGGCTCGGAACCGGCTCGAAGAACTGGTCGAGCGAGGCGAACTCCGCAGTAAGGCGGTCGAAGCGGGACAGCGAGTGTGGTGGCGGCCCGCGACGGAGAGTCGGTCCCTCGGTGCGGTCGAGGAGTTGCTACCCGTGGAGGCGAGACACGATCACCTCACGACCGAACTGCGGGACGTCTTCGACCGGATTTCGGACGCCTTCTACGCGCTCGACACCGATTGGCGGTTCACGTACGTCAACGAGCGCGCGGAGGAGCTCATCGACTATCGGGGCGAAGGGCTGGTCGGCGAAAACGTCTGGGAGGTGTTCGAGTGGGCGGCGGACTCGAAGTTGAAATCGGAGTACCACGCCGCGATGGAGACACAGGAGCCGACCGTGTTCGAGTTTTACTATCCCGAGCCGCTCGACGCGTGGTACGAGATCAACGCGTATCCCTCCGAGACCGGCCTGTCGGTGTACTTCCGCGACATCTCCGAACGGAAATCGCAGACGCGGGCACTTCGAGAGCGCGAGGAACAGCTCTCGCGGCTCATGGAGAACGTCCCGGGCATGGTGTATCGGTGCCGGAACGAGCGGGGGTGGCCGATGGAGTTCGTCAGCGACGCCTGCCGCGATCTCACGGGCTACGCGCCCGACGCGGTCGAACGCGACGAGGTCGTGTGGGGCGAGGACGTCATCGTCGACGCCGACCGCGAAGCCGTCTGGGAGGGGACCCAGACCGCCGTCACCGACCGAGAGCCGTTCTCCATCACCTATCGCATCGAGACCGTCGGCGGCGAGCGACGGTGGGTCAGGAGCCACGGGCGCGGCATCTTCGACGACGACGGCGAACTGGTGCTGCTGGAGGGGATCATCTCGGATATCACGACGCGGAAGGAGCGCGAACGCGAACTCGAAGAGCATCGGTCCTGGTACCGGACGCTGGTCGAGAACTTCCCGAACGGGGCCGTCGCGTTGGTGAATCGCGACCTCCGGTACGTCACGTTCGGCGGGACGCCGGAGGGGGACTCCGGCGTGACGAGAACGGAACTGGAGGGGGAACTGCTCCGGGACGCGTTGCCGGCGGAACTGGCGGACGTCGTCGTTCCCCGCTACCGAGCCGCACTCGACGGCGAAATATCCGCGTTCGAGGAGTCGGTCGGCGACGAGACGTACCAGTTCCACTTCCATCCGGTCCGCGACGACGACGGCGAGGTCTTCGCGGCGCTGGGGCTGTCACAGGACGTCACCGACCGCCGGGCGTATCAGCGGCAACTGGAGCAGTCGAACGAGCGGCTGGAGAGCTTCGCCAGCATGCTCGCCCACGAGCTCAGAAACCCGGTCGCGATCGGGCAGATTTACGCGCAACAGCTCTCCTCACAGCCGGACTCGGAAGCGGTCGAGTACGTCGAAGAGGCGTTCGACCGCATCGAGGACATGATAAACGTCATGCTGGTGCTGACCCGGGGAGAGGAGGCGGTCAGCGACCGGACTACGCTCCGGCTCCTACCGGTCGCGCGGGACGTCTGGGAGGAGATCGACACGGCCGACGGGACCCTGGAGACCGACGGCGACTGCACGGTCGCGGCCGACGAGACGTACCTCAGACATCTCCTACGGAACCTCTTCGAGAACGCGCTCCAGCACGGCGGTCCGGACGTCACCGTCACCGTGGGCGGACTCCCGACCGGGTTCTACGTCGAAGACGACGGGGCGGGCATCCCGCCGGACGAACGCGAGACCGTGTTCCAGGCGGGCTATACGACTGCGGCCGACGGGGGCGGGGCCGGGCTCGGCCTGGCGTTCGTCAGCGAGTTAGCGGCCGCGTACGATTGGGAGGTAGACGTGCTCGAGAGCGAGGCGGGCGGCGCGCGCTTCGAACTCCGAGGCGTCGGTCGGGAACAGCGGACGTGACGACGCGGTCGGGGGCGGTTCGGCGAGACGACGCGCTTTTCCGGCGCAGACGGCTATAGCGTTCCAATGACCGACGTTCCACCGGACGTTGCCGACGCCTTCGAGAGCCGCGAGGGATTCGCCGAGAGCGACGGGGGCTATACCCTCGAGACGACGAGCTTCAGCGGTCGCGTGACCGCCAGCGAGGGCGAGACGTGGGAGACGAACTACGAGGTGACGGTCAGAGCGCCGACGTTACAGGCCGCGACGGCCGACGACGTGGGAGCGGCCGTTCGTGACGGTTGGTTCGACACGCTGGAGCGCCGCCTCGAAGACGCGCCCAAGGCGACGCGAACCGCCGTCGAACTCGACGAGTACGCGGTCGAGCGCGACGGCGAGGAAATCGTCGTCACCTACCGGTTCAGCCTCGGCGGCGAGCGGCAGGCCGCCGACGTGGCGAAAACGTTCGTCGAGTACGTGGAGGGGACCTACGTCGAGGGGATCGTCCCCGGCTACGACTACGTCGGCACCGTCGCCGAGCTGATGGACTCGGCGAGCACCGGCGGCAGCGAGGGGACGCGCGGCGGAACGCCGCTGTAGATCACCGGGACGTTTTCGTAGCACCCGCATCCGCCGAGCGAAGCGAGGCGGTTCGCCGGGCGCGAGTGAAACGAGCGCCCGGGAGTTTTGTACTAAATTTTGCAAGGAGAGGTTCCCGCAGCGTCGCACCGCGACGCGAGGAAACCCGACGCAGTAAAATTTAGTCCATGGCGATGTACGTCTGCGTGCTCTCGACGCCCTCGATGTCCTGGATGTGGGTCGCGGCGACGTCCTTGACCTCCGCGGGCGTATCGACGCTCACCTTGGCGATGAGGTCGACGTCGCCGGCGACGATGTGAGCCTCCTGCACGCCGTCGATGGCTTCGATCTCGCTTTTCAGACGGTCGGCGTCGCCGGTGTGGGCTTTGACCATGATGTATGCAGTGACCATCTCAGGCACCTCCGAGTGCGGTCGCGCGGCCGGATTCACCGGCGACGATGCTCCGGACGTCGCCGAGGGTGTCGAAGCCCGCGAGGACGACGACGTGGTCGCCCTCTTCGAGCGTCTCGTCCGGGTCCGGAATCGTCAGCGCGGTCTCGCCCTTGCCGTGGGCGAGGAGCCGGGCGTTGGCGGGCAGTTCCAGTTCCGAGAGGGAGTAGCCGTTCATCGGCGAGGCGTCCGTGATGGTGAACTCGACGAGTTGGAGGTTCTGTGCCACGTCCGCGACGGCGCGGATGTTCCCGCCTAACAGCGCGTTCTTCGCGGCGATCGCGCCGAGTCGCTCGGGGTAGATGACCTCGTCCACGTCGTCGGCGTAGCGCTTGTAGATCTCCTCGCGGTAGTCCTCGTCGATGCGCATGACCGTTCGACAGCCGTGCTGTTTGCCGATCATGCAGGCGACGAAGTTGTCGTTCAGGTCGCCGGTGAGCGCGCCGACCGCGTCGGCCGAGTCGAGGTCGGCGAGCGACAGCGTGTCCTCGATGGCGCCGTCGCCCTCGATGACCTCGAAGCCGGCGGTCTGGGCCCGCTCGACGGCTCCCTCGTCCTGTTCGATGAGGACGACGTGGTGTCCGCTCTCTTGCAGCACGCGTGCGGTTCGGAGGCCGACGCGGCCTGCACCCACGATAACAAATCGCATGTCCAGTCGTAAGACACGGGGATGAATAAAAGTATCCCGACGGACGGACCGGTAGCGAAGGGGCGAACGCGGGAAACTTTTTGGTGGCATGGTACATCATCGCACAGTATGGTCACGGCGTTCATCATGGTCAAGACGGCGGCGGGCAAGTCCGACGAACTCTTAGAGGCGGTGCGCCAGTCCGAGGGCATCACCGAGGCGCACATCGTCGCCGGGCAGTACGACATCATCGCGGAGGCGAGCGGCGACGAGGTGTACGACGTGATGCAGTCGGTGGCGACGCGCGTGCGGGACTTAGAGGGCGTCGCCGACACGCGGACGTACATCTGTCTGGAGTGAGGCCGTTCCGACACCGCAAAGAGCGTCGCCGTCGTAACGACCGTATGGTCAGCGTCGTGGGACTCGTGGGCTTGCTCGTCATCGTGCTGGCGAACAGCGCCGTGACGGCGCTCATGACCCGATTCTTCCGGGTACGGATGAACACCCGCTGGGGCGGGCTGCTCTACTCGATACTGCTGTGTCCGGTCGCCATGTTCGTCCTGTTCATGGTGCTGGCGACGCTCGGGTTCGGCGGCGACCTCACGCTCGGTCCGGGGTTCGTCGTCTTCCTCACGATCGTCGTGCCGCTGGCGGTCGGGATGACCTTCGATTACGTCTGGATGCCCGCGCCGGACGACGTCGAACTCCCCACCTCGACGAACTGAGCTCAGAGCCGCTCGACGATGGCCGCTCGGACCCGGTCGTAGACGGCGTCCGGGTCGGCCGTGGCGTCGACCGCGACGAACCGCTCGGGGTCGTCCTCGCGGAGACGGTCGTAGTTCTCTCGGACGTTCGCCAGGTAGTCCGCCGTCTCGAACTTGTTCGTGACTCCGCTGCGCCGGGCCGCCGTCTCGGGGTCGAGGTCGAGAAAGAGCGTCAGGTCGGGCGGGCGCGTCCACGGCGCGTGGACCTCGCGGACGTAATCGAGCGGGTCCTCGAACCAGTCGGTCTCGGCGAGGGTCGCGCCCTGATAGGCATAGCGCGAGTCGGAGTAGCGGTCGGAGACGACGAGCCCGCCGTCTTCGAGGCCGGGGCGGACCGTCTCCGCGAGGTGGGCGGCGTGGTCGGCGGTGTAGAGGAACAGTTCGGCCACGGAGTCCGCGTCGCCGTCGTCGATAGAGCGCTGGACGGCCTCGCCGTACCAGCTATCGGTCGGCTCGCGGGTGAACGTCGCATCCGGCGGCAGGGCGTCGTCGGCCCGTAGCCGCTCCCAGACCGTGGTCTTCCCGCTCCCGTCGAGTCCTTCGAGCGTGACGAGCATACCCGAGCGTCGGCGCGGGGGCACGTAAGCGCCTCGGACCCCCGGTAGAACCGCCGTTCCCTGCTGACTCCCAAACTGGTTGCGGCGTACTTTTAGGAGGCGTCCGGGCGAGCGTTCGAGTATGGACGTACTCGTCGTCGGCGGAACCGGCTTCGTCGGCCAGTATCTGTGTCGAGAACTCGACGATCGAGACCACGAGGTCACCGCGCTGTCCCGGAACCCTCACGACGCCGACCTGCCGACGGGCGTCACCCGAAAGGAGGGCGACGTCACCGACTACGACAGCATCGAGGGCGCGTTCGAGGGACAGGACGCCGTCTTCTTCCTCCCCGCGCTGACGCCGCTGTTCAAGCCCGACGGCGGCGACGAGATGCACGAGGTGGTCCACCTCGGCGGGACGGAGAACGCGGTGCGCGCCGCCGAGGAACACGGCGTCTCCCGATACGTCCAGATGAGCGCGCTCGGTGCGGACCCGAACGGCCCGACGCATTACCTGCGGGCGAAGGGGAAGGCCGAGAAAGCCGTCGAGCGCTCGGACCTCGACTGGACGATCTTCCGGCCCTCGATCGTCTTCGGCGAGGGCGACGAGTTCGTCTACTTCACCAAGCGGCTCAAGCAGATCTTCGCCCCCGGCGTGCCGCTGTATCCCCTGCCCGGCGGCGGTCGGAAGGCGCACTTCCAGCTCATCTGGGTCGAGGACCTCGCGCCGATACTCGCCGACTCGCTGGAGAGCGACGAACACGTCGGGCAGATATACGAGGTCGGCGGTCCCGAGGTCCTCTCGCTCCGGGAGGCGACGGAACTCGTCTACGAGAGCGAGGGAGAGTCCATCACGATCGTCCCGCTTCCGATGGAGCTGGCGAAGGTCGGGCTCCCGGTGCTGGGGAGCCTCGGCTTCCCGATGGGCAGCGACCAGTACGAGGGGCTGGACTTCGACAACACGCCGCGGGACAACGACGTCGACGCGTTCGGCTACGACGTGAGCGAGTTCCGGACGTTCGGCGACTACCTCGGCGTGCGCTAGGTCGCGCGCGGTAATCGCACCGGTGACGTTTCACTTCGCCTATCATTTCGTTTCGGTCACCAGTTCTACCCGACAGTCACGAACTGCAGCATTCCGTGGTTTTGGCGGCCGAACGGGCGTTCTCACCGTCTATTCGCCCCATTTTCATTCCTGAGTGGGACTTTCAGCGGTGATATTTGGGGAAAAAACTTATAGGCACTATCCTACTTACCCCTTTTAAGCGGAAGACCTAATCATGAAACTCGCGATGATCGGCTTCGGGCAGGCCGGCGGCAAAATCGTGGACAAATTCCTCGAGTACGACCGGAACACGGACTCGGGAATCGTCCGCTCCGCGGTGGCGGTCAACACGGCGAAGGCAGACCTGCTCGGACTGGAACACATCCCGGAGGAGAATCGAGTGCTCATCGGCCAGGCCCGCGTGAAGGGCCACGGCGTGGGCGCGGACAACGAACTCGGCGCGGAGATCGCCGAAGAGGACATCGACGAGGTGCAGGGGGCCATCGACAACATCCCCGTCCACGAGGTCGACGCGTTCCTCGTCGTCGCGGGGCTGGGCGGCGGGACCGGGTCCGGCGGGTCGCCGGTCATCTCGAAGCACCTCAAGCGCATCTACACCGAGCCCGTCTACGGCCTGGGCGTCCTGCCGGGCAGCGACGAGGGCGGCATCTACACGCTGAACGCCGCCCGCTCGTTCCAGACGTTCGTCCGCGAGGTGGACAACCTCATGGTCTTCGACAACGACGCCTGGCGAAAGACCGGCGAGTCCGTCGAGGGCGGCTACGACCACATCAACGAGGAGATCGTCCGCCGCTTCGGCGTGCTGTTCGGGGCCGGCGAGGTGGAGGCCGGCGACAACATCGCCGAGAGCGTCGTCGACTCCTCGGAGATCATCAACACGCTCGACGGCGGCGGCGTCTCGACGGTCGGGTACGCCTCCGAAGACGTCGAGGTCACGTCCGGCGGCGGCGGGGGACTCCTCTCCCGATTCACCGGCGACGACGGCGGCGACGACGGGCTGGACACGGCGAACACGACCAACCGAATCACGTCTCTCGTCCGGAAGGCGGCGCTCGGTCGACTGACCCTGCCCTGCGAGATAGAGGGCGCGGAGCGCGCGCTCCTCGTGATGGCCGGGCCGCCGGCCCACCTCAATCGGAAGGGGATAGAGCGCGGGCGGAAGTGGCTGGAGGAGCAGACGGGGTCGATGGAGGTCCGCGGCGGGGACTACCCGACCAACTCCCCGAAGGTCGCGGCCTCGATCCTGTTGGCGGGCGTCCACAACGTCCCACGTATCAAGGAGCTCCAGCAGGTCGCCATCGAGGCGCAGGACAACATCGACGACATCCGCGAACAGAGCGACGGCAACCTACAGAACCTGGTCGAAGACGATGAGGATGAACTCGATCCGCTCTTCTAGGGGAACCGTCGTCCTCCTGTGTGTGGTCGGCCTCCTCGCCGTCGCCGGCACCGCGAGCGCCTTCTCCGTCTCCGCGGAGGGCGTCCCCGAGGAGACGGCCGTCGGCAGCGAGGTGTCGGTCACCTACACCATCGACGACCCCTTCACGGGGACGTCGAACCAGTGGACGCTCCGCGGGCGGACGGAACTGCGGGACGTGAGCTGGACCGTGACGGTGCTCCGCGCCGGCAGTCAGGTCGACCAGACGACCTACGGTGGCCAGAACTTCAGCAGGGCGCTGGACATCGACAACAACGGCGACGAAGTGCGGGTGCAGCTCACCGGGACGGCCCCCGAAGTGACGAACTACACCTACGAACCGCCGCAGCAGTACACCGTCGCCGAACTCACGCGCGTGAGCGGGAACAACGAGGAGACGTTCCAGAACAGCACGGCCCACCACTACACGAAGGAGAGCAGAGAGGCCCGACAGGCGATCGACAGCGCCCAGCGGGCCATCGATAACGCCGGTGGGAACCAGGAGGCCGAGAACCTCCTCGAAAGCGCGGTCTCCTCCTACGAGAACGACAACTTCGAGAACGCGCGGAATCTCGCCGAGGACGCCGAGAGCGCGGCTCAGCAGGCCGAACAGAGCCAGCAGACCACCAAGACGCTGCTGCTGGCCGGTGGCGGGCTCGTCGCCCTCCTCGTCCTCCTCGGCGTCGGTTACGTCCTGTACACTAAGTCCCAGGGCGACGATTACAGCAAACTGTAATGCGCGTCGTCGTCCCGGTCTCGGGGTCGGACCCGAAGACGCGACTCTCCCCCGTTCTCTCCCCGGACGAGCGCCGCGAGTTCACCGAGGCGATGCTGGCCGACGTGCTGCGCGCGCTCGACGCCGCCGGCCACGACCCCGAAGTCGTCTCGACGGCACCGATCGACTGTGACGCGCCGGTGACGGTCGACGACCGCGGACTGGACGCCCTCGTCAACGACCTGCTTTCGGCGGGACCGCTGACGGTGGTGATGGCCGACCTGCCGCTCGTTACCGCCGAGACCGTCGAGCGGCTGTTCGCGCCCGACGCCGACGTGGTGCTCGCGCCCGGCCTGGGCGGCGGAACGAACGCCTTCGTCTGCCGCCATCCCGACTTTCGCGTCGACTACCACGGCGCGTCGATCCGGGACCACCGCCGCATCGCCGCGGAGACCGGAGCGGACCTCGCGGAGGTGGACTCCCGCCTACTGGCGACGGACATCGACGAACCGGCAGACCTCGCGGAGGTGCTGTTACACGGCGACGGCGCGGCCGGCGAGTGGCTCGCCGACGCGGGCTTCGAACTGGCGTTCGACGGCGGTCGCGTCGGCGTCGAGCGCGAGTGAACGCTTTTCACCGCGGAGCGTCGAACGGCGCACGTGATTCCCGGGGCCGACGAGTACGACATCGACCTTGCCATCGCCGACGCGGACGTGGAGCGCCTGCTGACGACGAGGCCGACCCACGTCCGGCCCGCCGACGAACTCTCCTACTGCCGGAACGTGTTCGTCCCGCTGACGACCGCCTGCCGGTACACCTGCACCTACTGCACCTATTACGACCCGCCGGGGGAGGCGAACCTCATGTCCCCCGAGGAGATCCGCGAGACGTGCCGGCGAGGGGCCGACGCCGGCTGTACGGAGGCGCTGTTCACCTTCGGCGACGACCCCGACGACCGCTATACGGCGATGTACGACCAATTGGCCGAGTACGGCCACGAGACGATCCACGAGTACCTCCGCGAGGCCTGTGAGATCGCGCTGGAGGAGGGGTTACTTCCCCACGCCAACCCCGGCGACCAGACCCGCGAGCAGATGGCGACGGTCGCGGACCTGAACGCCTCGATGGGCGTGATGTTGGAGACGACGGCGGACGTACGGGCCCACGGCGGCCCGCGCGCGAAGAATCCCGGACAGCGACTGAACACGATCCGAACCGCGGGCGAACTCGGCGTCCCGTTCACGACCGGCATCCTCGTCGGCATCGGCGAGGGGTGGCCCGATCGGGCGAAGAGCCTGCTGGCCATCGCCGAACTGCACGAGCGCTACGGCCACGTACAGGAGGTCATCGTCCAGCCCGTCGCCGAGAACGAGCGCTGGCGGGGCGGTTCGCCCGATCTGGGGACGATGCGCCGCGTGACGGCGATGGCCCGCGCGGGTCTCCCCGACGAGGTCTCGGTGCAGGTGCCGCCGAACCTCGCCCCGGCCCGCGAACTGACCGACTGCGGTGTCGACGACCTCGGCGGCGTCTCGCCGGTGACGGTGGACCACATCAACCCCGAGTACGAGTGGCCCGCCCTCCGGGAGTTAGAGGCGGTCGCCGACGCCGCCGGCGTGCCGCTCGTCGAGCGCCTCCCGGTGTACGAACGCTTCGTCGACGACGGCTGGCTCTCGGCCCCGATCGAGGACGCCGTCGACGCCGATACCCCGGCTGGCGAGCGATTTCGGTCGATACTCGCCCGCGGCGAGAACCCGGCCGACGCGTGAGCGGCCGTCCGCCTAGCTGTCTAGGTGGTACGTATATACCGGTCCCACCCGCAATATTTTGCATACCCGGGACGTGCCTCTGACAGCTTCTCCCGGGTGCGACGCCGTTTCGAGTCGGTCACGACCAGTCGGTGGCCGGCTCGGTTCTACCGTCGAGAGAAGATCCCGGAGTGACGACGCCGTCACTCCAACAGCGGCGTCCCGTCCGCCTTCGGGCCGAGCGTCGGTCCCACGACGTCGGCGTCCGAATCGACGACCCGGCGCTGGCGATAGTCCGTCGAGCGCTCGACGGGCGTCCGACCGAGCGCGGTTATCATGTCGACGTACTCCCGCACCGAGCGGAACTCCCCGTAGCCGCCGCCGGCGCGTTTGGTGATCTCCTCCGAGAGGATAGTCCCCATGAAGTCGTCCGCGCCGCAGTTGAGCATCTTCAGCCCCCGTTCGTCGCCGTATTTCACCCACGATGACTGGATGTGGTCGACGTTATCGAGGAAGAGCCGCGAGACGGCGATCATCAGCTCGTCTTCGTCGGCGCTGGCCCCTCCCTCGACCATGTCTCGCTCGTACAGCGGCGTCTCCTGATGGATGAACGAGAGCGGGACGAACTCCGTGATCGCGCCGGTCCGCTCCTGTAGCTCCCGTATCGTTTGGAGGTGCATGACGCGGTGTCTCGCGTTCTCGACGTGGCCGTACATGATGGTCGCCGTCGTGTCGAGCCCAACGTTCGCGGCCGCCTCCATCGCCTCGACCCACTCGCCGCTGTCGATCTTGCCCGGACAGATGACCTCCCGGACCTCGTCGACGAGGATCTCGGCGGCGGTACCTGGGACGCTGTCGAGGCCGGCCTCTCGCAGCCGCTCGAACACCTCCTCGTAGGACCACTCCGTCCCCCGGCGGGCGTGATAGGCCTCCTCGGGCGTCATCGAGTGGACGTGGACGCCGTCGACGCTCATCGCGCGGATCTGCTCCGCGTAGGTCCCCGGGTCGGTGTCGTACTCGCTCGCGGGCCGGTAGTTCAGGTCGCCCCGTTCGCTCGCTTCGAGTATCTCCAGATGCTCGTCGTCCAGCGCGAGCGCCGGGTGGAGCCCGGAGACGGACGTGACCTCGTAGATGCCGCGTTCGACGGCGTCGGCGACTATCTCGCGGGACTCCTCGGGGGTCTTCGTGAAGCCGCCGTGTTCCTCCTGATAGTCGCTGCGGAACTGCTCGGAGCGGTCCTTGAAGTTACAGAACAGACAGCCCGTGTTGCAGGCCGTCGTCACGTTGTTGTTGAGGTTGGCGACGAACGTCACCTCGTCGCCGACCACCTCGGCGCGCCGCCGGTCGGCGGCCTCCAAGACCAGCTCCTTCCGGCGGTCGTCGATGCCCGCGCGGTCGGTCCCGGTCGTGATGAGTTCGACGCCGTCGTCGACCGTCAGGCGTTCGCCGTTCCGGGCCTTGGCCAGCGCGTTCTCGAAGGACTGGTCGGTCGCCGGTCGGTGAGCGAAGTCGAATTCCCCGCCGTGCTGTCGCGCGTCGAAGGCGTCCGACATTTGTCTATCGGACGACGACGACGGCCAAAAGCGTGTGGGTCGGCGGCGAGCCTGGCGGCGATCGGCCGGTTCGACGGGTCTCTCGCCGCGGTCCGGCTCACTCCGAGGGCAGGAGACCGACGCCGAGACCGGCCGTCTCGGCGACGACCCACGCGACGAACAGGACGTACGCGCCGAGCAGCGCGTACGACTCCGCGCCGCTCAGTTCGAGGTCCGTCCGCAGGGCGGTGAACAGCAGAATCGTCGCCAGCGTGAGGACGCCGAACATCGGGACCGCCATCGCGAAGTCGACGGTCCAGACGCCGGCGATGAGCACGCCCATCGGGATCGCGACGAGCAGGTCGAAGGTGTTCGACCCGAGGACGTTCGCCAGCGAGGCGACGCCGCGGTTATCGCGAGCGGCGCGGACGCTGACGAGCGTGTCGGGGAGGCTCGTCGCGGCGGCGAGAATGGTCACGCCGAGCAGGAACTCGTCGGCCCCGATCGCCCGCCCGATGACCTCGACGGAGTGAACGAGGCTCTCGACGGCGACGAGGATGACCGCCAGCCCCGCCAGGAGGTAGAGCCACTGTCGGCCGACGGCCACGTCGCCGGCCCCGCTCCCCTCGGCCTCGTGGTCGGCCGTGTCCTGGTACTGGATGAAGACGTAGAGACCGTACAGCGCCAGCGGGATGAGCGCCAGCGGCCGAGTGACCGCTCCCGAGAGCGCCGCCTCGCCGGGGTAGTAGATGACCGCGAGCGCGAACGTGATCAGCAGCACCGAGACGGCGAGCATGTAGAACTGCGCCTCCTTGTAGACGAGCGTCCGGTTCGACTCGATGTCGTCGGTAGTAGCGATGCCCGCCGCGGCCGGAATGACGAGGACGTTGAAGATGGCCGACCCGACGATCGCGCCGACGCCGAGCGGCATCGATCCGCCCAGCGCCGCCACGACGACGGTCGCGAGTTCCGGAAAGCTCGACCCGACGGCGACGATTATCGCCCCCTGGACCACCTCCGGCAGGCCGTAGTGCGCCGCGAGCCGTTCGCTCGCCGTCTCCAGCCAGTCGCTGCCCTTCCATATCGCCCCCGTCGCCAACAGGATGACGGCCCCCTCGACGAGCAGATTCGCGGTCATGTGGCCGTCGCCACGTCGCCCGGAACAAAGAGGGTTTTCTGTGCGGCCGGATACCAACACATTGGCAGACGGGAATAGTCAATCAATTGTTTAAGGACCAGTCGTATATGTCACCGTTCGGTTCTTCTCTCCAATGGAAGGAAACAATCGTTCGATCCGAGACGGTGACGTGCAGTATTCGGGTAGCGACGCCCCGACACCGACCGACGACCCGGCAGCCGTCGAGTCGGCGCTCGTCGCGTTCGTCCGTGATCGGGTCGAAGCGGCGGGCGCAGCGGGCGTCGTCGTCGCCATGAGCGGCGGGCTCGATTCGACGGTAACGGTAGCGCTGGCCGTCGAAGCACTGGGGAGCGACCGCGTTCTCGGCCTCGCCCTCCCCTGTCACAAGACCGACGCCTCGGCGGCGATGGAGGCCGGGGCGGTCGCGGACCACCTCGACATCGACTTCGAGCGCGTTCACCTCCGACCGCTGCTCCACCAGTTCGACCAGAGCGTCGCCCCGCTACTGGACCCCGAGGAGACGGACGAGACGACGCCGACGGTCGACCGCGCGCTCGGCAACGCCGTCGCTCGCTTCCGTATGGTGTGTGCGTACTACGCCGCCAATCGGACGAACCGCCTCGTCCTCGGTACGGCGAACCGCTCGGAACTCCTGTTGGGCTACCTCACGAAGTACGGCGACGGCGCGGCGGACCTCTGTCCGCTCGGCGACCTCTACAAGACGGAGGTCCGGGACCTCGCGGAACACCTCGGCGTCCCCGAGCGCATCGTCGAGGCGGAACCGACCGCCGGCGACTACCCCGCCCAGACCGACGCCGCCGACCTCGGCGCGCCCTACGAGACCATCGACCCATTCCTCGAACGTCTCGTCGATCGAGGCCTCCCGACCGCGGCGGCCGCGGAGGGGCTCGATCTGGATTCGGAGACGGCCGAACGACTGGCGAGAATGTACCGACAGTCGGCGCACAAGCGAGCGGTCCCGCCGACGCCGGGGCTCTCCGGTCGGTCGCGCCGGCCCTCCTCGTTCAGTCGCAAGTGAAAACGTCTTTGTCCCCCCATGCGAAGCGACGCCAATGACGAGCGTCAAGGAGTTTCGCGTAGACGAACCCGCGACGGCCACGGACCTCGGCCGCGGGGCGTTCGTGTTCACGGACGACTACTCGGTGTTCGACTGGGGGAAGATGCCGGACCAGATCCCGCAGAAGGGGGCCTCGCTGTGCTCGATGGGGGCGTTCAACTTCCAGCTGCTGGAGGAGAACCACATCCCGACCCACTACGAGGGCGTCCGCGTCGGTGTCGGCGACGAGGTGCTGGACCTCGGAGAGGCGCTCTCGACCGGCGAGGTGCCGTCGGAGATGGTCATCTCGCTGACGCAGGTGCCCGACCTCCCGTTCGAAGACGGAGCGTACGACTACGAGGCGTTCCACGACGACGCCGGGCAGAACTACCTCGTCCCGCTGGAAGTCGTCTTCCGCAACCGCGTCCCGGTCGGCTCCTCGCTGCGGTCGCGCACGACCCCGAGCGACCACGGACTGGAGTACGACGAGTGGCCCGTCGAACCCGTCGACCTGGACGAACCCATCGTCGAGTTCTCCACGAAGTACGAGGAACAGGACCGCTATCTCTCCCGCGAGGAGGCCGACCGCATCGCAGGCGCGGCGGACATCGACCAGTTGGCCGAGCTCGCGCTCGCGGTCAACCACATCGTCACCGACCAGGCCGCGGAAGCCGACCTCGTCCACGAGGACGGGAAGATAGAGTGCCTCTATCACGAGGGCCAGGTCCGCGTCGCCGACGTCGTCGGCACCTTCGACGAGAACCGCTTCTCCTACGACGGCCAGCAGGTCTCGAAAGAGGTCGTCCGCCAGTATCACAAACACACCCAACCCGAGTGGGTGGACGCCGTCAGCGACGCCAAGCGCCGGGCGAACGAGGAGAACGTCGCCGACTGGAAATCCCTCTGTGAGCGCTCGCCGGAACCGCTCGACGACTCCGTCGTCGCGGCCGTGCGCGACCTCTATTGCGCCGGGACGAACGCCTACGTTGGCGGCGATGTCTTCGACGCCCCGCCGCTTCCCGAGGCCGTCGACGCCGTCCGGGACTTCTAGGCGATATCGCGGCTCGTATCGACCACGACCCGCTCCGTGAGTTCCAGTCGCATCGCCTCGGTCAGCGCCGGACCGCCGCGGAACTTCGGGACCGATAACCGATTCTCGACCCGCTCGCCGTCGACGCGCGTCCGTAAGTCGAAGACGGCGTCGGCCATGTAGAGCGTCCGGTCGCGCTGTTCGGGCACGTCTCCGCCATCGAGGCAGTGCAGGACGGCGACGCTCCCGGTTTCGAGCAAGCGACCGCGGAGCGTGACGAGGAACTCCCTGAGCTGTGCGGGGTCGCGCCGCTCGATGACGTCCATCGGGTCGACGACGACGACCGACGCCGAGTCGAAGCGGCGGACGTATTCGAGGGCGTCCGTCAGCGGGGTGTCGCGGTCCACCGCGTGGACGTTGACGCGCGTGAGGTCGCAGCCGCTGTCCTCGATCGCCGTCCGCACCGACAGCGTCGTCCGTTCGGCGGTGAGATAGAGGGTCTGCTGTTCCGCTGCCATCCCGTAGAGCAACAGCTCGGACTGGCTGGCCGGCGGCGCGGTGAGCGCGACGATGCTCCCCGCCGGGATCCCGCCGCCGAGCTCTCTGTCGAGCGGGGCGATACCGGTTCGATAGCGGTCGGTCGTCTGTGACACGGCTGACGACAGTCGCAGCCGTTGGGGTATTGTAACGCGTCGTCTACGGCCTCGGACTTCCCGTACAAAGAGCGCGAGCGCCGCGTTAGCCGCTCGCTTCCGCTCCGCAGGCGGGGACTTCCGTAGTGTCGGGACGCTCGTCGTGATCCGTTCCGCTCGAATCACGCGTCTCACGGGTCACTTCGTTCCCCGTTCGACATTCGAGGGGCTTCCGGTCAGCCCCTCGCTAGTCGTCCGCTTCGGCCTCAGACTCCGGTTCCTCGCCGGCCACGAACTCGCCGAGGCCGTCGATAGGGCGGTCCGGGTTCTCGTCGTCAAGCGTCTCGGGTGCGCCGAGTTGCACGTCGGTCTCCTCGGGGTCGCGGAGCTTCGTCCGGCCGCGGTGGACCGTCACCTCGTCGTTGAGGTGGAGCTTGATGGCCTCGATGAGCGCCTCGGCTTCGAGCGGCTGGCCGAGCCGCTGGAGTTCCTCCTCGGTGGCGTCGTCGGGGACGTTGAACGCCCGCTGGGTGATGATGGGCCCCTGATCTAAGTCGGTCGTCACGTAGTGAGCGGTGACGCCGGCGATGCGGACGCCCTCCTCGATGGCCTGCATGTACGCCGACGCGCCGGGGAAGGCGGGGAGCAGGCTCGGGTGGACGTTGATGATGCGGCTCTCGTAGCGAAAGACCACGTCCGGGGAGAGGATGCGCATGTAGCGGGCCAGCGCGATGAGGTCGGCGTCGTACTCCGCGAGCAGTTCGAGCAGTCGCTCCTCGTCGGGCGTGCCCTTCTCGTCGCCGATGTCGTGGAACGGCACGTCGTACTTCGCCGCCAGCGGTTCGAGGTCGCTGTGGTTGCCGATGACCACCTCGATGTCCGCGCCGAGGTCGCCGTTGGCCCACGCCTCGAACAGCGCCTCCAGACAGTGCGACTCCTTCGTGACGAGGACGGCGATGGACTGGGTCTCGCGGTCGGCGGGGAACCGGACCTGTACGTCGACGCCCAGCTCGTCGCCCAACTCGGTGAGGTCCTCGCGGAGTTTCTCCTCGGTCGTCACCATGTCGGCGGTGTCGACGTGCATCGTCATCCGGAAGACGCCGTCGCGGACCGCCTGGTCCAAGTCCTCGATGTTGATGCCGCGCTCGAAGAGGAGCGAGGTGACCTCCGCGATGAGTCCCGTGTCGTCGTCGCCGACGACGGTTATCTCGGTGAAGCCGCGAGTCACGCCTGCCACCTCCCTACGGTGTAGCGATTCATTGCCGCTCTCTTCTGCGGGCGCGATGCAAAAGGCTTCGTTTTGGGCGTGGGACCTTGCGGTCCCACGTTATCTGTGAACGGCGACCGGCGGGAGTCGTGAACAGCGCGAGACCGACGGTCTCGCGGAAAGTGCGAGCGGGGAACGAAGTGACCCGCGAGCAGCGTGGAGCCGCAGGCTCCACGGAGAATGCGAACGGTGAGCGGGAACTAGTACGTAATCCGCGACCGCGCGCTGCTCACGGCGACGCAGTCGCCGTTCACCATAGCGCGGAATCGCAGATTCCGCGCTGCTCGCGGTTCGCTACGCTCACCGCTCTCTAACGCGAGACCGACGGTCTCGCGCTGCCCAAGAACACAAGCGTTTTCTCCGCCGCACGCCCGCCACCGAGTAATGACTGCCTTCACCGCCACCGTCACCGTTCGGCTGAAACGCGGGGTCCTCGACCCGGAGGCCGAGACCACCCAGCGACAACTCGAACGCCTCGGGTTCGAACTCGACGACCTGCGGTCGGCCGACCGCTTCGAGATCGACTTAGACGCCGAGGACGCCGCCGGGGCGGCCGAGCGCGCCGAGGAGATGGCCGAGCGCCTGCTGGCGAATCCGACCATCCACGACTACGACGTGGAGGTCGAACGGGCCGAATGACCATCGCCGTTATCCAGTTCGGCGGGTCGAACTGCGACCGCGACTCCGTGCAGGCCCTGGAGTCGCTCGGCTTCGACGCCGAACTCGTCTGGCACGAGGACGGCCTGCCGGCGGACGTCTCGGGCATCATGCTCCCCGGCGGGTTCTCCTACGGCGACTACCTCCGGGCCGGCGCGATGGCCGCTCACTCGCCCATCATGGAAGAGATCCGCGAGGCCGCCGACGAGGGGACGCCCGTGCTTGGCGTCTGCAACGGCGCGCAGATCGGCTGTGAGTCCGCGCTCACCCCCGGCGTGTTCACGACCAACGAGAGCGCGCGCTTCCAGTGCGAACACGTCCACCTCCGCGTCGAGAACGCCGACACGCCCTGGACCAGCCACTACGAGGACGGCGAGGTCGTCGAACTCCCCATCGCTCACGGCGAGGGCCGCTACGAGATCGACGACGAGCGACTCGACGAACTCGAAGCCGACGACCGCATCCTCTTCAGGTACTGCGACGAAGACGGGGAGGTCTCCCCGGAATCGAATCCCAACGGCTCGAAACACGCCGTCGCCGGCGTCACCGGCGAACGCGACCACGTCGCCGTGATGATGCCCCACCCCGAGCGCGCGTCGCTCGAAGACCTCGGTCGCACCGACGGCCGGCCGGTTCTGCAGGGGTTCGCGGACTGACTCCGCGAGAGACGCGTCGCTGCTTTTGCGGTGGCTCCGATGTCGAGCAAAGGATAGGATGGGGCCAGTGGAGCGTGTGACAGGTTCCGCGGCCCCTAGAACATCCTATGGAACCGGAGAGGTAAAAACGCCACCCTACCGGAGTGAAAGTGGAACTGAAACTCTCGGCTCGTTAGGAGCGCCACCAGACTCATCACCGGGAGATACGTACTGTCCGATATGTCTACAGACGAGGCGGGCGAGATGACGGAGACGGCGCGGGTGTGGCTGGTCGAACGGACCTACTCGGACGACGAGCAGAATCTCATCATCCTCACCTACGCGACGCCGGACGGCGAACGCGACTTCCGCAAAGAGCGGGCGCTGACCTCCTACACGGGTGACCACCGCGAGACGCCGGTCTCGATGGAGGTCGAGGTCGGTAATCTCGGGACCGTCGACGACGAGGAGACCCGCGAACGGTACGCGAGCGAAGCAGAACGGATGCGCGAGAAGCACGCGCCCGACGCCACGCTCTGACGGCAGTCCCGGAGGTATCGACGGCGTACGCTCTCTCGCTATCGAGCCAGCGGGAGCGAGTAACTCCGTTCGCGCTCCAGCACGGCGTCCCACGTCGCCTCGCACTCGCAGTCGACCTGCTCGAAGACGCTGGGGTCCTGCCGAAGGTCGAAGTCCTTGATGGCCCGCTGGACGCGGTCGTCGCAGTCGCCGCAGTTGTGCGGGCCGCGGTCGCTGCCGTGACCGACGGGGTCCGAGACGACGATGACGTCCTCGTCGGCGGTCGATTCGAGCACCTCGGCGACCGACCAGAGCCACGGCGGCCGGTAGCCGCCGTCGTGGTACAGCTCCTCGACCATCGTGTAGCGCTGGACGTTACAGGGATTCATCGAGACGGTGTGACAGCCGTCGACGGCGGCGCACCGCCTGACCGATCGTTTCATGTCCTCGACGGCCTCCGACTCCGAGAGGAACGGCGGCTTCATCAGGAGATACGCCTTGATACCGGCACCGGCGTCTTCGGCCTCTTCGCACGCGTCTTCGAAGTCCGCGAAGTCGAAGTACTTGTTCACGCTGTCGTGGCGCACGCGGTCGGTCGCGGTTTCGAGGCCGACGGCCACGTCGGTGTCGAGGCCGACGTCGACGAAGTCGGCGACGCGCTCCGCCTCGACGAAATCGGGCAGGGACTCGACGACGATCCGCTCGCGGTCGGCGAACGTATCGGCGATGGCCCGCCGCGTCTCTGCGGGGACTTCCCGCTCGTCCAGGAAGCTCCCGGAGGTGTAGATCTTGATGAGACCCGACTTCCCGTCGGCGTTCTCGGTCTCGTGGTCCAGACAGTGCTGAATCTGGGCCATCAGGTCCTCGTGGGCGACGCTGCCGCCCTCGACGCTTTCGGCGACGTAGCCGCACATCGTACAGCCGCCGGCGCGCGCCCACCGGCAGCCGCCGGTGTTCAGGATGATCGTCAGGCTCTGGTACACCCCGCTCGGCGTGTTGTCCTCGTCTATCCAGACGCGGGTCGGTTCTCGCGGGTCGTACGTCGAGTCGTTTCGCGAGCGCACCTCGCGCATCACCGAGTTGTGGGCGTCCATGCCCTTGCCCTGCTCGTAGACGTCGGGACTGGGCTTGCTCATTGTGCCGGGGTAACCGACGGGCGCGTAAATCCGCTTCGACCGCTCGCTACCGGGCGTCATCTATTCTTGGGTTTCTAACTATTCGACGATTCGATAGCTGATTTCGAGCTCTCATTCCGTCTTCGGAGATGCATTCTATCGGAATTACATCGTCCGTATGCCCCGATTTCTACCTATCAGGAATCGTCTGTCATGCTAAAACGTAGAGGATTCGTAATTATCCTACTATCGAAAGGAATGTCCGTTCCGACGCTAACCGAGGGAGTAGAGGCTACACTCGTCGCCGATGTATTCGCTACTCTCATCCGCAAGTGAACCGCTGTTCGAAGTCGCTATCGCACTGGGGCTACTCTGTCTCAGTTTCGGAGCGATGCTCGCCGTCCTCACGGGAGCACACCTCCGTTCGAGAGCGATGGACTCTCTGGACGAGCGTTCGGCGGACTGGGAGCGAAACAGGGCCGACTGAGCGCAGATAGCGTTTCTCACCGCCTGTACCACAGCCACGCCGCGCCCGCGAGGCCCGCGCCGACCGCGTTGGCGAGAAAGTCGAGCCAGCTCGTCCCCCGAGAGGGAACCAACCCTTGCAGGAGTTCGATGCCTGCGCCGTAGGCGATAGCGACGCCCGCGAGCGCGGCGACGACGGTGACCTTTCGGGCGGTCCGCCCCCACGCGAGCAACCCCGTGAGCGCCCCGTAGCTGAGCGCGTGAACCCACTTGTCCGGCTGGATGCCGAGCAGCGCCGGAACCTGTCCGCTGGCACCGCTCGGCAGCGGCAGCAGCGACGTGACCAAGAGGAGGGTGGCGAACGCTATCGCGGGCAGGTGCCGTCGCGTCGCCGTCCGAGCCATACAGAGAATTAGCGAGTTCGGGCGATAAGTCGACCGGTCCACGGACCAGTTCTACATCGACCAACGGACCGGCTACAGTTTACCGCTCCTCGACGTGGCGCATCTGGACGGCGATGCCGCGCGTCGAGGACTGCATCTCGGGACCGCTCATCTCCGCGCGGCCGACGCCGAAGGCGGCGTCGCCCCGTACCACCACGTCGTCGCCGACGCGAATGTCGTCGCCGGCGTCGACGATGCCCGGCGCGAGCACCGAGCCGTGGGGGACGAACGGTTCGATCTCGACGGTTTTGGTCGGCACGTCGCTCTCGGCCCAGCGGCGAGCGCCAGCGGTGGTAAACGAGAGGACGCCGTACTGTTGGGCCAGCGTCGCCAGTTGCTCGCCGTCCTCGTCTTCCGCTCGCAGTTGCGGGTACCGCCCCGCGGTCTGGATGTCGGCGAACAGCTCGTCGCCGGCCCCCTCCCCGAACTGATAGTCGGCGACCGCTCGGATGGTGTTGGCCTCGCGGGTGGATTTCCGGTAGGTGTCCCACCCTTCGAGTTCGGCCGCGAGGTTCCCGAGCGAATCGGCCGTCGTTGGGTGGTCGGAGACGGTGTAGGTGAAGTCGAGACCGAGCGAGTCCTCGACGCGTTCGCAGATGTCGCGGTAGCCCTCGCCGGGGACGTGGGCGATTATCTCGGGGTAGTCGGCGTCTTCGAGGTAGCGTTCGAGCACTCGGGAGACGAACTCGATCTCGTTGGCGCTCCAGCGGCCCGTCACCACGGAGTCGTAGTGCTGGGCGGGGTAGGTGAGTTCGAGTTCCTGGGGGACGACGCCGATCGGCGAGGTCATCGAGACCATGTGGGCGCGCCAGTGGACGGCGTCGTGGTACTGCTTGTGGCTCTGTGAGTCGCTGTAGGGTTTGCGCGCCGAGCAGGGGACGATGACCAGCGGCCGGTCGTCGAACCGCGGGACGTAGCGCTCGGTGACGCGCTGGGCGAAGCGCTGGATCTCGACGCGCCGGATGGCGTCCTCGGTGGCCGCCGAGAGCTGCGCGCGCCGAATCAGGGGCGTGCGCTCTTCGACGTAGCCGTACTCCTGGTCGAGTCGGCGTACCGTCGCCGTCAGCCAGTTGTCCTGGCGGGCCTGTCCCTCGACGTAGTCGCGCAGGCGGCCGTCCCGAATCCGGCGACGGACCCGCCGGAGTTCCGCCGCGAGCGCGTTGACGTTGTGGGCGACGCAGTCCTCGCGGGTGAACTCCTCGCGGGGCACCTGACAGGCGGGACACGAACAAGGGAATTCCTCCAGGTCTTCGAGGAAGTACGCCTCGTCGGTCGTCAGGTAGCGGCCCTCGGTCCCGCGAATCACGGCCCGGTCCGGGTCCACCAGATCGACGCCCGCGTAGACGAGCGTGGCGACGTTGCGCGGCGTGGCGACGCCGGGGAGGTACAGCGCGGTATCGGCGGGCGTGCTCTCGCGCGTGGTCGTCACGGCGTCGACGAACGCCGCTGCATGGCCGACGTACCCCGGCGCGCCCGAGAGGACGTAGGCGTCGCTGCCGTGGTCGGTCGCGGTTCGCGGCGAGACGACGGCGGCGCTCGGGTAGTCCACGTCGGGGTAGGAACCGGCGAAGGCGTCCTCGACCTCGTCGGGCGTCCCGGCCGGTAGCCCTCGATGCGGGAGTATCGTCACCTGCGAATCGTCGCCCTCGGGTGCCTCCTGTGCCTCGGCCCAGAGCCCGCCCGCGTCGGCGAGAACGGCGTGGACGTCGCCGGGAGTCGTCGCGTCAGCGCCGTCCACCAGCGCCGGCGTCGTCACGGACTCGGCGAGGCGCAACTCGCCCAGTCGCGCGGCCCCGTCGCGCTCGTGGACCTCGAAGTAGTCGGTCATGCGGAGTCGTCGGCCGCGCGCGACCAACTATCTTGCCTTTGGACCGGCAACAGTAATCCCCGTCGCGTCCGAAGGCGGAGGTATGCGGGTCACTGTCTACGGCCAACTTCGAAGCGCCACGGGCGAGAAGACGGTGAGCGTCGACTTCGAGGGCGGGACGGTCCGCGACGCGCTGTCGGCGTTCGCCGACGAGTATCGGCGGGCCGAACGTCAGCTCTTCGAGGGCGACGACGTCGCGCCGAGCGTCCGTCTGGCCGTCGACGGGGAGGCGGTCGACCCCGACGACGACTGCCCGCCCGACGCCGAACTCGCCGTCCACCCGCCGATGCGGGGCGGGTGACCGTGCCGTGGGGTTTTGACCGTCGGGCGGTAACCGGGGGACATGGTCGGCTCACGAACCGTCACGGCGCTCGTCGGCCTCCTCGGTAGCGCAGTCGTCACCGCGGCGCTGTGGTGGTACTTCGACAGCCTGTTGATCTTCCTCTTTCTCCCGTTCGTCCCGTTCCTGTTTCGCGGGTTGGGCGGCGAGTCCGAACGCGAACTCCGGGAGTGCCCCCAATGCGGATTCCAGACCGAAGCCGCCGAGTTCGACTACTGCCCGCGGGACGGGACGCGACTGGAACGCCGGCGCTGACTCCCTGCTCTCGCCTGCCGCACGCTCATGCCGCGTTCGGGAGTAGCCGACGTGTGGAGTTAACCGATCTCATCCGGACGGATTCGGGCGCGGCGGCGACGGACGAGTCGACGAGCGACTCGTCGAGGCTGACGCCCGGACGCGCGGCGCTGCTCGGAGTGAAGGGTGGGCTCATCGCCACGGCCGTGATGACGCTGTACCGGCTCCCGCTCTTCCGCGCGCTGCCGCCGACGGCGGAGTTCTGGGCGAAGTACGTCGGGAGCGGGGAGGCCGACGAGTACTTCGCGGAGAGCCTGCTGTTGCACTTCCTCTACGGGGCCGTCGGCGGCGGACTCTTCGGAGTCGGGTTCGGTCGGTTCGACTTCGGCGGGGAGGACGAACGGCTACGCGGCGGGCTCGTCACCGGGTTCGTCTACAGTCTGTTCATGTCAGTGTTCGGGACGACAGTCGTCTTCCCGGTCCTCCTCGACGAGTCCATCGAGCACGACGAGAAGCTCGTCTTCCACGCCGGCCACGTCGTCTACGGCCTGTCGCTGGGAACCTGGCTCGGGTCCCGGAACGCCTTCGGCGAAGTGTACGAGTGAGGAGCTCAGGTGGCCGACTCGTCGTCCGCGATCGAGAGGTCGCCGAGGTCGACGGCCTCCAGTTCCTCGACGGCCGGCGCGTCGAGCACGTCGCCGTCGCAGTCGAAGCGGGAGCCGTGACACGGGCAGTCCCACGACCGCTCCCCGTCGTTCCACTCGACGAGACAGCCCAGGTGAGTGCAGCGAGCGGAGACGGCGCGTAGCTCGCCGTCCGCGTCCCGCGAGACCCCCACTGGCGTCGTGCCGTCCCTGACGACGGTCCCCTCGCCCCGGCCCAGCGACTCGACCCTCTCGGCCGGCGACGGTTCGAGGCGGTCCCCGACGAAGTGCCGCATCGAGTCGGCGTTGTAGTGGAGGAACGCCCGCATCGACGCGCCCACCTGCAGGCGGTTCGGGTCGTAGACGTCCCGCCATGACGGCTCCCGACCGAGGACGAGTTCGGAGAGCAGGCGACCGGCGGCGACGCCGTTGGTCAGCCCCCAGCCGCCGAAGCCGGTGGCGACGTAGACGTGGTCCGAGCGGGGCGTGTGCGGGCCGACGAAGGGCACCTCGTCGACGGAGGTGTAGTCCTGCGTCGACCAGCGGTATTCGATCGACTCGACGTCGAAGCGCTCGCGGGCCTGCCGTTCGAGCGCCCGATACCGCTCCTCGGTACTGCCGCCCTGCCCAGTCTGGTGGTTCTGCCCGCCGACGAGCACCATCGACTCGTCGCCGCCCGGACGGGGCCGAACCGAGAAGTACGGTTCTTCGGAGTGGTAGTACATCCCCTCGACGGGGTCGTCGCGCACCCGCGCCGCGACGACGTAGGAGCGCTTCGGATACAGGCGGCTGAAGTACAGCGCGCGGTCGACGAACGGGAAGTTGGTCGCCATGACCACGTCGTCGGCGATCAGGTCGCCGTACTCGGTCCGAACGCGGCAGGGCTCCCCGTCCTCGACGTCGAGTGCCTTCGTGTTCTCGAAGACGTAACTCCCGTCGCCCGGGATGTCCCGGGCGAGGGCGAGCAGGTACTTCCGGGGGTCGAACCGGGCCTGCTCGTCGAAGCGAACGGCCGCCTCGACGTCGTAGGGCAGCGGCGTCGATTCCGTGTAGGTGGCCGGGAGTCCCACCCGCCTCGCGGCGTCGACCTCGTCGCGGACGTCCCCGCGACTGTCGCGCGAGGTCGCGTAGGTGTAGGCGGGCGTTCGCTCGAACTCGCAGTCGATGTCGCGGGCCTCGACGGTCGCCTCCACCTCGTCGATGGCCGCCTGATTCGCCTCGGCGTACTGTCGGGCCTCCGTCGCGCCGAAGTGCTCGAGTAAGTGGTCGTACCGCAACCCGTGCAGCGAGGTGAGCTTCGCCGTCGTGTGGCCGGTCGTGTCGGTCAGGATGCGATCCCGTTCGACGAGCGCGACGGACTGGCCGGCCGCTTCGAGTCTCGTCGCCGTCGCGATACCGGCGATACCGCCGCCGACGACGACGGTGTCGACCGAGAGGTCGCGCTCCAGTTGGTCGTAGGTCGTCGGCGACGACGCATCGAGCCAGATGGATGTCGACGCCTTCGCCGGACCGCCGTCAGAGTCGATGTCGTTTCGTACCATGGACTGTCCGGGACGACAGGAGCGACCGAAAGCGCGCACTCGCTGAGAAACGCCTGCCCGATCGAGCGACGTACGAAGGTTCCAGCGGCTACTATCGTGCCCGGACGTGGTTCGGGTATCGGGCGGAAAAGTCCGAGGCAGGCACGTGCCAGGGTGGGTTTACCGACGAGCGGTGAGCGGGCGCGGCGAGGCTCAGTCTCGTCGCTCGGCCACCAGTACGCCGACCTGATCGGAGACCATCTCGACGGCCGTGACGGCGTACCCGGCGTCGGTGAAGGCGTCCGCGAGCACCCCGACCGTCGCCGGGTCGTCGACCTCGGGGCTGTAGAACGGGTCCTCGGGGTTCGGTTCGCCGAAGAACATCACGTCGCCCAGCACGATTCGGCGCGGCTCCAGCCCGGCGATGACGTCGATGGCCTCGCGCTTCTCGTCGTCGCCCAGGTGGTGCATGGCGAAGTTCGAGGTGACGATATCGACCGGGCCGTCGAAGTTCGGGTCGCGGAACCGGCCCTCGCCGAACTCGACGTTCTCGACGCCCTGCGCGTCGGCTTTCTCGCGGGCCCGTTCGAGCATCCCCCCGCTAATGTCCCGACCGACGACCGAGTCGGCGGCCTCGGCGACGCCGAGGGCGATCGCGCCCGTGCCGGTTCCCAGGTCCAGCACCGCGTCGTCGGGGCGGGGGTCGGCGTGTTCGACGACGAGGCTCGCACAGGCACGGTACTCCGGGGAGTTCTGGCTCTCGTCGTAGTCGGCGGCGTGGTCGGAGAAGCGGTCGGCGTGTTCGTCGAGGGACTTCTTCATACGTGCCGCTACGGGCGGTAGCGTGAAAGGCGTCGCGGACTCGGACGACGCCGGGGGCGGGGTGCCCCAGCGGGATCACGCGCCGGTCGCCGCGCGGGCGACGGCGCGCCGCGGCCGGCTACAGGTCGTACTGCTCGCGGACGAGGTGGTCAAGCCCCCGCGCTTCGAGGCGGTCCATCGGCGCGAGCATCGTCAGCTGGACGACCCCCGGCAGGCGACCGATCTCGACGCCGCCGGTGAACGTACAGCGCGTCCGGACTTCGCCCTCGGACATGTCCAGTAGCGCGCCCGCCCGGTCGAAGGCGTTCTCGGTGGCGTCGTTGACCGTCGCACCGGACCCGACGACCTGTATCGGTCCCATCTCCGTCTCGACGTCGACGCCGTACTCCTCGCCCAGGGCTTCTCCGGCCGCGACGTCCTCGTCGGTGTAGGGCTGGGCGATGTGAGGCAGGTCCTCCTCGTTCGGCAGGAGGACCGGGCCGTCGATGTCCAGTCCCTCGATGACCTCCACCTCGAACTCGGCGCGGCCGCTCACGTCGGTGGTGTGGAGCGCGAGTTCGCCGTCGCCCTGGTTGGCGTGCATGTCGCCGACGTAGATGCCGCCGCCGTCGACCTTCACGGGGCAGAGGAGTATCGCCCCCTCGCGGACGGCGTTGATGTCCATGTGGCCGTCGGTGCGGTCGGCGAGTTCGTCCTCGCTGTCGAGTCCCCAGTCGTGGTCCGCGCCGATGAGGAACTGCCCGAAGTCCCCGGCGTTGTGCGAGTCCGGTAGCTCGATGGGCGGCGTCGTCCCGATGTTGCCGAGGAACGGTCGGAGGTGGCCGAGCGTCCCGGGCATCTCCGAGGGCTCGTACAGCAGGATGGGGTGCTGGCGGGAGTTCTCCGGGAGCGCCATCGCCTCGTCCGCTCGCTCGGCGAGGCCGTGTGCGGCCTCGCTGTCGACCGTCAGCCCGACTTCGCCGTCGTGGTCGAACACCGCGGTGATGCCGTACTCGAAGGCGAACGAGGAGGCGTTGGCACCGCACTCCGCGCAGCGGATCGCCTCCTCGCCGGTCCCCTCGACGACGCTCTCGGGCCACTTGGCACCGCACTCTGGACACTTGTGATCGACGAACGGGTCGTCGCCGAACGCGCCCTCGCGTTCCGCCATCGACCCGGTGCTGGTGGCGACGCTCGTCACCTCGATGTCGCGGATGCGGATGGCGATGGCGTCGCCGACCGCCGCGCCGTCGACGCGGATGGGTTTCGTCACCTCGTGGCCGCCCCGGAACTCCGGGGTTATCATCGGCCCCCAGCAGGCAGGCGGCGTGTGCGTTCTGACCGTTCCGCCGTCGGCGACCGTCCCGGCCCACTCCTGCTCCGGGCCGACCAGTCCGAGCGTGTACTCGTCGACTTCGAGCTCTTGCGTGACTTGCTGTGACATACCATGATTCGGTTAGGTGTAGAACAGGATAAACGTACGCCTCGGGCTCGGTTACGCGAACGGGAAACCGGGGGAAGACGGGACGTTCCCGCTCGCTTCGCCCCTCGTTCCGACTCGAAGCCGCTCCTCTCGGTCACGCGTCCCTCGCTACTCTCTCGCGTGCAGGTCGCGAAGCCGAACCCGCTGCGGGACCCGCTCCAGCGCCGTCGCCGCCCAGTCGTCGTGGACCAGCGTGAACGACACGTCGGGGTGTAACTCGACGAGTCGGGCGACGCCATCGGCCGCGGCCTCCTGGGCCGCCCGGTCTGTCCGGTCGGGGACCTCGGCGGTCAGCGGGTACGTGTCGCCGAGTTCCCGCGGATACGGACCGAACGGCGGCCGGACGCCCCACGTCTCGTCGTAGCGGTCGTTCGACCCGCCCTCGGTCAGCAACACCTCGTCGGCGTCGATATCGAAGCGATCGAGTCGCTCGTGGTGGCGCAACACTTCCGGTCGGCGCGCGCTCTCGGCGGAGGTGTGGAAGAACGTCCCCTTCGAGACGCGGTCGGTGCGTTCGAGTTGCTCGGCGTGGTCCAGTAGCGCGCGGTAGCCGTCGAGCATCGTCGGGTGACCGCGGGCGCGGGCGTCGACGAGTTCCAGCAGCGTCCCCGAGCGGATGGCCTGTCGGACGGTCCGGATCTCGCCGTAGGTGACGTGGAGGTTGTGACGAGCGAGCAGTTCGCCGCGGACCTTCTCGGCCATCCCGGCCAGTTCCGCGGGCGTGTGGTCGGTACAGACCGGGCAGTGACACGGGAAGTACTCCATGTCGTCGAGGTGCTCGGTGCCCCGCACGGTGAGGTAGCGGTCGTCGCGAGCGTACAGCGCGTACGCCGCCGAGTCGAAGAGGTCACAGCCCAGCGCGGCGGCCATCGCGAACATCATGGGGTGGCCCGCGCCGAAGAGGTGGACCGGCCCGGACTCGCCGAGACCGCGCTTGCAGGCGGCGACGACGTCGGCGAGGTCGGCGTAGCGGTACTCGTTCATCAGCGGGACGACTGCCCCGAGCGGGAACACGTCCAGTCCCGTCGACTTGGCGTCTCTCGCGGCCCGTTCGCGAAGGTCGGGATACGTCGACCCCTGGACGGGCGCGGTGACGAGCATTTCGCCGGTGTCCGCGTCGACGGCTCGTTCGAGCCGTTCCTGTGTGGTCGCCAGTTCGGCTTCGGCCTGTTCGCGCTCCACGTCCGGCGGCGTCGGAATGTCCACGGGCGTCCCGATGTCGCTCCCGATATCGCGTTGGAACCGCAGTATCTCCTCGGTCGTCACGTCGATCTCGCCGTACTCCGAGAGCTGGAAGGAGCCGGAGTCGGTCATGATCGCGCCCGAGAAATCCAGCAGGTCGTGGAGGCCGCGGTCCAGCGCGGGGTCGCGGAGATCGTCGGAGCCGTGTAAGATGTAGCTGTTCGTGATGAGGATCTCCGCGCCGAACTCCGCTTCGAGCGTCGACGGCTCGATAGTTTGGACGTGCGGGTTCACCACGGGGAGGATGGTCGGCGTCTCGACGGTGACGCCGGCCCGCGGGACGGTCAGTTCGCCCAGCCGACCCGCGGCGTCGTAGGCGCGGACCTCGAAGTTGGTCATTGTCCGTCGTCGGCGGGGCGCGCGCCTAAGAGTTGTGTTCCGGGTCGAGAACTCACCGCTCGAACAGCGCGTAGTACATGACGCCGACCGCCGAGCGACCGTCGCGGAGGTCCCCCGACCGGACGCTCTCGACCAGTTCGTCGAACGCCGTCGTCTCGACGCGGATGGACTCGTTGAAGTCGAGGTCCTGTTCGGCACTCGGTTCACAGCCCTCGGCGACGAAGTAGTGAAAGACCGAGTCGGCGTAGCCGTTTGCCGGTTCCGCGGTGTAGAGATGCGATACCGAATCAGCCTCGTAGCCGGTCTCCTCGCGGAGCTCCCGGTCAACGGCGGCCGCGGGTTCGTCGTCGTAGCCCTCCATGCTCCCCGCCGGGAGGCCGCGGTTGAGTCGGTGGACGGCCTGTCGCCACTCCTCGATGACGACCACGTCGCCGTCACCGGTGAACGGCAGTATCACGACGCTGTCGCCCTCCCGCAGGAAGTCGAAGTCCGTCTCGCTCCCGTCGGGGAGGCGAACGTCCTCGTGAACCACGTCGAAACCCGGACAGGAGTAGGCCGTTTCGGCCGCGAGCGTCTCCCAGGCGAGGTCGTCTGACATACCGGGGCTGGGGCCGGGACCGCCAAACCGGTGACGGTCCCGGCCACAAAGTGTACCCGTCTCCCGTCCGAAAATGGGGCGGAATGAAAGCATCCACGCTCGTACTCATTTTCGGCGCTCTCCTGTTCGTGATCCCGATTCCCGGCACGTTCATCGCCGGCGCACTCGTCCTGCTGGCCGGTGCGGTCGTCCGGTGGCTCGGCTCCTGATCGGCCACGGACGAGCACGGGCAGTCCGGTCTCTCCGTAGCCGACCGTCATGCGGGGAGTTCGACACCGAACAGGTGTCTCCACACCGCTTCTGAGACAGAGAACCCGCTCGTAGCGACGCCGCTCGTCGGCGTCGCGAACTTGGGCGAACCCGTCGATACCTGTCGGCGCGATCGCGACGGCGCTCACTACGAGGCCCGGTCCTATCGAAGCCCCGACCGCACGTCGACGAAGGTGACGTATCGTCGGAGTAGATACCAGGGGGTGACCAGCAGCGCGCCCACGGCGTTCGCGTAGGCGTCCCCCAGCGAGAGATACCGGTCGGGGCGAAACGACTGACCGACCTCGATACCGATGCCGTACAGAACGGCGACGGCGACGACGGTCAGCGCGGTCCACCGTCGCTCCAACGACCAGTCAGTAGTCGCGTAGACCAGCGTTCCGGCGAGCGCCGCGTACGCGACGAGGTGTCGCCACTTATCGAGCGGAATGAGAGTCAGTTTGACGTCGTCTATCGGGGTCGCCGGCGGGGCGACGACGACTGACGTGTAGAAGATGAACCCGCCGACGAGAGCGACGGCGCTCCATCGCAACCAGCGCGGGAGCAGTGGCAGCCGAACAGTCATCGCTTGGCTTCCCTCGTCGGCACGTTCTCAAAAGCGTTTCTTCAGGCGTCGGTTCAGTAGTCGGTGAACCCGTCGGTATCGAGGTAGTTGTGCGCGACGGTGATCGCGTGGTCGGCGTGGAGGCGCTTCGGTCCCAGCGAAACCCGCTCGTCCGCTCGCTCGGCCAGCAACGCGGCTTCGTCCTCGGTGAAGTCGTGATGATCGGAGAGGACGAACAGCGGATTCGCGGGCGGGTCGACGGAGACGACCGGGTCGCCGTCCTCGTGCAGTTGGACGACGGTGCTGTCGCGGGCCGCGTCCTCCAGCGTCCCCTCGAACCCGCGGCGGGTCAGCGAGACGCCGGGCGAGGTCTCGACCGGGACGTGGCCGATGGCCTCCTCGCGCTCTTCGAGGGCGTTCCGGACGAGCGCGGCCGTCGACCGCTCGTCGGGGTTGAGTCGGCGCAGGTCGCTCCCCTCGAACGTGACCGTGTACTCGTCGGCCAACACGAGGTGGGCGCGGACGTCCTCCCGGATGTCGTGGCTCAGGAAGAAGGCGCTGTTGACACACCGACAGAGCACGTCCAGACGGCCTGCGGCCCCGGCGAGGTCGTCGAGCGAGAACTCCGGCGCTGTCGGGGCGTCGTGACCGACGACGACGAACTGGCGCATAGCTAGCGGTTTCGGCAAGCGCGGTTACGTGTATCGGATTCGGTCACCGGAGAGACGAAACGGAAGAGAATAGAGAAACCGCACTACCCCGCTCGGCCCGTACCCGGCCGAGTTACCCGTCAGTTACCTCGCGGTAATCGCTCGCGTTCAGTCGTCGCGCTGGTTTCGAAGCAGTTCCGCGTAATAGGACTGCATGACGTCGACGGCTTCCTCCCAGTGCTCCTCGCTCTTCATGTCGTGGAGCTCGATGCCGACGAGGTAGCGGGCGGGGAGCGGACCGAGACCGTGTCGGCTGGAGCCCCGCTTGTGGGGGTACTCGGGGGCGTCGAGCGCCGCGCGGACCTCGTGGAGCTGTGCGCGCATGTGGGGCGTCCAGTAGTCGCCGCCGGTCTTGTGCTTTCGCCAGCCGTCGGTGGTCGCCGTCGCGTACTCGCGGGACATGCCCACGATGTCGGCGCGGCGCTCGAGACAGTCGACGACGGGACTCCAGTCGGCGTCGTCGAGCGGGTCGCGGTCGAGCGAGCCGTCGTCCTTCACGTACGGCTCTTCGACGTCGTCTTTCGCCCACAGCGCGTCGACGTAGGCGGTCGCGGCTCGGTACGCCTCTTCCTCGGAGAGGTACGGGAACTGGTAGCGATCGACCTCGAAGAACGCCTCAATGCACGCCTCGCGCTGGCGGTCGTCGTGAGTGATGAAGCCTTTGCAGATGTTCTCTGACATGTGCTCGGCGAGGTCGTCGATGGAACGGTCGGGAGCGTCTGCAACGGTCTCGGTTCGTGCGTCCTTCTGGGTGAGTTGCGTGGATGACATCGGTTAGGTCCTGTCTAAACACATCTTGCCCGCTTTCCACCCATAAGTGTAAGCTAACCGTACAGAAACTCCGGCCGCTTACCCGCCGGTAAGTGGCCGTTCGGTTGCCGACTTCTCCGATAATCCGTAATAATAGTTAACTCCGCAGGCACTCACGTCTCCGTGACAGGTCGATGACGCCGTCACTTCACGTTCTCTACGTCGGCGATACGATGAGCCCGGTTCACGCGTTGCAAGCGCACGAGACGGATTTCACCATCTGTCTCGCGGCCACGCACGAGGACGCCCTCGCGCGCCTCGGCGGAACTGCGTTCGACTGCGCCGTGTACGCGGGCGATCGCACCGAGCGTAACGTGTTCCTCGACGGGGTGACCGAGAACCTCCCGACGCTGCCGGTCGTCGTCTACGACGGAGACCGTTCCAACCGTTCCGACCCTCCCAACAGTTCCGACTCTCCCACGTCCCGCTGTGACCGCGTCGTGACCGACGCCGACACGGTACCGGAAGCCGTCACCGAGTTGGTCTCGGAGTCGAGTCCGCATCTCAGTTCGGTCGCCGCCGATACCGGCGGCGAGGCGGAGTACGACTACCGGGACACGCCGCTCTGGGACAACCCCGAGTTCATGAAGTCGGTCCTCGACAACCTGCTCGACGCGTTCTTCGTGTTCTCGGTCAATCGCGAGATGGTCGAGTGGAACACCCGTCTCGAAGAGATAACCGGCCGTAGCGGCGAGGAACTCGCCGAGAGCGACCCGATGGCGTTCATCGCAGAGGAACACCGGGAAGAGGCGTTCGAGAGCCTCGCGTCGGTACTCACCGAGGGCCATACGGTCGGCGAGTACGACCTCGTCGCCGCGGACGGCGAGCGCACCCCCTGTGAGTTCGTGGTGTCGCTTGTCACGGAGAACGGCGAACCGCGATACATCTGCGGCATCGCCCGCGACATCAGCGAACTCAGACAGAAGCAGGCCGAACTCGAACGGAAGCAGGCCGAACTCGATCAGGTGGTCGACGAACTGGAGCGCTCGAATGCCGAGCTCGAGCAGTTCGCCTACGTCGCCTCCCACGACATGAAAGAGCCGCTGCGGATGGTGCGCAACTACCTCCAGTTGCTCGAACACCGCTACAGCGACGAACTCGACGAGGACGCCACGGAGTTCATCGACTTCGCCGTCGACGGCGCGCGTCGCCTCCAGGGGATGATCGACCAGCTGCTGACGTACTCGCGAATCGACCGCGAGGGCGACCCGTTCAGAGCGGTCGACTGCGAATCCGTCCTCGCGACGGTCCGGCGCAACCTCGAAATCGCCATCGAGGAGTCCGACGCAGAGGTCGAGAGCGAGTCGCTACCGGTGGTCACCGGCGACAGCAACCAGCTCGTCCAGCTGTTCCAGAACCTCGTCAGCAACGCCATCAAGTACAACGACGAGGCACCGCACATCTACGTCGGCGCGACCCGCGAGGGGGACGTCTGGCAGTTCACCGTCGAGGACGACGGCATCGGTATCCCCGAAGACCAGGTCGACCGGGTCTTCGACGCGTTCTACGGCGACGCCAGCGGCGTCGACGAGGCGGATTCGACGGGGATCGGCCTCGCTATCTGCGACCGGATCGTCCAGCGACACGGCGGCGACATCTGGGTCGAGTCCACCGTCGGCGAGGGGACGACGTTCCACTTCACGCTACCCGTCGAGGACGCGGAGCTAGAGCCGAAATCCGCCTCGCTCGTCGAGATAACGAACACGAACGGGTCGAGAGCGGAGTAGGTGTCGTTACGTAGTTCCTTCGTTTCGCGGATACGGTTCGGACAGTTACGGGTAGAGAGGATATATTATGGTCGTCGCTCGCGTCATTTTGTATTAGAAGAGCAATATGTATTACCGACCGACAATTTGAGTCGTACGTGGAGGGCACCGAAGCGACCGGAGAGGCGGGCGGGCTCTCGTTAGCCGAGCTGTTCACCCGAGAGTTCATGCGGGAGTACACGGACTTCGAGTCGATAGCGGAATTCTGGTCCCATAGCCCGTGGGAGATCGAGTCGAGAGCGGACATAGAGCGGCTACCCGACAACCCGGTCGACGGATACGTCAGTACGCATACCGAGTTCTCCGACGCCGCCGAGATGGACTGGGTGGCAGGGACGGAGTGGGCAGCGAAGCGATTCGACCACTGACTCGTCGGTAAGTCACTGTTTGGCGTAGGAACTGCCCCGCTCGCTGTCGCTCGCGGTTGTGGTGTCGCGGAAAATGGGCCGGCGCGAATTCGAATCGCCGCGGAGCAAAGCTCCGCGAGCCCTCGTTCGCTTCGCTCACGAGAACGCGGTTACGGCCACCCGAAGGTCGGCACTACTCAGGTGTGGGTTGTGTTCAAAAATGGGCCGGCGCGAATTCGAATCGCGGTTACGGCCACCCGAAGGCCGAAGGATACCAGGCTACCCCACCGGCCCGTGCGATAGCAACCGGAGAAAGGAGAGGCCGATTTTTAACCCTTCCGGAACGACCGAGTCGGACCCGTGGAGACGCGGTCGGGCAAAAGATACTTACTCCGAGCGGGTTACTCACGAACTGAGTAACTATGACGATACTGGTCACTGGGGCCGACGGCTACATCGGCTGGCCCGCCGCGCTGCGTATCGCGAACCGCACGGACGAGCGCGTCCTGCTGGTCGACAACTTCGCCCGCCGCGAGTGGGTCGAGGAGGTCGGCGCGGTGAGCGCGACGCCCGTCGCGTCCATCGACGAGAGACTCGCCGCCGCCGAGGAAACGCTGGGCATTACGAACATGTCCTTCGCGGAGTTGGACCTGACAGACCGCGACGCCGTCGACGAGCTGCTGCAGGTCCACGAACCCGAGACGATCGTCCACGCGGCCGCCCAGCCCTCCGCGCCGTACTCCCAGATCAACGGCGAGCGCGCGAACTACACCCAGCACAACAACATGCAGGCGACGCGGAACCTGCTCTGGGGGCTCGAGGAGAACGACATGACCGACACGCACGTCATCGAGACGACGACGACGGGCGTCTACGGCGCGCCCGAGTTCCCAATTCCGGAGGGCGGCGCGACGATGGAGAACCAGGGCGAACGCGACGACGTGCCGTTCCCGGCGATGGCCGGGAGCTGGTACCACCTCACCAAATCGCACGACGCGGCGAACCTCCGGCTGGCCAACAAGCAGTTCGACATCCCGATCTCGGACGTGCGCACGGCCATCACCTACGGGACCGAGACCGAGGAGACCCGCGAGGACGACCGGCTGAAGACCCGCTTCGACTTCGACTACTACTTCGGGACGGTCACGCACCGCTTCTGCGCCCAGGCCGTCGCCGGCTACCCCGTCACCGTCTACGGCAAGGGCGAACAGCGCAAGCCGTTCGTCTCGCTGGAAGACGCCGTCGAGGGGCTCGCGCAACTGGCCCTCGGCGACGCCGACGACCGACCGGACGACCTCACCGTCTACAATCAGGTCACGCGGGCTATCAGCATCGTCGAGATCGCCGAGACCATCGCCGAGGTCGGAAGCCGGCATGAACTCGACGTCGACGTCGAGCACTTCGAGAACCCCCGCGACGAGGACGAGACACACAAAATGGAGATCGAGTACGACCGCTACGACGACCTCATCGGCGGGCAGTCCCAGTCCTTCGAGGAGGGCGTCGCGGACATCTTCGAGACGCTGACGCGCTACAGCGACACCATCGAGTCCCACGAGGACCGCTTCCTGCCGGGCGTGCTCAGCGAGGACTGACGATGGACGTCCTCGTCACGGGGGCCTGCGGGTACATCGGGAGCGCGCTGCTCCCCATCCTGCAGGACGACGACCGGGTCGACCGCGTCGCGGTCCTAGACGACCTCTCCTCGGGGTCGCCCCGCGCGCTGCTCGGCATCCTCGGCGACGGGTTGGAGTTCCGGCGCGGGGACGTGACCGAGTACGGCGACGTCGAGAGCGCGATGCGCGAGGTCGACCGGGTCGTCCACCTCGCGGCGATAACCGGCGCGGCCAGCACGCACGACCGCCGTGAGGAGACGTTCGCGGTCAACTACGACGGCACCGAGAACGTCCTCAACGCGGCGGGGAAACTCGGTATCGACCACGTCGTCTTCGCCTCCTCGTGTAACGTCTACGGCCGCGCGACGAGCACGGACATCGACGAGACCGTCGAACCGGACCCCATCAACCCCTACGCGGAGACGAAGTTGGAGGCCGAGTCGCTGCTCGCCGACTACTGCGAGGAGTTCGACATGACCGGGACCGCCCTGCGGATGGCGACCAACTACGGCCACTCGCCCGGCGTCCGGTTCAACCTCGTCGTGAACTACTTCGTCTTCCGCGCGCTGACCGGCCGGCCGCTCACCGTCTACGGCGACGGCTCGAACTGGCGGCCGTTCGTCCACGTCCGCGACGCCGCGCGGGCGTACGCCGACGCGGTCCTGCGCCCGGACGCGTGGGACGAACTCGCCTACAACGTCGGCACGGACGAGGGCAACTACCGGATCGCCGAGATCGCCGAGATCGTCTCCGAAGAAGTTGCACCGGTCGACGTGACCTATCTGGAGGACGAACACCCGGGTCCCTCCTACCACGTCAACTTCGATCGATTGGCGGAGACCGGCTTCGAGACGGAGTGGACGCTGCGGGAGGGCATCCGAGACCTGGCGACGCGCTTCACCGCGCAGGCCTGATTGTTGGATAGAAGCGCGTCAATAGTCCGCCCAATCGACGACCCGGACGTCGTCGATTCGCTCGAAGTGGTCGACGTTCGCGGTGAGGACGGGGAGCTCTTCTGACAGTGCAGTCGCCGCGATATAGACATCGTGGAGGTCGTGTAGCGGTTCGCCGCGACGCTGCAGTTCTGCGATGATATCCGCTGCTCTCACGGCCCCCGGTCTCGTCACGTCGACTATCTCGAAGCGAGCACAGAGCCGTTCGAGCGCTTCCATCGCTTCGTCGTGTGCTTCAGTACCGCCCTCGTACTGTTTGTGTACGCCCATTCGGAGTTCCGTCAGCGTGACGACGCTTATCGCGTGTCGGCCCTCGCCGTCGAGTTTCGAGACCCTCTGGTTGACGCCGCCGCGGTCGATATCGACGACGACAGACGTATCAACGAGTTTCATCGTCGAGTCGGTCCAGAGTCCCGTCGCTCAACCGACCGATATCTTCTTTCACCGCGTCGCGGGTCCCCGGTTCGAATATCTGCTGGCCGGTCACGTCTGCGAGCCGTCCGCCGCTTTCGAGGCGCTCTTCGATGATTTCACTGAAACTCCGGTCTCCCTTCTCTCGCTTCAGTTTCCGATACACCTCGTCGGAGATCGAGATGTTTTTGCTCATATTTTGCGTATGGGTGTGGGTACACAAAGACGTTCGTACTACTGTCTCGATTACGACACCGAACCGCGGAACGATTCGCTTTTCCCGCGCCTCCGCAAGTCGCCGTCATGGAACGCCTCCGCGAGTCGCTACACGAAGCGCCCATCGTCGACAAGGACGGCTACGAGTACCTCGTTCATCCGATCAGCAACGGCGTGCCGATGCTTGACCCCCAGCTGTTGCGCGAGGTCGTCGTCGAGGTCATGCAGGAGGCCGACTTGGACGTGGACAAGATCGTCGCACCCGAGGCGATGGGCATCCACCTGGCGACGGCGCTCTCCCTGCAGACGGACATCCCGCTGGTCGTCATCCGCAAGCGGGCCTACGGCCTGCCCGACGAGGTCGCGCTGCACAAGTCCACCGGCTACTCCGAATCGGAGATGTACATCAACGACATCGAGGCGGACGACAGAGTGCTCATCGTGGACGACCTGCTCTCGACCGGCGGGACGCTCGCGGCCATCTGTGACGCGCTCGACGGCATCGGCGCGGAGATCTCGGACATCGTCGTCGTCATGCGGAAGGTCGGCGAGTCGGCGATGGATGACGTGGACCACGATGTCGAGAGCCTGGTCGACATCACCGTCGAGGACGGCGACGTGACGGTCCACTGAGCGCACTCACTGAGCGCGCGCCGGCGTCGCCTCGGCCGCGAAGCGATGACGAAACCATTATGCGGCAATCTCTGTAGGAACTGGCTATAGATGGCAACCGACTCAGACGGGGAGATAGAGCTCGAATACGAGCGCGACGACAAGCCGCCGCTGCCCACGTCGCTGCTGCTGGGACTGCAACACGTCGCGGTGATGATCGTGCCCGCGACGGCGGTGGCGTTCATCGTCGCCGGGGCCGTCGGGCTCAGCGCGGGCGACACCGCCTACATCGTGCAGATGGTGCTGCTGTTCTCCGGCGTGGCGACCATCGTGCAGGCCTACACCGTCGGCCCGGTCGGCGCGAAGCTCCCGATCGTAATGGGGACGAGCTTCACGTTCGTCGGCGCGGCCAGTTCCATCGGCGCGAGCTACGGGCTGGCGGCGGTGTTCGGAGCCATCCTCGTCACCGGCTTCGTCGTCGAGGGACTCGTCGGCTGGCAGTTCAAGCGCATCGAACCGTTCTTCCCGCCGCTGGTCACCGGACTCGTCGTAGTCATCATCGGCCTCTATCTGGTGCCGGTCGGGATGGACTACGTGGCCGGCGGCGTCGGCGCGGAGAACTACGGGTCGCTGACGAATCTCGGCCTCGCGTCGCTCGTCCTCGGTATCGCCGTCCTCCTGAACCTCTTTACGACCGGCGTCACCCGACTGCTGAGCGTCCTCGTCGGCATCGTCGTCGGCTACGCGACGGCCACCGCCCTCGGCGTCGTCGATTTCGCACCGGTGTTCCAGGCCAGTTGGTTCGCGGTCCCGCAACCGGGCAAGTTCGGCTTCGCGTTCGAACCGGTCCCCATCATCACGTTCGCGTTCCTCTTTCTGGTCTCGGCGATGGAGACGGTCGGCGACATGTCGAGCATCACGGCCGCGGAGGGCCGGACGCCCACCCACGAGGAGTTCCGCGGCGGCCTCTTCACCGACGGCCTGCTGAGTTCGCTCGGCTCGCTCGCCGGGACGTTCCCGGTGACCTCGTTCTCCCAGAACGCCGGCATCGTCAACTTCACCGGCGTGATGAGCCGACACGTCGTCGGCGTCGGCGGCCTCATCCTCGCGCTCCTGGGACTCAGCCCGAAGGTCGGTGCCGTCGTCACGACGATCCCGAGCGCGGTGTTCGGCGGCGCGGTCCTGTTGATGGTCGGGATGGTCGCCGCCAGCGGCGCGCGGCTCATCTTCCTGCACACGCAACTCGACCGACGCAACATGGTCATCATGGCCGTCTCGCTCGGTCTCGGTCTGGGCGTGGCGACCCGACCGGACGCGCTGTCGGGCCTGCCCGCGGCCGCCGAGACGTTCTTCGGCCAGCCGGTCATCCTCACGGCGCTGACGGCGCTGGTGCTCAACACGTTCGTCCCCGGCGAGCAGAGCCCGCTGTTCGACGCCGACCCGGACGAGACGCCCGCCGAGGCGATGGGGATCACTAGCTCGGACGACTGAGCGGCTGAGAGCCGCGATTTCTCTCCCGTCCGCTCCTCAGTCGTCGGCGTCGGCCGTGGCGTGTTTCGTGCTGTCGACGCTGACCGTCTCCCACGCTCGGTCCGAGTGCGCGCCTTCTCGCTCCTTGGCGCTTTCAGCGACGCGGATGAACTCCGCCTTCTCGCGGGCCGCCTCGATAGTGTGGCCGCCGCAATACGACAGACCCGAACGGATGCCCGCACAGAACTCCTCGGCCACGTCGGCGGCCGGCCCCTTGTAGGGGGTCAGCCCCTCGACGCCCTCGTCGGCGGTGACGTCCTCGGCCTTGTCCGAGCGCTCCTCGGCGGCGGCCGTCGTCGCCATCCCGCGCGAGCGCTTGTAGCGCGTTTCGTCGATCTCGACCGTCTCGCCCGGCGCTTCCGCCGTTCCGGCGAAGAGACTGCCCATCATCACCGTGTCCGCGCCGGCCATCAGCGCCTTCACCGCGTCGCCGGAGGTCTGGATGCCGCCGTCCGCGCAGATCGTGACGTCGAGGTCCGCCGCGGCCTCGGCGCAGTCGTCGACGGCCGTCAACTGCGGGACCCCCGCCCCGGCGACCTTTCGGGTGGTGCAGTGCGAGCCGGGACCGATGCCGACTTTCACGCAGTCCGCACCGGCCGCGTGGAGGTCCTCGACGCCGTCGGGCGTGGCGACGTTCCCGGCGACGATATCCAACTCGGGGTATTCCTCGCGGAGGTCAGCGACGGCGTCGAGGGTCCGCTCCATGTGGCCGTGGGCGACGTCGACGACGACGGCGTCGACGCCCGCCTCGACCAGCGCGTCGGTCCGTTCGACGTGGTCCTCGTCGATGCCGACCGCCGCCGTGACCGGGACCCCCGCGGCGGCCACCTCCGCGACGGTCTCGGCCTGCTCCTCGACGGTGAGAAAGCGATGAACCGTCCCGACGCCGCCCGCCTCGCCGAGCGCGATGGCGAGGTCCGCTTCGGTGACGGTGTCCATCGCCGCCGAGACGAGCGGCGTTTCGAGGTCGATACCGGGCGTCAACCGCGTCGAGAGGTCGACGTCGTTCCGGCTATCGACCGGCGACCGCTGGGGAACCAGCAGTACGTCGCCGTAGCTCAACCCCGTTCGGAGTTCGTTCATGACCGCGATTGCTAAGGGGTGTCACGGGAATAAACCCCTCGATTCCCCCACCGGATTGCCCGACCGCCGCCCCCGTCGAACAGCAAACCACGGGGTGTTTATACCGTCTCGTGTCAACCCCCGTAGCATGGCGGATTCCCCCCACGTCGCCGTCACCGGCGCTGCGGGTTACATCGGCAGTCGCGTCGTCTACGAGCTACGGGAGCAGTACCCCGACTGGGAGATAACCGCGCTGGACAACTTCTATCTCGGACAGGTCCAGTCGGTCGGGGACGTCGACGTCGACCACGTCGACATCCGCGACCGCGACCGGCTGGAGGCCGCGCTCGACGGAGCGGATATCGTGATGCACTTAGCGGCCATCTCCGGCGTCGACGACTGCGAGGACAAGCAGGACCTGGCCTACGAGGTGAACGTCCAGGGCACGAACAACGTCGCGTGGTTCTGCCGGCAGACCGGCGCGGGGATGGTCTTTCCCTTCTCGATGGCCGTCATCGGCGACCCGTCTGACTTCCCCATCTCCGTCGACAATCCGCGCGGCCCGCTGAACTGGTACGGGCGGACGAAACTCCTCTCCGAACGCGCCATCGAGGACTTCGCCGACGGCGCGTTCCCCGCCCACCAGTTCATGATCTCGAACCTCTACGGGAGCCACGAGATAGACGGCCAGTCCGTCTCGAAGGGCACCGTCATCAACTTCTTCCTCGGACGCGCGGAGGCGGGCGAGACGCTGACGGTGTACGAACCCGGAACACAGTCCCGCAACTTCGTCCACGTCAAGGACGTCGCCCGCGCTTACGTCCGCAGCGCCGAGCGGATGGTCGAGCAACTGGACGGCGGCGAGACGGGCGTCGAGAAGTACGAGATCGCCAGCGACGAGGACCCGAGCGTCCGCGACGTCGCCGAGTTGGTCCGGTCGGCCGCGGCCAAGGCCGGCATCGACGTGGACGTCTCGCTGGTCGAGAACCCCCGCGGCGACGACGAGACGATGGTCGACTCGTTCACCGTCGACACGAGTCGCACGCGCGAGGTGCTCGGCTGGGAGCCGACCCACACCGTCGAGTCCGTGATCCGCGACGCGCTGGCCGCCGAAGACGGCGGCGAGCAGTAGCGTCTCGTTCCGTCTCGCCGCTCACCACGTCAGTCCTTCGTACGTGATGCCGTCGCGCCGCTCGATTATCCGCCGGCCGTCGACGACTACCGGGTCGGCCATCTCGTCGAACTCGGCGTCGAGCGCCGCGAACTCGTCCCAGTCGGTGACGACCACCGCGCCGGACGCCCCCTCCAGCGCCTCGCCGGCCGACGCGGCGTACTCGATGTCGGGGTAGCGCTCGCGCATGTTCTCCGTCGCCACGGGGTCGTAGGCGACCACGTCGGCCCCGCGTTCCTGTAGGCCCTCGATGACCGGCACGGCCCGCGTGTTCCGGATGTCGTCCGTACCGGGCTTGAACGCCAGTCCGAGGACGGCGACGCGCTTCCCCCGCACGGCGACGTGGTCGTCCAGCAGGGAGAGGAGGCGCTCGGGCTGAGCGTCGTTCAACTCGACGGCCGCCGAGAGAACGGCGGGGTCGTAGCCGCGCTCGCGGGCGGCGGCGATGATCGCATCAGTATCCTTCGGGAAGCACGATCCGCCCCAGCCCACCCCGCTCCGGAGGAACTGCTCGCCGATGCGGTCATCTAACCCAATGGCGTCGGCCACCTCGTAGGCGTCGACGCCGAACTCCTTGCAGACGTTGCCGATGTCGTTGATCAGACTGACCTTCGAGGCGAGGAAGGTGTTGTTGGCGTACTTTATCATCTCGGCCTCGGCGATACCGGTCTCGACGACCGGAACCTCGCCGTCGGCGGCGTCCCGAAGCGGAGCGTAGAGGACGCGCAACAGGGCGAAGGCCCGCTCGTCGTCGGCCCCGAAGACGAGCTTGTCGGGGTTCAGGAAGTCCTCGACGGCGGTGCCCTCCCGCTGGAACTCGGGGTTCGAGGCGACCAGGAAGTCCGTCCCGCGTTCGAGGCCCTCCTCGGCGATGCGGGGGGCGAGTCGCTCGTCCGTCGTCGTCGGAATGACCGTCGATTTGGTGACGACGAGGTGCGGTTCCTCGCGGCCCTCGCCCGCGGCCAACGCCTCTCCGACGGAGGCCGCGCCCGCTTCCATGTACTGCAAGTCGATGCTGCCGTCCCCGTTCGAGGGCGTGGGGAGGGCCAGCATCGTCAGGTCCGTCTCGCGGACGGCGGCGTAGTCGGTCGTCGCGCGCAGTCGCTCGCCGCCGTGCTCGGCGACGAGTTCGTCCAGCCCGGGCTCGTGGATGGGCGACTCGCCGTCGTTGATCGCGGCGACGATACCCTCGTCGACGTCGATTGCCGTGACTTCGTGACCCAGCTCGGCGAGACAGGCCGCGACGGTAGTGCCGACGTAGCCGCTCCCCACGATGCTGACGTTCATCGGCGATGGTTTGGCCATCACCCCCCTTGAGAATTCGGTTCCTTCGGGCCGGAATCCGCAGCGCGGCCGTCGAATCGGGCCCGCCGAACGCGCCCGCCGCGGAGACTGTCCCGAGACAGTTGCGTCCGTTGCAGCCGTAACCGGCCTATAACAACGCCTCCGCCTGACTCAGCCCGAACCAGCCTGGCGATTCCGGTCGCCACGCAAGGGACAATGAACACGGAACGAGCAGTGTCGGTCGGCATCGCCGTCGCCGTCGTCGTCGCCCTGACGTTCTCCGCGTCGACGCTGGGGTCGTCGATGGAGACCGACCCGTCCGACGCCATCGACGTAGAGTACGAGGCGCTTCCCCTCGGGGACAGCGGCGACGACGTGGAGGAGGCCGCACAGCGACTGCACGACCAGTACGATCAGGAGGCGAGCCAGTCACAGTCGCAGTCTCAGTCGCAGTCGCAGTCCTCGTCGTCCTCCGCTAGCTCGCAGAGCCAGCAGAGCTCGAGCGCGTCCTCGAGCGCCGACCCCGCCTCGCAGAGCGATCTCGTCGCCCTACTGGCGGCGCTGCTGGTGCTCGCCGCGCTCGTAGGCGTCGCCTACTACTACCGAGAGCGCCTGCGGGCGCTGTTCGGGCGGTTGACCGACGACTCGGGCGACGAGGCACGAGGCGAGCGGGCGGTCCCCGTTCCGGAGAACGACGTCCAGCGGGCGTGGGTCGAGCTGGTGACGCGAGCGGGCGTGAGTCGGCCGCGGACGCGGACGCCGCGGGACTGCGCCCGGGCCGCCGTCGAGACCGGGTTCGACGCCGACGCGGTCCACCGACTGCGCCGGGCCTTCGAGGACGTCCAGTACGGCGGCGCGCCGCCGACCGAAGAGCGTGAGCGCAGCGCCCGCGAGACGCTGCGAACGCTGGACGGCGGTGGCGGACGGTTGGAGAGCGACGGCGGCCGGTCGACGGGTGATGACCGGCGACCGGAGCGCGACGGCGAAGAGCGGGAGGGCGATAGCAGATGAGCGGGACGTCCAGCGTGCGCCGATTCGGCTGGGCGCTGCTGGTGGCGCTCGGCGTCGCCGCGTTGGGGGTCGCGGTCGTTCCCGGCGCGGCGTCGTCGCTCCCGGTCGAGGCGTTCGTCGAGGCGCTGGGGAACGACTACTTCCTGCTCGGTCTCTTCGGCGGCGTCGCGCTGGCGGTGCTCGCGTGGATGGTCGGCCGGCGCGCGACCGGCAGCGTCACGCAGGCGGACCCGCCGGACCCGGAGACGATCCTCGATGCGCCCCGCCCCGGTGAGGGGTTCGACGACCTGCTCGGGACGACCGTCCCGCGTCACCGGGACAGCGGCGAGACCGCCGAGCGATTGCGCGACCGGTTGCGGACCGCGGCCGTCCGCGCGGAGATGCGAGGCGGGCGTTCGCGCGAGCGGGCCAAAAAGCGCGTCGCCGACGGCCGTTGGACGGAGGACCCCGTTGCCAGTCAGTTCGTCAGCGATGATCCGTCCTCGCCCGCGCTCGGCGAGCAAGCGAAACTGTGGCTGCTCGGCGACTCGTGGGTCCAGCACGGCGCGCGAGCGACGGCGCGGGAACTCACCCGGGAGACCGAGACGGAGCGCCCCGTAGAGAGGGAGCGGCGCGCGAGCCAGCCGGAGCCGAGTAGCGGCGAAGCGAGCGGCGGTGAGACGCGATGACGGCGGTCAGAGCGACCGGCCGCTGGCGCGGCATCGTCGCCGTCGCGCTGTTCGCCGTCGCCGTCGGCATCCTCACGGACCGTCCGCCGGTGATGCTCGCGGGCGTCGTCGGCGCGGGCTTCGCGCTGTACCCGCGCCTGACCGGCCCGCCGAGCGCCGAGTTCGAACTCGACCGCCGCGTCGACGACCACCACCCGGATCGGGGCGACCCCGTCACGGTGACGACGCGGTTGACCAACGTCGGCGACAGCACGCTCACCGACGTCCGGATAATCGACGGCGTGCCGCCGATGCTCACCGTCGCGTCGGGCAGTCCCCGCCACGGAGCGGTGCTTCGCCCCGGCGAGACCACCGAGTTCAGCTACGAGGTCGGGGCCGACCACGGCCGCCACCAGTTCGACCCCGCCACCGTCGTCGTCCGCGACCCGACGGGCGCACACGAGGTCGAGACGACGGTGGCCGCCGGGACGGAGATCGACTGCGCCGAGGCCGTCCCCGCGGTCCCGCTCCGCCAGCAGACCAACGGCCACGCGGGGCGGCTGGTGACCGACGACGGGGGGAGCGGCATCGAGTTCCACACCGTCCGCGAGTACCGCCCCGGCGACCCGATGGGGCGCATCGACTCGAAGCGCTGGGCGCGCACGGGCGAACTCACCACCATCGACTTCCGCGAGGAGCGCCGGGCCTCGATACTGCTCCTGCTCGACGCCCGCGAACCGGCCTACCGCTCGCAGAGCGACGACGAACCCAACGCCGTCGCCCACGGGCTGGCCGGCGTCGAGCAACTGCTCTCGGCGCTCGCGGACACCCGCGACTTCGTCGGCCTGGCGGCGTTCGGTCGGGAGTTCTGTTGGCACGCGCCCGGGGTCGGCCCGGACCACCAGAGTCGTCTCAGGCAACTGCTTCAGACCCACCCGACGCTGTCCGCCCGACCGCCGACCGCCGACGAGGACGGCGACCTGAAGCGCCAGACCGAGCAACTGCGCAAGCGCCTCGGTCGGGACACGCAGATAGTCGTGTTCTCGCCGCTGGCCGACGAGGCGATCGTCGAGGCGGTGCGTACGCTGGAGGCCGACGGCCACGCGACGACGGTGGTCAGCCCGGACGTGACGGCCGACGGCACGCTCGGGCGGGAACTCGCGCGGGTCGAGCGGACGAACCGCCTCCACTCGCTTCGGGGGGCCGGGGTCCCGGTCGTGGATTGGGGACCGACCGCGTCGCTCGGCGCGGTTCTGCTCGACGAGCAACGGCGGGGGTGGTCGGCGTGAGCGAATCGATCGCCCACCGGCCGACGCCGGTCGCGAGCGGACTGGCCGTCCTCTTCGCGACCGGGGCGACGGCGATCCTCGTCCGCTCGGCCGCACAGCACCGCGCCGTCGCGCTCACGCTCCTCGGCGCGGCGATCCTCCTCGTCAGCGGTCGCTACCCCGACGGGATGGCGCTGGACCGCCCAGTCCGGTATCTCGGGACGGCCGTCGGCGCGCTCGTCGTCCTCGCCGCGTTCGCGCTGGCGCTCACCTCGCCCTCGACGTCCGGCGCGCGCCTGGAGCTGTTCCCCGGACTGGTCGGCGTCGTCCTCGTCGGACTGGGCGTCCGTCCGGTCCGCCAGCGCTTCGCCCGTCGGTTCCTCTCGGCCGGGCTCGCCGCCCTCGTCGTCGCCGTCGCGCTGAGCGGCATCTTCGAGCGGGCGGGACCGCTCGCGCTGCTCGCGGCCGTCGCGGCCGCCATCGTCGCGTGGGACGTCGGGGAGCACGGCGTCAGCCTCGGCGAGCAACTGCGGACCGACGCCGACACCCGCTCGGTCGAACTGGTCCACGCCGGCGTCTCGACGGCCTACGGTGCCGCCCTGGTCGTCGCGACGCTGCTGCTCTTCGAAAACGGCGCGACGGGGCTCCCGCTGGCGACGTTGGTGGCGCTGCTGGTCGGCGCGATCGCGCTGATGGCCGCGCTGTACCGGTAGCTACGGAAAAAGCGGGGCGAGCGCTATTTTCGACCGTCCGCGTAACTGACTGTCGGCACCGGCACCGAATCCAGCAGGTCGTCGACGACGGCGCGCTTGTCCACGTCGTCGACGCGGGCGTCCGGCGTCAGGACGAGGCGGTGGGCCAGCACGTCGGGCGCGATGCGGGCGACGTGGTCCGGCGTGACGTAGGTCCGCCCGCGAACGACGGCGAGCGCCCTGGCGACCTCGAAGAGGCGCTGTGTCGCCCGCGGGGAGACGCCCGTGGCGACGCGGCTGTCCTCGCGGCTCGCGCGCGCGAGACTGACGACGTACGCGCGCACCTCGTCCTCCATGTGGACGGATTCGGGCGCTCGCCGGAGCGCCGCGGGGTCGATGGCCGCGCTGGTCCCGACCGTGGGCGTCCGGTCGGTTCGGGCGGCCCGCCGATCGATGAGTTCGCGCTCGCCGGCCTCGTCGGGGTATCCCAGGCTCGTCTTCACGACGAAGCGGTCGACCTGTGCCTCCGGCAGCGGGAACGTGCCGTCCTGTTCGATGGGGTTCTGCGTCGCGATGACGAAGAAGGGGTCGGGCAGCGCGTGGGTCTCCCCGTCGATGGTGACCTGCCCCTCGCCCATCGCTTCGAGCAGCGCGGCCTGGGTCTTCGGCGACGCGCGGTTGATCTCGTCGGCCAGCACGACGTTGCCGAAGATCGGCCCCTCGCGGAAGTCGAAGGCCTGCGTCTGCTCGTTGAAGACGTACGTGCCGGTGATGTCGGCCGGCAGGAGGTCCGGCGTGAACTGGATGCGCGAGAACGAGAGGCCGAGCGCCGACGCGAGCGAGCGCGCGGTGAGGGTCTTCCCCGTTCCCGGAACGTCCTCCAATAGAACGTGGCCCCGGGAGAGAAATCCCGAGAGGACCGTTTCGAGCGTCGATTCGTCGGCGATGACCGCCCGCGACACCGCATCGAGGACGGTGTTGCAGTGCTCTGTCGCTCCCTCGACGTCTGTCTCAGTACCCATTGGACGGGGACTCACGGAACGCGGGCTTTGTTATCGCCGACCTACTCCGTTCGACGCCCGGTGTAGCCGCCGTTTGCCGTCAGACTCGCGGGACGTCTGTCCGGGGCGTGGCCCGCGCAGTCGGATCGAGGAGCGGCCGGCGCGGCCGACGACCCGCCGAAATCGGCACCTGCCGAGTGGTGAGTAGCGCTCCGGTTCTCCGAACCCAAATTCGGCCATTTTCGGCGCTTTCAGCCGCCGCAAAAGGATTATAAAACGTCCTAAAACGACGACCATACGGTGAATTCATGCCAATCATATCTCCGTTATATGGGGGTGGGGGTCGTGGCTTCGAGTAGAGAACCCAGTCATGTCCACCGCAGAATCGTCCCTCCCGCGCCCGTCCGCCCTCGCAACCGCCCGCTCCCTGCTCTCCACCCTCCGTCAGTCGCTCGTCGCCGCGGTCCGGGGGATCGCCTTCTGGGCGACCATCCCGCTGCCGCTCGTCATCGCGGGGACGCTGGTGACCGGCACCGCCGCCTCGGCCCCGCTACTGGTCGTCGGTCTCCTCCTCTTGAACGTCGTCTGTGCCGTCGTCGGCCAGCGTCACTCGACCGGCGACTGAGCGCTCCCCTTCTCGTATAGACACCGACCGATTGTCTGACGAACGTCTGACGATGGTCGTCCAATCCCCACTTCGTCTGTCGGTTTTCACTTTCACGCCGCATGGCTGGTGTATATACCCCTCCCGTCCTTGGACAGAGATATGTTCGACCAGTTGCGGCGCTCGGTCACCGAGCGCACGGAGTCCCTGCACGAGTGTCGACGGTGTGGCACCGACGTGGAGGAAGCCGACGGTCGCTGTCCCGCGTGTGGGTCGACCGAGATCGCCCACTACGAGTTCTGAGCGGACGCGCGACGCCGGGTCCGTCAGCGAGTGCCGTACCGCTCTCGAAAGAGGCCGAGCAACAGGTACGCGTACAGACTCGCGCCGACGAGCGCGACCAGTCGGCCGACCGCGACGAGCGGCGCGACCCCGACCAGTAACGCGGCGGCCTCGACGCCGAGGCCGGCGGCGAGACAGCCGAGCGAGACGAGCGCCGTCCGGTCGCCGGCACCGGGGAACGTCCCGACGGCGGGCGGGTAGAACTGGTAGGCCACGCCGACGACTGTCAGTCCGAGGAATCCCAGGAGGTTCAGCCGATAGTGCGCGAGCGGCCCGCCCGCGACCGAACCGGCGAAGGCGAAGTGGAGACCGAGCGCGACGCCGGCGACGCCCGCGAGGACGCCGAGCAGCGGGCCGTAGAACCCGACGCGGCGTCGGGGCGAGCGCCGGAAGAGGGCGAGGAAGGCGAGCGCGAACCCGAGGACGGCGACGCTCTCGGCGACGGCACCGACGCGGAACCAGACGCCGCCCCAGAGACTGGCGGCGACGAGGGCGGGACCGACCGCGCCCGCGGGGAGGACGACGGCGACGAGGGGGGCGGGCGGCGACGCGACGAGGAAGCGCGGCAGGAGGCGGAACCCGACCGCGAAGACCAGCAGCGCGCCGACCCCCGCCGCGAGGAGGTGGCTGGCACCGGCCGCGCCGCGACCGGCCAGCGTCGGCAGTCCGGTGGTAACGGCCACGGTCTCGTACGCGCCCGCGAGGAGGTACGCGAGGACCACCGGGACGAACGCGTTGGCGAGGCGGTCGATCCGCCGCCGCTCAGCGTTCGCCTCGCCGGTCCCCGTCTCGGCCCCTGAGGGGTTGTCGCGGACCGTCCAACCCAGCGTCGCGACGAACCCGGCCGCCCCGAGCGCCCAGCAGACCGCACCGGCGACGGCGGCCGCGCGGGGGAGCGGTGCCGTCGGCGCGGCCGCCAGTCCGACGGCTCCGAGCGTCAGGAGCGGGAGGGTGGCCGCGGGCGCGCGGGGGAGGGCGAGCGAGCGGTCGAAGTACGCCGGGACGAGCGCGTATCCCTTCCCGACGACCGTGTGCAAGACGAACCCGTAGAGGCCGAGCGCGACGGCGGTCCGACGCGGGGCTCCGAACAGCGCCGCCAGCTGCCACGCGACGAGGAAGAGCGCGCCGACGGCGACGTGACGGCGGGCCCATCGGGAGACGCGCTCGGCCGTCATGGCTCTCGTCTGGAACGCGACCGGACTAAACGCTTTTTGCGAACGTGGGTGACCGGCCCGCATGGACAAGCAGGCGATACGAGCGGCGGTGTGGGACGCCCTCGAAGCGGAGGGGGTCGCGCGCTTCCCGTTTCCGCCCCACGACCGGATCCCGAACTTCGAGGGGGCCGAGCGGGCGGCCGACCGGCTGACCGAGACGGCCGTCTGGGACGCTGCCGAGACGGTGAAGGCCAACCCCGACTCGCCGCAGCTCCCGGTCCGTCGGGCGGCGCTTCGGGCGGGCAAGACCGTCTACATGGCCGTTCCGCGGCTTCGGGACGAGAAGTGTTTCTACGAACTCGACCCCGATCGACTGGAGGACATCGAGGCCGCGCCCGCCGTTTCGAACGTCGCCGACCACGCCGAGCAGGTCGGTCCCGAGGCCGTCGAGAGCGTCGACCTCGTCGTCTCGGGGTCGGTCGCGGTCACCGAGGACGGCGCGCGCATCGGGAAAGGCGAGGGGTTCAGCGACCTCGAATACGCGGTGCTCGCCGAACTGGGACTCGTCACCGACGCGACGGCAGTCGTCACGACGGTCCACGAACTGCAGGTCGTCGGCGGCCCCGAGGGCGTCGTCGAGAGCGATGTCCCCGTCGACGCCCACGACGTGCCGATGGACTACGTCGTGACGCCCGAGCGGACCGTCGAGACGGGGACGCCGTACGACCGTCCGACCGGCGTGGACTGGGGGGCGCTCTCCGCCGAGCGAATCGCGGAGATGCCCGTACTGGCCGCTCGTGCGCCCGAGACCGAGTGAGCAGACCGCGTCCGGGCGACCGCCGTCGGCGCTCCGGACACACGCTTATGTACGTGTAGTCCGAATGATACTACATGGCACACCAGCCCGAGCGTCCACAGGAGTACGTCTGCGAGGGGTGTCACACCGTCATCGCCGGCACGGCTCACGGTGACCCGCCGGACCACAGTTACGCGCCGCCCGAGGAGTGCGCGGCCTGCGGCGGCACCGAGTTCGTCGAGATTCAGAACTACCCGTCGTCGGGATGAGCCTCAGTCGTCCAGTTCGGCCACGCAGTCCCGGATGAGGCCGTCGAAGTTCTCGGGGAGCGTCGGGTGGTACGCCCTGTCGGGCAGTTCACGCACGTCGAGTCCCATCTCGACGACGATCTGGAGCATCTTCGCGAAGCTGTCAGCGTGGTAGTGGAGGCCCTGCCAGCCGAGGACGGTCCCGTCTTCGGCGTCGACGACGAGCTTCGAGAGCCCCTCGGGCACGTCCTTGGACTTGAACACGCCGTCGTCGCTGGCCTGTCTGGTGGCGGTGACGACGTCGTAGCCCGCCTCTTTCGCGCTCTGCTCGTTGTGGCCGACGCGGGCGAAGGGATAGACGCCCAGTCCGGAGAAGATGACGTGGTGGTGGACGTTCTCGTATTTCTGCGGCTCGCCGCCCGCCTCCTGTCTGAGGATGTTCTCGGCGGCGGTGAACCCCTGTTCCTTGGCGACGTGGAGGATCGGCTCCTTCTCGTTGACGTCGCCGACGGCGTAGACGTGGTCGGCGTCGGTCGTCTGCATCGTCCCCCGGACCCACTCGCCCTCCGGGGAGATCGACGTGTTCTCCAGCCCGAGCCCGTCGAGGGTGGGCCGCCGGCCGGTGAAGAGGAACAGCTCGTCGGCCTCGTAGGCGTCCTCGGTCCCGTCGCCGAACTCGACGTGCAGGCGGACGCCGCCGTCCTCGGTCGTTTCGAGGCGTTTCTCGTGGCAGTTCGTCGGGATCTCGATATCCCAGTTGTCCTCGTAGATCGAGAGCGCCTCGTCGCCGAAGGCCGGGTCGGCCTCGTCGATGGGTCGCTCGTCGTGCTCGATAACGGTGAGTTCCATCCCGCCCGCCTCGGCCAGATACGGCACCATCTCCATGCCGATGTAGCCGAAGCCCATCACGATGCCCGAGTCCGGGAACTCGGTTGCGTGGAGGACGTCTTTGCTCGTCATGAAATCCACGTCGTCGATGCCGGGGAGGTCGGGGACGTTGACCGACGATCCGGTGGCGATGACGACGTAATCGGCCTCGTACTCCTCGTCGCCGACCCGGACGGTGTGGTCGTCGACGAGCGTCGCCGTGTCGTGGATGAACTCGACGTGGTCCCGCTCGGCCATCGAGTGGATGGAGTCCCGGCGGTGACCCGCCCACCCGCGGGTGTGGTCGTTCTTCTGTTCGACCACCGCTTCGAGGTCCACGTCGGGGACGTCGCCGACCAGTCGGTGGTCGTGGCGGGCCTGAAAGCGGTGTGCCCCGGCCGAGAGCACCTCTTTCGACGGCATGCAGCCTTCGAGGATGCAGAGGCCCCCGCCCGGGTCGCCGTTGTCGATGAGAGTCAGTTCGATGTCTTCCTCGTCGACGAGTTCGCCGGCGACGGCCGCGCCGGCGCTCCCGTACGCGCCGATGATGACGACGTGAGTCATATCGGAGGCTAGCGGTGCCCCCGGATAAAGGCTTCAGTGGCGTGCGCCGAGCGGACAGACGCGGTCCGAGAGAGGACGAGACGGAGCGACGGAGCGGCGAGACGGGAGCGCCGCGATTCGCTAGTCGTCGCTCTCCGTCGTCTGAGCCGGCCGCGACCAGTCGAGGTCGAACAGCGACCGGAGCGGCCGGCGCTGGTTGGTCAGCCGGTCCCAGACCACGAGCACCGACGGGAGGACCAGCAGCGACGTGAGGAACGCGTAGGCGATGGACATCGCCGTCAGGATGCCGAACTGCCCGATGGCGGGGAACACCGCGAGCGCCAGCACGCCGATGCCGAAGACGGTGGTGAGCATGCTGCTGAACAGCGCGCCGCCGGTCCCGCGGACGGTTCGATCGAGCGCCGTCACGAGGTCGTGTTCGTGCATCTCGTCGGCGAAGCGGTGGGTGACGTGGACGGAGTAGTCCACGCCCAGCCCGATGGTGATGGCGAGCATCGTCGCCGTGATGGCGTTGAAGGGGATGTCGAGCAGGCGCATCGTCGCCGCCAGCAGGGCGACGGTGACGACGACCGGCACCATGTTGGCGATCCCGAGCGAGGGGCGGCCCTCCAGGACGTGATAGATGAGGACGAGGAACGCCGTCGCACCGGCCAGCGCGATAGCCAGCGACTGGATGGCCGATTCGAGGATGACGTCCGTGACGGCCTGGAAGACGACGATCGACCCGGTCGCCGTCGCCGAGTGCGGGAAGTCGTCGGCGACCGCGCGGGCGTCCTCTGTCACCTCGGCGTCGCTCGCGCTCGACTCGACGGTGTAGACGACGCGCGCGCTCCGGTAGTCCTCGCCGAGGTAGTTCAGCGCCCGGTCCCGCGAGGACGAGTCCAGCAGGTACTCGTAGATCTCCCCGAGGTTATCGTCGGGGACGCCGTTGTCGTTCCGGTCGTTGCGCTGGACCAGCCGTCGGAACTCGGGGTCGCGGGCGGCCCGGTCCTGGATGACCGTGACGATGGACGTCGAGGCGGCTCGGCCGTTCTCGCGGACGAACGAGTCCGGCGGGTCGTCGCCGGCGCGATAGATCCGTTCGAGCGTGGAGTCCTGTCGCATCGGCCCCTCGACGTAGATGGTCGCCTGCCCGCTCTGGGTCGTGTCGAAGTTGTCTTCGAGGAAGTTCGTCCGCTGGGTCACGGTGTAGTCGCTCGGCGCGAACGGCTCGGGCAGGGACATGATCCAGTCGGGGTTGTCCTCCGGCGGGAGGAAGTCGTCCTGCGAGAACGACGTGGAGACGCCCGTCGCGTAGACGCCGGCGCTCGCCGTGAGCACCAGCGTCAGGAGCAGGAAGACCACGGGCGCTCGCTCGGCGATGGCGACGCCGCCACGGAGCACGCCGCCCAGCCGCGACCCCTCGGAGCCCAGCGGCGTCTGGGCGAACGTCGGGATCGGATACCGCTGTCTAAGTTCGTCTAACTCCACCTTCGCGGCGGGCAGGAACACGCCGAAGATGAGGAAGGTGAACGTGATGCCGATGGCGGCGACGAACCCGAAGTCCTGAATCGGCGGGAGCGAACTGGTGAGGTTCGCCGCGAAGCCGATGACCGTCGTCCCGGTGACGATGAAGAACGCCACGAGCAACTGGTCGGTCGTGATGCGCATCGACCTGTCGATGCCGACCCCCTCGACGCGCTCCTCCCGGTAGCGGTTGATAGCGTGGATGCCGAAGTCGATCCCGACCGCGAGCAACAGCGGCGGCACCGCGATGAGCATCTGCGAGAACGGGATGCCGGCCAGCCCCATGAACCCGAACGTCCAGACGATGGCCATGAACAGCGCTATCAGGCCGAGCACCATGTCCGCGAGGTCGCGGTAGGCGATGATCAGGAAGAAGAGGATGAAGATGATGGCCGCGGGGACGGTGAGTATCAGCGAGTCCACGACGACGTTCGAGAACTCCGCGGCGAGGATGCCCGAGCCGAAGACGACGATGCTCCCGTGGCCGGCCGCCCCGACTGTGAACTGGGCCTGTTGCTGGATGCCCGTCAGGGGACTCGAACCGCCCTGTCCCGACCCCGAGGAGATGCCGGCGGGGACCTCGTGGACGACGAGGCCGAGCGTCGCCGAGGCAGAGGCGGACCCGCGGTTGAAGTCGCTGCTGACGAGGCTGTTGAACTGCGGACTCTGGGAGGCCGCTCGCCGCACCGCGGCGTCGATCTCGGTCGTAGTGGCGGACTCGACGGCGCGAATCTGCCCTTCGGGCGTCGTCGCCGTCGGATCGAGTTGCGTGGCGACGATGCTCGCGGCGCTGGACGTGGAGGTCACGCGGAGCCCCTCTTTCTCCTGTAACCACTTCTGGGCCCTGAGCATCCGCAGCATCGACCCCTTCGAGAGGACGTTGTTGCCCTTCTGGATGAGCTGCGTGTTGCCCGTATCCGCAGAGAAGGTCGGCGAGAACTCGTCGTTGACCTGTGAGAACGCCTCCTCGGCGGGGAGGCCGGTCGTGAACTGCGAGGTCCCGGCGTTCGTCGAGACGTTGCCGAGGCCAGCGCTAAAGAGGAGCGTCACGACGAGGAACGCCAGGACGACCTTCCGCGAGTCGCCGACGATGCGGTCGTCCGCCCAGTCGACGTAGCGCTGGTGGTCCATCTATTGGTACCTTGCGTAGCCGCCGATCGCCAGCACGCTCACGAGCAGGACGACGGCCGCGATGCCGATGAGCGGGAAGCCGCCGCCGTCGCTCTCGGCGTTCACGTCGATGGCGACGCGGTAGGTATCGGAGACCGGCGAATCGCCGTCGGGCTCGGTGTACTGGAAGTCCAGCGAGACGGGGTAGGCCTTCTCCATCGCCCCGCCGCTGGCGCTGATGCCGAAGCGAAGCGTCGTGGAGTTGCCGGGGCCGAGGCGGTCGACGTAGGCCTCGTCGTCGGTCACCGAGATGGGCGAGTCGGCGAACAGTTTCGCCGAGATGTCAGTCAGCGGCACGTCCTCGTTGTTCGTGACGGTGAGTTCGATGACCTCGGAGCCGCCGGGACTGACCGTCGTGTTGGCCGACTCGACGACGAACTCGTCCTGGCTGGCCGCGACGTCGGCGCGGACCTGCAGCCCGTCGACCTCTTTCGTGTCGCCGCTGTTGCCCTGATACTGAGCGACGAAGTCGAACTGTCGCGGCCCCGCGTCGGCGCTGTCGGAGACGTCGACGCCGAAGCTCACGGTGGCGGACTCGCCCGCGCCGAGGTCGCCGACGGCGTACTGGGTCTCCTGGGGCGAGAGGTTGCTGTGGTCGCTGTTCCACTTCAGCACGACGTTCTCGACGGCCTGCTGGCCCTCGTTGGTCAGCGTCGCTTCGAGCCGACCGTCCTCACCGGCCTGCAGCGTCGCGTCGACGTCAGAGAGGGAGAAGTCCTGTTCGGGACCCGGCCGGAGGCCGACCGAGAGCCCCTCCTCGACGCCCGCGTCGCCCTCGGGGTCCTCGTAGTTGATCGACGTGGTGAGCGCGTAGTTGCGGTTCTCGGCGTTCGGCCCGGCCGTGGCGTCGACGGTGACGGTGCGGGTCTCGCCGGGCTCCCACTCGCCGACGTACTGGGTCGTCGAGGACGCCTCGCCGAAGGTAATGTCGGGGCTCTGCGAGGCGACGGTCACCGTCGAGTCGCTGACGGTCACCGGCCCCTCGTTGCGGAGCGTCAGCGAGTACGACCCGGTGTCGTCGACGGCGACGTCGTTCTCGGTGCTGACCACCGAGAACGCCTGCTGGGGGTCAGGCGCGATCCCGACCGAGGTGCCCACGGACTGCTTGCGGACGCCGTTCTCGTTGTCGAAGCCGACCGAGAGGTTGAACTGATACGGTTCGGGTTCCGCGCTCTCGGCGGCGGAGACGCTGTACCGGAAGGTCCGATCCTCGCCGGACTCCCACTCGTCGACGTAGCGTGAACTGGCCGTGCCGCCGCCGACGCCGAGGTCCTGGTTCTGGCTCTGGAGGGTCACGGAAGCGTCGCGGGCGGCCGACTGCCCGGTGTTCTCGACGGTGACGGCCACGGTCCCCGTCGAGCCGACCCGGGCGTCGGACTCGACGTTCGTCACGTCGAAGGTGGCGTCGTCGGAGACGCGAAGGGTCACGTAGGCGGTCTCGGACGCCTCGGACTCCGTTCGGCTGCCGTCTTCCTCGGAGAGGTAGCTCGTGTACTCGTAGTCGAGTTCGACCGGTACCCGATAGCGGCCGGGATCGGCGTCCTCGTCGACGCTGATCTCGAACGGCACCGTCGCCGTCGGGCCCGTCGCGAGCGTCCCGAGCGACTGCCTGGACGTGACGACGTTTATCGGCGCGTCGCCGCTCTGAACGTCGACTTTGAGCGCGCGAGCGGTCGTCACTTCGCTGCTCAGACTCGGATTCCGCGCCGAGCCGGTGGTGATTTCGCCGCTGTTGACGAGGACGACGCCGAGCGTGGTCTCCTCGCCGGGCGAGACGGTGTTGTCTTCGAGCGTCGCGTCGATGCTCGGACTCCCGGTCACCGCGGCGGCGGCGGTACCGGCGGCCAGTAACAGTGCAACGACAGTCAGCGTCAGTGGCGTTCGAGTGTTCATGCGTTGGAAGAAGTGATGTCAGAAGGCGTCTCCGCGGCCGATACGGGCCTCGGCTCGCGGCGCTCGGTAGACCCGTAGATCCAGTCGGTCATCTCGTGTCGAACGAACGTTCGGTCAAACATCAACGTTCCGGTCCCCAACTGGTACGAAGGGTTTTTGATGGCCGACCGAATATTCGGTCGGGATGACCGACGAGATGCCGTTCACCGGCGAGCCGGTGGACTCGCACGAGGCGATCATGCGTGCGACGTTTTACGCGCTACAGGAACACGGATACGCCGGCCTTTCCATCCAGCGCATCGCCGACGAGGCCGACCTCAGCAAGTCGACGTTCTACCACCACTTCGACGGGAAAGACGACCTGCTGCTGTCCTTTCTGGAGTTCATCCTCGAAGAGTTCGACCGCGTCTTCCAGTTAGAGACGTCCGACGACCCCGCGGCAGACCTCCGAACGTTCTTCGCGATCGTCCTCGGCCAGTACGATTTCTGCGAAGAGATTCCGGCGGTGGAAGAGTTCTTAGAGGCGTACGTCGAACTCCGGGCACAGGCGGTTCGAAACGCCGAGTACCGGGCGAAGTTCACCGAGACCGATGAGGCGTTTACCGAGCGCATCTCGGCGCTCATCGAGATGGGGATCGAGCGAGGCGTCTTCGCGGAGACGGACCCGGACCGCACGGCACAGTTCCTCATGAGCACCCTCGACGGCGTCATCCTCCAGAACTCGACGCGCAACGACAGCCCGCAGTCGGCGATGTACGACGCCATCGACGACTACATCGAGAACACGCTCTTGGCCGAGTAAGCCGGGACCGAACTCCGGTTCGCCGTCACGTTCGGAGTCGCGACCGCTCTCGAAAAACGTTAACCCGTCGCCCGACGAGAGCGAAGACGATGATCGAGGGAGCGGACGACGAGGCGGCGGGTACGGGACGGCTGCGTAGCGTCGGCGGCATCGTCGTCTGGATCGCCGCCGGGGCCGTCGCGCTCGCGGCGCTCATGCTGGTCGCGGACGGCTTCGTCGACCTTCCGGTGAGCCGGGAGGTCGCACTCGGCCTGGGCGTCGCGCTGGGCGGCGGCCTCGGCGGGGTCGCCCACCTGCTGCAGTCCGCGGACGACTTGGAGACAGCCGACGAGACGATGACGGTCGACGTCTCCCCGTCCGTGTCCGACGAACCGGAACCGGCCGACCTCTTCGACGGCCACCCCGACCCGGTGCTGTACTACGCCGCAACGGGCCACGGGCTCGTCGTCCGCGCCGCGAACCCCGCCTTCGGCGACCGCTTCGACGTGCCGCCCGACCGACTGGCAGGGACGCCGCTCTCCGAGGTCCTGCCGGTCGCGGCCATCGAGACGCTCGACGCCGAGACCGTCCTCGCGGGGGGCGTAGACACCGTCGTCACCGCCGAGACGCCGAGCGGCCCCGTCTCGTTTCGGCTGCGCACGGTCGACAGCGCGAGCAGCGGCTACCTCGTCTTCACGCCCGTCGACGCGTAGTCACTGTCGCGCCGGCGCTCCTCACTCCGAGCCCCGTCCGGTCTGTTCGAACGCGGCACCGGTGTCCTCGAACTCCACGAGCGCGTCGTCCATCTCCGCTTTCAGCCGGTTGACGCGACGCTGGAGCGCGTCGACGCGCTCGTCCGCTTCGAGCGCCTGGGGCTGTTTCTCCCCTTCCAGGAGCGTGAGTTTCGACGTGAGTTCGAGGTACTCCGCGAGTCGGTCGTCGTACCGACGGGCGGCCAACTGCTGGTCGATAGCGGCGACGAGCGCCTCCTTCTCGACGGGTTTACAGAGATAGTCGTCGAACGGCAGATCGATGATGTCGAAGTCCGGGTCGACCGCGGTTATCATGATGACGCGAGCCGAGACGTCCCGCTCGCGGAGCTCCGCGAGCACCTCGTCGCCGGCGACGTCCGGCATCCGTCGGTCTAACAGCACGACGTCGATATCGTCGTCGATGCGGTCGAGCGCCGCCTGCCCCCCGTACGCGGTCTCCGTCTGATAGCGGTTGCGGAGCCGCAACGCGTAGACGTCTGCGACCTCCGCTTCGTCGTCGACGACGAGGACGGTCGCGTCCGCAGTGGACTCTGACACGGTACTGCCTATTGCCGTCCCCCCTCATATAAGTGCTAGTGGCCGTTCGGAACCGCTACTCGGCCGGAGACGACTCAGCGAACACACCGGGAGCGGTGACGTAACGGAACTTTAAAGATTGCGTCACGGCGAGATTCGGAATAGGAATGCTCGCGCCACCGCTGCAACTCGTCGACAGTTTCCTGCTTAACTACACCGTCGGTGACGTGCTGCTCTTGGGATTCGTCGTCGGCATCCTCGGCATCTTGCCCATGCGGTCGCTCCGCGTGCTCGGCGTCCACACCATCAGTATCGGCGCGCTGTTGCTCATCGTCCCCGCGGCGATGTTAGAGCCCAACGCCGGCAGCTTCCTGGGAACGGCGTTCCAGTACAAGATCGTCGGCATCGTCCTGCTGGCGCTCGCGCCGGTGCTGTACGCCGTCGGCCGCCGCTAGGCCAACTTTCCCAGCGCGGTGAAGAAATCGAGCGGTGGCCCGGCCAGTCGGATGGGTTCGCTCGCTCGCGTCAGCGACACCCGCTCCGGCGGCGAGATCTCTTGGCGCACTCGCCCGTCGCTCACGACGACGCCGCTTTCGGCGTCCGTCAGTTCCACCGAGACGTCGCTGTCGGCGCTCACCGTCAGCGGCGGCATCCCGTCGTCCGGGGCCATCCCCGTGACGACGAGGGCGGGAACGTCGGGGTGGACGAGGGGGCCGCCCTCGCTCAGGTTGTACGCCGTCGAGCCCGTCGGCGTCGCCACGAGCACCCCGTCCGCGTGTCCGCTGGTGTACAGCGCCCCGTCGACGCGCACCTCGAACTCGCCGCCGCCGCCGCTCCCGCGGTGGGTCCCCTGGACGACGACCTCGTTGAGCGCCGGCGAGAGCTCCCAGTCGGGACCGCTGGCCCGCAGGCGCGGCATCGCTCGGGTGCGAGCGCTCCCGGTCTTCTGGATGTGTTCGACCTCCGCGACGACCGTCTCGACGGCCTCCTCGGGAGCCAGGGCGTTCAGGAAGCCGACCTCGCCGAGGTTGACGCCCATCAGCGGCGTCGATCCCGCGCCGCGGGCGGCGTAGAGGAACGTCCCGTCGCCGCCGATACTGACGACGAGGTCGCAGTCGCACATCGCATCGACCGGTCTGCTGGCCGGTCGGGCCGCCCGCCACGCGTCGTGGTCGACGAGCGCCTCGCCCGTCGTCTCGTCTACGGCCACCGAGGCGTCCACGTCCGCGAGGCGGTCGGCCAACTCACTCGCAAGCGACATCGCCCGGTCGTTGTCCCGCTGGGCGACGATACCGACGGTCATTACCCGTGGGTTTCCGCCGGGCAGGTATAAACCCTCCACGACGGCAAGGTTATATTCGTCCGGGAATAAGTCGGATTTCATGGCCTGCGCCCGTGGCCGGTGGTCGGCGCGATGAGCGACGAGGAGGGGGACGACGACTGGTTCGAGAGCGCCTTCGAGGGGGATACCGGGACCGAGTCGTCCGAACCCGACGCCGACAGCGACACCGCGAGTGCCGAAAGTCCGGCCGAAGACGAGAGAGACAGCCCGTTCGGCGACGGAGAAAGCAGCCTGTTCGACGATGGCGGCGACGACCCGTTCGGCGCGTCCGGCGACGATAGCGGCGGCCTGTTCGACGACGACTTCGCCAGCGCGTTCGAGTCGGCGTCCGGCCCGGACGGCGGCGGCAGCGACGGCGAGTTCGAGGACGAGGACTTCGACTCCGATATCCCGCGCATCGACGTCGGCATCGACGGGCTCGACCGGATGATACAGGGCGGGATTCCCGAGCGCCATCTGATCGTCACCGTCGGCTCGGCGGGGACCGGCAAGACCACCTTCGGGTTGCAGTTCCTCCATCACGGCCTCGAACGGGGCGAGAACTGCGTGTTCATCACGCTCGAACAGTCTCACTCGGCCATCATGGACACCGCCAACGACCGCGGGTGGGACTTCGACGAGTACGAGGCGAGCGACCAGTTGGCAGTGGTCGATTTGGACCCCGTCGAGATGGCCAACAGTCTCGATAACATCCGCGGGGAGCTTCCGAACCTCGTCGAGGACTTCGACGCCGACCGACTGGTGCTCGACTCCGTCTCGCTGCTGGAGATGATGTACGACAGCCCCGCGAAGCGCCGCACCGAGGTGTTCGACTTCACCCGCTCGCTGAAGGCGGCCGGCGTGACGACGATGCTCACCTCAGAGGCCAGCGAGGACAACCCCTACGCTTCCCGACACGGTATCATCGAGTACCTCACCGACGCGGTCTTCGTCCTCCAGTACGTCCGCTCGGAGACGAGAGAGACGCGACTGGCCGTCGAGATCCAGAAGATACGCAACGCCAACCACTCTCGGGAGACCAAGCCCTACGAGATCACGATGGACGGCATCAGCGTCTACCAGCAGGCGAACATCTTCTGAGACCGCCGGATTTAGATCTCGGGTGTCTCGGCTCTATCTACGGGGTTCTTCGCTTCGGCGGGCCCCGCCGCTCGCGCTCTCGCGAGCGGGACCGTCACTTCGAAAGTCGTCCCCCCGGTCCCGGTATCTACCAACTCGACCGTCCCGGAGTAGCTGTTCACGAGTTCCCTCACGATGTGTAGGCCTAGTCCGTGGGTCCCTACCTGTGGCCTGTCGAACAGCGTGTCCAGACATCGCTCAGGGATCCCGTCGCCGTTGTCCCTGATCGCGACCGCTGCCGCCTCGTCGACCGTTTCTACCTCGACGGCTATCCGAAGCGAGCCGGGAGCGTTGTGTTCGACGGCGTTTCGGAGCAGATTCCCGAACACTCGGCCGAGCAGGTCGTCGCCCTCGACGACTATCCCCGCCGGAACCGAGAGGTCGATATCGACGTCCGGGTGGTTCAACCTGATCCTCTCCACCTCGTCTCGAAGCGTCTCGGTGAGATTCACCGGCTGTAACTGCCGGTCCCCCTCGACGACGTTGAGCAGAGCCCGAACTTCCCGAGTCACTTCCGTCAGGTCGGTCCCCTGCCGGTAGATACGGCTAATCCGCTCGTCACTCGGGTCGATCGCGTCGTCGGACTGTCGCAACGACTCGGCGTTGCCCTGTATCACTTGCGCCGAGTTGAGGACTTCGTGCCGCAAGATACTGTTCATGTGATGAATCAGCTCCCGCTTTTTCCGCATGTGCTCTGCCCGCAGCGACTGGCGTTCCGCGGCGATTCCGCCCGATAAGCCGCGCGAGTACAGCGTCCCGATGACGAAACCGACGCACAGTCCCAGGGACAGCGCCCATCGCACCCAGTTCGTGACGATCCACGTGGAACCGGTCGGGAAGAATAACATGAGAAACAGGTTAAAGAGAAGGAACCCGGCACCGGCCGCTACCGAGAACATCGCGATCGTGGCGTCGTACTTCGCCGGAATATCGCTCCGCGGAAGCCATCGCCCGCCCCAGATCAAGGTGAGACAGGCGGGGACGATAGTGACGTATCCGATCAGATACCGGTGTCTGAACACGTCGGGAGACCCCGTCAAGAGGAGTGCTACAGGCTCGACGATCGACCAAGACAGCAGGAGAATGCCCCCTGCATAGATAGCCGACGGGATGGTCGCATCGCCTCTTCCCCGATACATACTCGGATACTCAGATTCTGCACAGATATGAGTTGAGCATCGATTATCAGGGTTGATATCGTATTACTATAGATAGTGCGGGATATTCGATTCAGTAACTATCGTCTCTTCCCGGTTTACGACGTGTCATCTGCTCTGTGAACTCGATTCGGCATGTAGATGGGTGCCATAGCGGCAGGGAAGAGCCCTCAAAGAAACATTAGTGATAATTATGGGTCCGGAGAGGGGTAGTCGACGAGGCCCCAAGCGGGCGACGGCGAGCAGGGACTATCTTTTTTAACACTCTCCGGCGAAACACCGGACATGACGTTGCTCGTCCCTTACGACGGTTCGGACCTCTCGGAAGCGGCCCTCGAACGCGCGACGGAGTTCGCGGGGTACACCGGCGAGGACGTACTGGCACTCGCGGTCGTCCCCGACGAACCGGACTACGCGTTAGAGCGCGGCTGGCTCAGTGCCGACGACCCCTTCGACCCCGAAACTATCGCCGACCGACTCCGCGACCGGGTCGCAGAGGTAGCTCCCGACGCCGAGTTCCGCTACGAAGTCCCCGAGGCCGTCAGCGAGATGGCGTCGGTCACGACGGACGTGGTCCGGACGATCCGCTCGGTGGCGAACGAGGTGGAGGCCTCCATCGTGTTCGTCGGCAGCGAGAACGCGGGTCGCGTCTCCAGTCCCGTGTCGAGCGTCGGCGCACCGGTCTCGGAGGACCCGCAGTACGACGTGCACATCGTGCGGCACGCGTAATCACGGCAGGGCAGCCGTGATTTCTCACGCGTAACCGCGGCAATACAGCCGTGATTTCTCACGCGTAATCGCGACAGTCCTCGCGCTCGCTCTGCCGTCAGCGGATGACGGTCACGGGGACCGACGCCCGCCGGACGACCGTCTCGGCGACGCTTCCGAGCAGAATCCGCGAGACGCCCGACCGGCCGTGACTCCCCATCACGATCTGGTCGACGTCGTGGTCCTCGGCGTACTCGACGATGGTCTTGGTCGGACGGCCGACCTCCAGGACGCGCTCTACCGCCTCGACGCCGTTCTCGCGGGCTTCGGCTTCGAGGTCGTCGAACAGCGTCTCGGCCGCCGACTTCTTCTGTTGGTACCACTCCTCGGAGAAAGAGGGGACAGAGGCCTGCGCGCTGTAGCCCGCCTCGGCCGGGTTGATGACGTGGAGGAAGACGACGGCCGCGTCCGGGTAGTTCTCGGCGACGAACGTCGCGGCCGCGCTGGCCTGATCGGACCCGTCCACGGGGACGAGAATACGCTTTGCCATACGCTTTCGGCAGCGGCTATCGGCTTGAAAGTTTGGCTACTCCCCAGTCATGCGTCGCGCGCGCGTCGATATAGAGCGAGCCGCTGACGGGTCGGTCGAGGTCCGCGAGAGCATCTCGTCGCCGTCAAAAAATGGGGGTCGGTCGGCCGACTACGGGTCCAGAAGCCCCGCGACCGCACAGAGCAGGTTCCCGAGCAGGTTTCCGGAACCGGCCACGGCGGTGAGGTCGAGCGTGATCTCGGAGAGCGACACTTCCAGACCGAGGAGGTCGAGGAACAGCGGCCCGAGTTCGAGATCCAAGACGGGGCACTCGCCGGCGTCGTCCGGGCTGAGGATGTCCAGAATCTGCAGCAGCGGTGACCCGGACCACGACCGCTCGACCTCGCCGCTCGGGAGACCGGCGACGGACGAGTCGAACGTCCCTTCCAGTTCTCCCTCGGTGAGGTCGACCGCTGTCAGGGCGTCGCCGTCGCTCCCGGCGAGGTCGACGGGGTCGACGACCTCCGCCTCGCTGACTTCGAGGACGCCAGAGAACGTCCCCAGTTCGTCGCCCGCGTCGAAGTTGGCGCCGTCTTCCTCGGCGTAGACGGTGGTGTCTATCTCTATCTCTTCGAGCGCCTCACCGACTCCCTCAGGTGGCCCGTTACCGCGACCCTTGCCGTTGTTCGCGGCGGCCGAGCCGGTGGCACCTGTGATACCGGCTCCCGCGAGTCCGGCGGCGGTGAGCGTCTTGAGCACCGAACGTCGGTTCTGGTCGCCCGTGATTCCACTGTCGTGCCCGTCGCCCTGTTCGGGCGTCCGGTCCTGGTTTCCATTAGTCATAGCAGTTGGCCCGCAGTACCGCACTAACTGGTTCCCGCCGTGGTCGATACTGATTGTGGCTGAAACTGCAAGCAAGTTGTAGTACGTTGTATGAAAAGTGCTACCCATTAACATGTACGCCTCGTCTCCCGCTCCCGATTAGGGGTACAAACGGCCCCGTGGTTCCGCAAGGTCCGACGCCGAAAGCGCGACGGTCACGAGTGGCGGACGGCTCCGAAGCCGAGCGCCGGAGGCTGATGTCGGTAGGTGCTCTGAAAAGTGGACGGAATCCGGCCGCGCGAAGCGCCGCGCCGTTAACTCACGAGCCGACCGGCATGGGTCGTCGGATCGAGTTCCGCGAGCCGTTCTCCGCAGTCGACGCAGGCGACGGCGAGCACCTCGTGGACGCCACAGCAGGAGGTCTGCACCTCGCTGGCACTCTCGACTCGCCCGCCGCAGGCCGGGCACACCGGCCAGCGAGAACGGATCGTCTCCAGCATGTTCACGCGCTGTTCGAGCGGCACGTCCAGCCAGCGGTCGGTCCACTCGGTCAACGCCTCGTGTGCGGCCACGTCGACCCGGAGGGCGCTCTGAGAGGGCCACTCGCGGATGCGCTTGCCGACGGTCACGGACGGGTGGTCGCCGCGCTCGATCGTCACCTCGTCGGGTTCGACTTCGAACACGCTCGCGAGCGGGTCGCGCAGGTTGGCACCCCCCGCGTGAGCGTCCAGTCGGTCGCCGACGGCGGCGGCGAACCCGTCGGTGAGTTCGCGGGCCTCACCGTCGCCGGTGACGACTCCCTCCTCGGCCAGAAACGCGTCGGCGTCGACGGCGTTCTCCCGGTGGTTCCTGACCTTCTCCAACGTGTCGAAGTCGTCGGGTTCGGCGGGCGGAGCGTCTTTCCCGAACGCTCGGAGGGCGCGCCCGGGGAGGTACCGCTTCGTGAGCCGCGGCGTTCCCGGCACGAGGTACCCTCGCAGGGCGATGGCCGCGACGGCGGCGACGGCGACGGCGGCGGCGAGCTCGACCGCGACCAGCGCCGCCAGCCCCGACAGCGCGGCGGCGATGACGAGGTTGACGGCGGTACAGGGGAGACAGCGGTTCTCGCCGGTGTGCTCGGGATCGCGGAGCCGCGAAAGCGGCGACGGTCCCTCAGACATGGGTGCTCCTCTCGGCGCGGCGGAGGACATCTTGCGCCGTCATGGTTCCTCGATTCGGACCGTCGTCTCGGCGGCTAACCCTTTCTCGGCCGCGTCGGGGACGGAGAGCGACGCGCCGATGGCGTACTCGCCGGGACCGACCGGTTCCCACTCCGTCTCGCTGACTTTGAACGACTGCGACCAGCGACGGGTGAACCGCTTTCGCTCGCCGCGGTCGAACGAGAAGACGCGCTCTTCCTCGGGCAGGTCGGCGGGCACCTTCGACGCTTCGGGGTGGCCATCTACGTCCCATGTCCACAGGCGGGGCGTGGGCGTCCGAACGGTGATCGGAATCGGAAACGCGTTCTTCAGCGTCACGCGAACGGGGACGTCCGTGCCCGATTGGTAGGTGTCCCGCGGCGTCTCGACGGCGACGGAGAGCGCGCGGTCGCGGAGCCACTCGGGGACGAGCAGGCGGCTCAGCGTCTCGCCAGGGACCGACCGCATCGCCGCCGGCGTCGCGTCGTCGCCGCGGCGCTCGCGCGGGGCGAACGAATCGTCGTCGTCGCGCTTGAGCGCGTGGGAGTCGTAGATGCGTCGCATTGGTATCGATAGGTACCGTCCGGTGAAAGCCTTCACCGGTCAGTCGTCGGCGTACGCGCCGCCGGCCGCACCGTCCTCGCCGCGGTCGCGGTACTCGTCGTCGTACAGCAGGCAGGCGATTCGGTGGCTGTCGCCGTCGCCGGTTGGGATCTGGTCGGGATGGGTCGTCTCGCAGGGCGAGGTGAACGCCGCGTCGAGGTGGTCGGCCGCGGCCTCGACGCCGTCGTCGTGGAGCCTGTCGATGCCGGCGGAGACCGCCTCCTCGGCGTCGGGGTCGGCCAGTCGCTCCGGCAGGCCGAACTCCTCGCGGACCAGCCGACCGAGTTCGGCCCGCGAGGCCCGCGTCGGATCGTCGGCCTCGTCGCCCTCCGTCACGGCCGTCACCGAGTCGACGTCGTCGGCGTCGGCCGCCCGCAGTTTCAGGTCCATCACCGAGCGCCACACGTCCTGTTCGAGGTTGTACTCAGCCGGTTGGATGACCTTCGGACAGCGGGTGTGAAACCGGCAGCCCGACGGCGGATCCAGCGGCGACGGGACCGTCCCGGGGAGGAATATCTGCTCGCCCTCCCAGAGCGGGTCCGGTTCCGGCACCGCCGACAGCAGCGCCTCCGTATAGGGGTGGTACGGCGGGTCGAATATCTCCCTGGTCGTCCCGACTTCCGCGAGCTCGCCCAGGTACATCACCGCGATGCGGTCGGAGATGTGTTCGACGACGCTCAGGTCGTGGGCGATGAAGACGTACGAGAGGCCGTACTCGTCCTGTAGCTCTTCGAGGAGGTTGAGGATCTGGGCCTGGACGGAGACGTCCAGCGCCGAGACGGGCTCGTCGCAGATGATGACCTCCGGGTCCACGGCCAGCGCCCGGGCGATGCCGATGCGCTGGCGCTGGCCGCCGGAGAACTCGTGGGGGTAGCGATGGGAGTGACTGGAGTTCAGTCCGACCGTCTCCAGTAAGTCGTAGATGCGCTGTTCGCGCGCCTCGCCCTCGGCGATGTCGTGGATGTCGAGCGGTTCGCCGATGATGTCGCCGACGGTCAGTCGCGGGTTGAGGCTGGCGAACGGGTCCTGGAAGATGTACTGTAAGTCCTTCCGGAGGTCCCGAAGCTTCCCCGACCCCATCTCGGTCAGGTCGTCGCCGCGGTAGTACACGGACCCGTCCGTGGGTTCGGTCAGCCGCAGGATCGCGCGGCCGAGCGTCGTCTTCCCGCAGCCGCTCTCGCCGACGACGCCGAGGGTCTCCCCCTCGCGGAGTTCGAGGTCGACGCCGTCGACGGCCTTGACCTTCTGTTCGCCCCCGAGCAAGGAGTCGATGAAGCCGCTGCTGGAGTCGTAGTACTTCTTCAGTCCCTCGACGCGGAGGATGGGGTCGTTACTGGACATCCCGTCCCCCCTCGATGCGGTCGAGGTCTTCGCCCTCGACGGTCACCTCGTAGTCGAGTTCGCCGTCTAAGTCGCCGGTGTAGGCGAGACACGCGGCGGCCCGCTCGTCCGCTATCGTCGCCGGGTCGCCCGTCTCGGGGTCCACCAGCGGCGGCTCCTTCCGGGTACAGGACTCCTCGGCGTAGGGACACCGCGGGTGGAACGAACACCCCGGCGGCACGTCCACGAGGTCCGGCATCGTCCCGGGGATGGTCTGGAGTCGGTCGCGCTCGTCGCCGATGCGCGGAATCGAGCTCATCAGGCCGACCGTGTAGGGGTGTTTCGGGTCGTAGTAGAGGTCCTCGACGCCCGCCTTCTCGACCGGCCGGCCCGCATACATCACCATCACGCGCTCGCAGATCTTCGCCACGACGCCGAGGTCGTGGGTGATGAGCTGGATGGCGGCGTCGAACTCCTCGGCGAGGTCCTGTATCTCGTCGAGTATCTTCGCCTCCGTCGTGACGTCCAGCGCCGTCGTCGGCTCGTCCGCGATGAGCAGGTCCGGGTCGCAGGACAGCGCCATCGCGATGACCGCCCGCTGTTGCATCCCACCGGAGAACTCGTGAGGGTAGTCGTCGTAGCGGCTCTCGGCGTCGGGGATGCCGACGCGGTCCAGCAGTTGCACGGTCCGTTCGCGGGCCTCGCCGTCGCCGTAGTCGAGGTGGTGACGGATCGCCTCCGCGATCTGGTCGCCGACGCTGTAGACCGGGTTGAGCGCGGTCTGTGCGTCCTGGAATATCATGGCGATCTTGTTGCCGCGCACGTCCCGGATCTCCGAGTCGCTCATCTCCAAGAGGTCCTCGCCCTGGAAGATGATCTCGCCGCTCTCGATGCGGCCCGGGCTCTCGATGAGGCGCATCAGCGAGAGGGCGGTGACCGACTTCCCGGCCCCGCTCTCGCCGACGACGCCGAACGTCTCCCCGCTCTCGATGCGGTAGGAGAGGTCGTCGACGGCGGTCACGACTCCTTCCTCGGTGTAGAAGTTCACCGTGAGGTCGTTGACCTCCAGCAGGGTCATCCGCCGCCTCCCTGTTGAACGCTGTCGACTTCCTGGGCGTCCAGCGCGTCGTTGACGCCGTCGCCGATCATGTTCATCGCCATCACGAACAGGAAGATGGCCCCGCCGGGGAACACCGTCGCCCACCACGGGATGGAGCCGCCGGGACCCTGCACGAGGGTCTCTCGGGTCTGGTCGAGCATCGTCCCCCACTCGGGGGTGCCCGGTTCGAAGCCCAACCCGAGGAAGCCCAGCGCCGCCACGCCGATGACGACGGTCCCGATGGAGAGCGACGCCTGCACGATGAGCGGCGCGATGGCGTTCGGGACGATGTGCCTGAAGATGACCGAGCGGTCGCGCGCGCCCAGCGCCCGCGCGGCCAAGACGTACTCGTTCTCCTTCACGGAGAGTATCTCCCCGCGGATGAGGCGGGCGTAGCCGGCCCAGCCGGGGACGACGAAGGCGATGACCAGCTGCCAGTAGCCGCCGCCGAGCAGGGCGACGATGACCAGCGCCAGCACGAGGCCGGGGAACGCGAAGATGACGTCGACGAACCGCATCAGTATCTCGTCCACCCAGCCGCCGTAGTAGCCGGCGACGGCCCCGTAGATCATGCCGATGGTGGCCGTGATGCCGACGACGACGAAGCCGATGGAGAGGCTGTACCGACCGCCGACCAGCACCCGCGAGAACAGGTCCCGACCCGAGGCGTCGGTCCCCATCGGGTGCGCGAGCGTCGGCGGGTCGTACCGGCCGACGGTCGAGCCGGGTTCGAGATACAGGATCTGTCCCGGGTCGTAGGGAGCCAGCGAGAACGGCTGGACGGGAATACCCGCGACGACGACGGGTCGCGCGAACAGCGACAGCAGGGACATCGCCACGACGACGTAGACGCCGAGCATGGCGACCCGATTCTGTCTGAAGCGTCGCAACGCTCTCCGCCAGCGGCTCTCCGTCCCGCCGGTCGTCGCTTCGGACCAGTCTGATAGCTCCGCTCGTTCGGTCACTCGGTCGGTGTCGAATCCGGAGACTCGGATGCGTCCTCGTTCTGTAGACATAGTTAGTCGTATCGTATCCGCGGGTCCAGTACCGCATAGAGGATATCGGCCACCAGGTTCGCCAGGATGATGGCGACCCCGATGAACAGGGTGATCCCCAGGATGAGGTCGATCTCTCGGTTCGAGACGGCGCTGATGAGCGAGCGTCCCAGTCCCGGCCAGCCGAACACCGTCTCGACGACGACCGACCCCGAGACGATGCTCGCGGTCAGGAAGGCGGCGACGGTGGTCACCGAGATGAGCGAGTTCCGCAGGACGTGTTTCAGGACGACCGTCCGCTCGGGCAGCCCCTTCGCTCGCGCGGCGGTGACGTACTCCTTGTTCATCTCTTCGGCCATCGACGAGCGCATGATGCGCATCAGCGTCGACGCCGAGGCGGTGCCGATGGTGATGCCCGGAAGCAGGAGATACCAGAGCATCTCCGGAGCGTACAGCGGCTTTCGCGGGGCGAGCACGGGCCAGAGGTTCAGCGTCAGCGCGCCGATGAGGATCAGCATCAGCCCCAGCCAGAAGTTCGGGATCGAGATGCCCGACAGCGCGACGAAGCGGCTGACGTGGTCGCCCAGTTCGTCCTTCCGCACCGCGGCGTAGATGCCGGTCGGGACGGCGATGACGACGGCGAACACCCAGCCGAACAGGCCAAGGGCGACGGTCTCGGGGAGGCGGTTCACGATGACCGTGCTGACGGCGCGGTCGGTGCTGATGACCCGGCCGAAGTCCCCCTGCAGGACGCCGCCGAGCCACTCGAAGTACTGCACCCATATCGGGTCGTTCAGGCCGTATCTGGCCCGGAGCCGCGCCTCCTCGGCGGGCGAGATGTCGGGGTTCAGCGCCACCACCACGTCGATGGGATCGCCCGGCGTGATCTGGACGAGCGCGAACGTGATGACCGAGACACCGAACAGTATGGGGAAGATGAGCAGAACGCGTTTGGCGATGAAACGTCGCAGACTCATGGTTCGTGGACTGCGATTACCGGTCGAGGTACGTTATCTGCTGGTCGGCCGGGTTGTACATCGCGTAGCCGATGATGTCCTGCGTGCTCGGATAGGTGTTGAACCCCTTGACGTCGTTGTTCACGACGCCGACGAGCGTGCTGTGGGTCCCGTAGGAGTTGGCGTTCTCCTCTAAGATCATCTTCCAGACCTTCTCGTAGCGCTCGCGTCGGAGCTCGGGGTCCTGTGCGACCTCGGGGCCGTATCGGGCCTGCTCCATCGCCTGGTTGAGCTCCTCGATGTCGATGTTCTGGAAGTTACAGCACTGCGCGAAGTTCTGCGGGCTGTGGACCGACTTGGCGTAGCCGTGCGGGTTGAACCCGCCGGAGAGACCGATGAACGCCAGTTTCCCCTGCTTCCAGTAGTCCGTCGAGAGGAGCTGACTGATGAAGGTGAGGAACTCCTTCGTGTTGACGCTCACGTCGAAGTACTGCGTGCCGTCTATCTCCTGGCTCATCGACTCGGCGATGAGTTCGACGGTCCGAACGCGGTCGTCGTTGTCGGAGTTGGTCTCTAAGGTCACCTCGATGGGGAACTCGACGTCGGCCTCGCCCGCGGCCTCCTCGGCCAATTCGGCGGCGGCCTCCGGCTCGTAGGTGTTGTAGCTCTTGAGGTTCTCGACCATCGCCTCGTAGTCGGTCGAGCCGGTCCTGGCCGCCAGCGGCGGGAGCGGGACCCACGCGGGTTCCTCCCAGCCCTGGAAGATGTTCTCCGAGATGCTCTGGCGCGGGATGAGCTTGTTCGCGGCCCGGCGGATCTTCGCGTTGGTCCAGGGTTCCTGTCTGACCGGGAACTGCAGGAACGTGTAGCCGGCCCCGTTGGTCGGCGCGGTGCGGTAGTCCTCGGCCTGCTGGTAGTTCGTGAGCGTGCTCGCGGTCAGCCCGTAGCTCATGTCGATCTCGCCGCTCTCGAGGGCGGCCGCGCGCTGGGAGTCCGACCCGATGATGGCCACGTCGACCTCGTCGACGACCGGGCCGTTCGGGAACTCCGAGGGGCCCTCGAACCAGTCTTTCATCCCCGTGTCGAACCAGTAGTTCTCGTTCTTCTCGAAGAGGACGTACTCCTCGTTGTTGAACTCCTTCAGCTTGAACATCCCAGTCCCGAGCGGGGTGTTGCCCTGTCGCGGGTCCATCTGTCCGAGTTCGAGGTCGGTCATCTTCGTCGGGTACACCGGGAGCCCGCCGAGTTCGCGGATGGCGGCGGCGTCCGGGAGCTGCATGTACAGCTCGACGGTGTAGTCGCCGTTGGCCTGGATGTCCAACAGGGAGTCGTAGATCTGCCCCGAGAGGCCGGAGTTCTGGACGCGCTCGTAGGAGGCGACGACGTTCGGTGCGGTCAGTTCCTCGCCGTCGTGGAACTTGATGCCCTCGTGGAGCTGGAACGTGTAGTGCATCCCGAAGGTCCCGTCGGAGACAGCCTGTGTGGCCTCCTTCGGAGTCAAGACTTGCGCCTCGTCGCCGGCGGAGGGGCTGTTGGGGTTGTCGGGGCTCTCGATGATGACCTGCGCGTCCGTGTCGATGTAGACGGCTCCGTCGTCGGTCTCGGCGTACTGCGCCGACGACATGTACGACGTGTAGTCGGCGGCCGTGACGTCGTTGACCGCGACCTGCTCGTAGGACTCCGCCAGCCACGGGTACAACTTCCCGGCGGCGTCGGTCGTCACCATCCCCTCGTAGAGGAGGTTGTGCAGTATGGTGGCCGACGCGGACGTGCTCTCGACGTAGTCGAAGGTGTCGGGGTTCTCTCCGATAGCCGTCTTGAACGTCCCGCCTTCCTTGATGTCACCCGGTTCGACGGTTTCGCGTTCCTGTACCGGGTCTACGGACCCGCCGTCGCCGCCGTCACCGCCGTCACCGCCGGTGAGGCCGGAACAGCCGGCTACGGAGGCGGCACCGAGACCGGCGACGGTTTGCATCAGGTTGCGGCGGGACAGGACGTCGGAGAGCGTTCGGTTGGTGTCAGTCATGCGAGATCACAAATGGTCTATCGTGATGGATATGGTGCTAAACAAAAAATTTTGCGCAAATTTACGCTGTAGTTACCGCGAGGGACCCTGACGAGTCAGCAGTTATGGACAGGAAACCGGGATATACGTGGGATTCTAATATCGGTTCGAGCTATAGTAGTAAAATTTTATTCCTCCTCGTCTAATCAATATATGATCACGCTCGGCCGCGGGCCATCGCCGCTGCGGCGACGACCGCGAGGAGCGCCGCGACCGCGGTAAACCCGGATCCGTCTCCGCCCGTCGTTGACGCCGGCGAGTTCGTGCCGGAGTCCACCGCACTCGTCGATGGCGACGCCCCCGTCTCCGTCGAACTCGCCGTCGAGTCGTCGGTCCCCGTCGTCACGGCCGACCGCGGAACGTAGCTACCCTCGTCGTACCGCTCGGGGTAGAGCTGGCTCGACAGGTTGTGGACGGCGTTGACGACGCTCCGCGGGGCCGGCTGATTTAGGTCGCGCGTCTGTAAGACGACGGTGCTGTTCGTCTCGCCCGCGGTCGTGCTGGCGTACGGCTCCTGATTCACGAGGCCCGTCATCTCCTCGGTGACGACGAGCACCTCGGGGTCGAGTTGTAACAGCACCTCGTCGCTCAGTTTCAGATAGTCGGTGTAGTCGCGCGCGGCGACGTTGTCGGCCCCAACTGTCTCGAACAACGCGTCGATGAACGTCCCGTTCGCGGCGACGTAACCGCCACCCATCGCGTACAGCACTTTCGGACGTTCCTCCACTTCGGCCGAGACGTTCTCGACGGCGTCGACGTTGGCGTTCATCCACGCGTTGGCCTCGGCCGCGCCCTCGCAGTTGCCGGTCAGTCGGCCGACGGTCGTCGTCTTCTCGCTGATGTCCTCGATACTGGTCGCCGCGGGCAGGTGATACACAGTCAGCCCCGCGTCCCGGAGCGCCTGCACGTCGCCCGCGCTGGCGTTCGGCGCGATGACGAGATCGGGGTTCGCGCCGACGACTTTCTCGACGTTCACGCCGAAGCCGGCCGAGACGTTGGTCCGGCTATCGGCACCCTCCAGATAGGAGGCGTACTGCGTGAGGCCGACCACCTGGTCGCGGCCGCCGATCTCCCACATGGTCTGGGCGGCCGAGGGATTGGTCGTCACCACCCGCTCGGGGCGTTCCTCAATGGTTATCTCGGTCCCCGTCGCGTCGGTCAGCGTCACCGGGAACGTGCACTGTACGTCCGTCGTCTGCGCACTCGCGGCGGTCGCCGGCGCGACGCCCGCGGTCGAGACGAGCAACAGCAATCCAACGAACAGCGTGGCGAATCGTCGCATCGTCTGGTCCCGGGAGGAGGAACAATAAATATTTACCTACTGCAAGTGACCTTGCAGCCATGCGTACAGGGGGACGCGTCGTCTCGTGGTCGCTCGCGCTCGCGGCGCTGCTGGCGCTCGTCGTCACCGTGAGCGCCGGCATCGGCCCGGTGTGGATTCCGCCGGCGGCGGTGGCGAAGGTCCTCTTAGAGGCGATCGTCGTCCCGACGGCCGTCGACGTCTCGGGGACGACGCTCGACGTGACCACCCGTCCTCTGTTTCGGTTCCCCGTCGAGGACTTACAGCGCCAGATCGTGTTGCAGGTCCGGCTCCCCCGTATCCTCTTAGGGGCCGTCGTCGGCTTCTCGCTCGCGGCGGCGGGCACCATCATGCAGGGCATCTTCCGGAATCCGATGGCCGACCCCTCCATCATCGGCGTCTCCTCGGGCGCGGCGGTCGGCGCGGTGGGGTTCATCGTCGCGCCGATGGCGTTCCCGTTCGGCCTCGGCCTGCGCGGGGCGGCCTTCGCGGGCGCGCTGGTCGCGGCCTTTGGCGTCTACCTCATTGCCACGCAGAACGGCCGCACGCCCGTGGCGACGCTTCTCTTGGCTGGGGTCGCCGTCCAGACGTTCCTCGGCGCGGTCGTCTCCTTCCTCCTGCTCCACAGCGGCGAGAGCATCCGCCGGGCGCTGTTCTGGCTCATGGGCCACCTCAAGGGCGCGACGTGGCCGGAGGTGTGGACGACCCTCCTGCTGGTCGCGCTCCCCTTCGTCGGCCTGCTCGCCTACGCGCGGGACCTGAACGTCCTCCTGCTCGGCGAGGAGGACGCACAGAGCCTCGGTATCGACGTCGAGCGGACCAAGCGCCTGCTGCTGGCCTTCTCCTCGCTCGTCACGGCCGCGGGCGTCGCCGTCACGGGCGTCATCGGCTTCGTCGGCCTCATCGTCCCCCACGTCATGCGACTCGTGGTCGGCCCGGACCACCGCATCCTGCTCCCGACGGCGGCGCTCGCGGGCGCGTCGTTCCTCGTCGCCACCGACACCGTCGCTCGCTCGGGGGCCGCCGAGGTGCCCGTGGGCATCCTCACCGCCGCGCTCGGCGCGCCCTTCTTCCTCTACTTGCTCCGGAAGCGGGAGGTGCACGAGCTGTGACCGACGACTTCGCTCACTCCTTCGCGGGCGACGCGGGCGACGAGAGCGCGGACCCCATGATCGACGCCTCCGGCCTGTCGGTCGAGCTCGGCGGTCAGCGGATCCTCTCGGGCGTCGACCTCGCCGTCGACTGCGGCTCGCTCGTCGGCCTCGTCGGGCCGAACGGCGCGGGCAAGACGACGGTGTTGCGGACCCTGCGCGCGACGCTCACCCCCGACGAGGGCGCGGTGCGCGTCGCCGGCGAACGGCTCGCCGACCTCTCGGCGCGGGCGGTGAGCCAGTTGGTCGCCAGCACGCCCCAGACGACGACGCTCTCCTTCGAGTTCACCGTCGAGCAGGCCGTCGAGATGGGGCGGACGCCCCATCTCGGGCGGTTCGACCGCGCGGACGAGGCCGACCGCGAAGCGGTGCAGGCGGCGATGGAGCGGGCCGAAGTCGCGCGGTTCGCCGACCGGGCGGTCACATCGCTGTCGGGCGGCGAGCGCCAGCGCGTCCTGCTCGCGCGCGCCCTCGCACAGGCGACGCCGGTGCTCCTGCTCGACGAGCCGACGGCGAACCTCGACATCAACCACGCCGTCCGCACCCTCGAACTGGCGTCGTCGCTCGTCGCCGAGGGGAAGACGGCCGTCGCCGCCATCCACGACCTGAACCTCGCCGCGCGGTACTGCGACGAACTCGTCTTGCTCGCGGACGGCGAGGTGCGGGCGGCGGGCGCTCCCCGGGACGTACTCACGACGGAGACGCTCGGCGACGCCTTCGACGCCGAGACGCTCGTCACCGGCCAACCCGGGTTCGACGCGCCGCTGGTGACGCCGCTCGCCGACCGCGACCCCGTGGACGCACACGTCCACGTCGTCGGCACCGGGACGCAGGCGGCGGCGGCCGTCGCCCGCCTCGTCGCGGCCGGTCTCACGGTCAGCGTCGGCGTCGTCCCGGCCGGTGACGCCGCCGCCGAGCGCGCGACCGAACTCGACTGCGAGGCCGTCACCGTCCCGCCGTTCGCCGGCGTGGACGAGCATTCGCGGGAACGGGCGAGCGAACTGGCCCGCGAGGCCGACGCCGCCGTGCTCGCCGGCGACGCGGGCGACGCGAACCAGTCCGTCGTCGCGGCCGCGCGCCGCCTCGTCGCCGTCGAAGGCGAGGGTGTCCCGCGCGTCGAGTCGGGGCGAACCACCGTCACCGACATCGAGGGGCTTCCCGAGGCGGTGGCCGCCCTGCCGGACTACGATGAGCGGAAGTCCCGGTCGGAGCGCGTGCGTCAGGAACGGCAAGACCGATAGCCGCTCACGGCGTAGTCCGCCCGTGGACGACACCATCGCGTGGCTTCGGGACCGGACCTACTACGAGGGCCAGATCGCCGACGAGCGGACGGTCCCCGGCCGCGAGGCCACCGTCGCCGACTGCGACCTCGATTCGCGACTGGCGGGCGTGCTGGCCGACGAGGGAATCACGGACCTCTACGCCCATCAGACGAAGGCCATCGACGCCGTCAGGGACGGGCGGAACGTCGTCCTCGCCACGGAGACGGCGAGCGGCAAGAGCCTGGCCTACACCGTCCCCGCCTTCGAGCGGGCGCTGGACCGGCGTGCGACGACGCTCTATATCGCCCCGCAGGTCGCGCTCATCAACGACCAGACCGAGACGCTCTCCGAGTTGGCACAGGGCCTCGGGTTCGCCTCGGGCGTCTCAGTGGCCCAGTACACCGGCCGGCAATCGAAATCCGAGAAGGAGGCCGTCCGAGAGCGCCAGCCCACCGTCCTCCTGACGACGCCGGACATGCTCCACTACGGCATCCTGCCCCACGCCCACCGCCTCTGGGACTGGTTCTTCCAGCGACTGGAGACAGTCGTCATCGACGAGGTCCACGGCTACCGCGGCGTCTTCGGCGGCCACGTCTCGCTGGTCATGCGCCGGCTCGCACGAATCACCGAGCGCTTCGACAGCGACCCCGAGTGGGTTTGCTGCTCGGCGACTATCGGCAACCCCGTCGAGCACGCGGCGGCGGTCACGAATCAGCCCGAGTCGTCGTTCGCGCTCGTGGACGAAGACACGAGCGCCAGCGGCCCGCGGCACTGGCTGCTCTGGAATCCGCCCGAATACGAGGGCGGGGAAGGATGGGGGAGCGGCCGCCGGAAATCCAGCCACGTCGAGACGAAGCGCCTGTTCGTGGACCTCGTCTCCCGTGGTCTCCAGACCGTCGTCTTCGCCGGGTCCCGACAGACTGCCGAGCGCTACGCCAGCGACAGCGCCGACGAGTTGCGCGACAGAGGTCACCACGACCTCGCAGACCGGATCGGCGCGTATCAGGCGGCGCTCACCGACGACCAGCGCCGCGACCTCGAAACCCGCCTCCAATCGGGCGACCTCCGGGGGGTCTGGTCGACCAGCGCGCTGGAACTCGGCGTCGACGTGGGCGGACTGGACGCCGTCGTGCTCGACGGCTATCCCGGCACGCGGATGCGGGCGTTCCAGCAGGCCGGTCGCGCCGGGCGCGGCACCGACCCGGCGCTCGTCGTCCTCGTCGGCGGCGAGGACCAGCTCGACCAGTACGTACTCCGGAACCCGTCGACGCTGTTCGAGAGAGAAGCCGAACGCGCCGTCACGAACCCCGAGAACGAGCAGTTGCTCCCCGACCACGTGCAGGCGGCCGCCGGCGAGAACTGGCTCTCGGCCGACGACGACCGACACTTCGGTGCGACGTTTCCGGACGTGGTCGCCGACCTCGAATCGGCTGGGAAACTCGACCGCCGGAATACGGACAAAGGCGTCCGCTGGACCTCGAACGGTCGCCCGCACCACGAGATGAGCCTTCGGACGGTGGACGACCGCGAGGTGAAACTGGTGGCGAAGGGCGACGTCATCGCGAAACTCCCCTTCGAGGACGCCCTGCGCGACGCCCATCCGGGCGCTATCTACCACCATCAGGGGCGGCGCTACGAGGTGACCGATCTCGACCTCGCGACTGGGGTCGCCGAACTCGACCGGACGTGGGCGAACTACTACACGCGCGTCCGCCACGACAAGACCATCACCGTCGAGGCCGACTTACAGGAGCGCCCTTTGCCGGCCCGCGAGGACGTGCCCGTCCGCTTCGCCTCGGTGACGATGCGAAAGCAGATCACGGGCTACGAGCGCCGCGACGGCTCGTCGGGCGAGGTGCTGGGTCAGCGCTCGCTCGATCTGCCGGAGACGACCCTGGAGACGAAGGCGCTGTATCACACCGTTCCGGCGGCCCTCGAAGACGAGATTCTCCGCGGAGCGTACGAGGGAGCGGCGGTGAGCGATGGGGACGGCGGAGGCGAAGCGGTCGGGGCGAACGGCGGGGGTGAGACGGCGGCCGCGGCGGGCGACTTCCCCGGTGCCATCCACGCCGCCGAGCACGCGATGATTTCGATGTTCCCCTTCGAGTACCTCTGTGACCGCGGCGACGTCGGCGGTCTCTCGACGCCGCATCACCCACACACCGACGCGCCGACGATCTTCGTCTACGACGGCTACCCCGGCGGCATCGGCCTGACGCGGGCGGGTTACCACGACGTCGGCTCACTGATGGACACCACGCTGTCGATGCTCCGGTCGTGTGACTGCGAGACCGGCTGTCCGGCCTGCGTCCAGTCCCCGCACTGCGGCAACGCCAACGACCCACTCTCGAAGGGCGGCGCGATTCACCTCCTGGACCGGCTCACCGGCGACGCCGGTCGCTGACGCCGCCGAACCGACTCACGGGCCGGCGCTACCGTCTCGCTCGTCGCCGGGGTCCCGCTCTCTCACCGCGAGTTCGCCGCCGATTTGGTGTTGAGTCGTCGTACTGAGGTCGATACCCGCCGTCCGACAGGCCTCGTGGACGCCGCGGATGAACGCCGATCGGACCGCCGGCAGTCGGTTCCGACGGTTGTTCGGGATCCAGATACGGCCGGTCACCACGACGGCGTCGTCCGTGAGTTCGTCGACGGCGACGTTCGGCTCCGGGTTCTCGGCGACGTGGTCCACGTCTCGGGCGACGCTGACGATGAGCGCCTCTATCTCGTCTAGGTCGGTCGTGTAGTCGACGCCGAACTGGTAGGAGATGCCGACCGGCCCGGTCGCGGTGCGGTTCGTCACCGCGCTCGTCGCCAGGTCGTTGTTCGGGACGACCACCACCTCGTTGTCGGGGGTGCGAACCCGCGTCACCCGCAGGTCGATGTCGACGATGACGCCCTGCTTGCCCGCCCACTCGATGGTGTCGCCGACGTTGAGGTCCGGGTCGGTGACGATGAACGCCCCCGAGACGAAGTTCCCCAGAACGTCCTGTGCGGCCAGCCCGACGGCGATCGTGACCCCCGCCGCGACCAGCGTCGATCCGGCCAGCGCCCCCTGGAAGCCGGCCACCCTCGCCGCGACGACGACCGCGAGGACGACCACGACGAGATGCGACAGGCTCCCGAGGGCGCTCTCGAGCGTCTTGTCGATGCGCGACCGCGCCAGTCCCCATCGGATGGCCGGGACCACGAGCAGTCGCCCGACGGCGTACAGGACGACCGCGACGATGACGAACTCCGCTCCGGTCTCGACGAGTTGCGCGTACGTCGAGGCGAGATCGCCGGAGAACGGAGCGAGCTGCATAGTCGCCTTACTGCCGCCGGACATATGAATGTCGCCGAACGCCGGCGAGGTCATCGTCGTGCGGTTCGCGCGTCGCTTCCCATCGGATCAGCCGACGCGTTCGTCGAGGATTAACCCCACTCGGCGAATATCGGTTCGCTCGTCGATTCACTGGCGTTCACGGCTTCGCCGTTCACCATCCGAGGCCCCTCCCTTCGGTCGGCGCCTCGCTTCTCACCCGACTCGCTCGTCCAATATTAACCTCGTCTTCGTGCTCACGACCTCGTCTAGCTCCCGCGCCCGCGTGATGAGGTCGTTCACCGCGCCGGTGTCGGCGGCGTCGACGACCACGACGATGTCCTCCTCACCGGAGACCTGCCAGACGAAGTCGACCGACGGCCACTCGGCGATGCGGTCGGTGACGGCCGACGTGTCGACGTCGACGTCGACGCCGACCTCGACCATCGACTTGACGTTCCCGGTGCGAGTAGCGACGGTGAAGCGCTCGATGACGCCGTCCTCGACGAGTCGCTCGACGCGGTTCCGGACGGTCCCCTCGGACGTGCCGATCTGGTCCGCGATCTCCGTATAGGGCGTGCGGGCGTCCCGTCGGAGTATCGAGAGTATCTCGCTGTCCAGTTCGTCCATCGAGATTGGACCCTTCTCACCTCCCGAACTTGAGGATTACGAAAATCGTAACTCGGCTTCGAAAGTAACCCTTATGAACCGGAATACTGTACGCATCTCGTAATGACAGACGCATACGTAGCACTGGAAGGCGAACGCGTCATCGAAGCCCGCTCCCGCGCGCCGGGCACGACGCGTGGCGAAATCGTGTTCACGACCGCGTACACCGGCTACGAGGAGAGTCTGACCGACCCGTCCTACGAGGAGCAGATCCTCACGTTCTCGTACCCGCTCATCGGCAACTACGGCGTCCGCGAGGAGCGCTTCGAGTCCGACCGCGTCCACCCGCGCGGGGCCGTCGCCCGCGAGCTCACCGACGACGTGGCCGAGTGGCTCGAGAGCGAGGGCGTGCCCGCCGTCGACCACCTCGACACGCGCGACATCGTCACCGAGATCCGCGACGAGGGGGCGATGAAGTGCGGCATCGCCGCCGGTCCCGACGCGACCGAGGAGGACGCGCTCGAAGAACTGCGCCAGTGCAAGCACATGTCCGACCACACCGACATCGGCGCGCAGGTCTCCGTCGACGAGGTCGAGACACACAACGCCGACGGCGACGGCGCGACCGTCGCGCTGGTCGACTGCGGCGCGAAGGGCTCCATCGTCGAGTCCCTGGTCGAACGCGACGCCGCCGTCCACGTCTTCCCCTACGACGCGAGCGAGGACGACGTGGCGGCCGTCGACCCCGACCTGCTGTTCATCTCGAACGGCCCCGGCGACCCCGAGAACTTCGAACAGACCGGCGAGCTCGTCGAGACCTACGTCGGCGACGTGCCGCTCGCGGGCATCTGCCTCGGCCAGCAGGTCGTCGCCAACGCGCTGGGCGGCGAGACCTCGAAGATGGAGTTCGGCCACCGCGGGGTCAACCAGCCGGTGCGCGACCTCCGGACGAACAAGGTCGTGATGACGACCCAGAACCACGGCTACACCGTCGCCGAACCCGGCGACAAACTCGACGTGACGCAGGTCAACGTCAACGACGACACCCCCGAGGGACTGGAGAACGACGAGCTGGACATCATCACGCGTCAGTACCACCCCGAGGCCAACCCCGGCCCGCACGACTCGCTCGGCTTCTTCGACGACGTGCTCGGGATGGCAGGGGAATAGCGAGGCGCCGACCGAAGGGAGGGGCCTCGTTCAATGCGAGCGGCGATAGCCGTGAGCAGTAGCGAGGGGCGCGACTGCAAGGAGCGGCCCTCGAAGCGAAGCGGTGACCGAAGGGAACCGCGGAGCAGTAGCGCGGTTCGGAGCGAGCACAGCGAGTGAGAACCGCGAACCAGAACGGTGAGCAACGCGAGCCGTGAGTAGCGAGGGGCGCACTACTTCAGGGAGCGCGACCCGATATAACGCCAATCAGCCGTCCGCGAATCGGTCGGCCCACGGCCGGAGGACGGCCGTGACGGCCTCGTTCATCGGCACATCGACGTCGGTCCCCTCGGCGTGACGAGCGACGGCCGCGTTCAGCGCGTCGAGCTCTATCGGCTTCTCGTGGGTCAGGTCGTAGTGCAGAGAGGAGTACGAGTCCGCGTCGAGGTCCTCGGCGAACTCGATCCACTCCGCGGCGGTGTCGTCGGGAAGCGCTACGTCGTTCGCGCGGGCGACCGCACACACCTCCTCGACGATGCGTCGGTACATCCGCCACGACTCCTCGGCGTCGCGGATGTCGCCGACGGGCAGACGCGTCGCTGCGGTCATTCCCGAGTGGGCGCAGATGAACGCGAACTTCCGCCACAGTTCGCTTCGGATATCGTCCGCGAGGACCGCCTCGACGCCCGCACAGGAGCGGAGGGCGTCGTCGAGCGCCCTGATGCGATCGGTGCGCTCGCCGTCCAGTTCGCCGTAGACGAACCGGGCCGGCCCGCCGGTGTGTTCGACGACGCCCGGCTCGGCGATGGTCGAGAAGATGTAGGCGACGCCGCCGACGACGTGAGCCTCGCCGATCGCGTCGGCGAGCCACCGCTCGTTGTCGACGCCGTTCTGGAAGGAGACGACGGCGGTGTCCGCTCCGAGGAGCGGTGCGAGGTCGGCCGCGGCCTCGCGCGTGTCGTGGGCCTTCACGCAGAGCAGCACGTAGTCGACGGACCCGACGTCGGCCGGGTCGTCCGTCGCGGGCAGTTCGACCGCGGTGTCGCCGGCGACGCTCTCGACGGTGAGGCCGTCAGTCCGTAGCGCATCGAGGTGGGCACCGCGGGCGATCAGGTGGACCTCGTGACCGGCGTCGGCCAGTCGTGCGCCGAGGTAGCCGCCGACGCCGCCGGCCCCGAAGATGGCGAAACGCATGCTCGATACCGACGACCGGCCGGACCGTAGCTGTTTGGCCGCGAACCGATACTGCCGTGGCTCAACGGGTGTTCGGTCTGAGTCACTACCGGCCGAACGACCGGTCAGCTGTCGCTGGCGTCGTCGTGTCGGCCGTCTTCGTGTTCGTCGCCGTCTACCTCGCCGTCGCCGTCGTATCCGTCGTCCAGCAGCTCCTCGCTCGGGGTCGCGCCCTTGTCGTCGACGTAGACGTCTGCGTTGCCCTTCTCCATGCGGATGCCGTGCCAGTCGACGCCCCACTCGGTGAGCCGGGCGACCGTCCTCGCCGCGGCCTCCCAGGGCCGGGCCGTCCAGACGATTATCGTGTCGCCGTCGGCGTACCGCTCGTTGACCCACTGTACCATCTCCTCGTCGGGTTCCTCCGGCTCCTCGTCGACGTATCCCCGCTCGCCGGCGCTGAGCGTGTTGTCGAAGTCGACCGCGATCCGGTCGTGGTCGTCGGACATACGCCCGGAGTTGGGCGGAGCCCCACGTAAACGTGCGGCAGGCAAACGCCGAAACCGGCGACGGAGAGCGGGCGACGAACCGACGGAATCAGCGCGGCGACGCGAGCGTTACTCGTCGCCCCACTTGCGGGCGGTCTTCGGGCGGTCGCCGATGGCCTGCACCGCGAGCGGTTGGTCGTCGGAGTTGATCGCCTCCAGCGCGGCCTCGGCGCTCTCGATGGTCGAGAAGTACGTCACCGTCTCCTCGACGCAGGCTTCGAGCACGTCGCGGTCGCGGGAGACGACGAGGTCCACCTCGCCGCCCTGGATGGCCTCGATGACGGCCTCGGTGTCCTCGTAGTCGTCCAAGTCCTTCACGTCGAAGTGCTCCTCGTAGCCGAGGACGGGCAGGTCGACGATGGCGGTGCCCGAGAGCGGGACCGGCTTGCCGACGCTCATCTGGGCCTTCTGGTAGGCCTTACCGAACGAGCCGGCGGTGCCCATGACCTCGCCCGTGGACTTCATCTCCGGGCCGAGGCGCGGGTCCGACCCCGGCAGGCGGTCGAACGGCAGAACGACCTCCTTGACCGAGACCTGCTCGGGGATCTGCTCCTGCACGTCGAGTTCCGCGAGCGACGTGCCGGCCATCACCTGCGCGGCGAGCTTGGCGATGGGGACGCCCGTCGTCTTCGAGATGAACGGCACCGTTCTCGAAGAGCGCGGGTTCGCCTCCAGCACGTAGACCTCGCCGTCGCGCACGGCCAGCTGGACGTTCAGCAGGCCGACGGTGTCGAGCGCGTCGGCGATCTGCTCGGTGACCTCGCGGATGCGCGGCATCACGTCCTTGATCTCCTGGGAGCGAGGCGGGATCATACACGCCGAGTCGCCGGAGTGGACCCCGGCCGTCTCGACGTGTTCCATCACGCCGCCGATGAGCACGCTCTCCTCGTCGGCGACGGCGTCGACGTCCAGTTCCACCGCGTCGGCGAGGAACTCGTCGACGAGGATGGGCTTGTCGGGCGAGACGCGAACTGCTTCCTCGATGTAGGTCTCCAAGTCGTCGTCGTTGTAGACGACGTCCATCGCGCGGCCGCCGAGGACGTACGACGGGCGGACGAGGACGGGATAGCCGATATCGTGGGCCAGGTCGAGCGCCTCGTCCTTGCTGGTGGCGGTGCCGCCCTCGGCCTGTGCGATGCCGAGATCGCCCATCAGCTGGTTGAAGCGGTCGCGGTCCTCCGCCAGGTCCATCGCCTCGACGCTCGTGCCGAGGATCTCGCAGTCGAGGCCGCGACGCTGGAGTTCGTCCTCCAGCGGTTCGCCGATGTCGACGGAGGTCTGGCCGCCGAACTGGACCATCACGCCATCGGCACCGGTCGATTCGACCACGTCGGCGACCTCCTCCGCGGTGACTGGTTCGAAGAACAGGCCGTCGGAGGTGTCGTAGTCCGTCGAGACGGTCTCGGGGTTGTTGTTGACGACGTGGGCGTCGATGCCCATCTCGCGCAGGGCGCGCACGGCGTGGACCGAGCAGTAGTCGAACTCGACGCCCTGTCCGATGCGGATGGGGCCGCCGCCGACCACGACGACGCTCTCGACGTCGGGGTCGACCTGGAGCTCATTGCGGTCGATGCCCGAGACCGGGTCGCGCGTCGAGTAGTAGTACGGCGTCGTCGCCTCGAACTCGCCGGCGCAGGTGTCGACGAGCTTGTAGTCGCGGTGGGTCGTCTCGCTCTCGACGGTGTCGACCGTGACGCCGGAGCCGTCTGTCGCCGCCTCCACTTCCGCCTCGTCGCCGTCGTCGGCGTCGAGGCTGGCGGGAAGCCACGAGACGTGGGTGTCGTTGAACTCGCCGCCGGCGAGCGCCGTGATCTCCTGGTCGGTGAAGCCGGCCTGTGCGGCCGTCTCGTAGTCGCCGTCCATCGCGGCCTCGGCGGCGTCGGTGATCTCCTCGAAGCGCTCGACGTACCACTCCTCGATGTCGGTCAGGTCGACGATCTCCTCGACGGTGTAACCGCGCGTGAACGCCTCGAAGATGGCGTACGGGCGGTCGGGCGAGGCGCGGACGAGATATCCCGTCTCGAGTTCCTCGTCGTCGAGTTCAGCGAAGTCCACGGCGGGGTCGTACTCCGAGGAGCGAAGCGCCTTCAACAGGCTCTCGGGGAACGTCCGGCCGATGGACATCGCCTCGCCGGTCGACTTCATCGCCGTCGAGAGCTCGAAGTCCGTATCGCGGAACTTGTCGATTGGCCAGCGCGGGACCTTCGTGACGACGTAGTCGATGGCGGGTTCGAACGCCGCCGTGGTCTCGCCGGTGATCTCGTTCGTGATCTCGTGGAGGCGCTTGCCCATGGCGACCTTCGCGGTCACGCGGGCGATGGGGTACCCCGTCGCCTTCGATGCCAGCGCGGAAGAACGGGAGACGCGCGGGTTCACCTCGACCACCCTGTATTCCCCGCCGGGCGTGCCGTCGTCGCGCCAGGCGTGCTGGATGTTACAGCCGCCCTCGATACCGAGTTCGCGGATGACCTTCAGCGCGGAGTCGCGCATCTCCTGGTGGCCCTCGTCGGGGATGACCTGCGAGGGCGTGACGACGGTGGACTCGCCGGTGTGGATGCCCATCGGGTCGATGTTCTCCATGTTGCAGATGATGATACACGAGTCGTCGGCGTCGCGCATCACCTCGTACTCCAGTTCGACCCAGCCCTCGATGGACTCCGTAATCAGGACTTCGCCGTTGCGGGAGAGGCGAAGCCCCTTGCGGACGCGCTCGACGAGTTCCTCGAAGTCGTCGACGACGCCGGACCCGGAGCCGCCGAGCGTGTAGGTGGTGCGGGAGATGACCGGCAGGCCGCCGACCTCGTCGACGGCGTCTTGGACCTTCTGCCGGAACGTCTCCTCGTCGAAGTCGGTTACGGACTCGTCGTCGTCGAGCGAGATGGTCGTCGACGCACACACCGGTTCGTCGATGTCCTTCATGCGCTGGCGGAAGAGGTCGCGGTCCTCCGTGGCGTAGATGGTGTCGAGCGGCGTGCCCATCACGTCCACGTCGTACTCCTCTAAGACGCCTTCCTCGGCGAGTTCGGCCGTGACGTTCAGGCCGGTCTGGCCGCCCAGCCCGGCGATGACGCCGTCGGGGTTCTCCTTGCGGATGATCTCGGTGATGGCCTCGGTGTTGATGGGTTCGAGGTACACCTTATCGGCCATCTCCGGGTCGGTCATGATGGTCGCCGGGTTGGAGTTGACCAGGACCACGCGCGCGCCCTCTTCCTGGAGCGCCCGGCAGGCCTGTGCACCGGAGTAGTCGAACTCGGCGGCCTGTCCGATCTTTATCGGGCCACTCCCGATGAGCAGGATAGTGCGGTCTTCCTCGTCTGTCATTACCCGACCCGAGCCGACACATCGTAATAAACCCGGCGAAAATGTACGAGTCTCGAAGCCGGATTTCGAATATCGTAATGCGAGAGAGTCACACGGGAGACACTCACGCGCCCGGGCGGCCGCGGGGCCGCTCAGTTGCCGAGTTCGCTGACCCGATAGCGGTACGGTCGGCCCTCGATGACCTCGACCTCGTCCGTCCCTGCGCGCCGTCCGAGCACCGTCGCGACGCGGTGCGCGCTGTCGAAGTCCTCGTCGTGCTCGGCCAACAGGTCCAGAATCTCCCGGGCCGTGAACGGCCCGTCGGCGTCGGCCTCGTCGAGCACCGACCGGATGCGCTCGAACTCGCCACGGCGTATGGCCATGTAGTACTACAACACCCCGAACACCATATATCACCGTCAGACAGCCGTCAGACCGCGTTTTAGCGCAAATCACCGGATGGCGAGCGGCCGAGCCCGTCACCCGTCGTCAGACATCGCGGGCGTCGCCGTCTCACGGCCGAAATCGTCGGGCCAGCGCTCTTCGACCCACGCCGGCCGTTCGACGGTCGTCTCGCCGATGGCGCTGTACTCGAAGCGATAGCGCACGGAGACGTCTTGATACGGGTCGAAATAGCGGACCGAGAACGTCCGCACCCACCCGCTCGACGCGACGGTAGCGCGGACGGTGTAGTTGCGCACGCGGTCGAAGGTCGCGGGCGCGCGGTCGGCGACGACCAGATACCCGCCCCCCAGCTGTCGCACGGCCACGGGACCGGTCGGGAGATACGTCTCGACGAGTCGCCCAGTGTGATGGCCGAAACGCTCGCTCGCGGGGACCGACCGATTCCGACGGTACTGGATGCCCAGCGGCCGCCGGTGGCGGCTGTAGCGAACGTCGCCCTCGACGAAGAGCCGATCGCTGTACGCGCCCGTCGTCTGCGTGCTCAGATAGCGATAGCGACGCTCGTCCTCGACGCCGAGCCGCGTCTCCCACTCCCGGCCGCTCGCGTCCCAGTGGACCGTCAGCGTGTACGACTGGTCATCGAGCGCGTTCCGATGGGCTTGTGCGAGGATCGCGGGATTCACGCTGTCGTTCGTCAACCCCGGAACGCCGGTGGCTCCCGGCTCCGCGTCGGGGACCGGCGCCGGCGTCACCGCTTCCGTCCGGTCGCTGGCGGCGAACCCGCTACAGCCGGCCAGCACGAACAGGGCCGCGAGAGCGACCGGGCGCAGGCGCATTGCCGACGGTTGGACTGCGAGATAGAAATAGCCGCGGTGGGGAGACGGTCGCGTAGCGCCCTCGCTTCGTCTCGCGGTCACCCGCTCGACATTCGAGTTAGCATAGCGACCTCGCTTCGCTCGCGGGACTTCCGGGAAACGTCTCCTCGGACGCGACTCAGACCGCCGAGTCGTGTCGGTCGTCGAAGTTCCGCTCGGCGCGGTACTGGTCGACGAACGCCTCGACGTCGAACTCCAGCATCTGCGCCTCGAACTCCGACATCACGTCGTCGTCCTCGCTGTGGCTGACGGCGTGTTCCATCAGTTCGACGATGAGCTCCACGACGATCTCGTGGAGCCGGCGGGAGTCGAAGTCGGTGACCCACGCCATCGAGAAGCCGACCGCGCCGTCGTCGGCGGCGTCGGCGACGGCGACCTCCTCGGGGAACTCCTCCATGACGACGCCCATCAGGTGCGCCGTCGTGAACTCGTCGTGGTCGTCGGCCGGTTCGACCGTCTCGGTGAGGATCTCGACCAGGAACTCGGGGACGAAACGCGAGAGGGGGTGCGCGCCGAGGACGACGGCGTGAGTCTCGCCGCAGGCGCAGTCGAGCGCCCGAATCCCCATGTGGAGGTCGTCGTGCGTGTCGATGACCTCGCCACAGGCGAGTTCGAGTTCGGACTCGCGTCCGCCGGGTACGCGCGGTTCTGCCATTGACGCGTCTAGGCGGGTCGCGGGATTAAAGGCCGCGATACGGCGTCGTCCGATTATCGTCGCCGATCGACGCTACACCGCGAACTCGTCTTCGGTGACGGATTCCGTCGTGACCTGCTGGTAGGCGTCCGTGAGGACGGCGATGCCGTAGACGGCGACCAACTGCCCGACGATCGTGTTGACCGCGAGCGTCACGACCGGCGAGAGCGGAATCGGAACGAGCGAGAGCGGGACCCCGACGACGATTCCCAGGAGGACGAGGACGACGAGCAGTCCCGTCACCGCGAGGGCGTCGTCGGTGACGAGGCCGACGCTGTTGCGGATGGATTCGACGACGCCGCTGTCGTTCAGCGCGATCTCCTGTCGGACGAAGGCGAACAGGATGACGGCGACGATACCGGGGATGACGAAGAGGGCCGTCCCGATCGCGACGACGATACCCGTCACGATGGCCGCGAGTATCGCGGTCAGTGCCGTCGAGCCGAGCGCTCGCGTGGCGTCGTCGGGGAGCGGACTGCCCGCGTCGTCGGCGAAGGCACGGATGGCGACGATTCGGAGCACCTCGGCGATCAGGAACAGGACGAAGAGACCCAACAGCGCAACGGCGAGGGAGGTCCCGAGCGACAGCGGCGCTTGCTCCACGACTGCCTGTCGCGCCTGTTCCAGCTGCGCCTGGTTCTCCGGCGTGGTCGGGATGAAATCGAACAGTCGCTCGTACAGCGCCACCGAGAACGTCTGGGAGAACACCGCGTTGGCGATGCCGAGGAGGACGAACACCGCGGTGAAGAGCGCGCCCTTCTCGGACGCGAAGTCGTCGAAACCGTTTCGGAGGGCCGCACCGATGCTGAGGGACATAAATGGATTCCCGGCGGACTTCGTAATAAAACCAACTGCTCCCGCTCGAAAACCATCGCCGAGACGAGACGTACTCGTCGCCTACGGCCAGTCGTCGCGCTCGTCGTCCTCGTTGGTCGTCGCCGCGGGGGCGTCGGGTTCGCCCAGTTCCCAGTCGGCGGCCTCGGCGGCCTGTTCGACGGGGAGGTATTCCCAGCCGGCGGCCTCGGCCAGGTCGGCGTCGGCGTCCTCGGTGCCGACGAAGACGTGCCGGTCGGTATCGAACTGCTCTCTGACGTTTTCGAGGCTCTCCTCGCGGCCGCGCGGACCGGAGAAGAAGTCCTGTCGGATGCGATGCTTGCGCGTGAAGTTCGTCACGACGTACGTGGGTTGGTCGGAGATCACGCCGACGTACTCGGACCACTGGCGCGCGTCGTTGAACACGCTGTCCGGGTAGGCCAGTTCCCGCAGCGCGTCTAAGTCGAAGGCGAGCGTCATGTCGCCGCTGCCGCCGTCCATGCGCGTGACTCCGCTTCCCGCGGAAAAAAGGGCGTCGTTTTCCCTATCGTCGGTGGCGGTCTTGCGCGCCCAGCAGTTCGGCCTGGCGTTGCACGTCCGCCATCTCGCGGGCCGCTTCGCGCCCGCTCTCGCCGTGGCTCTCGTTCACCGAGGCGTCCAGCCGAGAGCCCGCGAATCCACCGGTCTCGCTCTCGTCGGCGTCGTCGCCCGCGTCGCCACCGCGAGTCAGGAGCGCGACGAGTCGCCGGGCGAGCGCTCGGAACATACTCGAATAGACGGTCGCGGGAAGCAAAAAAGCGTGTGCCGATCACGCGGCCGTCGTGATGGGAGCGTAGAACGTCGCGACGGAGACGGCTATTCCGCGGGCGCTGCGGTCTGAGCCTTCACTTCCTCCAAGTCGACTTCCTTCTCGACGAGGAGCTCCTTCTTGTCCGCGACCTGTCGCTCCTCGCGGATGAGCTGTTTGAACTTCGACTGCTGGGAGAGGTCGCCGATGAGCACGCCGCCGACCAACTGCCCGTTCTCGAAGGCGAGCCGCCGCCACTCGGTGTCGGAGTACTTCTGCTCGATCTCGTCGTCGCCGCGGGTCGGGTGTCCGAAGGAGAGGAACGGGAAGTCGAAGTGGGTGATGGAGTACGAGGAGACCCAGCGGAAGGCCTCGGCCTCGTCGTCGGCGACCATGTTCGACCCTGCGACGGAGCCCTGTTCCTTGGCCGACCCCCACGCGCCGTTCTGCGCCTGCGCGTCGAGGATGGTGTCGTAGAACTTCGTGAGGTCGCCGGCGGCATAGACGTCCTCGACGTTCGTCTGCATGTACTCGTCGACGACGACGCCGTCGTCGAGTTCGAGCCCGGAGCCGGCGAGGAACTCCGTGTTGAAGTCGAGGCCGATGGCGACGCCGGCCCACTCGCCGTCGTAGTGGTTGCCGTCGGGGTCGACGGCGCCCGTGACGTGGCCGTCGTCGTCGACTTCGAACCTGTCGACGCCGGACTCGAAGACCGGTTCGACGCCGTTCTCGCGCAGGGCGTCGTGGATGATCTCCGCGCCGTCCTCCGAGAGCGCGTAGCGCCACCAGCGGTTCCCGCGCATGAGGAACTTGGCGTCGATCTCCTGGGCGGCACAGACGGCCGCGAGGTCGATGCCGAGCAGGCCGGCCCCGACGATGATGCCGGTGTCGGACTCGTCGGCGTGCTCCCGGATGCCGCGGGCGTCCTGGAACGTCCAGAAGTGGTGGACGCCGTCCGCGTCGCTGTTCTCGACGGGGAGCTGCGCCGGTGTCCCGCCGGTGGCGAGGAGGAGCTTGTCGTAGTGGTAGGTGGTCCCGCTATGGGTGTTGACCTCGTGAGCGTCGGGGTCGATGTCCGTGACGTGCGTGTTGAGTTCGAGGTCGATGTCGCGTTCCTCGTACCACTCGGGCTCGTGGATCGAGATCGGGGCTTCGGGGAGCTTCCCCTTGGCGAACTCCTTGATCAGGATGCGGTTGTAGAGGGCCTCGCCCTCGTCGGTGATGATGGTGACGTCTGCGTCCGGGTCGTCCTCCCGAATTGTTTCGGCCGCGGAGGCACCCGCGATGCCGTCTCCGATAATCACGTGCGACGTGCTCATGTACGGTGGATAGGAAATCGGGCTTAAAGTGGATTGCTATCTCCGTATCGTTTGCGATAGCATCGGACCGAGCCGGCGAGAGGTGCGGTATCGGGGCATTGAAGGCGCTCGCGCCCTCAATTCGGACACCATGAAACTCCGTCAGAACGTCAAGCACTTCGCGGCCAAGCAGGCGCTGACGCTCCCGGTGGTCGGCCAGAAGGTCAACGACCGGCTGGTCGACTTCCACGCGGACTACTTCGCCGAGAAGTCCGCCGACGGGCGGGCGACGGAACGCCGACCGCACCTGGCGGACTTCTTCGACGCGACGATGGACACCTACGTCGCGGCGCTCGACGCCGGCTACCCGGAGGCCGAGGCCCGCGAGATAACCCACGTCCAGGCCAACTTCGACTTCTACAACCACGGCTGGACGGAGATGATGGAGTTCCCGAGCGACGAACTGCAGGAGCACTACGACCGCTACGCCGGCTTCTTCGAGCGACACGGCATCACCATCGCGGACCCGCTCGGCGCGTTCCGGCCGGGCGACGGCATCCGAGAGGCCCCCTCGACGCCGGAGAAACTCGACGACCCCGAACACCCCCACGCCGAGGGCGGGTTCGCCGACGACGTCTACGTCGAGACCGACGACGGCGAGGTGATCGTCGGCGGACAGGACGAGCCCGGCGACGTCTCCGTCTCCGACGCCCCCGGCGCGGACGACGAGAGCGCGCGAAGCGACTGATTCGCACCGGTCAGCCCCGCTCTTCGACGGCATCGAACAGCGCGAGACACTCGGAGTGCAGCCGGCTCTCCGCCCCGACGGTCTGTACCGCGAACGCGTAGCTACCGGGTTCGAGCGTCGCGTCGACGGTGACCGCCCGCGTCGTCGAGTCGCCGCCGAGAACCCACGCGAACTGCTCGCCGGGGTCGAGGGTGACCAGCCGCGACGACGAGGGCGTGACGGCGGCCGGCGTCCACTCGTCGCCTGTCCGCCGCCGGAGGTACCAGCTCTCGGCGAACACCGAGAGGTCCCCCGCGCCGCGCCACTGGAGCGTGATCCAGAGCGGGCTCGCGGGGACGCCGTCGGCGAGCGCGACCACGGGGCGGCTCGGCGTGAGAGCGAGGGGAGCGGTCTCCGACTGCGTGTGCGAACAGACCGTCTGGTCGGTCCGAACGTCGAACGTGGGACAGGTCCGGCCGTCGAACGGATCCCGTTCCCGGCCCCGTCTCGCCGTCTCTGTCGCCGACGGCACCGGAGCCGGCGTCACCGAGTCGGCGGCACTCCCGGCGTTCGCTCCGAGTCCCGCACAGCCACCGAAGAGCCCCGCGAACCCGGCGAGAAGCGTCCGTCGGTGCATCGACTCGCCGTTCGGTCTCCGCCCGTAAAAGTCCGACCTCGGTGACGGCGCGTTTCGTCGCTCTGCGAGCAGCGCTGTTCGCGGCTACGCCGCTCACATCTCGGTGGCCCTTCGGGCTACCCTACTCGCGGCTACGCCGCTCGTCGTCGGAGACTCCTCGTTTCACTCGGAGTCTCCCTACTCGCGGGTCGCTGCGCTCCCCGCTCGTTTAGTTGCTCGTTGAGCAACTCTGCTCGCGGCTACGCCGCTCACATCTCGGTGGCCCTTCGGGCCACCCTACTCGCGGCTACGCCGCTCGTCGTCGGAGACTCCTCGTTTCACTCGGAGTCTCCCTACTCGCGGGTCGCTGCGCTCCCCGCTCGTTTAGTTGCTCGTTGAGCAACTCTATCCGCACACTCGTATCCAGCCACCACACCGCCGTTGAGCGATCGCTCGGGGTACTGTGCCTTCGAAGCCATCCCGGCGTAGTAGACGCCCTCGGCCACCTCGTCAGCGAGGTCGTAGGGGATCACCATGTCGAGATAGCCCCGCTCGTACACGGGCGCGGTCCGCGGGTTGCGCGCCGTTTTGACCCAGTTGACGGCGTCGCGGTCGAACTCCGGAAAGAGGTCCTCGATGCCCGAGAGCCACGTCTCTCTGACTTCCTCGTCGTCCTGTTGCCAGATGTCTTCCTCGGGCGACTGGACGTACCGGGCGACGTACAGCAGGTGTTCGCCGCCGTAGCGCTCGGCGGGGACGAAGTTCGTGTGCTCGATGAGCGCGCCGAAGGGAGCCTCGTCGGCGATGTTGAGCCAGTAGGTGTCGAACAGCGACTCCTCCATGCTGATCACCGAACAGACCGTCCCCTGGAAGTCGATCTCGCAGGCGTAGCCGGTGAGGTCTTCGAGCACGTCCGGCATCGTCGCCACGACGACGCTGTCGACGTCGTGGGTCGTCGTCGCCTCGCCGTCGGTGGCGGTCAGCGACGCGACCTCGCGGCCGGACGTATCGAGTCCGGTCACGCGCGTGCCCGTCTCGATGTTCTCGCGGCCGACGGCCTCGACGAGCGCGTCCAGCAGGCGACCGAAGCCGCCGTCGAGGTAGCCGAGAATCTCCCCGTTGAGGATGTCGCGCTCGCCGCGGAACTTCACGCGGCCCAGCAGCCACGCGGCGCTCACGTCGTCCTTCCGGTCGCCGAACTTCGCGTCCAGCAGCGGCTCGAAGAAGTTCTCGTAGACGCCTCGGGTCGTGTGCTCGACGACGAACTGCTCGATGGGCACGTCCTCGTAGTCCTCCAGTCGCTCGTAGCTGTCGAAGGAGGGGACGCCGCCCCGCATATCGACGTCGAGGACGAGCATCCCCAGCCGGAACGTGTCGTACAGCGAGAGGTGGGGGTAGGCGAGGATCTCCCAGGGCTTGTCCATCGGGTGGACGACGCCGTCGACGTAGTAGGCGTTCTTGCCGATGCGCCACTCGACGTCTCGTCCGAGGCCGAGTTCCTCGGCGAGTTCGACGATGGTCTCCTCCGACTTCGAGAGGTGGTGGTAGAACTTCTCGATGGGGTCGCCGGCGGTCTCGTACACCGCGGCCAGCCCGCCGAGGTCGTCGCTCGCTTCGAAGACGCGGACCTCGTGGCCCTGCTGCTGTAGCCGGTACGCCGCGGAGAGGCCGGCGATACCGCCGCCGACGACACCAATCATACCCGCCCTACCAGTCGTCCGGAGATTTACCTTGCGCTTCGACCCCAACGTCTGCAGTCGCCGTCTCCTCGGTCGCGGCCGCCGAGTCGTCGGCCGCTGAACCGTCGACCGCCGACGACTCGGCGGCCGAATCGCCGTCTCCCGCCCGCTGGAATTCCAGGACGGCGACGGTCCCGGTCGGGTGGTTGTCCTCGAACCAGACGTTGCCGCCGTAGAGGTCCATCATCACGGTGACGAAGTAGAGGCCGAACCCGCCGGCGGTCTGGTTGGGCGTGAGCGAGCGCCGGAACACCGTCGCCTTCAGCTCGTCGCTGATACCGCGCCCGTCGTCGGCGACGTGGACCTGTACCCAGTCGCCGGCGTCCCGCGTGGTGATCTCGACGTGCGGGTCGCCCGCGTTGTGTTCGAGGGCGTTCTCGACGACGCTCGCCAGCACCGCCTCGGCGAGGCCGTTCGCCAGCACCCGCGTCTCGCCCACGTCGAGCGTGATCGTCGCGTCCGGGTAGTCGGCACCGGTCGTCTCGACCACGCGCCGGACCGCCGCCGAGAGGTCGACCGTCTCGAGTCGCTTCCCCTCGCTCGCGGCCACCGTCTCGTTGATGTCGCGGATGGTCTCGCTCATCGCCGTGAGCTTCTCGCACCACTGCTCGATGCTGTCGACGTGACGGCGCTGGTCCGGCGGGACGTGCTCGCGGAGGTGTTCTGCGCGCCCACCCACGACCAGCATGGCGTTTCGGAGCGAGTGACGCAACACGCCGTTGAAGAACTCGATCTGCTCGTTTCGGCGCTCGACGGAGGCCCGGCTCTCGCGAAGTTCGCGCTCGCGTTCGACCTGTTCGAGGGCGACCTGCGTCGTCCGCGCGAGGATCTCCGCGTACTGCTGGTCCTCCGGGGCGTACGTCTCGCCCTCGGAGCCCACGGCGACGACGCCGTGGTCACCGAGGGGCAGCATGAGCGACGTCTCTAAGGGGCCGACGCTTTCGTCGACGAACGACGCGACGCGGCGCTCGCCGCTCTCGTAGGTCCGCCAGAGGTGGCGGTCCGGCGTCTCCGCCGGGTCGACGTAGAGCAGGTCGTCGTCGACCTGCGCCTCGACGGCGTCGCTGAGAGCCGCCGGTTCGAGATGTCCACGCTCGTTACACAGGAACACGCCGGCGGCGTTCTGGTCGAGCGTGCTCGTCGCGAACGCCACGGTCAGCTCCGCGACCGTCTCTCGCTGGTCGGCCTCGATGAACTCGCGGGTAGCCGCCTGCAGCGCTTCGAGCCGGTCCTGTCGGCGGCGTTGTCCGGTCACGTCCCGAAGGACGACCAATCGGCCGCGGGCGGTCCCGTGCTGGTCGGTTATCTCGCTCGTCTGCGGGACGTAGTACCGCTGCGTTCCGGGCGCGGCGAACGACTCGCCGCGCTCGATCTGTGCCAGCAATCGAGGGTCCTCGTCGGGGAGGTGCGCGCCGTTGAGGTCGTCCCCCAGTTCGGCGGTCGCGGCCGCGTTGTAGTCGATGACCGTCCCCTCGGTGTCGAGCACCAGCACGGGGTCGGGCAGTTCGTCGACGAGGAGGTCGCCGGCGAGCGGTGCGACGGTGAGGAAGTCGTAGCGGAACAGCGCGACGCCGACGAGCAGGCCGTTGAGCGCGAAGGTGAGCGGCGCGGGATTGATCCCCGGGTGCGGCGTCGCGCCGAGGACGAACAGCGCGTGTGCGCCGGCGGTGAGTACCCCACCGGTGAGCACCGCGAAGGTCTGCTTCCGATAGAGGTTCCGAGAGCGCAACAGGAACTCGCCGAGCAGGGCGTAGCCGGCCCCGATGAGCCCGAACGAGACCGCCGTCTGTATCGCGTACGCCGTCCCCGTCCGGCCGACGAACAGCGACAGCCCGTTCCGCGTCACCAGCGTGACGTCGGCGACGACGAGCCCGTGTAGCGAGTTGGTCAGCACCAGCAGGGCGTAGCCGGACGGGAGCAGCAACAGGACGCCCACGCGGACCGGCGTAAGCCACTCCCGTCGGCCGGTGTACGTGAGCGCGAAGACGACCCAGAGACCGACCATCGCCCCGGAGGTGATCCTGATGAGCAAGAACAGCGTGGCCGCAACCTGCTGGTTGGCCGTGAGTAGCCAGGCGGCATTGAGAAGGCACCAGCCGCCGGCGGCGACGATGAGCCAACCGAAGGGGACCGCGCCCGAGACCGACCGGTTCCGCCACGCGACGGCGGCGAGACCGAGGCTACAGACGCCACCGACGAGGCTCCCGACGACGACCAGCGTCGCGACGTTACCGTCCATGGCTCTCTTTGCCTGTCGGACACCGCTCCGCGTCTTAGCGCTTTGGGCGGCGTTCTCAATCCTGAGACTGTTTCGCGGGCCGCTGGGGCGGTTCGCTACCTTTTTGATGATACTGGGGAAAATCGCAGGCATGCTGACCGTCCGGGCGCCGGCCACCAGTGCGAACCTCGGGAGTGGCTTCGACGTCTTCGGCGTCGCGCTGGAGCGCCCGGCGGACGTCGTCCGCCTCTCGAGGGCCGACCGGACGACCATCGAGGTGACGGGAGCCGGGAGCCAGTTCATCCCCGAAGACCCGGAGAAGAACACCGTCGGCGCGGTCGCCGACGCGCTCGACGCGCCCGCGCACATCGAGATCGACAAGGGCGTCCGGCCGGCGTCGGGACTCGGCTCGTCGGCGGCGAGCGCCGCCGCCGCGGCCGTCGGCCTCAACGAACTGTACGACCGGGGACACTCCCGCGAGGAGCTGGTGCCCATCGCCGCGAAGGGCGAGGCCGTCGTCTCGGGGGACGCCCACGACGACAACGTCGCCCCCTCGATCATGGGCGGGTTCACCATCGCCACCGAAGCGGGCGTCCGGCAGGTCGACGCGTCCATCCCATTGGTGGCCTGTCTCCCCGACATCGTCGTGTCGACGCGGGACGCCCGCCGGGTCGTCCCCGAGACGGCCCGGGTCGAGCAGCTGGTCGAGACCGTCGGCAACGCCGCCACGCTCACGACCGGGATGCACCGCGACGACCCCGAACTCGTCGGCGAGGGGATGCACGACACGGTGGTCACGCCCTCGCGGGCGAAACTCATCGACGGCTACGAGGAGGTCAGAGAGGCGGCGCTCTCGGCCGGCGCGACCGGCGTCACCATCTCCGGGGCCGGGCCGACGGTCATCGCCGCCTGCGAGGAAACGCGCCAGCGAGCCATCGCCAGCACGATGCTCGACACCTTCGGCGACCGCGGTATCGACGCCCGCGTCTACCAGACCCGTATCGGCCGCGGCGCGCGGGTTTTCTGATTCGAATCGCCGGCCGACCGTCCGGCGAACCGGCTATCGCAGTCCCAGGTCCCGCTCGGTCGGCGTCACCTCGACGGCCGTCCCGCAGTCCGGACACGCGTCCATCTCGTCGACGATGAACGTCTTCTCGCAGTCCGGGCAGGTCCGAAGCGCCGTCGTCGCCCAGTCCGGCGAGTTCGACGACTGACCGGACGCGGGGTCATCCCGTGAGAACGCCGCTCTGAGCCGGCGGAGAAAGTTGAGTCGCATTGTCCCTCCTCTCTCAGTCGGGGGAATATGTCTTATGGCCGACCAGTCGAACGGTCACGTTTTGCCGACGCTCGGCTCGTCTGCCGAGCACCGCCCCCGTTCGACGGGCCACGTCGGGGCAGGCTCTTTGTAGTACCCCCTCGGAGCATCGGCATGGACTACACGGTCGTTCTCTCCGATAACAAGACGGTCGACCCGACGACGCAGTCGGAGATCCTGGAGGCCGCGGGCGCGACGATCGAACTCCTCGACGAGAAGACCGAGTCGACGGTCGCCGACGCCGTCCGGGGCGCGGACGGGATCATCGTCGACGCGGGCACGCCCGTCACCGAAGCGGTCCTCGCGGGGACCGAGACGCTCCGGGTCGTCGGACGGGCGGGTATCGGCGTCGACAACATCGACGTGGACGCGGCCGCCGAACACGGGATTACCGTCGTGAACGTCCCCGACTACTGCCTCGACGAGGTGTCGACCCACGCGCTCTCGCTGCTGCTCGCCTGCGTCCGAGCGGTCCCGCACTACGACCGGGAGGTCAAGGGCGGGACGTGGGACTGGTCGACCGGCCAGCCGCTCCATCGGATGTCGGGTCGCACGCTCGGTCTCGCCGGGTTCGGACGCATCGCTCGCCGCCTCGCGTCGAAGCTCCGCGCGTACCGACTCGACGTCGTCGCGCAGGACCCGAACGTCGACGCGGCGACGATGGAGGACTACGGCGTCGAGAAGGTCGACTTCGGCGGACTCCTCGACCGCTCGGACTTCCTCTCGGTCCACACGCCGCTGTTCGAGGAGACCCGCCATCTGTTCTCGACCGAGGAGTTCGAACGCATGCGCGACGACGCCGTCGTCGTCAACACGTCGCGCGGACCCGTCATCGACGAGGACGCGCTGGTCGCGGCGCTCGACGACGGCGAGATAGCGAAAGCGGGGCTCGACGTGCTCGACAGCGAGCCGCCGTCCCCGGACAACCCGCTGTTCGACCGAGAGGACGTGGTTCTCACGCCACACGTCGGCTGGTACTCCGAGGAGAGCCGCTCGGACCTCTCCCGGGGCGTCGCCAGCGACGTCGCGGCCGTCCTCCGCGGGGAGTCCCCGTCGAACCCGGTCGACCCCGAGACGCCGTGGCTCTGAGGGCCTCGACAGCGTCGGTCGAGCCGGTCGCCTAGCCGCCCTGGACGTACTCGTTGCGCGCGTCGTTGAGCACTTCCTCGGCGTGTCCCGACGGGTCGGAGAGCTCGGGGTCGTACACCGCCTTCACCTCGCCGTCGGCGAGGACGAACGTCCGCCGGTCGGTGCGGCCCTCGCTCGTGTCCAGTCCGAACGCCTCGGCGACGGTGCCCTCGGGGTCCGCGAGCAAGTCGAACAGCAGTCCCTCCTCCTCGGCGAACTCCTCGTGGGTCGGCACGTCGTCCATCGAGACGCCGTAGACGGTGATGCCGCCCTCGCGGAACTCCGGGAGGACCTCCTGGAAGTCGCGGGCCTGGATGGTACACCCGCCGGTGAAGTCCTCCGGGTAGAAGTAGACGACCGTCGGGGCCGAGAAGTCGGGGCTGACCGTCTCACCGTGCTGATTCTGTGCGCTGATTTCGGGAGCCGAGTCCCCTGCGTCGAGCATGCCCTAGCGTGGGTCGCGTCGAGTTTACCGGTTTGGGTCCCGGAGACCGAAACCGCCCCGCCGAATCGCGTTTGGACAACCATTTAACGCGCGCCGCAGAACTCGCGAGCATGCCGAACCCACGAATCCTGATTCTCGGGCCGCCGGGAGCCGGTAAGGGGACCCAGAGCGCGAACCTCGCCGAGGAGTACGACGTGGAACACGTCACGACCGGCGACGCGCTCCGGAACAACAAGGACATGGACATCAGCGACATGGACACGGAGTACGACACGCCCCGCGAGTACATGGAAGCCGGCGACCTGGTGCCCGACGACGTGGTCAACGCCATCGTCGAGGAAGCCCTTTCAGAGGCTGACGGGTTCGTCCTCGACGGCTACCCGCGCAATCTCGATCAGGCCGAGGAACTCGAAGGGATGACCGACCTCGACGTGATTCTCTCGCTGGAAGTCCCCCGCGAGGAACTCGTCGAGCGCCTGACCGGCCGCCGGGTCTGTGACGACTGCGGTGCGAACTACCACGTCGAGTTCAACCCGCCCGAGGAGGAGGGCGTCTGCGACGAGTGCGGCGGCGAGCTCATCCAGCGCGACGACGACAACGAGGAGTCGGTGCGCAACCGACTGGACGTCTTCGAGGAGAACACCGCGCCCGTCATCGACCACTACGAGAACAACGAGTCCTTCGTCATCATCGACGGCGAGCAGCCCCCCGATGAGGTCTGGGACGACATCGAGACCGCGGTCGACGCCCGCGTAGAATAAACGTTGATAAGCCGTCATCGCTGAACACAGTACAATGGCACGCACCGCGCCGAAGGTAGACCGACTCGCCGACGAAGGCGAAGCGATGACCGACGCGCTCGCGACGGTCCTCTCGGTCGCCGAGGAGAAGGGCACCGTCACGTGGAGTGACGTCAGCGACGACCTCACGAGCGGCGAGTGGGGCCGACTCATCGAATCCGGCCTGCTCATCGACGCCGACGGCGAGGGGTTCGTCGTCGACGACCCCGAGGGCGTCCGCGAGGCGCTCGAGGAGTCGGACCCCGAACCGGCCGAGGACGACGACGACGGGGGCTGGAGCACGTGGGACAAACTCGCCGGGCTCGCGACGCTCGGCCTGTTCGCCGGCTACTCGCTGACTTCGGTCCGCGACGCCATCGGCGGCGTCATCGACATCGGACTGGGACCACTCGCCGAAATCCTCCCGTTCTACGTCGTCATTCTCGTCCTGGCGGTCTTCACCGGCACCACGTCCTCGATTCTGCAGGACCAGCTGATGGACATGGACGGGATGCAGGACAGTCAAGAACAGATCAAAGACATCCAGAACCGCCTCGAAGACGCCAAGGAACGCGGCGACGACGAGGCCGTCGAGCGCATCGAGCAGGAGCAGATGGAGGCAATGACCGAGCAGATGGGGTCGATGTTCGCCATGTTCCGCCCGATGGTCTGGATCATGCTCATCAACATCCCCGTCTTCCTCTGGATCTACTGGATGGTGTTCGGCACCGGGATGACCGTCGAGGCACCGGTCATGACGTTCCCCATTCTCGGCGAAGTCCAGAGTTGGCAGGAGGGCGTCGCCGGACCGATGCAGGCGTGGATCGTCTGGTACTTCCTCTGTTCCATCTCGTTCACCCAGATCATCCGAAAGGCGCTCAACGTCGAGACCAGCCCGACCGCGAGCTAACCCGCGACCGGGTCAATCGCCGCTTTCGCGACCGCCCGTGGCCGCGTGAAGACACAACTCCTTTTATCGCCTCCCTCGGAGAACGACCATGTTGATCACCGTCTCCGGCCCGGCTGGGAGCGGCAAGAGCACGCTCGCCAAGAGCCTGGCCGACGCGCTCTCCTACGACCACGTCAGCGGCGGGGACATCTTCCGCTCGCTGGCCGAGGAGCGGGGGATGACGCCGCTGGAACTGAACAAGGCCGCAGAAGAGGACGACCAGATCGACCGCGACCTGGACTGCCGCCTGCGTGATATCGCCGCCGAGCGCGACGACCTCGTGCTCGAATCGCGGCTCGCGGGCTGGATGGCCGGTGAGTACGCCGACATCAAACTCTGGCTCACCGCGCCGTTAGACGTCCGCGCCGACCGCATCGCCCAGCGGGAGAACAAGCCATTCGAACAGGCCCGCGCCGAGACCCAAGAGCGCGGCCAGAGCGAGGCCCAACGGTACAACGACTACTACGACATCAACTTCGACGACCTCTCTATCTACGACCTCTCGGTCAACACCGCCCGCTGGGACCCGCAGGGCGTCCTGAGCGTGACGCTCCACGCCATCGACTCCTACCGCGCCGACGGCGACGAGGGGAAAGCCCCCATCGAGAACATCCGGTACGAGTTCTGACCATGCCCCTCCGTGGCCCACCCGGAGAGCGAGAGCCCGATTCCCTCCAGTCGTTCGGCGTCGTCAACCTCGATAAACCGCCCGGACCGTCCGCCCACCAGGTCGCCGCGTGGGTCCGCGACGCCACCGGACAGGACCGCGTGGCCCACGGCGGCACGCTCGACCCGAAGGTCACCGGCTGCCTCCCGATCCTGCTGGGCGACGCCGCGCGGGCGGCCCGCGTCTTCGACGACGCCGTCAAGGAGTACGTCGCCGTCCTCGAACTCCACGGCGACGCCCCGGCGGACTTCGAGACGGTCGTCGCCGAGTTCGAGGGCGAGATCTACCAGAAACCGCCCCGGAAGAGCGCCGTCAAACGACAGCTACGCACTCGCACCATTCACGCCCTCGACGTCCTCGAACGGGAGGACCGCCGCGCGCTCCTGCGCGTCCGCTGTGCGTCGGGCACCTACGTCCGGAAGCTCTGTCACGACATCGGGCTGGCGCTCGGCACCGGCGCGCACATGGGCGACCTCCGCCGCACCGCCACGGGCACCTTCGACGATAGCAACCTCGTGACGATGCACGACCTCGTGGACGCGCTGGCCTTCGCCGAGGAAGACGGCGACACGGCCCCGCTTCGCGAGGCCATCCAGCCCGCCGAACGCGCGCTCGTCCACCTGCCGCGGGTGACTATCGCCCCCAGCGCCGCCCGCGAAGTCGCCGACGGCGCGTCGGTGTTCGCCCCCGGCGTCATCGACGCGTCCCCGGCCGAGATCGGCGACGCCGCTCTCGAACGAGAGTCGCTCGTCGCCTGCTACACCCCGGACGGGGCGGCCGTCTGTCTCGGCACGCTGGTCGGCGACCCCGACGCCGACAGCGGCACCGTCGTCGCCCTCGAACGCGTGCTGGTCTGACCCCGACACACCGGCCCACGGCGCCGGCGAAGCGAAGCCCTTAATTAAAACACCCCCCTCCTCCCGAGTGCGGGACCGTGGGGTAGCGGTATCCTCGGCGCATGGGGTGCGTCGGACCTGAGTTCGAATCTCGGCGGTCCCACTCAATTTCTACCCGGATGGAAATTACGCGACGCACAGAGCTACTGCAACCAAATTCCTGATTACTGCCAAGTGCAGTAAACACCCGTCTTTAAGTGCGAGGTGGTCGGCGTGAGTTCCGACACCTCCGAGACGGAGGTAACCCCACTCGTCTGCGAGTTCTGCGGGTTCCCGATTACCGACGCGCAACAGCGCTGCCCGGCCCTCGACGACGGGAGGTGCTATCCCTAATGCCGTCCTGCGACAACTGCGGAGCGCACGTCTCCGCGGACTACCACCGCGTTCGAGCGGGTAACGACGGCAAACTCCGCGCCTGTCCCGACTGTACGAACCCGGCGACCCGCCAGCGCGACGCTGCTGGCGTTTCCTCAGCGTACGCCGTTCGGAGCGACGAGAGAGGACAGTCTATCGCCACCGACGGAGGTGATGACACGTGACGACCGACGTGACGCTGGAGACGCCGTGTCTCGCAGATACCTGCTGGCAGCGCACTGCTGTCGACTCCGGTCGCGTCGAGAATTTCGACCTCTGCCAGCAGTGCTTCCCGAACGGCTGGGACGACGTCACCGAGGAGATCGAGACGTTCCTCTACAGCTACCGGAACGGCTCGAAGCTCCACCGAAGCGTCGACTACGACGGCGAAACCGACTTCTCGATGTTCGGTCCGAACAGTGGTGATAACGGGCTGGCCGCGAAGCTCGAAGACCCCGAGTTCGAGCCCGACTACGAGTTCGAGTGGGATCGTCAGCAGGACAGCGAGGAGGTGGCGTAGATGGTCTCGCACAACGACGTCTGTGAGTCCTGTGGTGCCGTCGATCGGACCACGGAGGTTCGCTGGCCCGACGGTGTCACCCGCAAGATGTGCGTCCCCTGCGAGCGGCGCTGGATGATAATCTGGCGTCACTTCTGCGAGATTCAGCCTCAGCAGGCCAACCGTGTCAGGGCGGCCGCAAACCGTGCTGGTCGAGCACGTCCAGACAGCGGGGAGGCAGATGACTAATGCCCTCGACGTCACAGGCGGGAGACCGCCGCGAGCGGTTGCACTGCGAGGGTATCCGGAAGCGTATCGGTGAAGACCCGGCGCGATGGCTCGACTGGGATCTGCTGTCGCACGAGTTCCGTCGGGAGATGGTGTTGACGCTCATCGACGGGATGGACAGCGTCGAGCGAGTTCGCGCGTGGCGAGCTGCCGAGCGCCGACTGGCCGCCCGCCACGAGCGTGAGCCGCGGACGAAGGTCATGCAGCGCCTCGACCAGCGCGAGGAGTGGCTCGACCTCCATGGCGAGCGCCCCGAACGCCTCCCGCACGGCCCACGACGGCCGTGTGACTGTTGCGCCAACGAGGACGGCCCGACGGCCGCTGAATTGCGCGAGCGCGACGAAGAAGAACGTGCGAAGGTGAGTGCTGGCTACACGCCTGACAGCGTCGACACGAGCGAGACCTCACCGGAAACCGAGACCGCGACGCTCGGTCAGTACGCGACTGACGGAGGTGAGCCGCAGTGACGGGTGTCGTCACCAGCATCGAGGACGTCATCGACCTCCAGCCCCACCGTATCGGCGCGCACACCATCTTCGACGAGGCTGGTCTTTCTCCGTATTGGGCGATGGTGAGTCAGTACGAGCCGGACCTCGACGAGCGAGAGGAGACGTTCACCTTCGACGGCGTCGAGTACGAAATCACCCGGTCGAATCACTGGGAGGGGAAAATCGAATCCCCACCATCGGCGACGTTCGACGGGGCGATGAACGAGTACAAGCTCGGTGTGTACGCTTCTGACGACCCACACAACGAACTGGGCGCTGACTTTACCTTCAGACCCGGTTTTCCCAAGGCATGCCACGTCGAGACCGGCGACCTCATCAGCGGCATGCCGACTGAGTGTCCCGAGTCTGTCCGTGTTCAGGTGGAGTCAACGAACCTCTCGCAGTTCGAAGTGCTCGGACTACTCCAGTCGCTTGCGTCGTACCTCTCTATCGACGCCGGCTACTTCGTCGAGGCTCACGAGTGGTCGCGCATCTACGCGTTAGAACTGTACGGGCGCATCGAGCGCGATACTGCGACAGGGAAGGTCGCCGGGAAGGGCGGCGTCCTCGAACACCTCTCTCAGTTCTCGAACGGGCGCGGTCGCGGTGAACACCACTGGGACCACGAGGAAATCAAGGCACACTACGAGGCTGTGGCGTTGTCTCCCGACAACTGGAAACGACTACTGCCCGATCAGACGCTTGCGAAGGGTCTGAAGTGCTATCAACCGAAGTGGGTCCGTTCGAAGACGTCAAGCGACGACCCGCTGTACCACCACAAAATCGAGTGTCAGTACTGGGCCGATTACTACCCCAGCGGCGAGACGCCGATTCAGTGGACTGGTTACGATACGGCCGTCGCGGAGTTCCGCGAGACCGTCGTGAACGCGCTCCACTGGGCTGGCGTCGATTTCTCGCCCGACTCGGACGTCTGGATTGAAGATCCGTACTTCGAGCCAGGGCAGGCTGACGACGCGATCGACGTGCGACCGAACCCGATGCCCGACCTCGAACAGCAAACCCGCGCCGACGCAGCCGACCAGCTCGCTGGTCCGGAGACGAGCGAAGGTGCCTGGGACGTGCTCGTTGCGATGACCGATGGCGGCGGTCGGCACTACCAGGAGGTCGCCGATGAGGCCGGGAAATCGGCGTCGACGGTCTATCGCGCCGCCGAGCGCTTCGCCGATATCATCGAAGTCGACAACGGCATGGTTCGGTTCCGCGACGGCGTTGTCCGCGATCAAATCGAAGAGATCGCCGAGCGCTGGCAGGCGACGAAAGATACGACCATGGACTCGCTGAAGCGCGTGGCCGACCGAGCGTCGCCGTTCTCGCGCCGAGAAGACGGCGAGCCGAGCGCCCTGGAGCGCTGGGCGAATCGCCACGGCATCGTGGTCCACTCGACGACAGACCCGCTGAAGATGGAACTGAAGCGGCCGGTGAGCCTCCAGGAGATACTGAAGATACTCCGCTCGGGGCTCGAAGCTGCCGAAGCCTCACCGCTCACGACGGACCGCTTCGAGAACGCGCTCATCGACTGGACCGGCCTGGACGGCGACGTTCGAAAGGACCGTCGCGTCGTGAACAACGAACGGTTCCTCGGTAAGCACAACGTGGACCGGCCCATCTGGTAAGCGGCTCCAGCAGAGAGGCATCACTATCCAGCGGCCGGTTTCGTTTATATACCAATCGCCTTCCAACCCCCTCAGCCGTGTAATTTTGTCTGTCGCTCGACTCGTCAGCCGGTGGCTTCGCGGGCGCTTTCGCACCAGTTGGGCAAGGCCCCCTTAGGTAGTGTACCGAAGGGTACTCAATCTAAATACCCACCCCTCCCTTCGGTCGGGCTGGACCGCACCGCAAAACCGCAATACTACCGCCACCGCACAGCCAACGTCCCCCTTGAACCCACCCTGACTCTTTTCGTTGATTGGGATGTCACATAGAGTAATGAGCGACCCCGACTCTCAAAGTGCGGAGAAGGTAGATGATGATTTTATAAAACTACAATATGAGCAAGCTTTCGACTATCTGCAAACGCATGATGACTTAATATGGCAAACCCCTTCAGTGGCTGCTGCTGTTAACAGTGGAATTCTGTATATTGCATTTCAGCTTGTTGATCAACCGGAGATCCGATCGGCACTTCTACTTATGGCGATATTTCTCACGAGTTCATTGACGGTTGCTCTTATCAAGCATCGTTACTTTATGATTGTTGAATCTGAGACTATTCGCGAAATTGAAAAACACTTCAACTCACCATCGATTCAGAGGAAAACAACCCCAGAGACCAAGACTGCCTATTGGTCTGAGACAAAGCCGACTGATTTCCTTCAAACTAGAAGTGCATCAAGATGGTTAATCCGGGGTATGATTCTATCTCTATTTGTTCTGATTTCCCTGCTCGTATACACCATCCAGAATATTTTCTGATTTCCATAATTGTTACAGATGTGATTAATCGTCGTGGCTAAGGCCACGCCCCCTGCTGGGCGCAAAAACACACACCACTCCGCGCCGCGATTCCACCCGATGCACTTGAAGTGGAGGGTTCGTCTCAACTAAGGCCTTCTGAGCTATTGACTAGACTTTATTTCTGGGAAGAGGCCCTTTGAAAGAACCTCCGTTCGCTTTTTGATAGGGTAAATATCTTCTCTTGGCATCTCTCCAAATTTGTGATGAGCCATCCAATGACGCTCTGTTTCTGCCCAAGATTCCAATTTATCAATAGTCGTCGTTGAGACAATATTTTCGTCGTCTAAGTAATCTACAAGATGATATAACTGGAATCCGCCGTGTATATCTTGACGCTGTTCTTCTTCCTCAAGCAGATCGCGGTCCACCTCATTTTCAAAATATGATATTATAAGCCATTCAATGGCGAGAATATAGCAGTTCAGCGCCGCTCGGAAATCACGTCGCTGGAAACACTTGTCTGCTTCATCGATATATTGAGTGGCAGTTGCCCCATATTCTGATTTCTCAAGTACATCACGCTGCTGTGGAGCGATTGTAGGTTCCAAGAATTCAGCTACGATATATGGTTGTCGAAGAGCTTGTAATCCAAGGCGGCTGCTGATTTGCCTTACCTGGCGTTTGTTGGTATGAGCGACGTTTTTCTCATCGTAATCTCGCGATTCAGATAATACGCCTTGTCGATATTGTTGCAGTGCAGTGGGTTCCGATTCAATTTGCAATTCGAATTCTTGTCCATCTTCGAGATGGACTGGAACAAAATGAAATATTATCGAATATGGCAAATCTGGTCTTCTGTTACTGAGTTTTGTTAGGTGCGATTTGTTATTGAACTCTCTTTCACTCGATAAACTGAACTTTTGCTTCAATTTGTCAAATATTGATGGGTTTGGATTTGGAAGATCAGCATGGAAAGTCATTGAACGAGGCGCTGGCTCCCAGATCTCAAGGTCAATATCAGCATGAATGAATCCATCTTGCTGTAGACAGAACCGAAGATACTCCTGTATACCTGAGAGATCCTCTTCTTCAGGATTAATTGGCAGTCGATAGCTGGCTCGAACTACTAATTCGTCAGGGTCTGGCGTTTCTTCTCCACTCATATCTAATCTAAAATTAGCTAAATCACCAATATGGGTATTCTAATTCGTCCCTCACATTACCCCACTTCGGAAACCAACTGAGATTACAAGCCCCACATACGAATTTTATACGCTCGTCTTTGTCTGGTTCCTCAGAATACTGAATCCATTGTGGCTCACGCTCCTTTCCACAATCGGGACAAGTTCCATCCGATTCGCCCTCTTCAGACGTCATGACAGTATTCAATTGCTTATCTCTATTCAAACTATCCCGCGACTAACCAAATATGTCGTTTTCCAATCTTACGAACACTTCTCTCCTACTGATTCATCTCCTGTATGTGTAGGACTTATCGACATCCCACCTGCCACTTTCGCTCGTAGTCTACTGGCAACTCCTCTGTCCCCAGCACCTCCGCGATCTCTTCGGGAGTCACGCTTCCCTGCTCAATAGCTCGTTCCATGAGTTTCTCGTACGTCCCGTTCGGATGTGCGGCGTTCTCCCCAGCACAAAGACAGTAGTGATTGACCGCTTGGTCGATAGCCTTGCTCTTGGTTTTCTCGCCGGTCGCGCCGAGTAGTGCCTCGAACATCCGCTCTCGATGATCGGTCATTCGCAGTCGCATAGAATTGCACACGTACCCCGGAAGTCTAGTTTTTTCGCCTACTTCGACGCCTGATTAGCGGTGATATTCTCCGCCGTCCCCGCGACGAACCGATGACGACCGTCACCACGCCGGTCCCGACGACCGCAAATTGCACACTGACCAATTCGGTAGCGTGTGCAAAACGAGAGTTCGTCTGAAATCGAGATGTGACCCCCCGGTGTGGGGGGGTTAGAGAGATGCTTGTTCCTCAGGTAGATAATCTATGGACGATGCAACAGGATTTTGAACTCTCTAGAAATACTCAGATTTTGAGAGGAATAGTATGCTAAAATAGCGAATCCATACAGTAGAGCGAACACAACAGATGAAAGCTTATGGTACTTCTGTTAAATCACATAGGTATCAAGGAGTGTCCGATGAATTTTCGCTCTCTCATAGATCGCATCGGAACATGGATTCAGCGAAAAATCCAGTCAAAGGAGGTCAAGGAGCATCTAAAAGAACATTACCCCACAGAATCGCAGGAATCTGATGAACCATCGGGTGTGAGTCGAGTCAGGAACAAGTATCTTGATACGTTTGCAGACCGTTTGCTAACCTACATTATAATTCTTGTACTTATTATTGGTACTACGGCAGTAATTGATGCCGTTTTGTGTGGGATTTTACCGAACCAAATATTCGGACTTTTGATTAGTGTCTTTGGATCCGTCGTCTTAGGTAGAAGTCTATTGAAGGGCCCTTACACCATTGTTGGCAGTCGAGGCACGGGTTCCTCTCAGCAGATAGAAAATAATCTTGTAGAAAGTTCTGTAGATGGAGTTTTTGGGATTAGTTTACTCATCTTAGGTTTCATCGTCCAGATTCTCTTTTCATTCGGTATATCGATCTCTCCTCCGCTATGCGTCTTCTAAGCGGCCCTTCTCCTCACGATTGCCATTATGGTTCCCTCAGGTGATTAACTATTACATTGAAGGATAGACCCGAATTTCGAGGGAGGCCCATTTGTAAGAGATGTGCCTTGTATTCATCACAGTCTCAATAAACTATCAATGACCGTGGGTTTCAGGGAGCCATATCTCTCTTATTGGAATCGATGACGCAACTCCTGAGAGCCACGACCAAAGCGTTTCGAGGTTGAGCGAGACATCGACGCCTGGCACTAAGCCCGAGCTCAACGCAACGGCCACGAACGCGAACACAGCGCCGATACGTACCCACGCGCCGACGCGAGTCAGCACCGACAGCACCTCCCGGCCGTGATAGAACATCACCGCCGCCGAGACGACTGTCACTATCGAGCCCGAGACACCCAGCGCGTGCAACAGCTCACCGATCATGGGCTGATCCGCTCTCCGTCGACTTCGATTATCGTCTTTTGGCCGACCACGAACCGCTTGTACGCGTAGTACACTCCGAACCCGACCAGCGTTATCACGACCGCTGGCGCTATCTGAGCGAGGTTCTCCCCGAGCGGTCCGAGCACGATTCCCGGCTGGTACGACTCGCCGATCCCAACGACCACGACGCCCGCCGCGGCCGCCGTCCCGCCGAGCACGAACATCCGATCATCGACGAACCGTCGGAGGAGCAACGCGACAGCGCCGACAGACAGCACGCCGATCGCTACCAGCACGACCGGACTCGAGAGCGGTCCGTCTTGCGTGTCGACCGGCCCGACCGACGACGGACCGATCCCGCCGCCAGCGGTCCCGCCCGACGTCGTTGAGTCGTTCACTTCCCGGATCACCAGCGTCTCCGAGGAGTCGTCGTCGACCAGCGTTACCGGAGACTCCGCGGTCGCCGTGTCGCGGACCAGTCCCGCAGACTCCGAGAACAGCTCGTACTCGCGCCCGCTGACCGTCTGACCCCATACGTACGACACCTCGTCGTTCGGCGTCGAGCCCGGCGAGACGGCGAGTGTCGGCGACGCCCCGCCTTCTTCGACGCGAACGTGTACGTCACCGGACTCGATCCCGACCTCGAGGGGGATCGTCTTCACCAGCGCCGTCGATCCGTTCGCCGCGTTCGGGAGAAACAGGTATTGCTCTCCCGACGCCGTCAGCTCGACATAGTCGTTCTCGCTGGTCCAGCTCTCGTTGACCGTTCGATGCACGTACGAGCCGCCGTCCGTCTCGCTCACCTCGATATAGAACCCCGGTCGCTGTTCGACCACGGTAAAGCGCGTATCGAGAGAGTTCCCCGCCACCGTCGGCTCGTCGATGCGAATCTCGCCGTTCCCGACGTTCACCTTCGACCCGTTCGCCCGCACTTCGACCGTGTCGCCAGCCTGGACATCGCCGAGCTCGGCGACGAGACGCGTCCCGTCGAACTGTCGGTCAGACTCCGGCACCGACGACCACGTTCCGCCGTTCACTCGCGTCTCGATCCCGCGCACGTCGACGACGTTCCCCGAGAACGGGATCGACAGCGTCGCGTTCGTCACACCGTCCGCGTAGGTCCGCGAGACGTTGTACCGCTCCGACCACGTCTCGCTCGAGAAATCGACCGACTGTTCGTCGAGCGCGTCGTGACGGTACTCGAGCCCGACCGCCGGGCTCGGCGCGTCCGCCGCGAGGTCGCCGCCGACGGACACCGTGATGTCGTTTGTTCCCTCGCGGACCCAGCTCGGGTCAGTCGTCAGCGCCGCGGTCTCGCCGTCCGAGAGCGTCCCGCCGTACGACGTCGTGTTTCCGTTCACCGTCACCGTCACGTCCCGCGTCTCCGTCCGCTCGCGGTACGTCGTGTTGAGCTGGACGCTCGACCCGCTATCGGTTTGGACGTCGAGACTCGACGAGGACAGCACCAGCTCGGAGACGGAGAACGTCTCGGTCGTCCCCGGCGAGATGATACCCGACCGTTTGACCTCGTACGTCCCATCCGAGTCGACGTCGATAAACGGGTCTTCGGTATGCGCGACGGCTGTCGCCTCGAGGAGATAGTCGACGCCCTCACCCGAGGACTCCGAGAACGCGATCGTCGACGAGCCCGACGAGAGCGAGCCCGCCGCGATCGGCTCGGTCACGCTTGAGCCGCCACGGATCACGCCCGAGTAACTCGCCTCAGCGGTCCCGTCCCCGTCGACGTCGATCGACGGAGACTCCGTCGCCGTGTGCTCGGTAAACGAGATATCGACATCTGTGCTCGAGGCCGCCGTCGACACGCTCGCGTACTGACTCCCCGAGGACAGCATCAGACTCCCCGCGCTGTCCGAGGCCGTCTTGCCCGAGGACAGCACGCCCGAGTAGCTCGCGTCAGTGCTCCCGTCGTTGTCGATGTCGATCGACGGGTTCTCGGTCCCGGTTCGCTCCGTCCAGCTCATCGACCAGTCCGGTTGCGGTCCGAGCGAGGTCGTCGTCGAGACGCTGTTACTCCCGAGCGAGAGCCCGTCGACAGCCTTCCCCGACGACGTCTCTCCCGAGCGGTAGACACCCGACCAGCTCGCTTCATCAGTTCCGTCCCCGTCGACATCGACGCTCGGGTTTTCTGTCGCGTAGTTAGCCGAGTAGTCGAGCGAGTAATCGAGCGACTCATAGGTCCCCGAGAAATCATAGGTCGTCGACGACCCCGAGAGCGAGACGCTCGTCGATCCCGACGACCCGGACGATAACGCCGAGACGGTCTTCGTCGAACTCTCGTCCGTTATATCGACCGTCGCGGAACTTTGCTCTAAGCGGATACCCTCGTCCGAGTAATCTTCAAACGCAAGTCGAGGCGAGTCATATGTTGTATCAATAGATTTGACGTGAAATCCGACCGTAACCGCACTCGCGCCACCCGTGTCGAAGTTAGATATATCCGTCGTCTGATAATCGTCGGGGTGCGAATTCTCGTTGAACGAGACACCAGAAGCGACCTTAGTCCCGCTGAATGGGTCCCCAGTCCCCGCGACCATGTATATGTCGACGGTCGCTGACATATCCTCTATTGCCACCCCATCGCCGTCCGAGGTCGAGGTTTCCGTATAGATCGATTGGACTTCCCGAGGCGGTCCCTCTATCGTCCATGTGTGATTCTGATTCTGACCATTGTCCACTAAGCGACGGATATACCCGGAGGTTTCCTCCGTCGAGGTCGTGAACTGAGGCGTGACGGTCATGGTCCCGCCCGACGCGCCGATATTGCCCTGATAGCTAACCGTCTCCGAGGCCGATCCCGTGACGGACCCGCTCGCCGTCTCCGAAGACGACGACTCCCGGCCAGTGATCGAGACGCTCTCGCTCGTCGGCTCGAGGTTCCCGCCGACGCTGACCGAGCCGCTCCCGGTCCCACTTCCCGAGCCCGCCGCCGTCGTCTCCCGACCCGTGAACGTCACCGAGACATCCGTCGCTGGTGCGTTCCCGCCGACCGTGTACGACGTCGTGTCCCCGTTGCTGAGTCCCGTTCCCGAGACTGTCCGCGGCGACGTCGACTCCCGGCCCGTGAACGTCACCGTCGGGTTCTGTGCCGGTTGGTTCCCCGACAGCGTCACTCCGATCGACCCGCCGTCGCTGGCGGTCCCGCTCGTCGACCAGGCCGTCGTCGTCTCGACACCAGTCACCTCGAGCTCGGGATCGGCCGCACCGTTCGGTCCGAGCGGGTCACTGGTGCCCGCAATCGACACCGGCACCGAGCCGCCCGAACCGACCGTGCCCGACTGACTCTCCGTCTCGTACGTCGTCGAGCCCGTCAGATTGATTCGATAGTTGTCGACCGCGTCGACGTTGTTGATATCGTACGAGTACGTCGACCCGTCGGCCGCCGGATCGCCGGTCACGACGACCTCCCCGCCGAACTCGACAGTGTTGCTCGAGAAGTGCGGGATGTCGAAGATATAGAGGTCGCCCTGTCGCTCGACCCGACTTTGCCACTCCGAGCCGTCACTGTTGTATCCGTACACGACCGCCGGACGGTAGCCGAGCGCCTCGCGCACCGCTGTCGCCGGGACCGCCACGGTCCGGCCCTCCGAGTGGACGTCGTCAGCGAACACCAGTACTAGATCCTCACCCGAGCCGAGTCGCGTCGCGTTCGGTCCCGTCGAGCGATCCCCGGTCGTGATCGACACCTCGAGCGTCTCCGCGTGAGAGCTCGTCATGACCGAGCCCTCGAGGTCGTCTTTCCCGACTGGTGCCGTGCCGTTCGTGAGGTCAGCCACGTTGCTGTTCGGGATCGTCACCAGTCCCGACTGTGCCGACGCTGTCCCAATCGCGCCAGCTGGAACGACGCCGACCAGCGCCGAAACTATCAGCAACGCGGCAAGTGCAACCCCGCGCGTCTGTTCGCTCATCTGCGCGCACCTCCAAGATGCGCGCGCCCCCGGGGGACCCCACCGATCTTATCCGACACGCGCGCGTGCGTAGTCGGCAAATTCGCGCCGATCGCGGCCGACCGGGTCCGCTCGATTTTTTCTCGCTGAGGGGGGTTTTTTATCGAAAACATGACTAATTCACCGTGATTTTGAGTTTGTAAGAGTGGGGCGTCGGGATGTCCGACCACGCGAACGCCTCGAAATTCGTCTCCGTATACATCAGCGCCTGACCGACGTCCATCATCGACGTCTGGTCCGTGTGCATTGGGACGCTCTCGAACCCGACGAGGTTGCCCGCTGTCGTCGGGTTCGCTCTCCCTGGCATCTGAATCCGCCAGCGAATCTTTCGACGAACGCCGTCCCAAATGTCGACCTCGTCGTGTCCGTACAGATTGAGCGTCAGTCCCGTTTTCCGCGCGTCTACCCACGAATCTTTGAGCATCTCCGCTTTCTGGTACGAACCGAACTGGTCCTTTTGAACTGACTGAGGGACGATGTCGCCGATCTCGTCGAGCGTGATAGTCGTCCAGTCGAGCGGTCCGTGCTCGACGCGAGCCAGGATGAAACCGAACCACCAGTGCGTTGCCGGGTCCTCCTCGTGGAACAGCTGACCGCGAGACGGCGCGTCGTACTGTTTCTCGTCAGACTCCTCGTACACCGCTTGACAGCCCCGGAGCGTCGGGTCGGGATAGACCACGTGGATCGAGCCCCGCTCGAGGATGTCGTGACACAGATGCACCGGGTCCTCGTAGTACACGACCTCCCGAACGATGCGATCGAGGTCGTCGACGTCGAGCGTCACCGACGGCTCACTCGGGAGCTTGCTCTCGAGCCGGACCGAGACGTCGGCACCTTTCGGGAGACACAGCGTCACCCACGGAGCGAGCGGTAGCCACTCGCTCCTCGAGGAGGTCCCGCGCCACACGTGCATCGAGTTGTTGACCTCGATATCGCGAGTGGCGAAGTAACACCCTAGCGTCGACTTCCCCGAGCCCGGTTTCCCGGTCGCTAAGAAGTCCGTCCCGCCGACGCTCTCGCCCGTTGGCGGTTGCCAGTGCCGTTCGACGTAGTTCGGGATCACCTTGTCGAAGGCGAACTTCGAGCGGTCCCACGCCGGGATACCGAACTCTCGTCGGATGCTGTCAGCGTCCGTATGCCGACGCGTGTCCCCGGTCGCTTGCTGAGTGTTCCGTACCGGCGCGTGGAAGCTCGAGAGCGCCTCCTCGCGCTGTTCTTGCGACGTTTCCCCTCTTACCGAGCGTAGTCGATCCTGAATCGTGCTCATAGCGTTGTGGGCGAACTTCGCGTCTGTTCCGCGTCGGGGAGCTCACCCGCTCTCCCCGCCATATCTCTCACTCCCCGATTCATCGCTGGCACCAGATGTACCGCCGCGAACAGCTCCCGCGCTGGTCGCATCTCTCGAGACGTCGATGTCAACAAACGCCGCGTCTGAGGCTCCGTGTGGGCGCGTGTGATAAGGTCCCCCTCGGACGTCCCCGACACCCACTCGGGCTTGTCGACCGAGTTCACCTCCCCGTGCGTCGCCAGCTCGACCGTCTCTCCCCAGTCGATGATCGCCGACGAGTCCTCGAGCCCGGCGACGAGCTGAGTGATCGCCTCCTCTTGCCGACTGTCGAGCTCGTCGAGCGCTGGTCGCATAGCGCCGTCCCGATCCCGATCGCCGCGATCACCAGCGTCCCGACGATGTCGACCGCCGACATCGACGACGCCTCGAGCGCGAACTCCGTCGCGCCGTATGTGATCCAGCCGCCGACCCCGAGCGCCCCGAGGTTCCCGAGACACCAGACGAGTAGCGAGCGGTCCTCGCGCACCGTCTCGACGAACGACCGCGAGCCCTCGAGGAACGACAGCCGTCGCTCGACCTCGTCGACGTCGTGATCGTCTCTAATTAGCGGCACCGTTTGCCCTCCACACGACGCCGATCGCCAGGATAGACACCGCGATCAGCCCGAACTGCCACGCTTTCACCGGGAGCGCTCCCGAGAGCCCGGCAGTTCCGACGAGTCCCGTCACGACACCGCCCGCGAGCACCGGGTCAGAACCCGCTATTCCCGCGATTTGCATCAGCGAGAACACCAGTTCTTGCCCAATCGTCGACATCACCGCGATTACTGCCAGCGCCAGTGAGCCACCCGCTCCGACGACGCCGCCCGTCGCCGACTGAGCGCGCTCGCCGACCGACTCGATCGTGTCCCCGACCGTCTTCGACTGGTCCCGTTCGTCGAACGTCCAGTACGCGACGAGGAACAGCGCGAGGAATCCCGTGATGTACTTCCAGTTCTCGAGGAGGAGGTCTAACACCGCTGTCCCCTCCGTTCGTTACCTCTCGATTCGTCCGTCTGAGTGTGTTCTATCATGAGTCTACCGTTTCTGACAGGTTCTTGAGCGCGCGATACAACTTCGACGCCGCGTAAATCGCGCCGAGCGCCAGCGCGACGGGTTTCAACAGCTCCGCCGGGATCGCGTCAACCTCCGGCGCGATCGTGAACCCGAAGATGCTCGCCACTGTGAACAGCGAGCCCGACGACGTCGCCAGCCAGTGCCCGAGCTCGAGGAGCAACGGGAACTTCACGATCGACATCCCCGCCCCGACGACCGCGGTCGCCAGCGACGCCGGATGTCGAAGGGACTCCGAGAGCGTCATTTGCCCTCCAACAGCGTTTGTATCCCCGATATGACCGGAACCGAGTCCGCCAGCGCCCGGACCACACGAACACCGAGCGCGAGGAGGACCACCGTCACGATCACCAGCACCGGACCGGCCGCCGGTCCGAGTATCTCGACGAGCGCCGCGATCATCGATCGCATCCAGTTGATAACCGCGTCCCCGTAGGTCGCCAGCGATAGACCGCGCTGGCGCTGGAACTGTGAGACGGTGTCCGGGAGGAGCGCCGCCCCGAACTGTCCCGCCGAGAACGTGATCGCTACCTGGAACTGGTCGGTGATCCACGCGATCCCGTCGGCGACGGAGAACGCCACTCCGACCGCCGCGCCGATCACGAACTGGACGATTCGGCGCATCACGAACGTCTCCGGCCCCTCCTTAGCGAGCGGTTTGAGCTTGCTAATCCAGTCCTCAGCCATACAGCGACCACCCTTTGACGACGCCGTACGCGAGGAGCACGACCACGATCGTTGCAACGGGGAACGCGATCACGTCGAACGCTTCGACGAACTCCGCTGTCTCGCCCCACGCCTCCGACCAGAAAAAGCCCGGGAGCGTGTAGATGCCCGTCACCGTGCGCAGGAACTCGACGTACTGCGACAACGGCTCGATTACCAGAGACGACCACACAGCGGAGATGAACTCCGCGTACTCCGTCCCGAACGCCGTCGAGACGATGCCCGCCATTACCGCCAGCACCGAACCGACGTTGATCCCGGTCCCGTTCGACGTCGTCAGCGAGTCGTACAGCGTCGAGTCTCCGCTCATGTAGTTACCCCCGGAGACACGCACTCGACCCCCACGACGCCGACAGCGGGCGCTCTCCGAGCAACGGACGGCCGACGGCCGCTCCCGTTGCCCGACATCCTCAGTCGCCCTCCTCCTCGGTGCCGATAAACGGGACGTCGAACGGGACGCCCGGCAGGAAGTTCCCCGTCGCCGGGTTCTCCCGTGCTCGAGCGACCACGATCGCCGCCAGCACGACGACACCGACGGCGATCGGGAACGTCAGCGGACCGAACTGAGCCCACACGCCTTGCGACAGCGACTGTGCGGACTCCGTTGCACCGGCTGAGAGAATCTGACCCGGTCCCTCGAGGAGTCCGGAGGTCAGCTCGCCGACGCCCGCCGAGAACCCGTCGAACGTCGCTATCGGGACGTTGAACGCCGCCCCGATCGCGTTCGCCGCCGACGTGAAGAACGCGATCACCGGCAGTAGCATCGCCTTCGGAACCACGTTCGTCAGCGACGAGCCCTCTGTCGACGCGATATCGTTCAGTTTGTTGATCCACTTGTTGTCTGCCATTATTCACCACCGCGGAGCTTCACGTAGCCGAGCGACAGAGTCGCTATGGCGCCCGTGATCCACGTCCAGATGGAACCGAAGATACCGCCGTCACTGACCGGCGCGGCACCGCCCGCCGGGGACGTGTCCTGAAGCATCCGAACCTCGTCGTCTTGCAGAACGAGGAGCGTGTTCACGACGTAGGACTGACCCGGCTGAATCGACGCGTCCAGAACATGCGTCGCGCCGTTCTCGTTGTACGTCGACGAGAGGTCCGACCAGCTCGAGATGTTCTCGAAGTCCGTGTCTCCGGTCCCCTCAGCCATGCGCGCGACCTTGTAGCGCTCGCTGATGAACTTCTGTTCGGTCCGGAGCTCGAGGTTGTGATGCGAGATGTCGATCGCCGTCGGCACCGTGATCCGCTGGTAGAGGTCGAGCTTGCTCGGGTAGCCAGCGTAGTTGTCCGCACTGGTGTAGTTCGCCGAGATGTCGCTCGCCGGTTGGTCGCTCGCTCGGTACTCGATTCCGAGAACGCCGAGGTCCTCGATCGTCGCGTCGTCGAACATCGACGGGAGCGTGTCGAGACTCGTCAGTCCGACCTCGCCGGGACTGTCGACCTCGGTGAAGCTCGTCGCCTCGCCGTTCTCGTATGTCTCGCCGAGTTCGATCGTCGACTTGCGCTCGACGTCGAGTCCGGTCAGCGTCACCGACGCGTCAGCGTCCGAGACGACTATTTCCACGCTCTCGATGTTGTCGAAGGTGCCGTCTCCGGACCCCTCGGTCGGGAGGTCAACAAGCTTCTGCTGGAAGACGTAGCCGTTGCCCTGTCCAGTCGCCGCGACGTGCGTCGAGTCCGTCGACGCCGAGCTGTTGATCTCCGCCGCCTTGTAGTCGCCGTCCGAGTCGACCGCGCGAATCGTCACGTCCGCCGCGCTGTCGAGCTGGTCGACGTTGAAGACAGTGAACAGAACTCGCTTGCTCGGGTCCGAGTCGATCGAGACTCGGTCGTACGTCGCCGTTCCGCTCGAGCCCGAGGCAATCCCCGAGGTCGAGACGGTCAGCGACGTGCTGGTCGAGCTGACCGACGCGCTCGAGGTCGTCCAGTTGCCCGCGTCGAGCGCCGAGCCGTTCTCAGCCGAGCGCGGGAACTTCCGGAGGTCCTCGTCGTCGATCTTGTCGTACCGGACCATCACCGTCTCGTTGAGCGAACTGTTCTGAGTGGCGTTCAGCGAGCGGAGCTCGCCGTTATCGCCGTAGTACTGCAGGGGCGAGTCCATCGCCGTCATGTTGTGAGCGGCGACGTCGACGCGCTCCTCGTAGATGTACGCGTCCGGACCTTCCTCGTAGTTGATAGTGCTGTTCGATGCACTGACGACGTCCGTCAGTCCTCCTCCGAGGACCAGCGCCACCAGCGCGAACGATAGAATTGTCTGTCTGTTTATCATCTTAGGATGTCAGCGGTTCCGGATCGCTACCCGTGATTTCCGTGCTGTTCTCCTCGCTCTCCTCGACCGGACATGTCTCCCGAAATTGCTTGAGATACTGGGCGAACGCCTTACTGACGACCAATCCTCGAGGACCTCGAGTCACACATCGACCTCCTGGCCGCCGTCAGTTCGAGCCGCTCCCTCGCTCCCGGTGTTCGTCATGCTGGGCTGCGTAGACAGATCGGCGTCCTCACGTGCTCGCTCGACGAGTCGAGAGACGAGCATCTGGCCGCCGATGTAGAGCGTGCCGAGCACGAGCGGAGCCGCCAGCAGGACAGCCGACAGGCCAGCCCAGTTGGCCGTTGCGAGGACGGCCGTGATGGACGTGTAGCCGGCGAGATGCACGAAGCGATCTCGCTCGGTCACGCGCCACCTCCGGCCAGCAACGAGGCGCTCAGGTCGCGGCTCGCTCCGCCCGCTTCTCGGCGGTAGCACGCGCGGCGGCGCTCGTCCATGTTTCTGTAGTCGATTCGCCAGTTCCGATGCGCGGTCTCGTCCGCGCTGTCCGTACGTTCTTCCTCACCGGACAGTTCGTGGTCCATGGGTAGGGGTGCTGCCCGCGGTGTTTCCGCGGGTTAGAACCCCGTCTATGGCCTTTATTTTATACTCTCCGCTGAGAAACACACTATGTACACGATATGTCACCGTGAGAAAAGTTTAATACACAAGCCGTGGGCGGAGCGTGTGACGATGCAGAAATTGCAAAATCACGATGGGTCAGGTGTAGTGACGATTCCGAAAAACGACCTCGAACGGGATGGACTACTCGACGAAGGCGGCAATCCGGTCAGCGATACTCACATCGCAGTTGAACGACTCGACGAGCGAGTGTACGTAGTGCGGATGTGTGATGGAAATATTCCCGAATTAGCCGACTGTGACACGATTCGACGTATTGCCGCCGAACGGATTCTCGAAGAAGACAACCTCAGACTGAGAAAAAAGTAGTAAGTTCTTCTCTATTTGGCCGATAATATACGAAGAAACACTCAAGTAGATTTTTCAATCAGCTACATTATCCACACCGTACAATGCGGAATCTTATACTTAGTGAACACATACAAGTTGATAGCCAATATGTCTGAGACTTCCGAGATTCTAGAGCGTGCAGAAAGAACACTACGAGCCTCATACGCTGGGTTAGAAACGTTTAAAAATAATAATGGAGAAGCGAAATTCATTGGATTTCGAAACGCCGTAACAATGGGTAGGTCTGTTACTTTTGTCCTCCAAAATCTAAGCTCAACTGAAGATAGTTTTGATGAGTGGTACGACAAACGAGTTGATGTCCTGAAAGAAGATCCTGCCTGTCAAAGGATGGTCGAACTTCGTAATAAAATTGAGAAAGAAGGTGACGAAGGTGTCACGAACTATGTAAAGGCAAATGGTACTGGAAGTCAGATACTTGGAGAGCTAGGCAGAAATAAACCATCATGGGCTGATGGGATTTTTATCGCAGACCAGTATGGTGGTAGTGGATATACTATTGAGCATTCAGACACTCCAAACGAAAAATATTATGTTGACTTTGATAACGAGTATGTGGATTTTGGAGTATATACCCGAAAAGATAGCGAGACGAAAGAAAGAATTGACGCTGAAGATGACCTCGAGTATTATATACGGTTGCTGGCTGAGTTAGTGGATGACGCGAAGAAAGAGTTCGGACAAAGTCATTCTAACTAGAACCTCCTGAAGACCTTCATAGAGAGGTTGTCCACGACTCCCCCCGGTCACACGTCGACAAGAACCGAATCCCGAATATGAACACGAGCGCATACTACGTGTGTTCACCAACGACCCATCGCAGTCGCCTCGACGCCGCTCACTCCGCAGCGAGATACCCGATTTTCCGGTAGTTTATATACTGCGTCGGTTTGAGTGACCGCAAAATCCTAGGATTTCTGCCTCGTGTTCACGAGCATGGCCGACAACGCGCCACAGTCAGTCCGAATCCGAACCGGCGAAGGGAACGAGTATCGCCTTGACGCCATCGATCGAGCCGCCGGTCGTTATGACAGGAACCGAAGTGACGCCGTCGCCTGTGCTTGTGATGATGCCGTTCGGTTACTCGACGCTATTGAAGACGTACTCGGTCGGTCAGACCTTACTCACAACCAACGCGAAGAGATCGCTACACGGTTTGATCGCGCTGCAAGTGTCAACATAGAAGTCGGGCTCTCAACTCAGGTCGGTGAGAAGTGAGAAGTCGTTTCACAGGGAATCATACACGCTAAGTACGCTACTTGACCAGCAATCTCAGCCGGTTTAACCAGTCACGATTTTATTTCTTCGGGACGACCAGACATTGGTGTATAATAGATAGGGAAACTACGAGAGGTGAAAAATATCTAGTATTATGATTCGTTAGCTAATCTTTTTTATCCACTTCTTACGTACAAGCACAGTCCTTATTTTGTCATGTTTTGAGGGATTAAGCAATCGCGATTCACACAAACCCTTACAGAGATAAGCTACACCACTTCTATAATCTTCTGGGATAGGGTTTCCTAAGGAGGGCAGTCTAACTCGTACCTTCTACGCTGACTCAGATTTCTGGTAGAGGAATAATTGAGAGATCTTCATGGCCATCTAATCTGAACTATTCTTATTTTCACTTTCACTCAGGTTTCTTTGCATTTATAGTTCCGACTGATAACCAGTCCGCTAAGCGATGATAAAAGATGCTACAGCTCTCCGTCACGGGGCTGTTCCGCAGGATTTGTACCATCGAGATGGACAGATTGACCACATCTCCTCGATACTCGACCCCTCGAGCTTTGAATGGGCAGAGGACGTCTGTATCTTCGGCCCTTCTGGGGCTGGGAAAACGACGATAGCGAAGTACGTCCTGCGCGAACTTGAACGAGAGATATTGGATATTCGCTGGGGCTACGTCAACTGTATGGCCGACAACACGGCCGCGAGCGCGATTTACAAACTCGTCCGTGATCTCGGACTCGGGGCCGACCTCCGCGAAGGTGTTTCGACATCAAGGATGCTTGATCGACTCAAACAGTTCGACGGCCAGATTGTCGCGGTGCTTGACGAGGTCTACTCCGTCGAGGAGCGTGCTGTGCTGGCGCTCGAAACGGTGCCGAATGTCTCGCTGGTCGCTATCACGATTGACCAGGACGAGTGGTTCACGGCGCTCAGCGCACAGGCGAAGTCGCGGATGCAGTGTGCAGCAACGGTACGACTGGAAAAGTACCATCATCACGAACTGGTCGATATCCTCAATAGCCGCGTTTCACACGGTCTCAGGACCTCTCGGGTTGATAGCGAGGCGGTCGAGTACATAGCGGACCTCGCCGCTGGGAACGCCCGAAAAGCGATAGCGACCCTACGTCATGCCGCTGTCCATGTTGGGGATGGTCATACCGAGCAGTTGGACGTCAGCGTGGTCGAGGCGATCTCGGACGACGTTGACGGCGAGCTCCGAGATAGGAACGTCCGCTCGCTTGGATCACATCACCGCCTACTACTCCGTCTCATCGAAAACGCGGGCAGTATTGACGCCGGAACGCTTCACGCCCGCTACGATGATAGCGCTCAGGACCCGAAAAGCCGCTCTACACGGCACAGATATCTGAATGATCTTCAGTACCGAGACCTCGTTGAGATTGATGGCGATGGCCGTGGTTCGACGTACCATGCACTCCGCAAGTAAGCTGCGACACTCCGCTGTATTCCATATCGGATTTCTTCTTTCTTATATACTATTTCTAGGGATTCAACTATACCGGAGATGTGCGGACTGACTATTTGTGCTTTTATCAAATATCGTCGATATCCGCAGCGGTAGGCTAAATACAGCGTCTCGGTATCAGCTCATCCGTCTTCGGAAGTTGGCAGTGATGATGTCGTTTTCAGTTTTGGTTATCTCCTCGGACAGATCCTCAAAGTCAACATCCGCGAACTCATCGTCATCGAATGCGATCAGAGCACATAGCTCTTCGACGAGGTGAGCTCTATTCTTCGTGACAGTATCGTATGTCCACTCATCTGCTAGGTCACTCATCTCCTTTCTCTGCTCCGCCAACTTGTCATTAATCTCTTCGCAGAGTTCGTCGGCCGAGTCGGCCTCACTATCAAAGCGATCCCGAATATTTGTCCAGTCTACCGCTTCCTCTTGCTCATCTCCATCGGCTTCATTAAGCGCGTCCAGTTCGTTACGCCCTGCTTCTAACTGAAGGTAGTTCTCGAGTGAACCAGTATACGGGAAGAAAAGATTCTCACAGATGTAAGTACTCGTGGTCATCTCACAGAAATCGGTCGTAGCTTTGTAGGTACGGGCTTTCTCGTCGAAGAGTTTGTTTCCTATGCTCAGATTCCCAGTATAATGTAATAGTGTCAGGTTTCCAATATCGTTCTGGTAATGTTCAGCGATTTCTTCCAGCGTGTCGTCAGCCTCATCGTCTATGAACGACTCGACCATGTCTCCAACTTCTGTGCCTTCATGTGTTTTGAAGAATTTCTTGAACCACACGTACTCGTCGTCTGCGCCAGATCGTATCGGCGATTGTGGGAAGATATGTTCGAGGTGGACGATATCTTCGTTTAAATTCAATCGACGCAGGACCATGTCAGAGTCACTCCCGGAGAAATTCTCAGAGACGATTTTCCGGAGTATTTGCTTACCCCACTGTTTTCGCCATTTGGACTGGTAAAGTGCTTCAACAAGCGACTCGCCGACAGCGCTCGGGTCATCCGTTTCGATATCGGTAAGTGACTCGATTACGTCGCCATTAATTCCTCTCTTATGATACTCCGTAATAGCTGATGAGTAAGCACGGTCTCTGGTGTGGGTATCCATCGAGGCAAATTTTCGTATCGCCATCGACTCAATGGCCCGAAGAAGGTCCTTCAATCGCTGCTGCTCGGTAATATCATTTTCAACGATATCGTGATAGAACCCGAGTACCAATGGTTCCCAGATGCTGGTATCGGCTTTCTGAAGTCTAGCAATGATCCGATCAGCCTCATACTCGATCGCCTCATTTCCGCTGTCACCTAGGTCTATGCCTTCATTATTGATGTCTGTGATGTCGTTGTAATACTTCGAATATCGGCTCAACTCATCAAGAAAGTCCTTGGCATCACGCGTTGACGTGAGGTGACTTTCAAGCCTCGCGTCAGAACTCTCGCTGGGATTCTGAACGAATGCCTCAAGAAGGTGGTCTCTCAATTCTCCCCGCGAGTTAGCCTCACCCTTTGTAACGAAGTACGTACGGAGGAATTTGATGATACGGTCGTTCCCGAACTCGTCGACAATATTTTCCCACTTGTCTACGTAGGCATCTCGTTCAGGATCACCTCGGAAGCACGCAACAATTCGGGTACGCATAACATCTGCTTTCTTAAGTTCCATACCCCGATCATTTAGAATCTCGAATATCCTCATTAGAAGTCGGGGCTGATTATTCTGGACTTCGAAGTATCCGACGCGGAAAGAGTGGAGAATGTAGTTCGTAACATTAATCAGAGAATATATTTTTTCTTTATCGCTGTCGTATTCAGCAAGCCGATTAGCAATTTTGTTATCAAAGTACAGATAGCACTCGATAAAGTTTTGATTTTCGTCGGATAATTCGACTTTGTTCTGTAGCAACTCTCGAGCGAGGTCGCCATTTACATTAATTTCAGGTGGCTCGTCTGCTTCAGACCCAGATTCGTCTTCCGTTTCATCGACGTTACTTTCTTGGCCTTCCTCTACGAGCAGTCCATTATCATTGACGCTTCCTGCTTGCGCATTCGTTAGATTTGGGCGACCAGTTTCCCCATCAGGGTAGAATTCATCATTATCAACAGCACGAAGATACGTTTCCGCGTCAATATCAAATGCATCCAGGAATTCACTAACTCTGATTGCGTCATATTTCGTGTTCCCATGAACCCGGTCACATTTGACGAGATATTTTAGCAATTCCTCCTTACCAGTCAACATTGCAGTAAAGAACGACTCATGATGGCGATTCGGGATAAGTGAGACGTTTTTCTCTGTTCCAACACCGGTATCCCGGTAGACCAATTCTTCGACATTCGTGACTTCGCCTCCCAGATCTGCATAAAGATCTCCCTCATTTAGATGGTGGTGCATGTGATCTGCGATGATTTTGAAGAGCACCGTGAGGGTCGTGATCCGCTGTTGGCCGTCAATGATGTCGTATAGCTCTTCGATATCATCTTCCTCTATGCTATCGATGTCTTGCTCCGCGAAAAACATCGAACCGAAGAAAATATCGGTAATTGTTGGCTCTGCCGAGCTACCGTTCGCTGTGTATAGTTTGTCTATTTCTTCCCATAATTCCTCCCACTGCTCTTCTTCCCACTGATAACCTCGCTGGTAATCTGGAATCCGGAAGTTCCGCTCGAAGAAGGCATTGAGAGTTTTTTTCTCGATCGTAATCGCTCGATCAGTAATATTATTGACAAGGGCGTGAACAGGAATCTGGTTTTCGCCACTTGCGCTCCCTGTGAACTTGATGATTTTCTCTCCAATTGGGGATGGCACAACAATACATCAGAGTGGTCGGAAATAAAAGGTCCTGTTGAGACCCACCGTTGCTGATAAATTAAACCCAGACGGTCGTGGCGAATCGCCAGACATAACTTGATTTCACGAGTTCAGGGACTGATTTCGAATAGGAGATATCGGTAACGAACTGACTGGGCTATGGGGAGTACGGAAGACCTCCCCGTCGTTGATGGACGGATTCCGTTTGGGACGGTGGTTCTCACGACCAGCGGATGGCTGTGGGCATGTTCCTACAAACACTAATGGAACTACTGTAGTTGCTTTCGAACCTTGTCAATATATTTTGATTTAAGTCGGTGTGATACGTGCTTGGTGTTGCTATCGATTTCGTCCTCGTCCACCCATTTGATTTCAGTCATATATTTTGGGTATCTTGAATTGCTACGGAAGACGCCATTCATACCATTTCTTGTAAGATCGATGTTATAGTCTTGTTTTAGTCGTTTTCTTATTTCAACACCCCAGAGAGCCTCACCATCGGCATCTGCCAGCACCTTCAGCATCGCTTGTTGTTTTGTTGTCAGGGTCGTCAAATCCTCTATCACTTCGTCGGTCATACCAACATCTTCTGGCCGATAATGCTTATAAAAATCTATTTTTATAGTATAATAAAAAGTTGAAATATTTTCGGGTTTGGAATTCACCAGGCAAAGTCTCGCGTCGAGGTTCCAAATCGTGCTTGCCCCCCACCCGAGACCAAACATCACCACAAACAGTGCGTGTTCTCTGATGTATCGGTGACCGATACGCGCTCTGTATGCAGCACGATCGCTGAAACTTATCACCTACGGAGGGTTTCAACAGACCTATTCGTTTGTAATCCCATAAGAGGCTGCGATTCACTCCGTCCCACGTATCTCCCAACTACATCCCACTACAAACCACCAGACACCGGTACTTCGTCCTATTCGTCCCACCTTCGTTCCATGACGGTCTGTCGGCGTTTGAAGGGGTTGAATCGCTAATTCTCTCGTCGTTACGGGCTGTAATTTCACTTCGTCCCACGCACACGCCCCAGCGCTTTTAGACCCGTTCACGTCGGCCGGATTATGGCATTGCGCAACTGCCGGACGGTGAGTGGGGTACTCGGGCCGCAGAACGAAGCGAAGGAACACGTCAATCTTGACGCGTCGGACCACGACGCTCCGATATTCGCTCAGCATAACGATGATGCTGAGCGCTGGACCTTCGGCGTCGAGGACGGTTCGGCGAGCCTCATCAAGACAATCGAGGCCGACGACGTGGTCGTACTCCCCAAGGTACCACCGTGGGCCGAGACCGTGCTGTTCGGCGTGGGTATCGCGGAGACCGACGCATGAGCGCTGTCGAAAACCGGCCGCCGGCCGACGGAGGTGGGGGGAGAGACGTCGGCCAGTGACCTACGAGGGAATCTTGCGGGTTCCTTTATAAAATTTCGCTATCCATCTCCGTGAAGATACCCCTCTCCGTCGGAGCTAATCCTGTAGTACCCGCGTTTCACACGCTCGACATAATCGTTCTTTGTCAATACAGAGAGTCTTCGATTCACTTCATCCCGCGATTTGTCGATGTTAATAGCAATCACTGCAGGCGACAGTATAAGGCTGGATTCCGACAAAATCTCCAGAATTCTGTCGTCAATGGGCAACTGCATCCACTCCTTCGGGTCCCGAGTCGAAGCCACAATATTTGGTGTTCAGACTCCGGACACATATCAGATTTGAATAATGAATTGGTGTGGAATATCTCATGAATTCATGCAAATGTTTATACCACAGCCTCATTAATCCATGTGATACAGGTCGACGCGATGCTCCCTCGGGATGTTGCGCCTCGAAGAAAGGGGTGCGACGCCGTGTGCCAGCACGGGCGTCGCGTCGGTCTATGCAGGACCGCATGCACGCACACGAGATTCGGGGACTTGAAACCTCCCTATGGTTCGACAGCGAATCGACCGAGAAACAACCCCCTAACGGCATTTACGAGTGTCACAAGGGGACGTGCCCGACCTGCGGCGAGGCCATCGACGGACTCGACGCTGACCGGCGCACGACTGTCCGTCCGTGCGGACACTCCGTGTCTGAGCGGACGCTGACGCTGATTACTGGAGATACCCATGAGTAACGACGACAACACTTCGATAGAGGAGAGTACCGACTGGACCGACCTGACTGGCTTTCAGCGCGACCTGCTGGTGGCTATCAACCGTATCGAGACACGCGACGACGATTCCGAGCCCTACGGCCTGGGTCTCCGCGCCGAGCTGGAAGAACTCGGATACGACCGCGTGAACCACGGCCGGATTTACCCGAACCTCGACACGCTCGTCGAGGCGGAACTGGTCGAGAAGACGGAGCTGGACGACCGGACGAACAGCTACACGCTGACTGGCGAGGGCGTCAGTATGCTCCAGCGCCGAGCGCGTCAGCTAGCAGAGCTGTGTGACTTGCCCGTGGCGATCGCTATGGACGGCGGCCGCGAGATCGAGGAGTGGCACCACTGTGTCTGCGGCGCTCGGTACCGTTCTCGGTCGGCGGCACTTCGTTGCTGTGGGGATCGGTTTGGAGGTGAACAGGCGTGACGGCAATCGACTGGCCTGCTGGCTTTGAGCGGACGGACTCGGCCCGTCGAGAGCCAAACCGGAACTTCGAGGCGACGCTGGCACAGACAACAGAAGATATCGGCGTCGCGCCTGGTGGAGTGGAAGGGAGGACGCGATGAGTGAGGACGACCGCGACGCTGATGATGTCCTTGACGAGCTGCGAGAGATGCTGGACGACGAAGCAGATCTCGATTCCACGGCACCGCGGAAGGCGTTCGATCTCTGGATGCAGCAGCAACAGGATGCCGCCGAATCGACTCTTCAGTCGTATCGCTACCGCGTTCGGCCGTTCCTTCAGTTCTGTGAAGAGAAGGAGATCGACGACCTGAACGAGGTGACGACGCGGGATATCAAGGAGTTCGAGGCCCGTCGATGGGATTCGGACCTTCAGCGCAACACGCTGAATAATCAGTTCGGGACGCTCCGGCAGTTCCTGACCTACTGTCGAGATTTGAACGCGGTTTCGGATGACGTTGTGACGGCGCTGGATGTTCCCGACCTTTCGAAGGAACAGCGTGTCAACACGGAGAAGCTCATCACCGACCGAGCGCAGGAGATTATCGAGAATCTGGACCGCTATCGGTACGCTTCGCGTGACCACGTACTGACGCTACTTCTCTGGCGTACGACCGCGCGTATCGGCACGATTCGGTCGCTGGATTTAGAGGACGTGTATCTTGATGAGGCGGACCGCGAGCGGCTTCGAGAGGAACTGGAGTCGGGTGGATACGCGAACCATGTCATCGAGAGCATCCTCGCTGAAGCTTCGCTTCCGTTCTTGTATCTGCGTCACCGACCAGAGAGTGAGACGCCACTGAAGAATCAGGAGGGTGGCGAGCGGATCATCAACATCGCGGAGTGGGTCGCGGACGTCCTTCGGGACTTCATTCGTGTGAACCGGGATGATGTTACTGACGAGTACGGCCGCGAGCCACTGTTGTCTTCACAGAAGGGCAGTGGTCGGCTCTCGGATTCGGCGATACGGAACTGGATTTACATCTTCACTCAGCCGTGCGAGTTCGGTGGGGAGTGTCCGCACGATCGCGATCCGGAGGAGTGCGAGGCCCGCGTGCATGGACATGGTTCGACGTGTCCGAGTTCTCGGAGCCCGCACAAGATTCGGACGGGTTCGATTACGCATCATCGAGACCAGGGCTGGCCGGTGCCGGATTTGGCGGAGAAGGCGAATACGAGTGAGGAGTTGATTGAGGGCGTCTATGACCAGCCTGAACAGCTGGTTCGAGGCGCTTCTCGGCGATCCCATCTCGACAAGCTGGACAGCGCGGCGACCGATTCAGACGACGATTCATAACCAATGATGTCACCAATAGTTTCGAGTAGATTTACATGGAAATACACAGACTGCGACGGAACCACCTCGGCGGTCCCATTCTACTTTCGCGGCGCTCGACTCCGAGCGCCGCGTGAATCGACGATGAGCGGCGAGATTCGAGCCTATTAGTTCATAGCCCGGAACGGCGCGGAGCGCCGAAAGAGATACCAATTCGACGTACACAACGTACACACATGAGCACGATACGAGTCACCGACGACGTAAAAGAGCGGCTACGGGACCTGAAACGGGACGACGAGAGTTTTAACGACCTACTGGACCGCCTCAGTCGAAGTGAGAAGGACGTCGAACAGATAGCAGAATCACTTAGCGAACTCGGTGAGGAGAACTTCGGTGAGCGGACGAAAGAGGCACACGAGGAGCTGAACGAGTCGCTGGAGCGACGTAGAGAATGATTGTTCTTGACCGGGATATACTCGTCAAGCTCGTCGAATCGAATCAAGAGGTGATTCGACACCTGAAACAGTATCGCACCGAGGAGTGGACTATCCCGTCACTAGTTGCTTGGGAATCGTACAAGGCTCAAGACTCTCGACAAGAGATGAGGCAGGCACAGACGCGCTTGCAGTCGGATTTCGACCGAATCATTGATTTCTCCGACGACACAGCACTGGAAGCAGCCTATCTCGACGAACGCCTCACTTCGCAGAGTGTCTCACTCGATCCCGTAGATCTGCTGAATCTGGCGACGGCCTACGAGGAAGGCGGGACGTTCGTTACCCACAACGAGCGAGACTTCGACAAAGCGCCCCTACTCGAACTCGCGGACATAGACGTCGTGCACACTAGTTGATATTCTGCCGAGATACGACGGTTTAGCTCCGCGTTATCTCTATCAGACCGCGTTTCAGCGCTTCTTCGAAGCGATCGTCCAGCGCCATCGACTCCCAGTTCTCCGGGAGTTCGTCGTCGGGGAGCGAAGAGAGCGAGTCGACCAGCGAGCGGTGGAGAAACCGACCGTTCTCCCCGCAGTCGTCACAGGTACGGATGATCGACCGGACGCCGAAGGAGCGCGTGGCGGTCGCACCGCAGTTGGCACAGACGTACGTTTCGGTCACACCCCCCGTTTGGGGCTCCTCCTACTCGGGCGTTGCGCCGTCCGTCGGCGATTTTCCGATACGAAATTCAGAACGAGCTACACGTCGGCCGCGATACCGCCGCCGGCGCGGCCCGTCACTCCCACTTCGCGCCGGGGTTCGTCACCGCGCCGTTGGCCGCCGATCCGAAGTCGCGGTGGTACTTCGCCAGCACGCCGTTCGCGTAGTTCGGTTCCGGGGTGTCCCGGTCGGCCAGTCGTTCTTCGAGTTCCTCGTCGGTGAGGTCCACCGAGAGTTCGAGGTCGTCGATGTCGATGGTGATGGTGTCGCCGTCCTCCAGCGCGGCGACGGGGCCGCCGACGTAGGCCTCGGGGGCGATGTGGCCGATCGAGAAGCCGCGGGTCGCACCGGAGAAGCGGCCGTCGGTGAGCAGCGCCACGTCCTCGGAGTGGCCCTGGCCGGCGACGGCGCTCGTGACGCCGAGCATCTCGCGCATGCCGGGACCGCCGCGGGGCCCCTCGTTGCGGATGACGATGGCGTCGCCGCTCTCGACGTTGCCCTCCTGGACGTACTCCATCGCGCCGGACTCCTCCTCGAAGACGCGGACCGGCCCCTCGTGGTGGAGGTGGTCCTCGCCGGTGATCTTGATGACCGCGCCGTCGGGCGCGAGGTTGCCCGAGAGGATGCGGATGGCCCCGCGCTCGTGGATGGGGTCCTCGACCGTGTTCAGGAAGTCCGCGTCGAGGTCCTCGATGGCCGGCGGGTCGAGCGCTTCGAGTTCCTCGGAGACGGTGTTGCCCGTCACCGTCAGCGCGTCGCCGTGGAGCAGACCGGCGTCGGCGAGGGCCTTCAGGACGACTGGGACGCCGCCGACCTCGTGGAGGTCGTTCATCACGCGGCTGCCGCCGGGCTGGAGGTCGGCGATCTTGGGCGTCCGGGCGCTGATCTCGTTGAACTGCTCGATGTCGAGGTCGACGCCGGCCTCGGCGGCCAGCGCGAGCAGGTGGAGGACGGCGTTGGTCGACCCGCCGACGGCGACCTGCAGCGCGATGGCGTTCTCGAAGCTCTCCAGCGTGAGGAAGTCGGAGGGTTTGCGGTCGTTCTCGACCACGTCCAGGACGAGTTCGCCGCTGTCGCGAGCCACGTCGTAGCGCGACTCGTGTTCCGCGGGCGGGGAGGCGCTTCCGAGGGGTGCGAACCCGAGCGCCTCGGAGATGGAGGCCATCGTGTTGGCGGTGAACATCCCGCCGCAGGAGCCCGCGCCGGGGCAGGCGTGGCGCTCCATCTCGTCGAGTTCCTCCTCGCTCATCTCGCCGTCGGCGACGGCCCCGACGCCCTCGAAGACGTTCTGGATGGTGATCTCGCGGCCGTCGTGCTCGCCGGGCATGATGGACCCGCCGTAGAGGAAGACGCTCGGGAGGTCGGTGCGGATGGAGGCCATCATCATCCCGGGCATGTTCTTGTCGCAGCCGCCGATGGTGACCAGCCCGTCCATGCGCTCGCCGAAGGAGACGAGTTCGACGGAGTCGGCGATGACCTCCCGGGAGATAAGCGAGGCTTTCATCCCCTCGGTCCCCATCGAGATGGCGTCGGAGATGGTGATGGTGCCGAACTCGATCGGCATCCCGCCGGCGTCGTCGATGCCCTCGTAGGCGGCGTCGGCCACGTCGTCCAGGTGGACGTTACACGGCGTGATGTCGGCCGCCGGGTTTGCGACGCCGACCATCGGCGAGGCGAGGTCCTCGTCGTCGTAGCCCATCGCGCGGAACATCGCGCGGTGGGGGGCCTTCTCGACGCCCTCGGTGACTTCGTTGCTCCGGAGGTCCGGGTCCTTCTCCGGACGCTCGCGGCGTTCCTGCTGACTCATGTTCGAACCCAGACCCCGGGTCGCCTTAAACGCCCTGTAATCGTGGTACCGTCCCGCACTCTCGTCCGTGGCGAATCCCACCGCTGACAGTAGCTTCTTTCCCGCTCGCCCCGAACCCCGTCCAATGGCGACGGTCACGACCGCGGCGCGACTCCACTTCGGCTTTCAGAACCTCTCGCTCGCCCACGACCGCCTCTACGGCGGTGTCGGGCTCGCACTCGACGAGCCGCGGCTCGTCGTCACCGCCGAGGCGGCCGAGGTGATAGCGTGCGACGACGCGGCCGTCGAACCCTACGCCCGCCGCGTCGTCGAGGCGCTGGACGTGCCCGGGGCGCGGGTCGCCGTCGAGGAGCGATTTCCCCGCCACGTCGGGCTCGGGAGCGGGACCCAGTTGGCGCTCGCGGTCCTCGTCGCCGTGGCGCGAGCGCACGACCTGACCGCGGACGCGCGGACCGTCGCACCGCGACTCGGACGGGGCGGGCGCAGCGGGATCGGCGTCGCCACGTTCGAAAACGGCGGGTTCGTCGTCGACGGCGGCCACCCGACCGAGCGCTTTACCGCCCAACCGCCAGCCGAGGGCGACTGGGACGTGCCGCCGATATTGGCCCGTCACGACGTGCCGGCTCACTGGCGGTTCCTCGTCGTCGTCCCGGACACCGACCCCGGACAGAGCGGGAGCGAGGAGGACCGGAGCATGCGACAGGCCATCGAGCGGGCCGACCCCGGCATCGCCGACGAGATCTCGACCCTGCTCACCCGCCGGCTCCTCCCGGCCATCGCCACGCGGGACCGCCGCCGGTTCGGCGCGGCCGCCGCTCGACTCGGCCGACTTAACGGCGCGTGGTACGCCGACGAACAGGGCGGCGTCTATCGTCCGCCAGCGGGCACCATCGTCGAGTCCCTCTCTGACGCCCCGACGGTGACCGGCGCGGGCCAGTCCTCGTGGGGGCCGACCGTCTGGGGACTGACGGACGCCGACGGCGCGGCGGCGGCGCGAGAGGCCGGTGCGGACGCACTTGACGCCGCCGGCGTCGACGGTGACGTGTACCTGGTCGCCCCGCGGAACACGGGCGCGAAGTTGGCCGAGGGGGAGTAGTCCACCGCCCCGTTACCAATCGTGGTAGCGTGAGCCAAGCGTTTAAGCGACCGCACGGGCCACTGGAGTTCATGAAGCGAATCCCGTTCGGCATCAGGCAACTGGACGCCGTCGTCAACGGCGGCGCGCCGGCCGGCAGCGTCGTCTTGCTCTCGGGGGAGGGCGGAGCCGGCACGCGGGAGTTCATGCACACGAGCGCGGTCATCAACGGATTGGCCGAGGAAGACGGCGACCTCTTCGACCTCCACTACGGGTCGCTGTCGGCCGATGCCGTCCTCCCGGAGTCCGTCCACTACGTCTCCTTCACCGCGAGCGGCGGGCAACTCGAAGCCGAGATGCGGCTGGCGATGGACGAGGAGCTGCTGGAGGCCGGCCTCGCGGGAGTGGAGTTTCACGACCTCTCCGAGCGGTACTTCCACGTGAGCCCGGTACCCAGAGAGTGGTACGCCGAGGAGACGCCGACGATCAAGGACCTGCGGGCGCGCCACGAACGCGACGACCTGTTGGGGGCGCTGGGCGAGAAGCTCGGCGACGTCGCGCCCGGCAATCTGGTCCTCATCGACTCGCTGTCGGACCTCATCAACGGACTCGGTCGGGACATCGACTGGACGGACATCACGTACCTCGTCTCCGGCCTCCAGAGAGCGGCCCACGAGTGGGGCGGGCTCATCCTCTTACACCTCAACAGCGAGACGCTCTCGGACGTGCGCGAGGGGCAGTTGAGCGACGCCGCCCACGGGACGATGGAGTTCTCCTGGGAATCGGGGGGGTCCACCCGCGCCCGGACGCTCGTCGTCAAGCAGTTCCGCGGCGTCCTCTCCCAGATAGAGGCGGAGAACATCGTCCAGTTCGAGACCGAGATCGGCGACGCCGGCTTCGACATCAGCGACGTGCGCAAGATCCGCTGAAACGGGCCTCTCGGGCGTTCTGGTCCCAGTCTCGGACGCTGAAATGGGCGGCAAACGCTTAACTAGCAGGTTCGTCAAACCGTACTCCATGGCCAGTGAGTCGACGGAGGAGGGGGCCGTCACCGTCGAGTTGTCGCCGGGGCTCGACGAGTGGCTCGACGAGCGAGCGGCGACGCTCGGCGTCCCCCGCGAAGAGGTCGTCAGACAGGTGCTGGCGTCGTATCAGGCCGCGGCCGATTTCGAGGACGGGTCGCTATCGGGGCTCGTCGACGTCGAGGCGGCCGTCGAGGACGCGATGCAGGACCAGCTCGATGCCGCGGTCAGCGCCGCCGTCGCCGACGCGCTGGACGGACAGGTCGAGACGACGGCGGAGTCGGCCGTCGGCGACCACCTCCCGGCGATCGCCGACGCCGTCGAGGGGCGACTGGACGACCGGGTCGACGCCGTCGAAGCCGACTTCCGAGCCAAGATCGAGGACGTGCGCGAACGGGTCGTTCAGGTCAAGCGGGAGGCCGACGGGAAGGCCCCGGCCGACCACGACCACGCCGAGTTCGACGCGCTCGCCGAACTCGAGAGCGAGGTGACGGAACTGCGACGCGAACTCGTCGACCATACAGAACGCGTCGAGGAGCGCGTCGCCGACCAGTCGGGCCGCATCGACGACCTCGAAGCGGAGTCGACCGCCGTCGAGGACCGGCTCGACGACGTCGAGGACAAGCTCAAGCGCGTCGCGTGGGTCGTCAGCGACCTCCGGGAGGACCGGGGCGGCCGCGACAGTCACCAGCGGGCCGTCGACCGTATCAAGCGCGCCGCGGCGCAGGAGGGCGTCTCGACGGCGACCTGTGAGAACTGCGGCGAGTCGGTCGAGATCGCCCTGTTGACCGATCCGCAGTGTCCCCACTGCGGGACGGCCGTCTCCGACGTGCGACCGGAGGGGGGTATCTTCCGCACGAAGGCGCGGCTCGTCACCGCCGCGCAACTGGAGGCCAGTTCGGACGATGAGTGACGACCGCGACGACCCGTTCGAGGAGTTCGACGCGCAGGCGGACCGCGACGGCGACCCGTTCGCGCATCTCGACGCGCCCGACGAAGCCGACGAATCGTCGATCGGGACGGCTGACGATGCTACCGTCGCCGAGGAACCCGCTCCCGACGGGGAGTTCGAGGCGGTCACGGACGACGGCCCGCTCTCGGCGGGGGAAGCCGACCCGTTCTCGGGGATGACCGACCGCGGCGGCGACCCCTTCGGCGCCGGCGAGAGCGTCTTCGAGGCGGTCGACGTCGGCTCCGTCGACGCCGACGAGGTGTGGGCGTCGCTCGCCGAGGACGGCGACGAGCGACCGACCGCCGGCGTCACTCGCCACGCCGACGTCTCGAAACACCGCTACTGCGAGCGGTGCGAGCACTTCTCCGGCCCGCCGGAAGTCCGGTGTACGCGCGGGGACACCGAGATCGTGGAGTTTCTCGACATGGAGACGGTGCGGTTGCTGAACTGCCCGGTCGTCGCCGAACAGCGCCGGCTCGGCAACGAGGAGTAACGTCTTTTTGCGGGGACCGCCCAGTAGCGGCTATGCAGTTCTGCGACGACTGCGGTTCGATGATGCACGCGGACGGCGGCGAGATGGTCTGTCAGTCCTGCGGCGCGCGCGTCGCCAAGGACGAGGACCGTGCCGCCGACTTCGTCACCACGGACGAACAGAGCGACGACGACGTCATCGAGACCGAGGAAGGGGCGAACTTCGAGGGGAAACCCACCGCCGGGGACGTGACCTGCGACGAGTGCGGCCACGGGGAGGCGTGGTACACCATCAAACAGACCGGGTCGGCCGACGAACCGCCGACGCGCTTCTTCAAGTGCCAGGAGTGCGGCCACCGCTGGCGGGAGTACAGCTGATCCCACGGCTTTCATTTGCCGGGTACAGTTCTATCGGGCTCTGTCGCGTCCTTCGAAGCGTAATGCCAGAATTCACGCTGCACGAGCCGACGATCCGTGGGACGACGAAGGCGGAACCTCGCATTCCGTACGAGGAAGCCGACTTCGCGACGGACGACATCGCCGACCTCGACGACTACTTCCTCCTCTCGACGTCGGGCATCCCGCCCGAGGACTTCGACGACCTGTACCTCCCCGTCTGCCACCTCGACCAGCGCCTGAGTCTGCCGCTCCTCCGGCGCGCGCTCGACGAGATCGAGACCCTCGAAGGCATCGAAGCCGAGACGATGACCGAGACCATCGACATGATTCACGACCTCGGGGAGTGCTTCCCGAACGACGGTCTCAACGACGACAGCGTGTAGGCCGCGCCGACGTTTTTCTGTCGCTCTCCGGAATCCGTGATTCGCGTAGACGCGTCCCTGTTCGGCGGTACCGGCGTAGACACTACCGTCGACGCCGGACGCGAACAGAAGAAGCCAGCGACCGCTTCGGACCAGCGGTCACGGACGCCGTCGCGCGGGGCGGTCGTCTCGGCCACGCGACCAGCGCGTCCGTTGTCGCATTTCTACGCCGTCTACGCGTCCGTCGCCGCGAAGACCCCGGCGCTCGTCGCGCAGTGTTATCCGACGATCGGTTCGCTTATTCACGTCCTAAACCCTCGTCGAGCCGACGACCGGCGGATCGAACCGCGAGCGAGCGGCCGACGATCCGACCGGCCGCGGAGGCTATCGGTGACCGGAATCGAGACTGGGATGGCGTCACGGACAGACGAGAGCGCCCGAAAGCCAAGGACCGGTGGCCCAGCGCGCCGAACGAACTGGCGTCCGGCGTCGAACGGTTTCGGTCCCGTTATACGGTCCATGCGGCGTATAAATGGACCGTTTCCACGGACTGGTCTCGGTGCAACGGTCGAACGAGATGACGGATTCCGTTGGCGCTATTTCGCCGGATATGCGGGGTAGCGGTCGAGACGACGGGTTCTGGAGCGTGAAACCGACGGGAGCGACTACAGTCTTTTATTACGTCGGTCTCTGAGAGAGCTATCGATGACACACTCTCCGCTGGTGTTCGAGAGTCCGAAACGAACGACGGTCGATCTCCTCTCCGGACGAGCGGAGGCATGAGTCGAGTCGTGGCCGACGGTGGATCCTGTATTCGAGACCGCGCGAGACAGGACGGAGGCTCCGAACCGACGGTGCTGGTCGTCGACGACGAACAGCCGCTCGCCGACGCCTACGAGCGGTGGATTCGCGATACGTGCTCGACTCGCGTCGCCTATGACGGCAAAGAAGCGGTGGAGTTGCTCGACGAGTCAGTCGACCTCGCCCTGCTGGACCGCCAGATGCCGGGTTGTTCCGGCGACGAGGTGGCCAAGACGATTCGGCAGAAAGACATCGACTGTCGCATCGCCATGCTGTCGGCGCTCGAACCCGACGAGGAGCTGCTCGACGTCTACTACGACACGTACCGGATGAAACCGCTGACGAGTCCCGAGGAGTTACACGAGCTCTTCGAGACGTTACAGCGGCGCGCGACGTACGACCCCGAGGAGCGTCGGTTGGTAGCGATAGTGACGAAAAAGCGCGACGTCGAGCAGAGCGTCGACGAGTCGACGCTACGGCAGTCGACCCGATACAGCGAACTGACCGACGAGCTAGACGCCCTCCGTCGTGACCTCTCGCGGGCCGAAGAGCTACTCGAAAAGGAAGGTTTCTCCGAACACGTCTGAGCGTCGTCCGCGCGCCGAGCCCTATCGGACGAGCGACGTTCTCACGGCGCGACCGCGATCCACGCGAGGACGACCAGCGCCGCGCCGGCCACCGTCGACCCGACGGCGTGGCTGCGGAGTTCGTCTAGGAGGTCGTGGGAGCGTTCGTGGAGCGAGCAGACCTCGTCGATCTCGCTGCCGGCCTCGCAGTTGGGGAGGAAGTCCATCGCGACGTGGAGGAAGATGCCGGCGGCGAAGCCGAAGACGACGGCCCTGACGACCGGCGTCTCCGGGAGCGTCAACAGGGCCGACGGGATGGCCGTGAGTCCGACGCCGGCCGCCGGGAGCAACAGCGCCGTCGCCGATTTGCCGTCGCGGCGGAGCCGGCGCGCGGCGGCGTACCCGGCCGGTCCCTTGTGCGAGACGATGGCCAGACCCAGCAGCAAGCCGAGCGTCGGCATCGAGGCGTAGACGAGGCCGATGACGAGGCCGGCCGAGAGCGCGTGCGCGGCGATGGCGGCCGTCGTCGTGTCGAAGGCGGTGTCGAGGTGCGTCAACCGGTGACCGATCGTATGGGCGCCGTAACCGGCGACGATGCCGAGCGCGATGCCGATGCCGCCGATGCGCGGCGTCCCCGCGGCCGTCCCGAGTCCCATCGCCTGCGGGACGAGGAACATCGCCGCCGAGGTGACCATCGCGCCGCTCGCCAACCCGTAGCCCCAGACGAGGCGGTGGGGACTCGTCTGTGTGGCGCGGGTCCCCAACCACGCGCCGAGGGCCATCGCCACGAACGCGACCCACGAGATGACGAGCACCTTCTGCGCCCCGCCGGTGACTGCCACGGCCGACAGCACGAGCAGGCCGAGAACGCCGAGAACGCCGAGTATCGAGGGGCGACCACTATTATTAAAACTCCCGCCTTCGTTAATAGGCATTACTGGATAACAACGTAGTGTTGCTAATAAAACCCTCGATCCGACTCACCGCGTCGCGTCTCGATAGTCGCCCCAGTCGATGACGGCGCCGTCGAGGGCCGATTCGGCGGCGTCGGTGAGCGCCCACAGGACCATCTCGGCGACGGCGGCGGGGTCGCGGCCGCTACCTCCCGAGAGCTCGGTCGCCACCTGGCCGGGGTCGAGCGCGCCCACCACCGTGTCGAGGTCGGCCGCGAAACCGCGAGCGACGGCCTCCGCCGCGGCCTTCGAGACGGCGTAGGACCCGTAGCCGGACATTCCCCGTCCGGCGACGGCACCGGTCGGCACGACGACGCGCGCGTCGGGCGCGAGATGCGGAACCGCCTCGCGTATCGTCGCGAACACGCCGCGCGCGTTCGTCCGCAGGTGGTCGTCGAAGGCCGCGTACGACTCCTCGGGGAGCGGCGTCTCCCCCGCGTCACCGTGATAGACGGCCGCGTTGGCGACCACGCCGTCGATTCCCCCGCCGACTCGCGCCGCCCGTTCTACCAGTCGCTCGACGTCGAACTCGTCTCGCACGTCGGCCCGCATCGCGGTCACCTGCCCGCCGTCGGCGTCGATATCGTCGGCCACCGCGTCCAGTTCGTCGGCGTCGCGGGCACAGACGACGGCGTGGCCGCCCGCGGCCGCGACCGCGCGTGCGACCGCTCTCCCGATTCCGCGACTCGCTCCGGTCACGACCACCGTCGCGTCGTTCATGGCTTCGCCTTGGGAGGCCGCCTTCATCTCAGTTTGCACCGGGACCGCTCGAACCTCGTTCCCCTCGACGTTTGTCACCCCTGCTGCGCTGTCACCCAATCTGTTTGGCCGCGGGTTTATTGCCGGCCCGGCCTCCAGATGTACGTAATGAGTGACCTGTCTGGTGAGGAGATAGTCGTCGTCGGCGGCGGGTTCGGCGGCCTCTCGGCGGCCTGTTATCTCGCTGACGCCGGTGCGGACGTACGAGTCCTGGAGAAAAACGAGCAGTTGGGCGGCCGGGCCTCCCGGCTGGAGGCGGACGGCTTCGAGTTCGACATGGGACCGTCGTGGTACCTGATGCCCGACGTGTTCGAGCGCTTTTTCGCGTACTTCGGGCGGGAGCCGAGCGACTTCTACGACCTCGAACGCTTAGACCCCCACTACCGGGTCTTCTTCAAGGACGGCGACCGACTGGACGTGACCGGGAACAACGCCGAGATGCGCCGGAAGTTCGAGGCGTACGAACCCGGCGCGGCCGAGGCGTTCGACGACTACCTCGCCACCAGCGAACGCCACTACGAGACGGCGATGAAGAAGTTCGTCTACGAGGACCGCTCGCGCCTGCGGGACTGGATCGACCTGGACGTGCTGACCGCTGCCCCCATCGGCCTGCAACTGCTGGGGTCGATGCAGGGCCACGTCGAGGACTACTTCGAACACCCGAAGCTCCAGCAGATCATGCAGTACACGCTCGTCTTCCTCGGTGGGTCGCCGAAGAACACGCCGGCGCTGTACAACATGATGAGTCACGTCGACTTCAACCTCGGCGTGTACTACCCGGAGGACGGGATCAATTCGGTGGTCGAGGCGCTCGTCGAACTCGGCGAGGGACTGGGCGTCACCTACGAGACGGACGCAGAAGTCGAAGAGATCTCGCGCCGAAAGGAGGGCTTTCTGGTCGAGACGGTCCACGGCGAGACGCGCAACCCCGACGAGGTGGTCGTCAACGCCGACTACGCCCACGCCGAGCGCGAACTGCTGCCCGACCACGAGCGTCAGTACGACGACGGCTACTGGGACGACCGGACCTACGCGCCCTCCGCCTTCCTCATGTACATGGGCGTCGAGGGCGACGTAGAGCCGCTCGCTCACCACACGCTCGTCCTGCCGACCGACTGGGAACCGCACTTCGACGACATCTTCGAGGAGGCCGACTGGCCCGACGACCCGGCGTACTACCTCTGTGTCCCTTCGAAGACTGACGACAGCGTCGCACCCGAGGGCCACTCGAATCTCTTCGTCCTCGTCCCCGTCGCACCCGGCCTCCACGACGGCGACGCCGTCCGGGAGGAGTACCGCGAGAAGATCCTCGCCGACATCGCCGAGAACACCGGTGTGGACCTCCGGGACCGCATCGTCTACGAGAAGCAGTTCGCCGTCTCCGACTTCGGCGAGCGGTACAACGCCACCGAGGGGACCGCGCTGGGACTCGCCCACACGCTCCGGCAGACCGCGCTGCTGCGCCCGAACAACCGCTCGTCGGCCGTTGACGGCCTCTACTTCACGGGCTCCTTCACGACGCCCGGCATCGGGATGCCGATGTGTCTCATCAGCGGCCAGAACACGGCCGAGCGGCTCATCAGCGACCACGAATGACACTCGCCACCGACCGTCTCGCCGCGATCGCCCCCTCCGCCGAGACGCGTCTGGGCTACCTCCTGCGCCTCTCGCGGCCGCGGTTCTGGCTCTATCAGGGCGGTCCCGTCGTCGTCGCCGTGACCTACGCCGCCGCCGGTCCCGGCGAACTGTTCTCGCCGCTGGCCGTCGCGCTGTTCCTCTACTTCACGCTCCCGGCGAACGTCTTCCTCTACGGCGTCAACGACGTCTTCGACCGGGACGTGGACGAGCACAACCCGAAGAAAGACGAGGGCCGCGAGGTCAGCTATCGGGGCGACTCGGTGGTCCTCGGGACGATCGTCGGCTCGGGGCTGCTCGCGGCCGCGTTCCTCCCGTGGCTCCCGACGCTCGGCGTCCTCGCGCTGCTCGCGTGGGCGTTCCTCTCCGTCGAGTACTCCGCGCCGCCGCTGCGGTTCAAGACGACGCCGTTTCTGGACTCGCTCTCGAACGGCCTCTACATCCTCCCCGGGGTCGTCGCCTACGCCGCCGTCGCGGGCGTCGCGCCCCCGGTGAGCGCCGTCGCCGGGGCGTGGCTCTGGACGATGGGGATGCACACGTTCTCGGCGATCCCCGACATCGAACCCGACCGCGAGGCGGGCATCCGGACGACGGCGACGTATCTGGGCGCGTCGAGGACCTACTACTACTGCGCGGCGTGCTGGCTCGCGGCCGCCGCGGCGTTCGCGCTCACGCACTGGGCCTTCGGCGCGCTCTTACTCGTCTACCCGGTGCTCGTCTTCGGCGTCCTCGCCGCCGGCGTCGACGTCGAGGCGGCGTACTGGTGGTATCCGGCGGTCAACACGCTCGTCGGGATGGCGTTCACGCTCCTCGGCCTGTGGGTGATGCTGTATGGCTGAGTGGTGCGAGCGGTGGACGACGTGGGTCTCGTCGGCCGACCGACAGACCGCGACCGCGCGGCTCGACGCGCTCGTCCGGGAACACCGATTCACCATCGCCGTCGTCTTTCCGCTGGTCGGAGCGCTGACGCTGCTGGCCAGTTCCGAGGGGGTGCTCCCGCCGCCGTTCGCGTACAACCCGCTCTTCGTCCTCTTCGGGACGATGGTGATGCGCCTGCCGCTGGCCGCCGGCGTCTTCCCGCTGCTCGACCGCCGTGCAACGGCTGCGCTGGTCGCGCTGACGGCGTACTCCTACGGCATCGAACTGGTCGGCGTCAGGACCGGCTGGCCCTACGGCGAGTTCAGCTACGGCGTCGAACTGGGACCGATGCTGTTCGGCGAGGTGCCGCTGGGCCTGCCGGTGTTCTTCTTCCCGCTGGTGTTGAACGCCTATCTGCTCGTCCTCCTCCTGCTCGGTCGGCGGGCCGAATCCGCGCTCCCGCGGCTGCTGGCGACGCTCGCCGTTGTCCTGCTGGTGGACCTCGTGCTGGACCCCGGGGCGGTCGCCATCGGCTTCTGGGAGTACGACGTCGGGCAGTTCTACGGCGTCCCGTGGTCGAACTACGAGGGGTGGGTGCTCTCGGGGACCGTCGCCGTCCTGCTGTTCGACTGGGGCTTCGACCGGGGCGGCCTCCGTCGCCGCCTCGAAACCTGCGAGTTCATGCTCGACGATCTGGTGAGCTTCGTCGTCCTCTGGGGCGGCATCAATCTCTTCTACGCGAACTGGGTGCCGGTCGGGTTGGCGGCGCTGCTGGGCGCGGGCCTGCTGTGGACCGACCGCTTCGACTTCGACCTCTCGGAGACGCGCGTGGGGCGGGCCGTCTGGCGGTGAGTATCGCGGCAGTCTCGCCGTGAGAGCGGCGTATCGTCCACAGTGAACCGGAGCAATGTTTTATGTGAATGGGTACCAATGTTTACGTCCGTGTCGTCTCAGTCCTGCTACCCGGATAAGGCACCACGAGTGAGCCAACTACTGGACGTCTTGAGCGACAGTATCCGCCGTGAAATCGTCCACTTCTTCGAGAACTACGCCGACTCGCGGACCGTCTCTTTCGACGAACTCGTCTCGCATATCGAGAGTCGAATGCCCGAAAAGGGAAAGGAGGAGCTCGCGGTAGGACTCGTCCACACGCACCTCCCGAAACTGGATCACGCGGGCTGGCTGGACCACGACTATCGGACGGACGAAATCCGGTATCACGGCCACGAAAACGCCGAGGAGTGGCTCCGGGACCTCTGCGACGTCTTCTCGGACCGACCCGGTCGCGGTTCCGGTGGAGCCGTCCAGTGACGGTCGCCGTTTGCTGGACCGGCGCCTCGAAGACGACTCGAAACGACGCGATTCTCCGGCAGGAGCCACTGCCGTCCCTGCGGTTATCCGACTCGGCCGCTAACCGCCGCCGATGACAGCGCTGTTCTCTCCGCTCGACCTCCGAGAGACGACGATACCGAATCGGATCATGGTCTCGCCGATGTGCCAGTACTCCTGTGAGGACCGCGACGGCCTCGCCACGGCGTGGCACCGCACCCACCTCGGGTCGCGGGCCGTCGGCGGCGCGGGTCTCGTGATGGCCGAAGCCACCGCCGTCGAACCGCGGGGCCGAATCACCCCGGAGGACCTCGGCATCTGGAGCGACGAGCACGCGGCGGCGCTCGAACCCATCGCCGAGTTCGTCCGCGAGCAGGGCTCCGTGCCCGCCATCCAACTGGCTCACGCCGGCCGAAAGGCCTCGACGAGCCGTCCGTGGGAGGGCCACGACCCGCTCGGCCCCGACGAGGGCGGCTGGGACGTCGTCGCCCCCAGCGACGACCCCTGGCCCTACGAGGGCGGCGAGGCCCCGACGACGGAGAAACTCGACCAAGACGGTATCGAGTCGGTGATCGACTCGTTCCGCGCGGCCGCCGAACGCGCCCTCGACGCCGGTTTCGAGGTCGCGGAGGTCCACGCCGCCCACGGCTACCTCCTCCACGAGTTCTGCTCGCCCGTGACCAACCACCGCGAGGACGACTACGGCGGCGACTTCGAGGGCCGGACCCGCCTCGCCCGCGAGGTCACCGCCGCCATCCGGGACGTGTGGCCCGACGATAAGCCGGTATTCGTCCGCATCTCCGCGACGGACTGGCTCCCCGACCGCGAGTCGTGGACCGTCGAGGACTCGGTTCGACTGGCCGACGACCTCCACGAGGTCGGCGCGGACCTCATCGACGTCAGCGGCGGGGCCATCACCCCCGACTCCACGCCGCCCTACGCCGGCCCGAACTACCAGCTCGAATACGCCGAGCAGATCCGCGAGGAGACCGATTCCGACATCGGCGTCGGCACCGTCGGCGGCATCACGACCGCCCAGCAGGCCGAGGCCATCGTCGGCAACGACCGAGCCGACCTCACCGTCGTCGGCCGCGAGCACCTGCGCGACCCGTACTTCGCGCTCCACGCCGCCGACGAGTTGGGCGCTGAGGTCGAGCCCCCGATCCAGTACCACCGCGCCTTCTAGCGCGGGTTGTCGTTCTTGGGCTCGTACGAGTCGTAAGTCGTCGAGCGAGAGGAACCGTGGAGAGCCAGAAAGCCCCCGCCCGAGCGCGGTCGCTGCGTGACATATTCTCGCTCGCGTCGCTCGCTCGAATAGAGGTCACGCAGACGACCACGTAAACGCGCTCGGGCGGCCCCTTTCAGTCCCTCCCGTGTCGGCTATCCGGCCAGCCACAGGGTGGGACTGAAAGGGGCGGCTAGCTGGACGAAGGCGGGCGACGCAAGCACTGGAACGTACGTAGTGAGTGAAGGGCACAGCGAGCCCCCCGAGTTCAGCCAGTCGGGGCTTTCTGGCTGTTCGCGTTCGAAATCGACCATCGAAAAACCAACAGCTCAAACGGCTCAGATAGAGTCGAGGTCGAGGTCGACAGCGTACCAGTCCAGTACCAGGAGGAAGGCCGCACCGACGACGGCGGCACCGGCGAAGGCCAGCGCCACGTCCGTCGTGAAGCCGACCTCCGCGCTCACTTCCTGTACGGGGGCTCGGAGCGCGCCGACGACGAGGCCGACGAGGAAGGCCATCGTCGCGCGGCGGTTGCGGTCGAGTGCCCGGCGGACCACACGCGAGATCGTGAACAGGCCGACGAGGCCGCCGACCATGAACGTCCCGACGACGGTCCCGTTCTCGATCACCGGCGCGAGCGGACCGCCGGTGACCGTAGCGAGCAGCGAGTCGATAAAGGCGCTGAGCGTGTCGGACATCCGGGTGTACTGGCCCAGAATGACCAGCAGGAGCGACCCGGAGATGCCGGGGAGGATCATCGCGCTGACGCCGATCGCGCCGGCGACGAAGATCAGGAGCAGGCCGCCACCCTCCAGGAACTCGACGGGACCGGCCAGTAGGAAGGCGAGGACGACGCCGACGACGCCCGAGACGGCCTGAAAGGCGCTTTCGAGCGAGAGCTCGCGCAGCAGGATGACCGCGGAGATGGCGATGAGGCCGAAGAAGAAGCCGAACAGCAGCGTCGGGACCGATTCGCTGGCGATGTGGACGATACGCGTGACGAGGATGACGGCGGTGAAGACGCCGACGGCCAGCGCGAGGCCGAACCAGCCGTCGATCTCCTCCCAGATGGCCAGCGCCCTGCGGACGGAGACGCCGCCGTCGACCGGCAGCAGGGCCGCGAGGAAGTCGACGATTCGCTCGGGCGTGATGGCCGTGATCATGGCGATGAGCCGGCCGTAGATGCCCGCGATGAGGGCGATGGTCCCGCCGGAGACGCCCGGGACGGCGTCGGCGCTGCCCATGCAGATGCCGATGAGGAACGTGCGGGCCCACTCGCGCAGCGGGGGGACGGAACCACGGAGCGTCGGCAGCTCCTCGGTCGTCTGGTCGGCGGTCGTCATTGTCCCCTCGTACCGCCAACGCGGTGAAAGCCCTTGTGGAGTCCACCGAGTCGGAGAGAAACGCGCTTGTCGGCGACTGGCCGTCTCGACGTCCCGGCCCCGTCAGGCCGCGCTCTCGACGGTGAGGACGCCGTTGTTCACCGTGACGTCCCCGTCGTCGTCGGGAAGCGGCACGTCGAACTCCGTCCGCCGCCCGGGGGCGTCGACGGCGACGATCGCCGTGTCGCCGACTATCTCGACGGTCACGGCGTCGCTCGCCGCGGGACCGAAGTCGACCGCGACCGTCCACTGGTCTCCGTGTTCGGAACGCGAGACGTGTAGTTCGTCGGCGTCTGAGGTAGTGTTCATCGGGCGACCGTGTGTAGGTGCTACACACGGATAGGTGGACGGCTGGCATGTGCCAAAGTCGGAGGCGACCGCCGGTTCAGACCCCCGTAATACCGGCGAAAAACAGGTCTTCGAGTGGTGAGACGGGTCACCGGTTCGAGGCGAGACGAGCGCGTCGGCGTTCGAACTCCTCGTCGTCGATCTCGCCGCGTGCGTACTGCTCGCGGAGGGCGGCGAGCGCGCCGTCCTCGGTCGGTCTCTCGACCTGTGAACCGGCGAACAGCCGGTACAGCACGGCGATGGAAAGCCCGACGACGAGCGCCGGCCAGAGTATCTCCGAAGGGGGCACGGTCGCCCGCGTTAGGACAACTTCCGGCGGTGATCGCCAGCGCGAGCGCTCCGAGGACGACGAGCGCCAGAGAACGGGTTCCGCGAGTTCGAAGTGGATTTTGCATGGTTCGTCTCCGTGTGCAAATCGGCGTGGTCAGCCGAGGACGTATTCGAGGACGGGGAAGCGCTCGACGAGCGCCGCACCGCCGATCTCGTACTGTTCGATGTACGCGTCGAGCCCGAGGATGCGGCCGGCACCGAACGCCGCGACCGCGAGGAACACGAGCATGTATGCGAAGTCGCCGTTGATGAGGCCGTGGGCGATGTCCCAGTTCCCGAAGTAGAACATGAGCATCATCAGCGCGCCGAAGAACGCCGCGAGGCGGACGACAGCGCCGACGAGGAGCCCGAGACCGATGAGGAGTTCACCCCACGGGACGGCGACGTTGGCGAACTCGACGAACCACGGCGTCGAACCCATCCACGCGAACAGGCCGGCCAGCGGGTTGCCGTTGGTCGCCGCGACGTTCGCCAGGTAGCCGCCGGCCGAGAACGGCTCTGCGGCCGCGATCTTCGTGAAGCCGGAGTACGCGAACGCGTAGCCCATCATGAGTCTGAGCGCGAGGACGAACCACGCGCTGAGGCTGTGGACGCGGCCGCCGACGGTGAGTCCGCCGACCTTGCTCTCGAGTTGGTTGACGCCGGTGTTGATAGTAGACATATTCAGTTCACCTTCGACTGAATAGAGGGGAACAGACAGCATATAACCGTGAGCCGGTGTTCCGAGTCGGAAAATCGGGTGGCTATTTGGCCCTCCCCCCGGACTAGCGGCGTGTGACTGCGGAGCCGAGCCCACCGGACCTCTTCGCGACGCTCGACGACGACTACGCCCGCGATATCCTCGTGGCGACGAAGGCGGAGCGACTGTCCGCGAAGGAACTCAGCGAGGAGTGCGAGATGTCCCGGCCGACGGTCTCCCGGCGCGTCAACGCCCTCGTCGAACAGGGACTTCTCGAAGAGTACACCCACGTCGACCCCGGAGGCCGCCACTACCGGGAGTACGAGGCACGCCTCGAACGCGTCGAAGTGCTCCTCCGAGCGGAGGGGTTCGACGTCCGGATCGACCGACGACCCGACCCCGCCGACCGACTCACGTCTATCTTCCAGGACATGCGGAGCGACTGATAATGGAGCACACGCTGTTCGTCATCGCGAAGTTGTTCACGACCGCGCTGGCGCTGGTCATCGCGTATCAGGCGTACCGCGGCTACCGGCGAAACGGAGCGCAGTTGCTGCGCTACGTCGGCCTCGGGTTCGGACTGATCGGCCTCAGCGGCCTCCTGGAGGGCGTACTGTTCGAGGTGTTTCGCGTCACCATCTTCGAGTCGGGATTCGTCGCCGCGGTGGTCGCCGCGCTGGGGATGATATCCATCCTCTACGCGCTCTACGCGCCGAGCCCCTGAGCAGTCGAGGCGGAGCGTCGGCGGTTCGGCCGCCCCGGCCGTCGTCGTCGATGACACCGTCTGCCGTCGATGCCCTACGTCTGCGGGCCGAGGTAGCCCCACGCCAGTAACCGGTCGCCGTCGCCGTCGAGCCAGCGCTCGCCGATGTCGTCGCGGTAGTACATGTTCGGCATCACGATGTCGTCGATCCGACCGTAGGCCTGTTCCCGCGCGGCCTGCATCGTCTCGCCTTTCCCCGTCACGACGAGTGGCATCCCGTTCTCCCCGGCGGCGCGCCACTGACCGTCGACGTTCTTCGCGTCCTCTAAGTGAATCCCCTCGCGGCTCTCGGTCCGGAAGACGACGGCGGCGTTGCGCGAACTCTCGTCGTAGGTCTTCCCGTCGTCGAACGGGAAGGGTGGCAGGACGACGCGGACGCCGATCTGGTAACCGTTGTGTACGTCGAGCTCGGGGCCGTTTCCGTGAGCCAGGTCGTAGAAGAACTGGCCGGTCGGCGATTCGAAGGACTCCTCTTGGAGCGCGATCGTCGGATAGCCGAACCGCGGGGTGAACTCCAGCGGGTAGATGCCGGTCTCGTTCACGATACAGTTGATGTCGATGCTGCCGACGTAGCCCTCCTCGGCGAGCCAGCCTTCGAGCTTCCCGAACGTCTCCTCGAACAGCATATTCCGCCCGCCCCAGAACATCGATGTCCCCATCTCACCCGTCGACGGCCCGATGTTCCCCGGGAACAATTTCTTGTGCTCGAAGTTGAAGTTGACCTGGTCGACGAACTCCTCGCCGTCGAAGAACCCGCAGATGGCGATCTCCACGCCCTCGACCTTCCGCTGGAGTTGGAACCCCTTCATGCGGTGGCCCCACGCCTTCTTGTAGGCGCGAAGGACGTCCACCACGTCGCTGCCGTCGTCCTCGTCGCCGACGTAGAGCAGGCGTTTGACGTTCTGGACCTCGCCCAGCGGCTTGATCACGTACGGGGCGGGGTTCTCTCGGACGTGCTGGATGCCGGCGTCGAAATCCTCGAAGACGTGGTGTTCGACGGTGTTCACGCCGTGGTCTTCGAGGACCTCCATCGCGTACTCCCGGTCCTCTTCGAGCCGGTCGGTGCTGGGCGTGCCGCCGACGACCGCTTTCCCTCGCTCGCGGAGTTCCTGTGCGAGCGCACCGGTACCGATGTCCGAGCCGACCCAGATGTCGTCGAAGACGATCACGTCGGCCCACTCGACCTCTGCCTCCCAGTCGTCCGTCTTGGGCACGAATCCGTCGCCGATTTCTTTGTCCGATTCGGCTTCGATGTAGTACTTCACGTCGTGGCCCTCGCGGTGAACCTGCCACGCGAGGTCGGTTATCAGCGCGGCGTCGGCCGAGACGAAGAGGAAGCGCTTCGAGTCCATAGCTTCGTTTCACGCAGCGAGGACTTGAGTGTGACTTCCCGTCCGGCGTCGAGCGGTAGCTCGCTGTTTTGCCGGTAGCTGAGTCACACGCGCTCTGTGAGCGGCGGCGGGACACCCGCTTCGAGACGCCGCGGACCGCGACGAGAGCGTATCAAACGACGAGTACGGTCGTGAGGCCGAGCCGCCATCACCGCTGGTCGCCGCGCTCGCCGTCTGGGACAGGCGCAGCGTTATCCCGGACGCGAACCGTTTTATCCCTCTTGGGAGAACCGCCGACTATGACGCGCGAAGAACTCGCGACAGCCAGCGACCTGCTCGAATCGGCGGCGGAGGAGACCGACAGCGACGACGCCGGCGACCGTCTCTCGGAGCTCGCCGACCAGCTGGAACACCTCTCGACGGCCGACCGCGGTCCCGACCACGGCCGTCTCGCCCGCATCCAGTCGTCGCTCGACGAGATCGCCAGCGGGGACGGCGAAGACGTTTCGGAGACGCTCGACGACGCCGACGAGAAGATCAACGAGTACCGCTCGGACCTCGAAGGCGTCTGAGGCGACGCGGTCCGATCTGCGACTATTCTGCCGTCTCGACCAGTTTCTCGGCCAGCATCGGGACGAACCTGCGCGATCCACCTTTTTCGTCCTCGGGTGCGCTTCGTGCCTTCAGCCCGCGACCCGCTCTCTGCTCACGGGCGCTTCGCGCCCGTTCGCATGGTCAGCGGGACCTTCGGTCCCGCTCGACTCGAAAAACGTGGGCGAAAAAGGCCGCTCGCTGACTCACGGTGCTCCGAACCGTTCGTCGCTCGCGGTCGGTGTGTTACTCTTCTTCAGCGACCAGTTTCTCGGCCAGCATCGGGACGAACGTGCCGATGTCGGTGACCATCCCGACGGCCTGCGCCGAACCGCGGTCCAGCAGTTGCGTGACCGTCGCGGGGTTGATGTCGACGCAGACGACCCGCGTGGTCGAGGGGAGGCAGTTGCCGACGGCGACCGAGTGCAAGAGCGTCGAGAGCATCAGCACCATGTCGGCCTCGTGGGCCTGTTCGCGGATGGCGTTCTGGGCCTCGACGGCGTCGGTGATGGTGTCCGGGAGCGGGCCGTCGTCCCGGATCGACCCCGCCAGCACGAACGGGCGGTCGTTCTCGACGCACTCGTACATGACGCCGGACTCGATGGTCCCCGACTCGACGGCCTCGGGGATGGAGCCCTCGCGGATGACTTCGCTGATGGTGTAGATGTGGTGTTTGTGGCCGTGGCGGGCGTGGTCGAGCGTCTCGGTGTCGACGCCGAGCGACGTGCCGTAGAGGTCGCGCTCGATGTCGTGGACGGCGAAGCCGTTGCCGGCCGAGAGCATGTCGACGTACCCCTCGCGGACCAATCGGGCGAGTTCCTCGCGCGCCCCCGAGTGGATGAGCGCGGGGCCGCAGACGGCCAGTACCTTCCCGCCCTCCTTCTTCGTCTCCTCGATGGCGTTCGCTATCTTCTCGATGGTGGACTCGGAGGGGCGCTCAGAGGAGACGCCGCCCTGCATGAAGCCGAACGCGCCGCCGGAGTCTCGGGGGCGTTCGGGCGGTTCGACCTTGATGCCGGTGTCGCCGGTGACGATGCGGTCGCCCTCCTCGACGGCGTTGAGGACCTTGGTATACGCTCTCGGTTCCGCACCGTCTTCCACGACCACTGCACAGTCCATCTCGATGTTCTCCACGCCGACCCACTCGCCGTCGTAGCGGACGTACGTCGGGTGGTTCGTCGTCGAGTAGAACCCGTGGGGGACGACCTGGTCGGCGGGCGCGGGTTCGAGCGTCGCGTCTTTTGGGTCGGCGGGGTTCGCGCCGTTCTGGTGCAGTTCGTGGATGATGGACTGGAGGTGTTCGGGGTCGTCGGCCTCGACGAGGAGCCGGGCGTAGGACTCGTCTTCCTTGTGGCGGCCGATGTCGAACTCCTCGACGGAGAACGACCCGCCCATGTCCATCACGATGCCGAAACAGGTCTGCATCATCCCGGAGTCGATGATGTGGCCCGACAGCTCCACCTCACGAGAGACGGTCATGGGCGGGAAATGGGGGCAATCGGGTAAGACGGTTTTGGGTCCGCGATATCCCTCGACGCGCTACGCCGCGTCGACTCGGCGCTCGACGGTCCACTGACAGTCGGCGTCGACCGCCCGCAGTCGGTCGTAGAACCGCCGCAGACCAGATGATTCGGTCGTGGGGAGGACGTGCAGGCGGACGGTCCCGTCGCGGACGGCCACGCGGAACACGTCGGCCGTCTCCTCGTCGCGGACCAGCCACAGCGGCATCGGGAGATCGTGAAAGTCGCCGTAGCGGTACGGCCCGTCGGCGAGGAGGTCACGCACCGTCGCGGCGAGTTCCGGCGTCGCTCGCTCCTCGCCGGGGACGAGTTCGAACTCCGTGCCGCCCTCGTACTCGACCCCCTCGTCGTAGGGGTAGCGGCGTTTCGGGTGGGCGGGAATCGAGAACGACGGCTCGGTCGTCATGCGGCTTGGTGACACGTTAGGTCCCCATCCCGTTTAAAGTCGCGGGCGGACTATGCCGGTTCGGAACCTTCCGACAGCGTCAGCGCGAGGCTGTACATCCGGCCGACCGACTCCGACCCGATCGCCGCTTCGAGGTCGTCGGCCCGTTTCGCGAGCGGGCCGCCCAGTTCCGACGGGAGTCGTGCGGCGGCGTCGCGGGCCGCCGCGGCGTGCGCCGAGAGGTGGCTCGCCGTCCACGGCACCGGGTCGAGCAACGTCTCTTCGCGCTCGAAGGCCCAGCCGTGACCGGCGAACAGGCGGCGGAGGAACCGCGCCGGGTAGAAGGAGAGCGCCGGCCGGCCGTCGGCGAGTTCCGCGGCGGCGTTCTCGACGGCGAAGAGCTCTCGAACGGCGGCGGCGTCGGGGAGCGGCGCGTAGTCGTCGAGAACGAGGTGCGCGCCCGGCGACGCGACGCGGGTGAGTTCGGCCGCGACCGACTCCAGTTCCGCGGGCGCGAGGACGTTACAGAGGCCGTGAGCGGTGACGAGGTCCACGGAGTCCGTCTGAAGCGGCGTCTCTCGAAGGTCGGCCCGGACGACGACCAGCCGGTCGGCCGCCGCTCCGCACCGCTCGCGCACCGTTCTGGCGTGGGCCGCGTCGTCGGTGACGGCGTAGACGCGCTTCGCACCCGCCGCAAGCAGTCCCGCAGTAGTGTTGCCGACGCCGGCTCCGGCCTCCAGACAGACGCGGCCCGCGACCGGTCTGTCGGCCAGCGCCGCCTCGACAGTCCGCGGAACGCCCGCGCTACCGCTCCTATCGCCTCTGTCGTTCTCTCCGGTACCGCCGTTCCCGCTCGCCACGGTTCAGTGGTGGAGCTGTTCGGGCACCGGGCTGTCGTCGTGCCGCGCTTCCTCGACGAGCGAGCGCTGTGCGGCCTCGTCCATCCCGTCGTAGCGCGAGGCGGCGTCCATGACCATCGTCACGAGCTTCGGGTCGCCCGGCGAGACGACCGTCGTCAATCCCTGTTCGGCCGCGAAATCGAAGCGGTCGCGGACGGTCTCGGGCGTGTCGACCGGTTCGTACCAGTTCGCGTACGGCCGGTCCGCTTCCGGCAGTTCGTCGGTCGGCGGCCACGACCCCTTCGCGAAGGCCTTGATGCCGAGCGTGCCGACGTCCTCCTCCTCGGCCCGCTCCAGGACGGCTTCGTAGTCGTGTTCGCTGTCGTCTTTCGCGACGACGACCGGGTTCAGCGGGAACATCACGGTTTCGAGGTCGTCGATGCGGTCGATGGCCGAGAGAATGAGGTCGGGGTCGCCGTGGCTCGTCAGCCCGAGGTGGTCTATCTTCCCGTCGTCCATCGCGTCCCGAACCGCCGCTAACGCTCCGTCGCCGGTGATCTCCTCCAGTTCGGACTCGTACTCCAGCCCGTGAATCTGGTAGAGGTCGATCGTGTCGATTCCCAGTCTGTCGAGCGAGCGGTCGATCTTGTCGGCCGCGCCGTCGTAGTCCCGCTCCTGGGTCTTACAGCCGAGGAAGATTTCGCCCCGATGCTGACGGAGCTTCGGGCCGAGTTTGAGTTCGGCGTCGCCGTAGGTCGGCGCGACGTCGAAGTGGTTGACCCCGTGGTCGAGGACGTGTTCGACCATCTGGTTCGCGCCCTCCTGTTCGAGCCAGTTGAGCGCGATCGTCCCGAACGTCGCCACCGTGCTGTCGTGGCCTGTCGTGCCGAGCGGTCGAGTCTCCATATCCGGGGGTCGGGCCGGACGCGCAAAACTGTTAGGCGACCCGCGGCGAGGACTTTTCCTCGTCGCCACCCTCCCTTCGGGTATGTGTGGCCGCTATAGCCTGTTCGCGCCGCCCGCGGAGATCGAGGAGCGCTTCGACGCCGCCTTCGACTTCGAGTTCCAGCCGCGCTACAACGCCGCGCCGAGTCAGTCGCTGCCAGTCATCGCAAGCGAGGAACCCGACACCATCCAGCGGATGGAGTGGGGCCTCGTCCCGACGTGGGCCGAGAACCGCTCGGACCACGCCTACATCAACGCCCGCGCCGAGACGCTCGCCGAGAAGCGGTCGTTCGCCGACGCCTACGAATCCCGGAGATGTCTGGTGCCCGCGGACGGGTTCTACGAGTGGCAGGAGAGCGCGGAACGGAGTTCCGCGGATAGTCGAGCGGCGAAGCCGCGAGACAGTGACGGCGGCAAACAGCCCTACCGCGTCTGTCTGCCCGAAGACGACCTGTTCGCCATGGCCGGCCTCTACGAGCGGTGGAAACCGCCGCAGCGGCAGTCGGGACTGGGCGAGTACGGGGCGAATACGGCGGACGACGAGGGCGGCGAAGACGACGTCGTGGAGACGTTCACCATCGTGACGACCGACCCGAACGACGCGGTGCGGGACCTCCATCACCGGATGGCCGTCGTGCTCGCGCCCGACGAGGAAGAGACGTGGCTCTCGGGCGAGACGAACGAGGTGGCTGATCTACTCGACCCGTACGACGGCCCGATGCGGACCTACCCCGTCTCGACGGCGGTCAACAGCCCGAGCAACGACTCGCCTGAAATCGTCGACGAAGTGCAGGTGTAGCGTCGCTCGCAGCGTGCGCTTCCGCGTATAAGCCCGGCTTAGCGGACGAACTCGTGCGGGTCGGTGTCCTCCGTGAGCACGCGGGAGTCACCGTCACCGCTCTCGAAGGCCTCGCCGGCCAGCAGTAAGTAGAGCGAACTACCGACCGACAGGAGGACACCGGCGAGCGGAACGGCGAGCTCGCTCCCAGAGAGCAACGGGAGTACCTGCACGATGGCGATTCCGGCAAAGCAGACGATCCCGAGCCATCTGCCCCGCGACTTCCGGTAGCCGATGCCGACGCCCGCGGGAACGAGCAACAGGCCGAGGACGAGTTGACTGCCCCCGAGGACGAGCGCGCCGACGCCGAGAGCGGAGAGGAGCGCGATGACGCCGGAGGCCGCGTGGACCATGCCGAGCACGCAGGCGAGGACGGCGAGCAGAGATAGCGCTCGCGCGTCGCTGTTCGATGCCATGTCGGGGAGTAGACGTGACAGAATAAACAGCTATCGGGCGCGACGAACGACTGGGTTCAGGCGACGCGGCCGAACGCCAGCGTCCCGCTGATGCTGTCGATGTAGGCCTCGACGACCTGTCCCTCGCGCGCGCCGGAGACGAAGATCGTGTATTTGCCCTTCTCGGCGACGCCGTCGCCCTCGCGGCCGGTGCCGGTGATCTTGACCTCGTAGGTCTCGCCCTCTTCGAGCGTGGGCGTCTGCTGCTGGGTGGTGTTCGTCGCGCCCTTCTGGACGGGGCGGAAGGCACCGCAGGCCTGACAGCGGAGCATGTCGACGCCGTCCTCGGTCTTGAGGACGGTGTCGGGCAGGCCACACTCCGAGCAGGTGACGTACTCGGCGACGTAGGCGTCGATGGCCGCCTGGAAGTCGCCTTCGTCGAAGGAGCCGTTGTATCGGGCCTGGCCGCCGTCGAACTGGCCGTTGGTCCCGAACTCGCGCTGGATGGCGCGGTGGAGATGCTGGGCGTCCCGCGAGAGCGCGTCGGAGATCGAACTGAGGTTCGTCAGCCGGGTGAAGGCCCCGTCGGTCTGCCACTCGGGGTCCGGGATCGAGAGGCGGTCGCCGGCCTCTCTGGGCTGGTCTGGCAGCACGTCGTACGCGCGGTCGAGCGCCGCTTCGTAGTTCATACGTGATACAGACGATTCCGACGTATATGCGTTCTGTGATAGCCGCTATCAGCGTACCGGCTCGACAGTCCGTTCGACACATATAGTGGCCGAGCGACCGGTAAGCTCGGCTTCGCTGGCGATACGGTCGCCGTACCGAAATCCGACGACGCTATGCTGGTCATAACAAACCCCGGCTCATCGGTTGCCCCACTCATGGCTAGTGACCCACCACTGAATCAGTCGCGTAGAGCGTTCCTGAAGACGACTGGACTCGCCGTCGGCGGACTCGGTGCCGCCGGTACCGCGAGCGCACACGACGATGATGACGACCGCTACGTCATCAAGCAGGACAGCCGGTGTTTCCGAATCAAGCCGCTGAAGGGCCACAAGCGGGTCGAGGATTTCTACAAATGGGGGAAATCGAAGCGGTACTTCAGTTCTACCGGAACGAAATCTCTGCAGCGAAAGGATACGAGCATCCTATTCCTCTACGACGGGCCGAAGGGACTCAGCCTCGTTATCGTCCACGGCGCGCTCAAAGACGGGAGCGACGGCGGCGCGGTCTCGTTCAAGATTAAGGATATCCCACGGAAGGCAAAGTGGGTCGTCAAGGACGATTACTACGACAAAGACAGCAACTACGACCGCTGGGACATCGAGAAGCGCTCGGCGGAGATCGACTGGACGTGGAAAGAGGAGCGGACCGACGGCGGCGCGCTCCGCGGCCTCGACGTCGACGACCTCAACCTGACCATCTATCCGAAGTTCAACGAGGAGGCGAAGCTGTACGGGAAGCACTACGACGGCCACATCGACCGCTGGGAAGTGCTCTCCGGCGACCGGAAAGACCCGGACCGCTACAGACTGAAGCGCGACGAGAAGGTCCGTCTCAAGCGCGGGCGGTGTGATGACGACGATCATCATCACGACGACGATGACGACTGGGAGGACCACGACAGGGACCGGGACCACCACGACGACGACAAGGATTGGGACGACCACGATAAAGAGAGGGACCGGGACAAAGATCACGACCACGACAGAGACGACGACGACGACAAGGATTGGGACGACGACCACGATAAGGACCACCACGACGACGACAAGGACTGGGACGACGACCACGACAAGGACCACCACGACGACGACAAGGATTGGGACGACGACCACGACAAGGACCGAGATCACCACGACCGAGATAGAGATCACGACGATCGGAGCCGTCACGATGACGACGACTATCGGGACAAAGACGACGAGCGAGACAGAGACCGCGATAAAGACCGCCACGACGATGACGACCATCGAGACAGGGACGGTCACGACCGGGATCGGAACCGAGACCATCACGACGACGAGGACGACGAGGACGACGAGGACGACCACCGCGACCGGGACGAGAACAACGGCCGAAAGCGAGGCAAGAAGCGCGGGAAGGAGAGGAGCGAGAAAGAAGACAAGAAGGACAAGCGCGGACCGCCGGAGCACTCGAGCGCCCCGGACGGCGCGGGACCGCCGAACTGAACGGACGACTCCCACCGTCGCCGCTTAACACTCGCCGAGCGGGATTCTGAGCCCGGCGTCGCGGCGCTCGAACGTCGTCTCGAACGGGGCCGACAGCGTGCGCATGCGGTCGCGGAGCCACCGAGCGGCCGTCCCTCCCGCGGGGGTGACGCGTTCGCGTTCGATTTCCACCGGAACGAGGTCCAGTGCGGTCAGCGTCCCATTCGAAACCGCGAGTTCGAAGAGAAAGCTCCAGTTATTATGTAGTCCGTCCTTGACCACGTAGTCGTCGACGAAGTCGCCCGCGTCGTAGATGATCGGACGCCCCCGGTAGGTCTCGACGCCCTGAATCACGTGGGCGCTGTGACCGTGGACCACGTCGGCCCCGCGGTCGATCAGCCAGCGGGCGAACGAGCGCTGTGTCTCGGACGGTTCGACTTCCCAGTTCGGTCCCCAGTGGAGCGAGACCACGAGGAGGTCAGGGTCCCGCTCGCGGGCGCGCACTACCGCGTCGCCGACCCAATTTCTAGTCAGTCTGTCGGCGGATTTCAGCGGCGCGTAAGCGGACCCGGCGGCGTCCCCGCGGGCGGCGTAACTCGGCGACTGGTCGGTCGCGGCGACGACGGCCACGTCCAAGTCATCGACGGCGAATACGGCCGGTTCGAACGCGGACTCCCTATCGCGTCCCGCGCCGGCGGTCGGGATACCGGCGGCGTCGAGGTGGGCGAGCGTATCGGTGAGCGCCGTCGGCCCGTAGTCGAGAACGTGGTTGTTCGCCGAACTCGCGAACGCCGTCCCGGCGCGTTCGAGGGCGGGAATCGCCCAGTCGGGGTGAGCTTGGAAGTAGTACTCTCGGCCGGGGCGGCGCTCTCCGCGGGCGGAGACGCAACACTCCAGGTTCAAGAGCAGGCCGTCCAGCGCGTCGATCCGGTCGAGCATCCCGTCCCAGACGCCGGCGGGTTCGTCGCGCCAGCGGTCGTTAACGTTCCGGCCCAGCATCACGTCGCCGACGAAGCCCAGCCTCACGGTCTCGTTGGTCGAGACGGGGGCCGGACACGTCGATTCGACCTCGCTGACGCGGCCCAGACAGCCGCCGAACGCGGCGAGCGACGAGGCGAGGACGGTTCTGCGGGTCGTCACGGTGTCGGTCGAAACAACGGCGGGCAACGCCTTGAACCTCGTCCTGTCTGCGAGACCGGTGCTTTAGGTGATGACGCCGCGAAGGGACGCGCGATGCACCTCCTCGGTAAGTGTCCGCCGGACCCCGCCGAACTCGCTTCGGCGGCCGAACGCGGCTTCGAGAGCGTCGAACTCCACCTCCGGTCCGAGCATCTGGAGGACGTGGCTGCGACAGCCGAGACGGTTGGACGGTCGCCGGTGGACGCCGCCGCCGTCCACACGCTCCACGCCCGCCCGGACGAGGAGCGGCCGTTCCGCCGCAGCGACGAGCTGGCCCGCCGCCTCGACGCCCTGCTGGTCGTCCACAGCCAGTACGCCTTACACACCCACGTCGACGACTTCGAAGCGTACGACTTCGCCGCGCCCCACGGCTACGAGAACAATCCCGGCGCGAGCGCGTTCCACCTCGAAAACCTCCTGCTGGCACGCGGGCACTCGCTCGTCCTCGACACCGCGCACCTCTACCTCTCCGAAGCGGACTACGAGGGGGCGCTCTCGACGCTTCTGCGGGATCACGGCGACCGGATTCCGCTGATCCACCTCAACGACGCGACCCGGACCGAGGACGGACTGGCGTTCGGCGACGGCGAGATGGACCTCGAACGGACCGCCCGCCTACTGGACGAGAACTACGACGGGCCGGTCGTCCTCGAAGTGATGCCCGACGCGCAGGCCGACGCCCGTCGGGCGGTCACCGAGTGGCTCTCGTAGCGCACCTTTTTCCCGGTCTGTGTCGTCTGTCCCGACAGCATGGCCGACGTTCTCGACCGAGCGCCCGACGACCGCGTGCAGGTACTCGACGCCGACGGCGAGGCCGTCGCCCCCTCGCTTGTCCCCGACCTCGCAGACGAGACGCTCGTCTCGATGTACCGAGACATGCGCTTCGCCCGGCGCTTCGACGAGCGCATGATAAACCTCCAGCGACAGGGTCGACTCGGCACCTACGCCTCGCTGGCCGGACAGGAGGGCTCGCAGATCGGCTCGACGTACGCGCTGGCCGACGAGGACACGCTCTTCTATCAGTACCGCGAGCACGGCGCGCTCGTCGCCCGCGGCCTCCCCTGGGAGTACCTGCTGTACTGGATGGGCCACGAGCGGGGCAACGCGGCGCTGGCCGACGTGAACGTCTTCCCGCTCAACATCTCCATCGCCGGCCACGTCCCCCACGCCGTCGGGTGGTCGTGGGCGGCGAAGAAACGCGGCGACGACCGCGCGGGCGTGGTCCACTTCGGCGACGGCGCGACCAGCGAGGGCGACGTCCACGAGGCGATGAACTTCGCGGGCGTCTTCGACACGCCGACGCTCTTCTTCTGTAACAACAACCAGTGGGCCATCTCGGTCCCGCGCGAGCGCCAGACAGCGAGCGCGACCATCGCCGAGAAGGCCAACGCCTACGGCTTCGACGGCGTGCAGGTCGACGGGATGGACCCGCTCGCGACGTACGTCGTCACCGAGGCCGCCCGAGAGCGGGCGCTCGACCCCGACGACGGCGCGGCTCGTCCGACGCTGATAGAGGCCGTGCAGTACCGCTTCGGCGCGCACACGACCGCCGACGACCCCGACGTGTACCGCGACGAGGACGAGGTCGAGGAGTGGCGCGAGAAGGACCCGTTGGCCCGCTTCGGAACCTACCTCTGGAACCGGGGTTTGCTGGACCGCGAGCGACTGGACGCGATGACGGAGGAGATCGAGTCGACGCTCGCGGACGTCGTCGACCGGGCTGAGTCGGCCGCCGCCGACCCGCGGGACCTCTTCGCGGACGTCTACGCCGAACCGACCGACGAGCTGCTCGCCCAGCGCGAGTACCTGGAGGAGCTCCGCGAGCGCCACGGCGACGAGACCCTGCTGGACGAGTGAGTCAGTAGGCCGACTCCGGGGGGAGGCGCTCGACGGCCCGCCTGAGCAGCGGGGGCGTCATCACCGAGGTCGCGATGGCGACGAGGACGACGACGGCGTACAGCAGCGGCGTGAGGACGCCGAGGGCGAGCCCGGCCGCGGCGACGACGATCTCCATCGCTCCCCGGGCGTTGAGACCGATGGCGAGGCAGGCGGTCTCCGCCCGCGTCAGCTCCGTCGGCGCGGCCCCGAGGGCGACGCCGACCACTTTCCCGAGGATAGCGACGACCAGCGCCGCGACGGCGATGGCCGCGGCGGCGGGGTCGGCGAGAACGGTCAGGTCGACCTGCAAGCCGGCGGTCGCGAAGAACAGCGGGGCGAACAGGCCGAGCGTCGCGAGGTGGAGGACGCGCTCGGTCTCGGCGTCCACGCGAGGGCCGACGAGGAGGCCGGCCAGAAACGCGCCGACGACGGCCTCCAGTCCGAGACCGACCGCGGCGGCGGTGACCGCGAACCCGACGACCAGGACGACGGCGAACTCGCTCAGGACCGGCGAGCGGGCGCGGGCGGCGAGCGCCCGGAGGCCGTCGACGACCGGGCGACCGGCGACGAGGACGACGAGCGCGAACGCGGCGAGGAGGGCGACGATCTCGAGGACCGCGATCGGGTCGACGCCGCCGCCGCGGACCACTTCGGCGACGACCGTCAGGGTGATCCAGCCGACGGCGTCGACGACCACGGCGACGGTGAGCGTCAGTTGCCCCACCGCGCGGTCGATCACGTCGAGGTCGACCAGCACGCGGGCGGCGACCGGGAGCGCCGAGATGCTGAGGGCGGTGCCGAGGAACAGCGCGAGACCGAGTCGCCGGGGCGGGGCGGGGAGATACGCCGTCGGGAGCGCGAACCCAAGCGCGACGCCGCCGAGGAACGGGACGACGGTCGCCCCGGACGCGACGGCGACGGTGGGACCGAGCGACCCCCGAATCCGCGCCGGGTCGACCTCGGTACCGGCGAGGACGACGAGCAGGACGAGGCCGAGCGACGCGAGCCCCGCGACCCCGTCGTCGAGCGGGAGGAGGGCCGCGACGGCCGCGGGCGCGACCGCGCCCAGTACCGAGGGGCCGAGGACGAGCCCGGTGAGGAGTTCGCCGACGACCGGGGCGAACCCGACGCGGTCGCTGAGCGCGCCGAGCGCGTGGGCGACCGCCAGGATCAGCGTGAGGCTGGCGAGAAAGTGCAGTAGCGGTCCGGGTTCGCCGACCATGACGCCGTTGAGAACCGCCGGCGTCTTGAAACTCGGCCGGTGCCGCGGCGCTCGGGGCGGGGCGACGACACCGCGCCGCTCAGGACGCGTATCCACACACCTATCAGCCCCGTCGTGGTACAGCCGGTATGGTCCAGATCGACCTGACCAGCAGTCAGGAGCAGACGCTCACGTCGCTGGTCAATCGGCATCGTGAGGCGGAGGGCCCGGTCAAGGGCCAGACCGTCGCTGACGAGGTCGACCGGAGTCTGGGAACCGTCCAGAATCAGATGCAGAGCCTCGCGCAACTGGGTCTCGTCGACAGCGTCTCCGGACCCGAGGGCGGCTACGTCCCGACGGAGTTGGCGTACGACGCCCTGGGACGCGACCCGCTCGAAGAGACGGAGTCGATGCGGATGGCCCACGAGTACGAACGGCTCGACGTCACGGTCGACCGCATCACGCTCAGCGGCGTCCACCATCCCGAGCAGTGTCGCGCGCAGGTCCACCTCCAGCAGTCCGTCGGACAGTTCGACGTCGGGCAGGCCGTCGCCGTCGGGCCGACGCCGCAGTACGGGCTCGTCGTCTTGGGCGAGATCGCGGCCGTCGACGACACGAGCAACACGCTGATACTCGACATCGCACAGATGGAAGCGCCGGTCGAAGCGCCGGACGAAGCGCCGGAATGAGCTACCGGTTCCACTCGTAGAACCACCAGACGCTCCCCAGCAAGAGCAGTCCCGCGCCGAGCGCGGAGGTCGCCGGTTCGGGGAAGATGAACAGCACGAAGCCGACGAGGAGCATCGTTGCCGGTCCGAATTCGTCGAGGTGATCGCTGAGTGCCATCGGCCGGTCGTACACGCCGTGCCGACAAAGAACTTCTTGGTCCGACTCGTCGGAGCGATTCGGCGACGGTAGCGTCTCCGCTGCACGTAAATGGCGCACTAACAACACGTCAGAAGCTATTTACATAGCTTCGGTGATTGCTGACGTGGTATGATAGAAGACGGTCTCCGCTATCAGACACAGGGCGACGACTGGCTCGAACGCGTACTGATCGGCGGCGTCGTCGGGTTCCTCGGCGTGTTCGTCATTCCGGCGTTCACGTTCAGCGGGTACATGCTGGAGGTGATGCGGCGAGTGATGGGCGGCGATAGGAAGAATCCGCCCGAATGGAGTGACCTCGACCTCGTCGAGCTGACCGTCGACGGGCTTCGATACGTGGTCCTGACGCTCGTCTACGGGCTGGCGTTCACCCTCGTCGCCGGCCTCCCGGTTTTCGTCTTCCTGCTGGGTGGGTACGGAACGGACTCCGGTATACTCGTCGGCTTCGGGCTCCTGATCGGCGGCCTCCTGTACCTCGTCGGCCTGCTCGCGCTCGCGGTCGTCCTCCCCGTGGCCACGGCGAACTTCGTCGCGGAAGACAGCATCAGTGCCGGGTTCGATACGACGGTCCTCCGGGACGTCGTCGCGAACGGGACCATGCTGAAGGCCATCGTCTTCAGCGTCGTGATCAACGTCGTCGTCCAAGTAGTCGGGAGCGTCCTGCTGTTCACCCTCCTGGGTATCCTCCTGCTCCCGTTCGTCGGCTTCGTCGGCCAGTCGGCCGTCATGTACGTCTGGGCGCGGGGCTTCGCCGATGCCTACGAGGAGGAGTACGGCCGCCCGCCGCTAGATGGACCGGCGACGAGCGTCGAGGGCGGCGTCGGGACGACGGGGTTCGACGCCGAGACGGGCGTGGATACCGACGCCGACGAGGGCCACCGGTACTGATCCTATCGCGGGAAGTCGAAGCGCGTAAGACGCCCCTCCGAGATTGGTAGGCCATATGAGCAACGACGCGGCCGACGCGCATCCGAACGCCAGGCAGGACGTCATCGCGGTGGACGCGGACGACACCGAGACGGGGACGGTCAACCGCCTCGACGCCCACACCGGCGACGGCATCCGCCACCGGGCGTTCACGGCGCTGCTGTTCGACGAGGACGACCGCGTGCTGTTGGCCCAGCGAGCGGCGACCAAGCGCCTCTGGGACACCTACTGGGACGGCACCGTCGCCTCCCATCCCGTACAGGGCCAGACGCAGGTCGAGGCCACGAGAGAGCGCCTCGAAGAGGAACTGGGTATCGCGCCCGCTCAGTACAACGACCTCCGGGTGACCGATCGCTTCGAGTACAAGCGCTACTACGAGAACGCCGGGCTGGAGTGGGAGGTCTGTGCCGTGTTGCAGGCGACTCTCTCGGACACGTCGCTCGACCCGAACCCCGGGGAAGTGGACGGCCTGATGTGGGTCCCTTACGACCGCCTGCGCGAACACCCGGAGTACTACCGCCAACTGCGCCTCTGTCCGTGGTTCGAGATCGCGATGCGCCGCGACGAGGAACGGTAGGCGGTTCGTTCTCGCCGAATCAGCGCTCCGACACCGCCGCGTCGGCGGCCGCGGTCGCCGATCGCTCGTCGCTCGCCCCGTCGGTCGGGCGGTCGTCGCCCGCTCCCCCCGCCGTGTCGCGGTCGGTGCTGGCCGCCGGCAGCTCGATCTCGACGGTCGTCCCGTCGCCGTCCTCCGGGGCGAACGACAGCGTCCCCCCGACGTTGCGGACGACCCAGTGCACCAGCCAGAGCCCGACCCCGGAGCCGTGTCGAAGCGGGGTCTCTCGCCCGGCGAGGATGACGTCCCGTTCGTGCGGGGCGATGCCGGGTCCGTCGTCGCTGACGCGGACAAGGACGCCGGTCTCGGCGTCGTCGGTCGCGACCGTGACCGCGACCGTCGGCGGCCCGTCGCTGTGTTCGATCGCGTTGTCGAGCAGTTCGCCGAACGCGAGCGTCAGCGACGGGCCGCCCTCCACGGTGCAGGTCTCCGGACAGGACAGCGTCACCTCGCCCTCGGGCGTCCGCTCGCGGGCCTCCTCGACGACCGGGCGGAGGAGTCGGCGCAGGAGGACCGGTCGGGCCCGCTCGTTCTCCAGGGCCTCCGAGACGCGCCCCATCTTGTCGCTCCGGTCGACGATGGCGTCGACCGTCCGCAGGATGCGGTCGATGCGCTCTCGCTCCGAGTCGGGGACGCTATCGCGCAGGAGGTCGGCGTTCCCGCGGACGACGTTCATCTCGTTGCGGACGTTGTGTCGGAGGAGGCGGTTGAGCACGTCCAGTCGCTGTTCGCGCTGCCGGCGGTCGGTCACGTCCCGCAGGCTGACGAGGTGGCCCGAGACGACGCCGTAGGCGCGATACAGCGGCGTCACCCGAACGTCGAAGTACCGCACCGCGCCGTCGCGCTCCAGTCGCGTCTCCGTCTGGGCTCGCTCGCCGGTCTCGGGCAGCGTCTCCGCGAGCGCCGGAAGCCGACGCCGCAGCGACTCTCCGGAGAGAGCGGCGGCCTCCGCGCCGAATAAGTCCGCGGCCGCCGCGTTGACGTCGACGATGCGCCCGCCCTCGTCGACGATGATGACCCGGTCGTCCATCTCGGCGAAGATGGCCTCCCGACCCAGGTCGCGGGTCACCGGCGCGACGTCCAGTAACCGCCCGCGCAACAGCGCTAGCGAGAGGACGATCCCGGAGCCGACGTACGCCAGGCTGGTCGGATCGAGCGTCTCGGCGAACTCCCCGAGGGCGTACAGCGAGTGGGTCATCGTGGGGATCGCGATGGCGACCAGGAGCGCGAGGCTCTGGCTCTGGAACAGCTCGCTCGTCCGCAGCATCTGCTGGACCAGCAGGACGCCGCCGGCCAGAATCAGTGTCAACATGTACGCGAGGTGGGCCCACCGGGCCAGTCCCCAGACCGGCACCAGCGCGCTCGTCTGGGCGACGACCGCCGTCTCGGAGCCCGACCAGACCAGCCCGTGCGCCCGGTTCGACCAGACGAGGGTGACGAACATCGCCGGTTCCGCGAGCAAGAGCGCGACGCGTCGCTTCGTGAGCCAGCGGGGGTGGCCAGTGTACTCCAGTACGGTCACCAGCCACGCGACGGGGACGACGACGGAGAGCGTCAACTGGGCCTGAAGCAAGCGCGTCATCGTCTGTACGTCCGGAACGGCCAGTTCCAGCCCGTAGGCGACGGTCCAGAGGCTGGCGGCGACGACGAACGCCGCGAGCGGACCGGCACCGGGCCGGTCCCGGTGCAGCCAGGCGAGAACGGCGACGCCCATCCCCACGACGGCGGCCAGCAGCACCACCGAGAGCGGCGACAGCAGCATCTGCTTCGAGAGTCGCCCGACCGCGGGATAAGCGTTCTCGGCCCAGTATCGCGAGCGATACTACGGCCGGCGGTCGCGGCGCACGGCGGCCGCCGTCAGTCCGGCCGCCGCGAGCGGAGCGCCGACCACACGGCGAGGCCGCCCAGCAGGAAGGCCGGGACGAGCGGCAGCGCCAGATACGCCGCCCGGAGGGTGAGCCCGAGCGACCGGACGAACCCCTGTGCGGCCGGGAGCGCGAGGATGGCGACGGGGATCAGCAGGAAGCCGACGACGATCATCCCGACGAGGACCCACCCCTCCCAGCCGAAGTCGTCGCTCGTCGCCGCCTGCCGGGGCGGTTCGCCGCTGGGCCGGTGGACGTAGCCGCCGTCGGCCGCGCCGTCGTCTCCCGTGGCGCTGTCCCCCGCGCCGCCGTCGCCCGCTTTCGGACGGTCCTCGTCCTCACTCATCGTACTCACTGTCCGGGACGAGGACGACCTTGCCGAACCCCTCGCGCGATTCCAGCAGCTCGTGGCCGCGGGCCGTCTCGCTCATCGGCAGCGTCGCCCGCGTCTCGACGGTGAACGTGCCGTCCCACACCCGTTCGAGGGCGGCCTCGGTCTCGCCGTAGGTCGCCATCGTCGACCCGACGACGGTCAGCTGGTTGCCGAAGATGCGGTTGACGTTCGTCTCGGGGTTCGGGCCGCTAGTCGCCCCGCAGGTGAGCAGCCGGCCGCCCTTCGCCAGCGACCGCAGCGACTGTCGCCAGGTCTCCTCGCCGACGTGGTCGACGACGACGTCGACGCCGCGCCGGTCGGTGAGCTCCCGGATCCGCCTATCGAACTCGCTGTCGGTGTAGTCGATGGCGCGGTCCGCGCCGAGCCGCTCGGCGGTCGCCCGCTTCTCGTCGGTGCCGGCGGTGGCGAACACCTCACAGCCGACGTGGTCGGCGATCTGGACCGCCGCGTGGCCGACGCCGCCGCTGGCCCCGAGGACGAGCACCGAGTCGGCGGGCCGGATCTCTCCGCGGGTGACGAGCATCCGCCACGCCGTCTGGAAGACGAGGGGTGCGGCGGCCGCCGTCTCCCAGTCCACGCCGTCGGGCACCGAGACGAGCGCGTCGGCCGGCACCGCCGCCAGTTCGCTGTGGACGCCGGTGGTGTGTTCGCCGAGCACTCGATAGTCGACGCACAGCGTCGGCTCGCCGCGGCGACAGAACTCGCAGGCGCCGCAGCTGACGCCCGCGCTGACCGCGACCCGGTCGCCGGGTTCGACGCGGGTCACGTCCGCGCCGACCTCGCGGACGACGCCCGCGGCGTCGCTCCCGGGGACGTGGGGCAGCTCGAGGTCGATCCCGGGGAGCCCGCGTCGGGTCCAGACGTCGAGGTGGTTCAGCGCGCCGGCCTTGACGTCGACCAGCGCTTCGTTCCGGCCGACCGTCGGGTCGGGCGCGTCGCCGTAGGTGACGACCTCGCGCCCGCCGTGGTCTGTGTACTGGACGGCCTGCATGCTCGGTCCTCGGGTCAGCGACCGCAAAACGCTGGCGGTCTGCGATACGGGTCGATCAGACGACTCACGCCCGCGAGAGGCGATTCGACGGGTCAGTTTCGGGGGGTGGCTGCGGACGCGTGTTCGGGCCGCGACTCGCGCGGCCGGAACCATTTACCCACCAGGTGCCTTCGTCTGCGTATGGTCGACTTCCAGTCCCGCGATACCCGGCGGGGGGTTCAGTTTCGACGACGAGGGAGACAAGGAGGACGAAGAGGAGGCGGCGGACGAGGCGGACGCAGACGAGCGGCAAGCCGACGAGATCGACGGCGAGAGCGAGGCGGAACGGAGCGAGACGGCCGACGCCGCGGAAGCGACCGAACGAGCCGAGCAGTCGGCGGCCGAAGCCACCGGGACTGGCGAAGACGCGTCGACGGCGGACGCGGATCGGACCTTGGAGACGACGTCGGCGACCGAGTCACCCGACCCCGACGAGCGAGTGAGCGAGCGGGACGACGGGGTGACCCCGACCGCGGACTCGACGGGGACGCCGACCGAGACGAGCGCGAGCGACGCCGACGACACCGTCAGCGCCGCCGGAGCCGCCGATCCCGACCCGCCCGCCGCTCAGCACCGGAACGCGGCGACGGAGACGGCCGTCGACGCGGCGCTCGTCACGGTCGGGACGACGACGGAGCGCGGCGAGGACCCGACCGGCGAAGCGCTCTCGGCGGCCATCGAAGCGGCCGGTTACGGCGTCACCGTCCGCGAGCGCCTCCGTCGGGACTACGATGGTATCCAGCAGGCCGTCAACACGCTCGTCGGCCGGGACGACGTCGACCTCGTCGTCACCGCCGGCGGCGTCGGCGTCACCGCCGACGACGTGACCATCGAGGCGGTCCACCCGCTGTTCGAGAAGTCCCTGCCCGGCTTCGGCGAGGTGTTCCGGAGCCTCCTCTTCGACGAGGTCGGCACCGGCATCGTCTCGGTCCGGGCGACGGCGGGCATCGCCGACGGGACGCCGGTGTTCTGTCTGCCCGCCGACGAGGGGGCCGCCGGAGTCGCCATCGACGAGATCATCGCCGCCGAAGCGCCCGACCTGCTCGACGACATCGAGGGCTGAGCGATCGTCGAGCGGGGCCCCGCCGCCGCTGCCGCCCCTGCCGTTTTGTCCCCGGCCCGCCAACGGAGCCCATGGAGACGATTCAGGTCCAGAGCGAGTCGGTTCCGGCGCTCGGTCTCGGCACGTGGCAGCTGACGGGCGCGACCTGTCAGGAGACCGTTCAGACGGCCCTCGACATGGGATACCGACACGTCGACACCGCACAGGCCTACGGCAACGAACGGCAGGTCGGGACGGGGATCGACGCCGCCGACGTGGACCGCGAGGACGTCTTTCTCACGACGAAGCTCGACGGGAGCAATCGGAGCGCGCGGCGCGTCCGCCAGTCCGCCCGCGAGAGCTGTCACCGCCTCGGCACGGACTACCTCGACCTGTTGCTCATCCACTGGCCGAACACGCCGTGGATGGTCCCGGTCTCCGAGACCATCGACGCGATGAACGGCCTCGTCGACGACGGCCTCGTCCGAAACATCGGCGTCAGCAACTTCTCGCCGTCGCGGCTGGACGAGGCCCGAGAGCTCTCGGAGGCCCCGATCTTCACCGATCAGGTGCAGTATCACCCCTACTGGGACCAGACGCAACTGCTCGACTACTGCCGGATCCACGACGTGCTCCTGACGGCGTACAGCCCGCTGGCCCGCGGCGGCGTCCTGGACGACCCCGCGATCGTCCAGATCGGCAACCGATACGGCAAGTCCCCCGCACAGGTCGCCCTCCGGTGGCTGGTCCAACAGGACGGCGTCGCCGCCATCCCGAAGGCGACCGGTCGAGAGCACCTCGAAGCGAACCTCGCGGTCTTCGACTTCGAGCTGACCGACGAGGAGATGGAGCGGATTCGGTCACCCTCGAAGACAAAGACCGGCTATCACTTCGTCCGCTCGCAGCTACCGTTCTGAACGCTTCGAGAGGGTTTTGACGCGGGCGTCCGTACGCGGCGATATGGTGACCCCGCTATCGGACGATATCTGGTGGTACGACCTCTCGGGAGTCAACGCGTACCTCGTCGACGACGGGGGCGCGTTGACCCTCGTCGACGCCGGAATGCCGTGGCACGGCAACGCGCTCGTCGGTGGCATCAGAGAGGCCGGCTTCGAGCTGCGCGACGTAGAGCGCGTCCTGCTGACCCATTACGACTTCGACCACGTCGGCGGTCTCTCGGCGTTCGACGGCGTGGACCTGACCATCTACGTCGGCGCGGCCGACGCGCGGTTCGTCACCGGCGAGGAGCGCCCGCCGCTCTCGAATCACAAGGGGGCGCTCCAGCGCGTCGGGGGGAAGTTCTGCTCGCCCCCGGACAACCCGGTCGAACCGCTGACCGACGGCGAGACGGTCGGTAGCTTCACGACCTACCTCACGCCGGGTCACACCCCCGGCCACGTCTGTTACGTCAGCGAGGAGTTGGAGGCGGCGTTCCTCGGCGATCTCGTCATGGAGGAGCGGGGCACGCTCAAGCCGTCGCCGTGGCTGCTTAGCTACGACACGGGCGACGTGAGCGAGAGCGTCCGCGGGTTCGTCGAACACGTCCCGCCGTTCGAGGTGGCCGGGATGGGCCACGGCGTCCCGTTCAAACGCGGCGGAAGCGAGCGTCTCGCCGAGACGGCGGCGACGCTCTGAGCGGTCCGGTCGCGGCTCAGACGACGTTCCGGAACTCGAAGCGCGCGCCGCCGCTCTCGCTCTCGGTCACCGTACACTCCCAGCCGTACAGCTCGACGAGCTCCTCGACGAACGCCAGTCCGAGCCCCGTCCCGCCGTGTGCGCTCGCGGTCGTGTAGCCCGCTTCGAACACCGCCTCTCGCTTCTCGACCGGGATGCCGTTCCCGTCGTCTTCGACGTAAAACCCCGTCGGGAGTTCGCCGACGGTGACCGTGACGTCGCTTCCCCCGTGTTCGACCGCGTTCTCGAAGAGGTTCCGAAACAGGTGTCGGAGATACGTCTCGTCGGCGTGTACCGCGGCGTCGAGAGAGACCTCGACCGACGCGGCCGAGGAATTCACTTCCCCCCACGCGCTGCGAGCGACCTCGCCGAGCGCCACTCGCGTCCGGTCGTCGCTCGCCTGCTGACCCCCCGTGAGCACCAGCATGACGTCGATCATCTCCTCGATCCTGTCGAACGCATCCCCGACGTGTTCGACCGCCTGTGGCGCCTCCGCCTCCGGGAGCTGCTGGCGGTACATCTGCCCGATGGCGACCGGATTGCGGAGTTCGTGAGCGAGCATGCTGGCGAACCCGTCGAGGCGCTCGTTGGTCTCCTCTAAGTCCTCGACCGTCGCTTCGAGCTGCCGTTCGCGCTCTCGCAGTTCCTGGAGCGTCCGCGCCCGTTCGAGGGACTCCCAGCACCGCTGGGCGACGGTCTCGACCAGTTCGACCTCGTGTGGCCGCCACTCCCGGGGCGTCCGCTGGTGGACGCCGAGTCCGGCGACGAACGCCCCGTCCTTGTGTAGCGGGACGCTGATCGAACTCCGAATCTGGGCCCGCTCGTAGGCCGCCAACTGCTCGTCGGGCACTCGGTCGTCCGACTCGACGTCGTCGACGACGACGGTGCGATTCTCCCGCATCGCCTCGAGTACGTCCGCGCCGAACGAGGACACGGCCCACCGCCCCTCGATGCTGTTCGTCCCGCCGCGGGTGTAGTCGCCGGTGATGCGGAGATGGTTCTCGTCCGCTTCGACCTGCGCGTACGCACAGCGGTCGACCTCCAGGTGTTCGCCCAAGAAGCGGGCGGCGGTCGCCATCAGTTCGTCGGGGTCGGTCAGCGACTGGAGCCGCTGTCCGAGTTCCTCGAGGAAGCGAATCCGCTCTTCCGTCCGCTTTCGCTCCGTGATGTCGAAGACGATGCCGTTCAACCGTACCGGGTCGTCGTCCTCGTCGTAGACGACCGTGCCGCGGGCCAGTACCCACGATATCTCGCCGTCTGCGCCCCGAACGCGGTACTCCACGTCGAGTTCGCCCGTCTCCTCGACGGCTCGTTCGAGCGCGTTCCACGTCCGCTTCGCGTCCTCTTCGTGGATCGGCTCGTAGAACTCCTCCATCGGCCCGCCCGCCGCGGCCGCCGCCGGGTCCATCCCGTAGGACTTCGCGAGGTACTCGTCCGCGGTGACGACGTTCGCCTGGATGTCCCACGTCCACGTCCCGACCGAGCCGGCGGTGGTCGCGATCTCCAGCTGTTCGCGGGTCTCGCGCAACTTCCGTCGGCGTTCCCGACGCTCGCTGACGTCCCGGACGACGCCGACGCGTCCGTGGCTCCCGTCGCCGAGGGGGAACGGGGCGATCCACGACTCGACCGGTACCACGTGGCCGTCCCTGGCCGCTATCTCGACGTCCATCACCGCGGCGTCGCGCTCGCCGTCGCGCACCTCTCTCACCTTCTCGGCGGCCAGGTCGTCCATCGTCTCGCTGTGGACGAGCGAGGCGTGCGAACCGAGCAGTTCCGCGCGGTCGTAGCCGAACATCTCGCAGAACGCGTCGTTGACCAGCGTGAAGCGGGAGTCGTCGTCCAGCGCGAAGATGCCGTCGTCGACCGTCTCGACGATCTTCGCGTACTGTTCGAGGCTCTGCTTGCGTTGCTCCCGCTGGGAGATGTCGCGAACCACGCAGACGAGTTCGCCCTGGTCGGTGTAGGTCAGGGTGTGCTGAGCGAGGAACTCGCTGCCGTCGCTGTGGACGCAGTGAGTCGTGCCCGTCCACTGTCCGTCCGTCGTTATCTCGGGGAGGATGTCGTCGTAGAACCGGTCGGGGTCGGCCTCGATGCCGAGGTCGTCCCAGTGCTCGCCGACCATCGCCGAGGGCTCGTAGCCGAACGTGTCGGCGTACGCCCGGTTCACGTAGACGAACTCGCCGCTCTCGTCGAGGAGGGCGATGCCCTCGCGCGCGGCTTCGAGGGCCTGTACGACCCGGTCGCGCGTCGCTGGGTCGTCGACGTCACCTCGGGACCCCACGTGTGCGGCGTCGCCCTCCTCGGTCATTGTCTTCGGTAGTCGAGCCAACTGGATAAGTTTTGACGTCGGGGCCGTATCGCGCTACGCCCCATCGACTACCCGCTTACAGTTCCTCGGCGACGGCCTCGGGACCGAGCAGGTTCGGATCGACGACGAGGTCGGCCTGCCGACTGGCGAAGTCGGGCAGGGACCCCTCGGCGTAGACGACGATGCGGAGGTCGGGGTTGAGGTCCTTGGCGACGGCGATGGAGGTCGCCTGCGCCATCTCGGTCAGGAGGTAGACGTCGGCGTCGTGGACGCCCGCCTCCTCGAGTCCAGGGCGGTTGCCGACGTCGGCGACGGCGACGGTGTGGCCCTCCGCTTCGAGCGCGTCGGCGATGCCGTCGGGGTCCGACCCGACGATGACTACCTGCATGGTCACTCGTACTCGATAGTCGCGGGCGGTTTGTGGGTCACGTCGTAGACGACGCGGGCGACGTTCTCGTGTGCGCCGGTGATCCGGCTCTGCATGCGTTGGAGCGTCTCCCAGTCCAGTTCCTGTGCGCGGGCAGTCATCCCGTCACGCGATTCGACGGAGCGGACGGCGACGACCCAGCCGTGGACGCGGTTGTCGCCCTTGACGCCGGTGGCCTTGCCGATGACGGCCGCCAGCGCCTGCCACGGCTCGTACTCCTCCAGTTCGTCCTCGACGACGTGGTTGGCCTCGCGGGCGACTTCGAGTTTCTCCGCGGTGACCTCGCCGATGATGCGGACGGCGAGTCCGGGACCGGGGAACGGCATCCGCTCGGAGATTATCTCCTCTAAGTCGAGCGCGCGGGCGACCTCCCGCACCTCGTCCTTGTAGAGGTCGCGCATCGGTTCGACGATGCCGTCGAAGTCGATGCGCTCGGGGAGGCCGCCGACGTTGTGGTGGCTCTTGATCGTCCCCTCGCTCTCGATGCGGTCGGGGTAGATGGTCCCCTGGACGAGGTAATCGGCCTCGACCTCGCGGGCGACTTCCTCGAACTCCCGGATGAACTGCTCGCCGATGATGTGCCGTTTCTCCTCGGGGTCCGTCTCGCCTTCGAGGGCATCGAGGAAGCGGTCCTGCGCTTCGACGATGCGGAGCGAGTCCATGTAGTCGAACGTCTCGCGGATCTCCTCGGTCTCGCCCTTCCGCATCAGGCCCGTGTCGACGTAGACGGCGGTGAGTTGGTCGCCGATGGCTTCGTAGGCCAGCGCCGCCGCCGTCGAGGAGTCGACGCCGCCGGAGAGGCCGATGACGGCGTTCTTCTCGCCGACCGCCTCGGCGATCTCGGTCTTCGCCTCGGCAATGAACTCGTCTACGTCCACCATCAGTGGCTCACCTCCTCGGTCTCGGCGGTGTGGGGGTCGTCGCCGACGACGGCCTCCAGCAGGCCGACGAAGGGCGGACTCGCTCTGGTCGGACGCGAGCGGAACTCGGGGTGGAACTGCGTCCCGATGAAGTACGGGTGGTCCTCGGGCGCGAGTTCGAGTATCTCCATACGGTTCCCGGAGCGGCCCGAGAACTTCAGCCCCGCGGCTTCGAGGTCGTCGATGTACTCGGGGTTGACCTCGTAGCGGTGGCGGTGACGTTCAGTGCAGGAGTCGCCGCCGTACAGCGCGGCCGCGAGCGTCCCGGGCTCGATGTCGGTCTCGTTCGCGCCGAGCCGCATCGTCCCGCCCATGTCCTCGATCTCGTACTGCTCGGGCAGGATATCGATGACCGGATGGGGGGTCTCCTCGTCCAGTTCCGTCGAGTGCGCCCCCTCCAGGTCGAGGACGTTCCGCGCGTATTCGATGACCGCGAGCTGGAAGCCGAGACAGAGACCGAGGTACGGCACGTCGTTCTCCCGGGCGTAGCGAATGGCCTCTATCTTGCCCTGCGTTCCGCGCGTGCCGAAGCCGCCGGGGACGACGATGGCGTCGGCGTCTCGCATCCGGTCGGCGTGGTGGTCGCCCATCTTCTCCGAGTTGACCCACCGGACGTTCACGTCGACGTTCTTCTCCAGTCCGGCGTGTTTCAGCGCCTCGTGGACGGACATGTAGGCGTCCTCTAAGTCGTACTTGCCCACGAGGGCTATTTCGACTTCGCCGTCGGTCTGCTGGGTGACGAGGTCGCGCCAGCGGTTCTCGCGCTCGTCTTCCGGAAGCGCCTCGTCGGCGATGTCGAGTCGCTCCATCACGTACTCGTCTAGGCCCTCCTCCTCGACCATCAGCGGGACGTGGTAGATGTCGTCGACGTCGGGGTTCGAGAACACCGCCTCGGTCGGCACGTCACAGAACAGCGCGATCTTCTCGCGGGTGTCGATGTCGAGTTTGTCCGAACAGCGACCCACGAGCACGTCGGGTTGGAGGCCGATGGAACGGAGTTCCTTCACGGAGTGTTGGGTCGGCTTCGTCTTCTGCTCGCCGTTCTTCGAGTAGGGGACGAGCGTGACGTGCGTGAAGAGGATGTCGTCCTCGTCCTCCTCGTGGGCGAACTGGCGGAGCGCCTCTAAGTAGGGCATCCCCTCGATGTCGCCGACGGTGCCGCCGACCTCGATGATACAGACGTCGTTGCCCTCGGCGGCCTCGCGGACGCGCCGCTTGATGTCGTCGGTGATGTGCGGGATGATCTGGACCGTCTTCCCGAGGTACTCGCCGGCGCGTTCCTTCTCGATGACCGACTTGTAGGTCTTGCCGGTCGTGATGTTGTGGTCGAAGGTCATGTCGACGTCGAGGAACCGCTCGTAGTTCCCCAGGTCGAGGTCGACCTCCCCGCCGTCTTTCAGCACGTACACCTCGCCGTGTTGGAAGGGGTTCATCGTCCCGGCGTCGACGTTGAGATAGGGGTCTATCTTCACCGCGGTCACGTCGAACCCGGCGTTCTTCAGAAGCCTACCCGTGCTGGCGGCGGTGATGCCTTTCCCCAGTCCAGACATCACGCCCCCGGTGACGAAGATGAACTTCCGACCCAGATCCGGGTCGTAGTCCGTCTCAGGTTCCGTCGGCATACCGACGGTCTAACTCGGGGCGTCTAAACGGTTTCGGGACTCCCCGCGTTCGTCATCGACTGTCAGTCCGCGACCCGCCGCGTCGACGGTCGGTCGCCCGCGGCTACCGGCGGCTCAGCGCGCGAGCGAGCGGCTGAACGCGACCAAGAGAGCGACCGAGAGCGCCGAAAACAGGGCGTCGTCCGGTGTAGCACCGATCGCCGAAAAGAGCGCGAATCCGGTGAGGAATCCCGCGACCAGCGAGACGACCCCATGGCTGGCGCGCCGTGTCACCGGAAGCGATTCGACCGCCGACATATATCACCATAGAACGTTATATAATATAAGGATACGGCCGACCGTCGCAGGGCCGTGGCCGCGTTCTATCGGTCGCGGTAGCCGTCGACGAAGAGGTAGCCGATCCACATCGACGCCCCGAAGGCGACGAGGATGCCGACAGCGCCCGCGAGGACGAGCAGCGGGTCCTGCCGTTGGATCACGTCGAGGCTGTAGACGCCGACGAGGAGCGCGACTGCGGCGAGGAGCGCACCGAGGACCGAGCGCTGGAGGGCGGCCGCCAGTCCGTCGAAACCCGTCTCTGCCATATCTCTCGGATACAGTCTCGGTGGGGATGTACCTTCTGCCCGTATCGGCCGCTGTAATCGACCCACGTCCCTCGAATTCGGAATCGGTCACCGGCCACTCAGTTCACGACCGGCTGCGAGATTATCCACAGCGAGAGCACTGTGTAGCCGACCATGACGGCGACGAGCGGGGCGTGTGCGCGACGGCCCCCGCGCCGCCCGTACGCCTCGACCGCGACCGCGTGAGCGGCGACGACGGCGACGAGGTGGCCCGCGACGACGAGGCCGACCTGCGATCCCCAGAACACGGAGAGCGGTAAGCCGGCGACCGGGTCCGGGGCGATGATCCCGTCGGTCAGCAGCGCCGCGAGCACGCCGAGGTTTCGCAGCACGAAGGGGTAGGTGTGGGCGACCTCGTAGGCCGCGGCGATGGGCAACAGCGAGGCGGCGAAGACGGTCGCCGGCCCGTCTATCGCCGTGTGTGTCCCGGGATCTCCGTCGCCGAGTCGGCCGACCGGCGCGACCGCGACCCGGTAGCTCCCGAGGAACAGCGCGAATCCGGCGAGGTAGAGGACCACGGCGGCCGGCGTCGGGCCGAGGTCGGTCGGCATCGAAGCCAGCAGCGACCGGAACGCCCGCGTGTTCGTCAGCCCGTCGAAGCTGACGGTGTAGAGCGCGAGGACGACGAACGCCGCCGTCGACGTATCGGTGACCGGCCGCGTACAGGCCCGCCACGGGGCGCGGAGCGAGAGCCGATACCCGCCGCCCTCCCGGGCGACGGCCAGCGGCGCGACCCGGCCGAGCAGGCGGTAGAGGACCGCCAGGGCGTCGGCCCGGCGGAGCCACGTCGGCCCGTACGCGAGCGCGCCGACGAGCATAATAAGGGCGTAGCCGGCCACCAGCGCGGCGGTGAGACGCGGCGACCGCGGGAGCAGCGTGAGGTTCTCGGTGATACCGACGACGAGCGCGAACCCGACGACGGCCGGCCAGTCGCCGAGTCGCTCGGGATACGCGCCGAGGACGGCGGGCGGTTCGCCCTCTAGGCGCGCGAGTCCCAGATAGATCGTCCGCCACGGCGAGAGGACGCGCCACGGGCTCCCGGCGACGACGGCGACGAGGCCGAGCCCCTTCAGCCACACCGGCCAGAACAGGACGGTGGCGACGTTCTCGGACTGGATCTGCTGGCCGAGGACGCCCGAGAGGAGGACGGCGAGGAGCGCCGCGAGGCCGAGCGCTCGACCGACGTTCCCGAGCGCCTGCGAGAGCCAGAACGGGACGGAGAGAGACGGCGCGTCGGCGCTGAGTCCGCCCGTCCGCTCGCCGACGGCCAGCCAGCCGGCCGTGACCGCGACGGTACCGCCGGCACCGGCGTACAGCAACCAGAGCGGGATCGGGGCCTCGATGCCGCCGCCGACGGCTCCGTGGGCGCTCGCGACGCCCGAGAAGGCGAGCACCGCGAGGACCGTCGCTGTCGGGGCGACGAGCGGCGAACGCCGCGAACGGCCGCGCATGTCCGACACTCGCGGGCGGGCGGAGAAGTACGTACCGCTCTCGCCCGCCCGGCGATAGCGGGGCTTATGTCCGTCCGCGGCCGAGTTCCGGCGATGCGACCGCGGACGCTCCTCGCCGCGCTGCTGTGCTGCGGCGCGCTGGTCGGCGTCGTCGCCGCGGGCGTGACCGCCGACGGCGGCGCGCTCACGCAGGCGTGGAGTAGCGACACCGTCCGGGACAACGAGGTCAACCACCACGCCGTCGGCGTCGGCCCGCGGGGGGACGTAGTCGTCGCGCCCGTCGCGGCGGTGCCGAACGCCGAGGCCATCGGCCCGCACTCCTGTTCGCTGGTCCGGTTACGTCCCGGCGACGGCGCGACCCGCTGGCGGTGGAGCGTCCCTGCCGAGGACTGTTTCACTCACGCGCTCACCCAGCCGGCCGTCGCCGACGTGGACGGCGACGGGGGGATGGAGGTCGCCGTCGGTACCACGCAGAACGCGCTGGTCGTCCTCGACGCCGCCAGTGGCACCGAACAGTGGCGCGTCCCGCTATCGACCTACGGCTACGGCCAGCCGGCGGTGGGGAACGTCATGGGCGACGCCGGACCGGAACTCGTCGCGAGCGATATCGAGGGGACGCTCGTCGTCGCTCGCTCCAACGGAACGGTCGCGTGGCGCGAGCGGACGGACATGACCGTGTGGGCGGCCCCCCGACTGGTAGACGTAGAGGGCGACGGCGCGACGGAGATCGTCCTCGGCGGGGACGAGGGCGTCGTCGCGTTCGAACCGAACGGGACCAGACGGTGGCGAAGCGGCGTCCGCGCGACGACGCTCGCAGTCGACACCGAGGGCCGGATACTCGCGGGCAACACCGCCCGGCTGGTCGGGCTCGACGGCGCGACGGGTGAACGCCTATGGGCGAAGAATCTCGAAGGCGCGTCGCGGGTCCACGACGCGGGCGACGCCGACGGTGACGGCGACAGCGAGGTGTACGTCGGCGTCTCCGGCAACACGATACTGGCCGTCGACACCGAGAGCGGCGCGACCGAGTGGCGCACCTCGCTGGGCGGCGGCGAGCGGCGCACGACGTTCGCGCCGAGGGTGGCCGACGTGGACGGCGACGGCACCGACGACGTGGTGGCGATCACGAACGGCGGCACCGTCGTCGTCCTGGACGGAACGACCGGCGAGGAACGCGCGGCCTACGAGCGGAACGTCCCCATCTGGACGTTCGCCACGCCGGCCGACCTCGACGGCGACGGGGAGAGCGAAATACTGGTCCGCTACGGCGACGGCCGCGTCGTCGCGCTCGACTGGACGACGGCCGGCGGCGGCGCGCTGGTAGTCCGGCCGCCCGCTACAGGCGCTCGCTGAGGAACCGCGAGACGAGTTCGGCCGCGCGGTCGGCCTGCCCGACGAAGTGGTGATCCGCCGGCAGGGACTCGACGGCGTGGCCCAGTTCGCGAGCGCGCTCGACGACCGGCCGCCACTCGACCGTCTCGTCTCGCTCGCCGTAGACGACCTGCACCGGACAGTCGACGGCAGAAAGCGCCTCGACGGCGGCCCCGCCGGAGAGTTCGGCCGGAGGTGCGAGCACCGAGAGCGCCGCCGGTTCGTCCTCGTCGGCGACGGCGGCGGCCGCCCGGAGCGCCACGTCGGCCCCGAAACTGTAGCCGAACAGCCCGACGGCGGCGAACTCGCCGTGCGCCCACGAAAGTGCGCTTTCGGCGTCGGTCCGTTCGCCTCGGCCCTCGTCCCATTCGCCGTAGTCGAACCGCAGACACGCGATCTCGGGGGCGAGCGCGTCGCTCACCGCCCGGAGTCGCTGGTCCGACCGGCTGCCACCGTACTGTGGATGGGGCGGGCAGGCGACGACGACGCGGTCGGCGTCGGGCGAATCGAGCGTCCCGATCACCTCGCGACCGCCTGGGACGTGGACGGGGTGGCTCACGTTGGCGTCCTCGTAGCCCGCGTTCCTGTATCTGTCGCCGCTTCCGTCGCCGTTCGGGTCGGCGGCGTTCCCGGCTATGGAAGAAATTTAAGTCAGGAGCAATGAACTCAGAGGTATGGGAATCCTCTCGCGCGCCTCGTACGTCATCCGCTCGAAGGTGAACGCGGCACTCAACCGCTCTGAAGACCCCACCGAGACGCTCGATTACAGCTACGAGCAGTTGCGAAACGAGTTGCAGGACGTCAAGCAGGGGATCGCGGACCTGACGACCCAGAAGAAGCGACTGGAGATCCAGAAGCGCCGCCTCGAAGAGAACGTCGAGAAGCACAACGACCAGGCGCGGCAGGCGGTCGAGCAGGACCGAGAGGACCTCGCGCGGCAGGCCTTAGAGAAGAAGAAGCAGAAGATGTCCCAGATCGAGGAACTGGAGACGCAGGTCTCGCAGCTCCAGACCCAGCAGGACCAACTCGTCGAGCAGAAGGACGAGCTCCAGCGCCAGATCGAGCAGTTCCGCACGAAGAAGGAGACGATGAAGGCCCGCCACGAGGCGGCGAAGGCCTCGACCAGGGTCAACGAGGCGATGACGGGGGCCGGCGACGAGATGGAGGACATCAACCGCGCTATCGAACGCGCCGAGGAACAGACCGAGGACATGGAGGCGCGCGCGCAGGCGATGGACGAACTCCGCGAGGACGGCGTGTTAGAGGATCAGATCTCCGACAAGAGCTCGCTGGAGAAGGAGCTCGACGAGATGCAGCAGGGTAGCGAGGTAGATGCCGAACTCGACACGCTGAAACGGGAGATGGGAAAGGCCGACGACGACTCGACCGAGAGCGCCGGGACCGAGACGGCGGAAGTCGAGACGGAGACGACCGAGTCAGCGCCGGCCGAGACAGGAAGCGCCGACGCGGAGACGGCGAACGCGGAACCGGCCGACGCCGAGGCGGAACTGGAACGGGAACTCGCCGAGGACAGCGGGTCGGCGGACGTGGAGACGCCCGACGTCGACGACAGCGAAGTCGAATCGGAGCTCGAAGAGCTCAAAGACGACGAGAAGAACTGAGCGGGACCGGCGGTCGATTCTGCGGCGCTACAGCGGCCAGACGATACTCACGGCGACCGTGGTGACGACACAGAGGAGCAACTGCAGCGGCGCGCCGACGCGGACGTAGTCGGTGAAGCGGTAGCCGCCGGGACCGTACACCATCAGGTTCGTCTGATAGCCGACGGGAGTGAGGAAGGCGGTGGCGACGGCGAAGGTAACCACCAGCAGGAACGGGAATCCCGCGACGCCGATCTCCGTCGCCGTGGCGACGGCGATGGGAGCCATCAGCACGATCGTCGCCACGGGCGTGATGACGCTCGCGACGACGGCGCTCAGGAGGTAAAAGAGCGCCAGCAACATCAACGGCGGGAGGACGACGGCGGCCCCGGAGAGCAGGTCGCCGACGAACGCCGCGCCGCCGGTCGCCTGCATCGCCGTCCCGAGGGGCAGGAGTCCGGCCAGTAGGAAGATCACGTTCCAACTCACCGCGTCGTAGGCCCGGGACGCGCCGAGCGACCCGCTTGCGACCATCGTCACGACGCCGCCCAGCGCGGCGATGTAGATGGGGACGAGGTCGAGCGCCGCCAGCGCGACGACGGCGACGAGGATGCCGACGGGGACCAGCGTCCGGGCGTCGAGCGACGGCGGGGCCTCGTCGTCGTGGATGACGTCGAAGAGTTCGGGCGGCCCCTCGGTGAGCACGAGGTAGCCCTCCTCCTCCAGGTGGCCGATCTCGTCGACCGGCGTCTGGAGGAGGAGCGTATCGCCTGCCGACAGTTCGACGGTCGCGAGCCCCTCGCGGATGACGGTGTCGCCGCGGCGGATCGCCAGCACGGTCACGTCGAACCGGGAGCGAAGCCCCGCGTCGGCGAGGTTCCGCCCGCGGAGCCGGGACTCGTTGCTGATGACGGCTTCGGCCAGCACGCCGGGATGCCCGCTCTCGGCCAGCAGTTCCTCGGTCACGGACTCGCGGGAGAGCTGTCGCAGGCCGTAGGTCTCGCCGAACCGGTTGACGGCCTGCGTGCTCCCCCGCACCGTCAGCACGTCGCCGGGTTCGAGCGGCCTGTCCGTCGCCGTGGCGAAGAAGGACTCGCCGTTGTGGTCGATCTGGAGTACGTCCACGTCGATGGGCTCCTCGACTGCGGGCAGTTCGAGCGTCGCGTCGGTGTCCGCGGGCGGCGTCGCTTCGGTCGCTTCCGCAGTCACCGCGTCGCCGTCGTCCAGGGCGTCAGCGACCGTCTTCCCGACCAGCGGCGAGGACTCGCGGACAACCAACTGCGCGAGGTGGCGGTCCATGTCGAACTCCTCGGTGAAGTCGGCGGCCGGGTGGACGCGTTCGGGAACGAGCGCTCGACCGACGGTGAGTAAGTAGGCGACGCCGACCAGCAGGACGACGATCCCGACGGGCGTCAGCGTGAACATCGAGAACGACTCTCCTAGGAGGTCCCGGGAGATGTCGCTGGCGAGGAGGTTCGTCGCCGTCCCGATGAGCGTCAGCGTCCCGCCGAGCATCGCCGCGTAGGAGAGCGGCAAGAGGAGTTTCGACGGCGAGATCCCGTAGCGCTCGGAGAGGCCGGTCACCAGCGGGATGAAGACGGCGACGACGGGCGTGTTGTTGACGAACCCGGCGCTGATACCCGTCGTGCCGACGATCGCCGCGAGCAGTCGGCGTTCGTCGCCGCCGGTCAGCGTCGCCAACCTACCGCCGAGCCAATCCACCACGCCCGCGTCCTCGACGCCCGCGCTGAGTATGTACATGGCGACGATGGTGACGACGGCGGGGCTGGCGAACCCCGCGATGGCGTCGCGGGCCGGCACGCCGGTGTAGGGTTCGAGGACGGCCAGCGAGACGAGGACGCCGATCGCGGTCATGTCCGGCGGGAGCCACTCGGTGACGAACAGCGTCAGGGCGACGGCGACGAGTCCGAACACGACGAGCGCCCCCGTCGAGAGCGGGGCCATACCGCGACGAAACGGTCGAGTCGGTGATAAATACCGGTGACGGCTCGGTATTTCGTCCTTCGCAGTCCCTCAATCCCAATTGACGTCGACCGACCGCTCCGTCTCCCGGAGGATGAACGGGCCGATCGAGAGCGTCCGTTTGGTGATGGTGACGATGCGGAGGATATACGCGAGCAGCACCGTGAAGGGGAACAGCGAGATGGTGGTGGTTATCGCGACGAGCAGCAGCGAGTTGGCGACGCCGTAGGTCGTCCCCGAGAAGTCCTGCGGGTCCAGCAGAATCAGCGACCCGATCGCCACCGCGAGGGCCGGGACGGCGATGTACAGCAGCGCCCGCGAGAGGTTCGCGAGCTCCCACTGGAAGTAGAGCGTCTTGAAGTGCTCGCGGGCGGGGCCGAACAGTTTGAGCGTCTCGATGAGGTCGTCGAGCTTCTCGACCGCCTCCTCGGGGAGGCTCTCGCCGTACTCCTCGCGGATGCGCCGCCCCGCGTACAGTTTCCACGAGTAGTTGTAGTTCAGGGCGGCCTCGACGACGTCGAACTCCCCGAAGGTCCGCCCCTCCAGTTGGTCCGTGACCTCGTCGGCGTTGCCGACGACGGAGTCGAGATACGCGGAGAGCAGTTCCAGCAGGTCGTCGTCCAGCCCGTCGTCCTCGTCGACGGTCTCTTGGATCGACTGGGCGCGCTCTTTGGTGGCCCGCACCAGCGAGCGCAGAAACGCCGACGGTTCGGCGGGACTGACCGACGCGCCGACGCTGTCGGCCACGTCGTCGCGGAACTGCATCGAGCCCTCCATCCGCTCGCGCTGGTCGCCGACCGCGCCGAGCTCCTGTGAGAGGATGAGCTGGCTCAGCGTCAACACCAGCGTCACGCCGGTGATGGTGCCGGTGATGAGCGCCTGATACAGCGTCTCGGCGGGGTCGCCTCGGGTCAACAGCGTGTGGGGCGGCGTCGGGTGAGCGATCCCGGCGGCGAGGAGAAACAGGAACAGGGTCGCGGAGAAGAGCCCGGCGATGATCCACCGGTCGACGTCGAGTAACAGCCACAGCATCCGCGAGCTCTCCGACACCCGTTCGCGCATGGTGTCGCTCGGTTGGTGCCGGTCGGAGTCGCTCATGTCCCGAGCCTCGCTCTCCGCACGTAAAAGCGCACGTTTGTACCGCTCGAAAAGACGGTGTCGGCGCGGTCGTATCCGACTCAGCGGCCGGCGAGGAACGTGACCGCGGTCCGCTGCTGTTCGACTTCGGTCTCTAAGTGGTCGCGGAACTCGCCGAGTTCGATGTCCTTCTCCTCGCGCTCTTTCCGGTCCCGCACGGAGATGGTGCCGGCGTCCTCCTCGTTATCGCCGATGATGAGCATGTAGGGGACCCGGTCGTCGTGGGCCTGCTGGATCTTCCGGCCGACGGTCCACGAGCGGTCCTCGATCTCGACGCGGAACTCGCCCAGTTCGTCCCGTAACTCCTCGCAGTAGGGGATGTTGTCGTCGGAGACCGGCAGGACGCGGACCTGCTCGGGGGCGAGCCACGGCGGGAACTTCCCGTTGTAGTGTTCGGTCAACACCATGAAGAAGCGCTCGTAGGAGCCGTACAGCGCGCGGTGGATCATCACCGGGCGGTGCTCCTCGTTGTCCTCGCCGGTGTACGAAAGGTCGAAGCGCTCGGGCATGTTGAAGTCCAACTGGACCGTCGGGCCGTCCCAGTGACGTCCCAGCGCGTCCTCGAAGGCGAAGTCGATCTTCGGGCCGTAGAAGGCCCCGTCGCCGTCCTCGACGACGTAGTCGATGTCCTGCTCGTCGAGGACCGATTCGAGTTGGGACTCGGCCTTCTCCCAGATCTCGTCGCTGCCGACCGATTTCTCGGGCCGGGTGGCGAACTGCACCGTGTAATCGAGGTTGAACGTCTCCAAGGTGTCGAGGATGATGTCGACGGTGGCGAGCACCTCCGCCTCGATCTGGTCGGGCCGGACGAAGAGGTGGCCGTCGTCGATGGTGAACGCCCACGTCCGCGAGAGGCCCGACAGCTCGCCGCGCTGTTCCTTGCGGTAGACCTTCCCGTCCTCGAAGTAGCGAACGGGGAGGTCGCGATAGGACCAGTTCTTCTGTTCGAAGATGGTCGCGTGGCCCGGACAGTTCATCGGCTTCAGGCCGTACTCCTCGTCGTTCACGTCGAGGAGGAACATGTCGTCGACGTAGTTCTCGTAGTGGCCCGACTTCTTCCACAGTTCGGTGCGGAAGACGTGGGGCGTCTCGACCTCGTCGTAGCCGGCCTCGCGGTTGAGTTCGGCGGCGTACTCGGAGAGCTCGTTGAGGACCTTCTTCCCGTTGGGCTCGTACAGCGGCAGGCCCGGTCCGGTGGTGTCGTCGATGGAGAACAGGTCCATCTCCTGGCCGATCTTCCGGTGGTCCCGTTCCTGCGCCTTCCGGCGGTTCTCGAGGAACTCGTCGAGTTCGTCCTGCGTGGGGAAGGCGGTGCCGTAGACGCGGGTCAGCGTGTCGTTCTCCTCCTCGCCGCGCCAGAACGCCGCCGAGATCTCCAGCAGGGCGAAGCCGCCGATCTCGCCGGTCGACTCGACGTGGGGCCCCTGACAGAGGTCGTAGAACTCCGCTTGCTCGTAGAAGGAGACCGGGTCCTCGCCGGCGGCCTCGGTCTCTAAGATGTCCTGTTTGAACGGGTTGTCCTCGTAGCGCTCGAAGGCCTCTTCGCGGTCGAGGAGGACGCGCTCGATGTCGTAATCTTCCTCGATGATCTGCTGGGCTTCGACCTCGATGGTTTCGAGGTCGTCCTCGTCCAGGTCGACGTCGGTGACGTCGTAGTAGAAGCCGTCGTCGGTCCACGGTCCGATGGTGAGCGTCGCCTCGGGGAACTCCCGCTGGAGCGCCTGCGCGAAGACGTGGGCGGCCGAGTGGCGAAGCACGTCGAGGTACTCGTCGCTGCTCGGCGTGACGATCTCGAGTGTCACGTCCGTCTCGATCGGCGCGTGCTTGTCGACCAGTTCGCCGTCAACGACGCCGGCAACGGTGTCCGCACCGAGTCCCGGTCCGATTTCGTAGGCGACGTCCTCGACCGTGCTACCGGCGTCCATCTCCAGGGTGGACCCGTCCGGCAGCGTGACCGTGACCGTACTCATATCCGTGATACGACAGCGGCCGGGGATAAGTGTATTGAGACGCGGGCGGGCGGGCGGACGGGTCACTCGGGGGCGAGCGGCTCTCGGTCCGCCTCGGCGAGCAGCGGCGAGTCGTCGTCGGTCCGTGGCTTCTCGGCGGCGACCCGATCGACCGGTTTGAACCGCGTGTGATTTTCGGCTTCGAGCGAAGCGAGCCGGTCGCCGACGGTCAGTACGCCGTCCTCGTCGGCGTGGGGCGTGACGCACGTGAGCGCGTCGCCGCGGAACTCGGCCAGCAGTGCGGTGGGGAAGCGGATGGCGCGATAGCGGTCGTCGGTGAGCCGGTTGTCGACCTGTCGAACCTCGAAGGCCGGCGCGAGCGAGCAGTCGTTCACCGCGGCCCACTCTCGGAAGAGTTCGACGCGTTCGAGCGCGAACTGCCCGACGTCGGTCGTCGTCGCCTCCCGCGTAGCTGGGGCCTGTCTGCCCCAGACGTGGACGCTCCGGTCGCTGGCGCGGCCGGACTCGACCAGCGCCGAGACGCGCTTTTCGAGTTCCTCCTGTCGCTGGTGGTAGCCGTCCGGGAGCAGCGACCGAACGTACAGTTCCATCCGCCGCCCGACTGGTAGGTCGCTCCCTTGCATGGTTATTCCATGTATTGAGAGCCAGCGACATAAGTATACTAGTTGACAGAATATGGCGGAAATACTACTTCGTTGAACAGTGGTAACTCCGCTCGTCGGGGGACGCGGTCCGCTCCGCGAAGCGTGTGGTGTGCCAACGGGACTACTATGTACTATCGGGACGCATCTGTCGCCAGATGTACGACAGCGTACTGGTCGCGACGGACGGCAGTTCGGGAACGACGGAGACGCTCGCCCACGCCACCGCCATCGCCCGGGACAACGACGCGGTGTTGCACGGTCTCTACGTCGTCGACAAGCGCCTCTATCTGGCGGCCGAGAAAGACACCCAAGAGGACGTTCGCCAGTCCCTCGAAGAGGAGGGAGAGGTCGCGCTCGACGACATCACCGTCGGCGGCGAGGAGGCGGGCGTGGAGACCGTCACCGAGATGGAAGTCGGCATCCCGCACAAGGTCATCACGGAGTACGCGGATCGAGAGGGGATCGACCTCGTCGTGATGGGCACGCACGGACGCACTGGCCGGGACCGGGTCGCCAGTCTCGGCAGCGTCACCGACCGCGTCCTCGAGAGTTCGTCCGTGCCGGTGCTGGTCGTCCACATCGAGTGACGCGCTTCCGCGGCGCGGACGCGACGGTTCGATCGACCGCTCGACTGACCGGTATCTTTTCGGGTGCCCGAGACGCTGTACCGATATGGACAGTCGCGAGTACGCGTTCGAGGGGGCGTCGCCGGACATCCACGGATACGCGCACGTCAGCCGCGAAGCGACGGTCGTCGGCGACGTGACAGTCGGTCCGAACGCCAACGTCTGGCCGGGGTGTGTCCTCCGGGGCGACGTCGCGCCGGTCGAGGTCGGCCGGGAGTCGGCGATCGGCGACGGCGCGATCTTACACGCCTCGACGGTCGGCGAGAAGGTGATGGTCGGCCACGGAGCCGTCCTCAACGACGCCGAAGTGCGCGACGGCGCGCTCGTCGGCTTCAACTCCACCGTCAGCGACGCCGTCATCGGAAAAGGCTCCATCGTGGCGATGGGAACGGTCGTCCCGCCGGGCTACGAGGTGCCCGCCGAGTCGTTCGTCCGCGGGAGCCCCGCACAGGTGACGCCGCTCTCGGAGACGACCATCAATCCCGACGAGGTGTTCGAGGCGTTCTCCTCGGGCGATTACGCGAACCTCGCCGCGAGACACGAGGATCTGTTCGAGTAGCGAGGGGCCGAACGTAGTGAGGGCCCTCGGCGGAACGGGGAGGAACGACCCGTGGAGCAATAGCGAGGGTCTGACCGAAGGGAAGACCCTCGCAAGCGATGCGGTGACCAACGGGAACCGCAGAGCACCAGCGAGGGGCGCGAGCAACGCGAGCGGCCCTCGAAGCGCAGCGGCAAGCGAAGTGAGCCGCGGAGCCGCACGCACACGGTATCAGCGACGAGTCAGGTATAAGGGGAACAACCGACACAGTTCAGGGCATGGACGACATCGTCGACCTGGTACACCGGTCGCTGGCCGACGCGACGGACGCCGAGTTCACCGACCGGGTCGACGCGCAGGCCGCGCGACTCCGCGAGGCCATCGAGAGCGGCGAGTTCGACAACGACGCCTTCTCGGTCGGTCTCGAAGTGGAACTGTACGCCATCGACAGCGTGCCCGAATCGCCGAGCGAGAGCGACGAGGCGGGGGACGAGGACGCCAAGGGCGCGGCGGCCGAAGCCGACCTCGACGCCGACCTCTCGGGCGGCGGTGGCGGCGCGTGGGACGGGTCGCTCGAAGCACCCGCAGAATCGGAGTCCGGCGGTGGGGCGTCGCTCGAGCCCGAGAACGGGGAATCGCCGGAACCGGACGCCGACGGCGATCAGTTCGGACCCGGCGAGGGGCCGTCGTTGGACGTGGACCCCGACAGCCCGCTGGCACCGGACGAGTCCGAGTCGGCGGATACGGAACCGGAACCGACGGTCGAGGCGGCGGCCGACGACGCGGACGACGAGCCGTACATGGACCCCGAGGAGTGGCAGGGGCGGCTCACCCGCCTGCCGGAGGTCGTCTTCGACGGCGAGGCCAACAAGGAACTCGGCCTCCACAACGCCGAGGTCAACACCGACCCCAACGCCTTCGACGAGACGGGGATGGCCGTCCAGACCACCTCCGTCGAGATGCACACGAAACAGGCCCGCCAGCAGGCGAGCACGCACGACTGCGAACTCGTCCTCGACGCGATGTGGACGATCCCGCCCGAGGAGGGCAGCGAGGCGTACCTCTCGGACCACGAGACGCGCGACGGCGTCGTGCTGGCCGACAACATGCGGCAGGCCCCCCGCTACGTCGCGCTGGATAACGAGGCCGTGGCCCACGCCGACGGCGAGATCCCGTTCTCGGTGCCGGGGTACGACGGCGCGTTCCCGACCATCCTCTTCGAATCGCTCGCGACCTCTATCCAGCCGCACCTCCAGATTCCCGACGCCGAGGCGTTTCCCGCGTACTACAACGCCGCCATTCGCACGCTCGGGCCGCTGCTGGCGCTGTCGGTGAACTCGCCGTTCCTCCCCGCCGACATGTACGGCGACGACGTCGACGGCGAGTGGCTCTGTGCGAACACGCACCACGAGTTACGCATCGCGGCCTTCGAGCAGTCGGTCAACACCAGCGAGAACCCGAAGGTCCGCGTCCCGAGGGACATCGACGCGGTGACTGACGTGGTGGACCGAGTGGTGGCCGACGACCTGTTCGCGCCGTTCCTGCGGGAGTGGCTCGAAGACGGCGAGCGCGAGCGCTTCGAGGAGGAGTTCTGGGAGTTCGACCACAAGCGCGGGACCTACTGGCGCTGGCTCCGCTGTGTCGTCGGCGGGACGCCGGTCGACGGCGCGAGCAGTGAGCGGTCGCTGCGCATCGAGTACCGCCCGCTCCCGACCCAGCCGCACGTCAAGGACATCATCGGGATGCAGGCGCTGACCGCCGGGCTCATTCGCGGACTCGTGGTCACGGACCATCCGCTCGCGGAACTCCCGTGGGCGGAGGCCTCACGCAGTTTCTACGACGCCGCACGGCACGGCCTCGACGCTGACCTCGCGTGGGTCACCGGTCACGGCGAGCACACGACCGACCGCGAGGTCGTCTTCGACGAGGTGTTCCGCCTCGCTCGGCGCGGACTGGACGAGCAGGGCGTCCCCGAGAGCCAGAGAGACGAGTACCTCGGTCCCATCGAGCGCCGGTACGAAGCCGGCGGGACGCCGAGCTCGTGGAAGATCGACCGCGTCCGGGAGTATCTCGACGACGGGATGGCGCTCGGCGACGCAATCCCGGAGATGCAGCGGGACTACTTCGAGGCGAGCAGAGCGCACCACGAGTTCGCCGAGTGGCTCTGAGGCCGTCCGCGAGTCACGGCCGTTCGCGGGCGTGACAACCCGACCGAGAAGCGGTCATCGGCACCGACGTACGACCTTTTATTCGGCTCAAACCGCTACCCACGGGTGATGGTATCCACAGGCGATTCCGCACCCGACATCTCGGCGACGGTAGCGAACGGAGAGGTAGAGGAGTTCGAACTCTCGGACCGCCTCGGCGACGGGCCGGTCGTCCTCGCGTTCTTCCCCGGCGCGTTCACGCCGCCGTGTTCGAACGAGATGGTCGCGCTGCAGGACCACCTCGGCGACTTCGAGGACGCCGGCGCGACGCTCCTCGGCGTCAGCGCCGACTCCGCGTTCTCGCAGAACGCCTTCCGCGAGGAGGAGGGCCTCGAGTTCGACCTCGTCAGCGACATGGACCGCGACGCCATCGAGGACTACGGCGTCCGGATCGACATCGAGGACCTCGGACTCCTCGGCGTCGCCAACCGCTCGGTGTTCGTCGTGGACGACGACGGCGAAGTCACCTACGACTGGGTCGCCGACGACCCGACCAACGAGCCCGACTACGACGAACTGCTCGACGCCGCCGAGAGCGCCTGAGTCGGGAAAAAGAGCCGCCGTCGGTTTTTCACTCCGCGTCCAGCCAGTCCTCGAACTCGTAGAAGCAGACCGAACAGAGCGACCCTTCGAGCGTCGCGACGTCTTCGTCCGCGTGCTCGGCCATGTACCGCTGATGGCGGGCCTCTTCGGAGTCTAATTCCGTCCCGCACTTATCACAGTATTCTGCCATACGTCGGCGTTCTCGACGAAGCCTCCTAAACCTGAAGCAACCGGTCGTATTGAACGGTTCCGCCAGGAGATTCGTCGGGGTCAGTCGGGACCGTCGAACGCGGGGTTCGGCTGGACGCCGGTTCCCGACTCGACCGCTCGGAGGTCGAAGCGGTCACCGTCGAGCGGGACGCCCTCGTAGGGGTCCGCATCGAGGAGGAGCGCGCCGTCCAGGTCGGCGTAGTCGAACAGCGGCGCGAGGTGGACGGCGGCGGCGATGGCGGCGTTCGACTCGACCATACAGCCGAGCATCGTCGAAAGGCGATGGGCGTCGGCGGCGTGGACGAGTCGCTTCGCGGCCCGCACGCCGCCGCACTTGACGAGCTTCGCGTTGACGACGTTACAGGCGTCGGCGACGCGCGGCACGTCAGTCGGGGTGACGCAGGACTCGTCGGCACAGACCGGAATCGCCGTCGAGTCGGTGACTCGCGCCAGTCCGTCGAGGTCCTCGGCGGCGACCGGCTGTTCGAGCATCGTCACGCCGGCGTCCTCCAGCCACCCGGCGGCGGCGACGGCCGTCTCGGCGTCCCACGCCGCGTTGGCGTCGACCCTGATTTCGGCGTCGGGCGCGGCTTCGCGCACCGCCTCGAAGCGCGTCCGGTCGTCGTCGGTGCCGAGTTTCACTTTCAGGTGCGAGAAGCCCGCCTCGACGGCCGCCTCGGCCTTCTCGGCCATCCGATCGGGCGCGTCGATACCGACGGTGTACGTCGTCGGCGGCATCCGGTCGGGGTCTAACCCCCACTGACGGTACAGCGGCGTGTCGAGACGGCGAGCGGCGAGGTCCGCGAGAGCGATGGAGACGGCGCTCCGCGCGGCGGGTTCGTCCGACCACTGCTCGCGGAGCCGTCGCTCGATCCGCTGGCCGGCGTGGGGGTCGCCGACTCGCTCGACGACGGCGAGCATCTCGGGGAGCGACTCGGCGACGCTCGCGGCCGTCTCGTCGTAGTACGCCGAGGGGGTAACGCCGCCGTATCCGGTGGTGCCTTCGTAGGTCAGTTCGACGGCGACTGCGGCGCTGGCCTCGCTGGTTCCCCGGGCGATGCCGAACGGCGTCGAGAGCGGCAGATCGTATCGCTCGACGGTCCAGTTCATAGGATCGCGTCGAGAACCTCGTCGGGGACGCCGTGGCGAACCGGGTCCGTCGCCGGCGCGCCGAGGGCGTCGGCGTACTCCGCGACCGCCTCGTCGGCCGCGTCGTCGTCCAGTTTGCTCGTGTTCAGGGTGCCCGCGACGACCGACGCGTCCGAGATGGGCGCGGCCAGTCGCTCGTAGATGTCGACGTACTCGGGGAGCGGCGGGATGGCGAAGGACTCGTAGCCGTGGATGGCCTCTAACCCGGCCTCGTGGCACATCACCAGCGCGTCCGGCGCGGAGCCGTGGAGGATGCTCGTCGTCACGCCGGAGTACGCCGGATGCGCGAGCGCGCCCTGCCCCTCGACGATCAGGAGGTCCTGGTCCTCGGGCGTCTGGACGAGGCGCTCGACGGCTCCGGCCGCGTAGTCGGCGATGACGCGGTCGACGACGATGCCCCACCCGGTGATGGCGACGCCGGTCTGGCCGGTCGGGACGACCTCGGCCGACAGCCCGCGTTCGCGCGCGGCGTCGCGCAGCTCGAAGGAGGCGGTCATCTTCCCCGTCGAGCAGTCGGTCCCGACGGTGGTGACGACGGTGGCGTCGACCTCGCCCGCCGTCCCCTCGGCGACGGTCAGGTCCTCGGGCGGCTTGCGGAGGTCCCGTAGCTCGCCGCCGTGGTCGGCCGCGAGGCGGGCGAACTCCTCGTCGTCTTCGAGGAAGTCGTGCAGTCCCGAGAGGACGTCACAGCCGCGTTCGAGCGCCGCGCGCACGTCGGCGCGCCACGACTCGTCGAACTCGCCGCCGATGGGAGAGATGCCGACGACCAGCGCGTCCACCTCGGGCACCTCGTCCATCGAGGCGACGATCGGGGCGTCCTGTACGTCCGGGAGGTGGTCGCTGACCCGCTGGCCCGCGTACTCTCTATCCACGACGGCGCGAACCTCGTGGTCACCGTAGCGGAGCAACCCGACGGCCGTCTTGGCCCGGTCGGGGAACGATTCGTGCGTGAGAACGGCGACGTGCATGGAAGAACTGTCGCGGCCGCCCCGCCTAAAGGTATTGTCAGAAGCCTCGCCCTACTGGTCCATCACGGACAGAATCCGAAGCACCCACTGGAGGACGTGGACGAACACGCCCATGACGGCGACGTAGATGCCGATGGCGTTGCGGAAGTCGCTGGCGTAGCGGTTCTCGCGGACGGCCCAGATCTCGTAGGTCAGGTCCACGACGAACCCGAGGAAGAAGAGGAGGCTGGCGACCACCAGCAGGAGCGGGTTGAGGAACACGCCCGCCGCGCCGACGACCAGTCCGAGGATGAAACAGCCGAAGGCGTAGCGCTGCCACCCCGAGAAGTCGTGGTTCGTCTTGAAGACGACGGCGGCGATGACGGCGGTGATGAGACCGGTGACGACGGTGGCGATGCTGATCGCCGGTACGCGAATCCCACCGCCGCCGTAGATGTAGAGGACGGCCGCCCCGAAGACGGCGTAACCGGCCTGCATCAGCGCGACGCCGACGGCGGACAGCCCCATGCTCCCGCGGTTCAGCCCCTTGTTCGCGATCCAGAACCCGCCTCCGACGGAGACGGCGAAGACGGCGATACCGACGAAGAAACTCGAGAACAGCGCCGCGCCGAGCGGCGCGATCGGCGTGTACGACAGCGCCAGCATCAGGAGGATGTTGACCGCGACCAGCGCGGACCCCATCCCGATTATCTTGGTGATGCTTCGGTCGACCGTCCCGGTCGCGTTCGCCCGCGACGGTTCGAACGTGCCACTCATGTGGTCGATATCACTCGCTTGCCGCACATGTGTCTTGTCCTCGGCGATTGAGTTACAGGTTCTCACGCGATTTTCGGACGGAATGGCCGGCGAAACGGCCAGAACGCCCCGATAGCAGTTATTAATTCGTGTGCCGCTGACGGAACGATGAAGATCCGAACAGCCGGAAAGCCCCGAGCCGTTCGAGTCGGGGGGCTTGCCGCGCTCCTCGGCCTCCGGCCTGCGGTGCTTGCTGCGCCCGCCTTCCCCGAACGGCTCGCCCCTTTCAGTCCCACCCGTGTCGGCTGGTCGGCTTCCCGAATTGGGGGACTGAGCGGAATCTTCGATTCCGCGAGGATCGGAAGACGCTCCGCGTCTTCCGGGAATGAAAGGGGCCGGACGCTCGATTAGCCCGGACGACGTAAGCACCGTGGTTCGAAAGACGCGTCCCGTCTTTCGTCATCACGAGAGAGCGAAGCTCTCTCGAACGACAACGGAGTGAGGAGCGCAACGAGTCCCGGCAATCGAGCGTTCGGGGGCTTTCTGGCTGTTCACGTTCGATACCCATCGGTCGACACGACCAACGCCGCTGTCTCGGTCACCTAGTCCCGGCCGTGGCGAGTAACGCAGGTCGAGAGACCGATGAGTTCGACGGGTTCGGAGTTGTCGGGCGAGTAGACGACGCGCTGGCCCTTCTCCATGTAGGGGACCTTCGACTCCAAGTTCTTCGGGATGTTGACGGCGGAGATGGCGTCGTCGTCGCCGAGGTTCAGGACCATCGTCGTGTTGATCTGCTTGAACACGGGGTCGGCGATGTCCTGCGGGTCCTGCGTGATGAGGTAGAGACCGAGTCGCTCCTTGCGGCCCTGTTTGGCGGCCTCGGTGAACTTCCCGATGACCTTCCCGGCCTGGACGCTGTCGGCGTCGGTGAGGAAGTTGTGGGCCTCGTCCATACCGAGGACGAGCGGCGTCTCCTTGATGCGGTCGTAGCGCGGGTCGTTCGAGAGCTTCTGGTCGATGAGCAGACTGGAGACCGCGAGGACGACGGTCGAGGCGGTGCGGGAGTCCGTGATGTGGTAGGTGGGGATGACCGTCAGGCCGCCCGCCCGCACCAGTTGCGAGACCTGGTCGGTGATGGGCACGGCGTCCTGGTCGAAGACGGCTCCGAACCCGCGCACGCGGCGCTTGACCGCGTCGAAGGTGGCCTCGTGGACGTCGCCGGCCTCGTGGAGTTCCTCTTTCAGCGCCGGGTCGTCGAGGAACGAGAGGAACTGGTCGTAGGTGGCCTCCCGCCCGTACTGGCGCTTGAACCGCGGGAGGAACGTGTTGACCAGCGCGCCGTACTGGTTGTCGTTCAGACTCGACCCGGCGATGAGCCACGGGTTCTGATGGACCAGCGAGAACGGGATCGTGAACTCGACCTGCTCGGCGCGGTGGTGGCTGACGTTGTAGTCGGTGCCGGCGACCTTCGGGACGAACGCGATGGTGTCGTCGTAGCCGCCGCAGGCGACGCCCTCGCGCTCGCAGCGCCGGGCGAACTCGTCGGTCATGTCCGGGTTGTCGTCGTGCATCTGGGCGTACTCGTCCTGCGGGTCGAACTGGACGACGGCGAGCTCCGGCGAGCGCCCGTCGCTCATCTCGTAGGTGCGCCCGAGATACTGCCGGAGGACGTTCTTCGAACTGTGGGTCTTCCCCGACCCGGTTCCCCCCGCCACGAGCGTGTGTCGGAAGACCAGCGGGTCGCCCTCGCTGTAGTCGTCTTTCAGGCGGTAGTCGATGGTCGGCGGTTCGGCGCTCGTCTGGACCTTCTCGCCGCCGACCGAGAGATGGCCCAGAAAGACGCCGTCTTCCGGAATCTTCAGCCCGGTCTTGATCTCCGATTTGTCGGTGGCCTCGCGGACGACGGTCTCGGGCTTCGGCACGCGGTCGGTCATCCGCCGCTTCAGTTCGCCGTCGTCGCTATACAGTACGGCCACGGGCTCCAGTTCCGCGATGAACTTGAAGTCCTGTTCGTCGATTCCCTCCTGGCGCATCGCGCGCCGGGCGTGGATCTCCGTGGCGTCGTCGGCCCGGAACTCCTGTGCGTACTCCAGCGAACAGATGCGACAGAAGAGACGCTCTCCGTCGGGATAGGGGACGAGGAGGTACTTTCCGATGCGGACCGCCGAGCGGTTCTGTGCCGTGACGTAGGCCCGGAGGACGCACTCGTCGTCCCGTTCGCTGATGCGCAGGCCGTTGGCCGCCGAGAGGACGCCCAATCCGGAGTCGGTGCCGGCGGGTTCGACGTCGAGCGATTCGAAGTCGTCGGCGGCGCTGCCGCCGGTAGTCTCGTCGGTTCGGACGGGCGGCGTCTCCTCGTCGGCGTCGCCGGTGTCGGCGGCGTCGCCGTCATCGAAATCCGTGAAGTCCCCCAGATCGGACATATCAGCCTCCACGGTAGCCTCCGGTTAACACCTTTCCCCCGCGCGGCGGCCGTGGCGACGCTTCGGACGGCCCGGCGAACGCGGATTCAGGACAGCGCGGCGGCCCGAAACGGTGTTTCGCCTCTTTCGAGTCGCTCTCGAAGCTTCGCCCGGTTCCGGTCGAGACGACCGGCCGATCAGTCGATACGGTGAGACCGAGCGCAGCGGTCGCCGGTGCCGTGATCGCCGCGGCTGAGACGACCGTCGGCGGAAGCGAACCCTTACCCGGGTGGCCGGCAGAGCGAGTGTATGGATCCGGTGCGGGTGATGTCGTTCAACGTCCGATACGACACCGCCGAAGACGGGCTGGACAACTGGACGCATCGGCGGCGACTCGTCGCCGGAACCGTCCGCTATCACGGCCCCGACGTGGTCGGCGTACAGGAGGCACAGAGCCATCAGATGCGGGAGCTGGAGTCCCTCCTCGACGGCTACGAGTGGGTCGGCGACCCCCGCGATACGGTCGAAGCGGGCGGGGAACACACCGCCATCGGCTATCGCGCCGACCGCTTCGACTGCGAGGACACCGCCACGTTCTGGCTCTCTGAGACGCCCGAGACGGCCGGGAGCGTCGGCTGGGACGCGAAATATCCCCGCGTGGCGACGTGGGCGCGGCTTCGGGACCGGACGACCGGCGAGACGCTCCTCGCGGTGAACACGCACCTCGACCACGAGAGCGAACGCGCCCGACAGAGCGGTATCGACCTCGTGCTGTCCCGCATCGACGACCTCGCCGCCGAGGACCCCGTCGTCCTCAGCGGCGACTTCAACTGCGTCGTCGGCGACCCGGCCCATCGGCGGGCCGACGGTCACGAGCTCCGCGACGGCCGACTGCTTCGGGACGCCCGCGACCTGACCGCACACCGCCACGGGCCGACCACGACCCGGACCGACTTTCGCAATCTCCTCCCCGACATGGGCATCGATCACGTCTTCGTCAGCGAGGAGATCGGCGTCGAGAGTTGGGCGGCCGTCGCCGACCGCGACGACGACCACTACGCCTCGGACCACCTGCCCGTCGTCGTCGACTGCACGTTCTGAGAGCGAGCGCCCGGCGTCGGAAGCCGTGTGTAGTGTGGTAGCTCGCCTCACGAACCGCGCGACCAAGAGCCTTTCGAAGGGAGGTTTTTGCCGTCAGGATTCCTATAGAGAGTTATGTTGCTCGTTCGCGGAACTGCGGGGGGGACCGGACTGACCGGAACGCTGTACGAACCGGGGGAAGACCCGCCGTCGTTCAAGGGCGCGCCGGACGAGGGGTCGCCGTACGTCTGGGTCTGTGACGCCTTCTACGAGGTCGAGAGCGGCGGTCAGGCCCAGACGATCGGCGACCGGGAGCTCCGGGTCGCCTTCGAGTCGCCGATGCCCCGCGGGTTCGAGACGCGCGAGGCGGCCATCGAGGCGGCGAAGGAACACGTCCGCACCCAGTTCGCCCGCCTCGGCGTCGAGGCGGCCGACGTCGAGGTGACGGTGTTACAGCAGGCCGAAGAGGCCGAAGCGTAGGGTCAGAACGCCTCGTCGACGGCTCCCCAGCGGGTGTCGTCGAAGTCCTTCTCCCGGCCGGTGTCGAACTCCCGCTCGATGCGTCGGGTGAGCTCCTCGCTCCCCTGCCGGTCGATGCTCGCGAGCTCGTCGGCCTTCGAGATCGCCAGCGGCGGGCCGCGCTCGGCAGCCACGTCGTGGAGTATCTGGCGCGTGAGCCGGTCCCGTCGCTCCGCGTCTCTCGTGAAGGCGTAGGGCGCTTCGACGCGGAAGACGAGATCCGTTCGCGGGTCGTACAGCGAGAAGAAGGTGACCTCGTAGGCCTCCGGATCGAGCGAGCGCTCGATGCCCAGCGCGTCCCCGTCGGCGGCCATCACGCCGTCGGTGCCGCCGCGCGAGCGGAACCAGTTGGTGAACGTCAGGTGGTCGGTCCGCAACTCGCCGTCGTCGTCGCGGCGCTCCAGTATCCGGCGGAAGAAGGCGGTGTCGTTGACCCACGGCGCGTTGGTCTTCCCCCTGACCGCACGGGTCAGCCCCTTCGACGCGGAGTTCTTGATGAAGCCCACGAGTGGGATGTCCCGCTCGACGAAGCGCTCGACGAGCTCGAGGTAGTTGCCCACGACGGCCTTCGGGCGGTCGTCCTCCGCCAGCAGGTCCGCGAGTTCCGTATCCCGTTCGGCCCAGCGGAGCAGTCCAGTCGGGTAGAGCGGTCCGTCGAGGATGAACAGATCGTCGACCACCTCCGCGTTGGTCAGCGCGTGCTCGCTCTCGGCGAGGTACAGCGCCAGCGCGTGGACGACCCGCTGTTCGTAGCGGTCGACCTTCGGCGCGTCGAGCACGCGCCGCTTCGCGTAGCCGCGGTCGTCGAGCGTCCAGTCGCCGCCGACGTCGAGGGTCACGTCGTTGGAGTGGACCGCCATGAGTATCGTCCGGCCGCGGTGGAGTTCCACGTCGGAGGGAACTGCGCTCATCGCGGCCTGTGCCACGTCGAGGACGAGCCCGTTCTTGAACGTCGTCGGGTTGATCGTCCCCGAGTCCAGCCCGTGCTGGGTCGGAAAGGGCGGGTCTTCGAGCGCCACGTCCGCGATGGGAACCTTCCGTCGGCGCTGTTCGTCCATCGGGGCGAGTATCTCGCGGCCGTCCTGATACAGCGGGTCCAGAAAGTTCGCCCACACCTCCTCGGCGGCGGCCCCCTGGTCACTCGTCTCGACGGTCTCGCGCACCCGCCCGGCGAGGCGGGCGATGCCGTCGACGTGTACCGGGTCCAGCGTCATGCCTGTGGGTTCGCCGGGGCCGGCATAACTCTGGTGGGCCGAGGGCCAGAGATAAGGGCCCAGTGTCGGTATCGGGACTCGTGTCACCTGCCTCTCGACGCCGGCTCACCCGCGGGCGGTGAACCGCCGTGGTGCTCTTCGACGTCCTGTTCGTCGGCGTCGCCGTCGTCGCGCTCTGGTTCGGGGCCGAGCAGTTCGTCACCGGGGCGAGTCGCCTCGCCCGGTGGCTGGGCGTCCCCGGCGTCGTCGTCGGCCTCACGGTCGTCGCGTTCGGAACCTCCGCGCCCGAGTTCGCCGTCACCATCGACGCGGCGCTGGCCGGCCAGTCGGACATCTCGGTGGCGAACGTCGTCGGCTCGAACGTCCTCAATCTCGGGTTCATCCTCGGCGGCGTCGCGCTGGCGCGAGCGCTGACCACCTCGCTGGTATTCGTCCGGCGAGACGCGCTACTGATGGTCGGATCGACGGCGCTCCTCCTGGCGCTCGTCCTCGACGGGCGGCTCGCCGCGGTCGAGGGAGCGGCGCTGTTCGGCTGTCTCGTGGCCTACCTCGCGTGGCTCGCCCGGAACGCGAGCGACGACGGCGTCGCCGCCGCGCCCGAGGCCGCCGGGCCGCTGGACGCGCTCCGACTGCTCGGCGGACTGGCGCTCGTGGTCGGCGGCGGGCATCTGCTCGTCGCCGCGGCCGTCGACATCGCCCGAACAGTGGGGATCTCCGAGTGGGCCATCGGTATTACCGTGGTCGCCGCCGGCACGTCGCTCCCGGAGTTCGTCACCTCGCTGGCGGCGGCTCGCCGGGGCCGGACCGGCCTCTCGGCGGGCAATATCGTCGGGAGCTGTATCTTCAACGTCCTCGGCGTGCTCGGACTGGCCGCCGTGGTCCGACCGCTGACGGTCGCGCCCGTCGGCGTCGAGGGGACCGCGTGGCTACTGGGCGTGACGGTCCTCGTGACGGTGCTGTTCTACACTGAGACGGTGCTCTCGCGGCTGGAGGGCGGGTTGCTCGTCGCCCTCAACGCGGCCAACTGGGCGCTGAGCCTGACGTAGTCACTCCTTGCCCGACTCCTCGCGGAGGAGGCGCTCGATGGCCTCGGCGATCTCCTCGTAGGAGCTCATCGAGAGGCCGTCGGTGGTGATGAGCACGCCCTGTCGCTCCGTCGTCGCCCGGAGCAGGTAGCCGTTCTCGAAGGCCCGCACCGTGAACTTGTACTCCCCGAGCTCGGACTCCTGATAGGCGTTCTTCGTCTGCTTGTACCCCTGCCACTCGTGGCCGACGAAGTCGTTCAGGTCGGCGTCCTGCTCTAAGTCCTCCCGCAAGTACAGCTGCTCGAAGTTCGCCCGCGTGAAATAGGTCACGGAGCGCAGCGAGTCGCCGGTGGCCGTCCGCGCCGTCGTGACGATGCTGTCGGCCAGATCGTCCGAGAGGATGTTCCGCGTCATGCCCGTAGGGTGACCGCCCACCCTCTTAACCTCCGGGTTCGCGGCTATCGACCGCCGTCCCGGAGCGAGGCGTGTGCGAGCGGTTCGGGTCTCCGCCCGGCCGCGGCCGTTGAGGGACCGAAGGGCTATTACGCCGGTCACGCCACCCCTCCCGTATGCAAGTCGGGCTGATCATCCTCGACGGCTGGGGCCTGAACTCGGATGACGGCGTCCGGGACGCCGTGGCCGCCGCCGAGACGCCGAACTTCGACCGGTACTGGGAGGAAGGTGCACACTCGACGCTGGAGACCCACGGCCGCCGGGTCGGCCTCCCGGAGGGCCAGATGGGTAACTCCGAGGTCGGCCACCTCAACATCGGGAGCGGTCGCGTCGTCAAGCAGGACTCGACGCGCATCAGCGACAGCATCGCCCGCTCGCGCGGGGAGCTGTCCGCCGAGGAGTACGGCGACGCGCAGGACCCGCCCTTCTTCGAGAACGAGACCATCCTCTCGGCGTTCGAATACGCAGAGGAACACGACGGCCGCGTGCACTTCATGGGGCTGGTCTCGGACGGCGGAGTCCACTCCTATCAGGACCACCTCCACGCGCTCATCGAACTGGCGGGCCAGCGCGGGACCGACGCCGTGACCCACGCCTTCACCGACGGCCGGGATACCTCGCCGACCGGCGGCGAGGACTACCTGGCCGAACTGGAGGCGCACGCGAACGAACACGGCACCGGCAACGTCGCCACCGTCACCGGGCGCTACTACGCGATGGACCGCGACCAGAACTGGGACCGGACCCGACGGGCCTACGACGCGCTCGTCGACGGCGAGGGCGACCACTACGCGCCCGACCCCGTCTCGGCGGTCACCGAGTCGTACGCGCGCGATACCACCGACGAGTTCGTCGAGCCGACCGTCGTCGGCGAGTACGAGGGGATGGAGGACGGCGACGCCGCGATCCTCTTCAACTTCCGCGCCGACCGCGCCCGCCAGCTCACGCGGATGCTCGCCGACATCGACCCCGAGGACTGGGGCGGCGACACCTCGCCGCCGGACATCCACCTCGTGACGATGACCCAGTACGACGCGATGTTCGGCGTCCCGATGGCGTTCCCGCCGAACCAGCCCGAGGACGTCCTCGGCGAGGTGCTGGCCGAGGCCGGGAAGACCCAACTCCGCCTGGCCGAGTCCGAGAAGTATCCCCACGTCACCTACTTCCTGAACGGGGGTCGCGAGGTGGAGTTCGACGGCGAGGTCCGGCGCATCATCGAGAGCCCCGACGTGCCGACCTACGACCAGCAGCCCGAGATGAGCGCCCCCGAGGTGACCGACACCGCGATCGAGCTCATCGAGTCGGACGACCCCGACGCGCTCGTGCTCAACTACGCCAACCCCGACATGGTCGGCCACACCGGCGACTTCGAGGCAGCCATCGAGGCCGTCGAGGCCGTCGACGAACAGCTCGGCCGGCTCGTCGATGCGATCCGGGCCGCGGGCGGCCACGTCCTCATCTGCGCCGACCACGGCAACGCCGACGACCTCGGGACCGAAGACGACCCGTACACGGCCCACACCACTAACCCCGTGCCGTTCGTCTACCTCTCGCCCGACGGCACCGCGGGCGGGAAGCAGGCTCGCGACGGCGGCACGCTCGCCGACCTCGCGCCGACGATGCTCGCGCTGATGAGCGTCGACCAGCCAACGGCGATGACGGGCACGTCGCTGGTGGAGTGATTACTCGCGCAGTTCGGCGTTGGCCTTCGCGAGCTCGTAGCGGATCTTCAGCGGGTCGAAGTTCTCCACGAGCGCGTCGCGTTCCCGCTCGATAGCGAGGGCGTCGCCGGGCGGGAACTGCTCGGCGAGAGAGAGCGCCCGGTCGAAGTCCTCGCGGGCCGCGGAGAGCAGGTCGTACGCCGCCTCCTCGTTGTCGGCCTGCCACTCCCAGTCGCCCGCGGCGCGGCGCTCGCGGGCGAGCGTCAGCCGAGCGGTCACGAGGTCGTCGATGACCGCTTCGGTCTCGTCTCGAACCGTCCCCTCGTCGCCGTCGAAGCGCGCGTCCGCGGCGGTGACGAGCCGCGCGACCTCGCGGTAGGCGTCGAGCGCGTCTTCGAGCGCGGCCGCTCGGTCGGCGCTGTCCCGCAGCGAGATCGCTTCGTCGTGGAGGCCCCGCGCGCTTGCGAGCGGTCGGGCGGCGAGAGTCGCTGCGAAGTCGTCGGCCGCCGAGAGACCCTCCTGAGCCGGTCTGTCGTCCACGCCGTGGGCGGTGGCGGCGTCGGTCGCGTCCTGAAACCGGTCGCGGGCCGTCTCGACGCGGTCGCGGCTCGCCTCGAACTCCTCCTCGCCGAGCAGTCGCTCGGCCTCGGAGAGCAACTCCTCGCCCCGGCGGACGTAGCGGTCCCGGACGAGGCGATAGCAATCGGTCTCCAGTCGTTCGGTCCGTTCGACGACGCCGTCGATGGGGACGTCGTCGGCCCCCTCGCGGGCGGTTTCGAGCGCCGCTTCGGCGGCCGACCGCCGCTCGTCGAAGGTCGCCCAGTCCGCCGCGTCGAGGGCGTCGGCCAGCGCCCAGCAGTGCTCGTCGAGTTCGTCGAGCGCCTTCGTCACGTCGCCCCACCCCGCACAGGCGTCGGTGAGGAAGGTCTCGACGTCGTCGACGTCGGCCTCGCGGGCGGTGAACGACCACGTCGCGCCGGCGACGGTCTCGAAGCGGAGGCTAGCGGTCAGCAGCTCCGTTGCGGCGGTGGCGTCGCGCACGTCGGCGTAGGGCAGCGACGCCGCGAAGTCGCCGTCGTGGTCGGCCGGGTCTCCGACCAGAAGGAGGATCCGTCGGTCAGTCAGGCCCGCGACGGCCCCGCAGTCCTCGGCCGGGCGAATCTGCGTGGTCGTCTCGTCGGTCCGTTCGACGCCGACGCGGCGGTTCGTCAAGACGTGAAACAGGCGCTCCTCGCCGCCCAGATACGCCGACAGCGGTCGCTCCGCGAGCAACTCGTCGACCGGCTTCCCACCGCCTGCGTCTCCGGGTACCATCCTGTGTCCGGGCGCGAACCCGGGGTCGTCTGATAGTGAGACCGAGTACCACAAGAAACGTAGGGTTCCGTCGCTCCGCCGGTCGCTATCGGGGGGTCTCCCGCTCGCCGTCCCGCTGGGAGAGATACCGAGGCGGGACGCGGTCGGTCGTGTACGTCGCTCGGCCGCGCCGGGTGACGGTGTGGCCGTCGGCCCGCATCGCGGCGGCGTCGACTCGCAGGACGACCGGGTCGTCGGCGTGACGGCGGCCCACCTCCAGAGCGTCCTCGACGCTCCCCGAGAGATGGACCTGCTGTCGGTTCATCGGCTTCAGCCCCTCGTCGAGAATCGCGTCGAGGTTTCGGGGGGCCGTCCCGTGGTACAGCGTCGCCGGCACCGGGTCGTCCGTCGCGTCGAGCGTGACGTCGACGGAGTGGCCGTACGCCGCGCGGATCCGGTCGGCGTCGTCGCTTCTCGTCCCCGCTGCTTCGTCGCCCTGCGCGTCCACGCCGCCGGTGCGCTCGAATCGGCCCTTCGGGTCGGTCGCGACCACGGCCGCCAGCGCCTCTCGGTCGGCCCACCCGTATTTTCCTTCGACGGCAGTAGTGAGCGTGGCAAACGACGTCCACCCGGCGGCGTCCAGTTCGAGGCCGGCGTCCTCTGGAAAGTGGCGAAGCGCTCCGGAGACGAACTTCGAGAGCTGACGGCGGCGCTCGCCGCCGAGGACGAGTCGCCCTTCGGTTCCGCAGTCGGGACAGCTATTTCCTTCGAAGAAACCGTGGTCGTCACAGGTTCGGACGTCGTCGGGCATCACCCGAGGGTGAGAGCGTGCGGCGGAAAAGCGGCACGTTCACCCGATGCGGAAGGAGAGGTCGAGCGCCGGCGCGGAGTGGGTCAGCGACCCCATCGAGATCACGTCGACGCCCGTCGCGGCGTAGTCGGGCACGTCGGCGACGGCGATGCCGCCGCTGGCCTCGGTGAGGGCCTCGCTCTCGGTGGCCGCGACGAGTTCGACCGCGCGCTCGGTCTCCGCGGGGGTCATGTTGTCCAGGAGGACGACATCCGCGCCGGCCTCGGCCGCTCTCGGGGCATCGTCGGGCGATTCGACCTCAACGTCGAGCCGCGTGGCGAAGGAAGCTCGCTGGCGGAAATGCGAGATAGCTCCGTCGAGGCCCATCTCCGCGACGTGGTTGTCCTTGACCATCACCATGTGCGAGAGGTCGAGTCGATGGGTGTCCCCGCCGGCGGCGGCGACGGCGCGCTTCTCGACGCCGCGCAGGCCGGGCGTCGTCTTCCGGGTGGCGGCGATGCGAACGCCGTCGGCGGCAGCGCTGCTCGCGGCATCGCCGCTCGCCCCTGACGAGTCCTCAGCGGCTTCGGCCTCGCGGGCGGCCTCGACCGCTCGCCGGGTCTTCGTGGCGATTCCCGACGCATGGCCGACGAGGTTGACCGCGACGCGCTCGCCGCGCAGCACCTCGCGAGCTGGGCCGTCGACACGGAGGACCGCGTCGCCGACCTCGATTCGGTCGCCCTCGTCGACGGGGATTCGGACCTCACAGCCCAAATACTCGAACACCGCGCGCGCGGCGTCGAGTCCCGCGACCGCGCCGCCCTCCTTGGCGACGAGGCGACCCTCGGTGTCGCCGGGCACCTGGTTCGTCACGTCGTGGTGGCCCACGTCCTCGCGGAGCCAGCGCTCCACGTCGCCGTCGGTGATCATCAGTCGTCGGCCGGCGGTTCCGCCGGCTCCGTGACGAGGTTGTGCGTGCCGACGCTCCGGTCGTTCTCGGCGGCGTGGCGCGCCACCAGCAGCGCGGTCACGCTGGCGTGGCGCAGTTCGTAGAGGGATCGGGACGTCCGAGTGCGGACGTAGGCGTCCACCTCGCCCTTGAGGCGGCGCAGCACCGCCATCGCGCGGCCGAGGTCGTCGGGATCCCGCTCGACGCCCAACCGCTCGTCCATCACGCGGCGCAGGCGGTGGAACTTATCGCGGGCGAACTTCTCGGGGAGGTCCGGGTCCCGCTCCAGGAGGTCCGGGGCGTCGATCCGCTCGACGCCGCGGCCGGCGGCGTCTTCGCCGGCGCGCAGGCCCCAGACTAGCCCTTCGAGCAGCGAGGTCGAGGCAAGGCGGTTCGCGCCGTGGACGCCGGTCCGGGAACACTCCCCGACGGCGTAGAGCCGGTCGAGACTCGTCCGGCCGAACTCGTCGACGGCGACGCCGCCACAGAGGAAGTGCTCGGCGGGCGCGACCGGAATCCCCCCCTCCCAGTCAACGCCGTGGTCCGCACACCGCTCGGCGAGACCGGGGAACGCCGCGGCGAAGTCGAGCGGTGAGACGTCCAGCGTGACCTCACCGGTGGCCTCGCGTTCGGCCTTCACGGCGCGGGCGACCACGTCGCGGGGCGCGAGTTCCGCGTCGGCGTGGTAGTCGGGCATGAACCGCTCGCCGTCGCCGTTGCGGAGCAGGCCGCCCTCGCCGCGGACGGCCTCGCTGACGAGGAAGACGCCCGCGTCCTCATCCTCCTCCGGGATACAGACGGTGGGGTGGAACTGCACGTACTCCATGTCTTCGACCTCGGCCCCGGCGAGGGCGGCCATGGCGATGCCGTCGCCGGTGGCGTCGTCGGGGTTGGTCGTCCGGCCGTACAGCTCGCCGATGCCGCCCGTCGCGAGGACGACGCTCCCGGCGTAGTGGGGCCGGACCTCGCCGTCGGATTCGAGCATCGCGCCGTGGACGCGGCCCTCGTGGCGAATCAGTTCGAGCGCGGCGGTGTCGTCGACGATCTCGACGCTCTCACGAGCGTCTAGGTAGTTCAGGAAAGGGACGTGGACGTGTTTCCCCGTCGCCGCGTCGACGTGGAGGATGCGGTCCTCGCTGTGGGCGGCCTCGCGGGTGTAGTCCGGGTCGTCGCCATTCCTGTCGAATTTGACGTCCAGCGTGTCGAACAGCACGTCCTCGACGGCCTCGTTGGCGTTCTCCACGAGAACGTCGACGGCGTCGGGGTCGGCGGTGCCGTCGCTTGCCGCGAGAATATCCGCTTTGAACTGCTCGGGGTCGTCACGCGAGACGGCGATGCCGCCCTGGGCCCACCACGAGGACGCGCCCTCGGGACGGGTGGCCTTCGTGGCGAGGGTCACGTCGCTCCCCTCCCGAGCGGCTCCCACCGCCGCCGCCAGTCCGGCGATACCGGACCCGACGACGAGCACGTCCGACGTGTCGTCGTTCTGGTCCTTCATAGCTAGATCTCCAGCATTCGGTCGAGCGCGACCTGCGCCAGTTCCTTCTCCTGGGGCGCGACCTCGACGACGTTGCGCTCGCGGCCCGCGACCAGCTCTTCGAGCACCCACGTGAGGTAGTTCGGGTCGATCTGGCGCATCGCGTTGCAGTCCATGCAGGCGTCGCCACAGAGCGGAATCACGTCGACCTCGGGGTGCCAGCGCTGCAGGTGCTGGGTGAGGTGAATCTCCGTGCCGATGGCCCACGTCTCGCCGGGGTCAGCGTTCTCGACCGTCTCGCAGATGGTCGCCGTCGACCCCACCACGTCGGCGGCCTCGACGACTTCGCGGCGGCACTCGGGGTGGACGATGACGTTCGCGTCGGAGTCCTCCTCACGGATCGCCTCGACGTGGTCCGCGCCGAAGCGCTCGTGGACCTGACAGTACCCCTCCCAGAGGATGACGTCGTTCTCGACGGCCGCCGCGGCGTCGGTCCCCTCGGGGTTCCACGGGTCCCACTCGACGGTCTCGTCTTCGATGCCGAGTCGGTGGGCGGTGTTCTCGCCGAGGTGTTTATCCGGCAGGAACAGCACCTTATCGCCCCGCTCGAAGGCGTACTCGAAGGCCTCGTGCGCGTTCGAGGACGTACAGACCAGCCCGCCCTGTTCGGCGCAGAAGGCCTTCAGGTCGGCGTAGCTGTTCATGTACGTGATCGGGACGATGGTCTCGTCCGTCTCGGCGGTGAGCTCCGCCCACGCGGCGTCGACCTGCAGCGCTTCGGCCATCCCAGCCATCGGACAGGAGGCCTCCATCGACGGCAAGATTACGCTCTGGTCGTCGTCCGTGATGATGTCGGCGGACTCGGCCATGAACGTCACGCCGCCGAAGATAACGTAGTCGGCGTCGCTCTCGGCGGCCTCCACGGAGAGCTGGTAGGAGTCGCCGACGAAGTCGGCGTGGTCGACGATCTCCCGTCGCTGGTAGTTGTGGCCCAGGATGACCACGTCGTCACTCAGTGTTTCGAGCGCCGCCTCGATGCGCTCGGTTCGTTCGTCCTCCTCTAGCTCCCGGTAGGCCGGGGGCAGCTGTTCGAGGTTGTCGTATTTGAAGAGACTGAGGTCGGTTTCGAACTCAGCTGTTTCCATTTCGGGCACGGTTAGGGTTCCTCTCGGTACGCGGATTTCGGACCACAGTATTGAAAAAATTTCGCCTTCAATACAACTCGATGGTGAGTATACAGAAACGAACTGCCGAATTGTCGGTTCGGCAAATATGATTTCGGGGAGAAGAAGAGATAGAACGACTCAATCGTGCGGAACGGAGCCGATAAGCCGTCCTTAGTGCGGTTCGGCGCTCGATATTCTTCGGATTACTTAGTGGTTCTCAGTCGTCCGAGGCGTATGGCCGACCCAAACGCGGTCGACACGGGCCGGCGGGCGGTCCTCGCGGCGGCGCTCGCGGCCGCGCTTCCCGGTTCAGCGGTCGCCCGCGCACACAGCGTGACGGAGCTTTCAGCGGCGAGTGCGCCCGCCGCCGAATCCGAGGACGAGGACGTCTTCCCGCAGGGCGTCGCCAGCGGCGATCCGACGCCGACCGGGGCCGTCCTCTGGACCCGCATCGCATCGGACGCCTACCGCGAGGAGACGGCGCTCACCGCGACCGTCGCCCGCGACGAGGGCCTCACCGATATCGTCGGGTCGTGGCGCGTTCCCGCAGAACGCGTCGCCGGGGGCGACTACACGGTGAAAGTCGATCTGGACGGCGAACTCGACCCCGACCGGAACTACTACTACCGCTTCGCCTACGACGGCGCGAGCAGCCCCGTCGGGCGGTGTCGCACGCTCCCCGCGCCCGACGCCAGCCCGGACCGGGTCGCCTTCGCGCTGTTGACCTGTCAGGACTACCGCAACGGCTACTACGGGGCGTACCACCACGTCGCGCAGGCCGACGTGGATTTTCTGGTGCATCTCGGAGATTTCATCTACGAACACGGCGGCGGCAGCGCCTACGACGGCCGGTCGCTCTCCCTGCCCAGCGGTGAGGGCGTCGTGATGGGTCTCGACGACTTCCGCTACCTCCACCGGACCTACCGCACCGACCGATTCCTGCGGGAAGCGCTCGCCGCCCACCCGATCCTCCAGACGTGGGACGACCACGAGATCGTGAACAACCGCTACTGGGACTACGAGGAAGGTCGCCCCTACGCCGGCGACGGCGACCACCCGCGCAACGACGACCCCGAGTTCATGACCCGACTGTTCGCCGACGGCATCCGGGCGTGGTGGGAGTACACCCCGACGCGCGTGCCCTACGACCCCGACGCCGACTCGCTGCTGGACCAACTCGAACTGTGGCGCGGCTTCCGGTTCGGCGACCTGGTGGAACTGCTGGTGACCGACGAGCGCCTCTACCGCACCGCACCGGCCGACGGCGCGCAGTTCGAGGCCGAAATCGGGGCCGCGGGCGGGGAGATCACCGAGACGATGCTCGGCGAGACACAGCGCGAGTGGTTCACCGGCAGGCTGGCCGAGAGCGACGCGACGTGGACCGCGTGGGCCAACGAGGTGCTGGCGATGGAGTTCGACCTCGATCTGGGCGGCGCGGCCCTGCAGAACGCCGACGCGTGGGACGCCTTCGCGGCCGAACGGGACCTGCTTCTGGAGCGAGCGGCCGCGGGCGACGGCTCGTTCGTGGCGCTCACCGGCGACATGCACACGGCGCTCGCGGGCTACATCGAGGGCGAAGACCGCCGCTACGGCGTCGAGTTCATGACGCCCGCCGTGACCAGCGTGAATCTGCGGGAGCTGCTGGAACTGCCCGACGAGAGGGGGTTTCGAGAACTGTTACAGGCCTACGTCCAGCAGTTCAACCCGCACGTCGAGTTCTTCGACAGCCACGACTGGGGGTACGCCACCGTCGAGTTCACGCCCGAGGACTGCACGTACAGCGCCTACGCCGTCGACAAGACCGACGACTCGGCGGACGCCGACCGACGACTGCTCGCTCGCTATCGCTGTCCGGCCGACGAGTACGCGCTTCAGCGACTGGAGTAGTCTCTGTACGGGCGATATTCCGTCGGGACGAAGAGAGTGTGAACAGCCAGAAAGCCCCCCGATCGAGCGCTCGGACACCGAGAGACCGGAAGTCTCCCGAGCGATCAGGCGGCGAACCGCCCGATGACGGCCCCTTTCAGCTCCACCCGTGTCGGCTGATCGGCCAGCTCCCGGGCGGGACTGAAAGGGGCGAGCCGTTCGGGGAAGGCGGGCGCAGCAAGCATCGCAGGCCGGAGGCCGAGGAGCGCAGCAAGCCCCCCGACTCGAACGGCTCGGGGCTTTCCGGCTGTGTTGCGGTTCGTTGCCCGCGGTTGTGGTGCGGGGTTCTCCACTCGCTAGCGGGGCTTTCCGGCTGTACGCGTTCTCTGCCACGACACGTCGAACTATTCGTCCGAAGACGCCGGGCAAGAGCAACTGTTAGGACCCCGGCCCGCTACCGCCCTGTATGACCGACACCGACGCCGAGACGCTCGCCGAGCGGGTCCGCGACGGCGAGTTGCGCCTCTACGAACTCGAAGACCACGCCGACGCCGAGACGGCCGCCGCCGCTCGCAGACACCTGTTGGCCGAGGAGACGGGCGTCGATCTGGACGTGATCGGCGAGTACGCCTTCGACGCCGCCGACGCAGAGCCCAACATCGAGAACATGGTCGGGGCCGCCCAGATTCCGATGGGTGTCGCCGGACCGCTTCCCATCGACGGCGGGGCTGCCGAGGGCGAGCACTACCTCCCGATGGCGACGACGGAGGGCGCGCTGCTGGCCTCGGTCAACCGCGGCGTCTCGACGATTCGCACGGCCGGCGGCGCGACGGCCCGCGTCCTCAAGTCGGGGATGACGCGCGCGCCGGTGTTCAAGGTCGAGGACGTGGCCGCCGCCGGCGAGGTGTCGGCGTGGGTGCGCGAACACGTCGGCGATCTCGCGGAGGCCGCCGAAGCCACGACCAGCCACGGCGAGTTACAGGACGTCGAGCCCTACGTCGTCGGCGACAACGTCTTTCTCAGGTTCTCCTACGACACGAAAGATGCGATGGGGATGAACATGGCGACCATCGCCACGGAGGCCGCCTGCGAGGTCGTCGAGCGCGAGACGTCCGCGGATCTGGTCGCGCTGTCGGGCAACCTCTGTTCCGATAAGAAGCCCGCGGCCATCAACGCGATCGAGGGGCGGGGCCGCACCGTCGCCGCCGACGTGCTGATCCCCCACGAACAGGTCGAGGAGCGCCTCGATACGACCACGGAGGCCATCGTCGAGGCCAACACGCGCAAGAACCTCGTCGGGTCGGCGAAGGCCGGCGCGCTGGGGTTCAACGCCCACGCCGCCAACGTCGTCGCCGCCGCGTTCCTCGCGCTGGGACAGGACGCCGCGCAGGTCGTCGAGGGGAGCAACGCGATCACGACCGTCGACGCCCGTGAGGACGGCCTCTACGCGTCGGTCACCATCGCGTCGCTTGAGGTCGGCACCGTCGGCGGCGGGACCGGCCTGCCCACGCAGGCCGAGGCGCTCGACGTGCTGGGATACGCCGGCGGCGGCGACCCCGCCGGCAGCAACGCCGACGCGCTGGCGGAGGTCATCGCCACGGGCGCGCTCGCGGGCGAGCTCTCTCTGCTGGCGGCGCTGTCCTCGCGGCACCTCTCCTCCGCGCACGCCGAACTCGGGCGGTAGCGGACGCGGACGGGAGCGCTCGGCCGCTCGCTCCACTTTCACTTCCGCCGCGGGGTTGGCTGCGATTTATTCCCGACTGCCCGCAATATACGCGTAGCGTCCGACGGGCGGCCCCCGCGGGCGCTGCCACCACCATGTTCCCCGAACAGCGACAGCACGACACCGACTCGACGGTATCGCGCGCACACCTGCTCTTGCACCTGCTGAAGTTGGCGGTGACGACGCTCGCCGCGCTGGTCGGCGTCGGGAAGACGCTCGGATGGGTGTGAGTGACGGCGTCGGTTTCACGACGGCAGCCGGTCTATCGTCGTCGATCCGTCGGTCAGTCGCTCGTCGTCGGCGTCGACTGTCGGTTGGGAGAGTCCGTGTCCGTCGAGTCGCGTCCGTCGCTCTCGGCATCGTCGTCGGGGTGCCAGCGCAACACGACGGTTCGCGTCTCCTTACCGCCCTCAACCGAGGAGGACTCTGTCAGTTTCACGTCGTCGCGCGGCCACGGGTGAGACGGCGACGTGTCGGTCCCGGGGCCGTCGCGGCTCGGTTCGTACGCGCCGGCGAGTTCGGTCTGGAAGTCGGCCAGGTACTGCCGGAGTTCGCCGCGGGAGAGGGTCGCCTCGCGCTCGGTCGTGTACTTCGAGGCCCCCGCGCCGACGCCGCCGGGGTCGCCCGTCGCGTGGCCGCTGATGACGGCGTTGATGACTGTCCCCGCCAGCAGGACGATGCTGGAGAAGTAGAGCCACGTCACGATCAGTAGGACGCCGCCGAAGAGGCTGGTCGTGCCGCCGCCCTTGACGCTCAGGTAGACCTGGAAGAGCGACTGGAAGACCGCCCACCCGACCGCCGCGACGACGGTGCCTGGGAGGACCTGTCGCCACGAGAGGTCCGCGTCGGGGAAGACGTAGTACATCGGGAAGAACGCGGCGACGAGGCCCCCGAGGAGGACCAGCGGCATCACGTACCCGCCGAGCGGCAGGCTGTCGGCGAGCCCGGCGAAGGCGGCGCTCGCCGCGACCGTGCCCAGCACGCCGACGACCAGCGAGACGAAGACGACCAGCCCATCCTGCAGGCTATCGACGAGCGAGCTGTCGGCGGTGCTCTCGTAGATCTCCGAGAAGGCCGTATCGAGGCCGCGGAACACCTTCAGCGACCCCCACAGCAGGACGACGAGGCTGATGACCGAGGTCCCCGCCGACGACGCGCCGCTGCTGAACACCTGTACGACGAGGTCGGCGATCGGCGCGGGCAGCGAGGACTGCGCGACGCTGACGATGCGGTCTTCGAGGCCGGTCCCGAACGTCGTCGTCACGATGAGGAGCAAGACCAACAGCGGGGCCAGCGAGACGAAGGCGTTGTAGGCGATGCCGGCGGCCATGAACGGGACGTTCTTCTCGGTGAACTCGCTCACGACCTGTTTGCCGGTCGCTTTGACGCCGGACAGTTCCATTTGTCGGCCCTACGCTCTCCGGACGGAAGCCGTGTCTGCTTGCACTTCCCACCGCTCAGAGCAGTCGATACGCGCCGCGGGACTCGCTGACCTCGCCGGCCCGGGCGAGCTTCGCCAGCGCGTCGCGGGTGTAGTCCGCGGGGACGTCGCGCTCCGCGGCGTAGGCCACGACCTCGTCCTCGGTCGGCGAGTCCAGTTCGCGCAGCGCCGACAGCACCGTCTCCTTGCGGCTGGAGCCGCTCGTGGTTCCCCGTTCGGCCCGCTCGCCCGCCGCCGCGACCCGCTCGCTGTCGACCCCCGACGCTTCGAGGTAGGTCTCGTCGTCGACGCCCGACTCCTCGGCCTGTCGCTCCATCTCGGCGTAGGAGTCCAGCTCCGCGAAGTCGTCGCCGTGGCCCTGCCGGTTGGCGAGCATCGAGGCGCGCACCTCGCGGGCGTGGGCCTCGTCGTCCGTCTCCACGAACTTCCGGCGCTTGGCGTGCTGGCGGCGTTTCCCGCAGCGGGGACACTGGGTCGTCTCCGGGCGACCCTCCACGACCCAGAGCGCGCTGCACTCGCTGCACCCGACGACCGCGTACATGGGCTCGGGTTGGCCCGCTTCGGGGTTGAACGTTCGGGTCGGCCTGTGGCTTTAGGCCCCCCGGTGTCGATAGCCCGGGCATGCAGGAAGTTCCGCAAGCCGCGAGCGAGACGGTCGAAGCCGTCGACGGCGTCCACCTCACGCAACTGGCCGTCGGCGAGGCGATGAGCGTCCAGCACTTCCACATTGAGGGCGGCGCGGTCGTCCCCGAACACGGCCACCCCCACGAACAGGTCGGGTTCGTGGTTCACGGGACCGCGACCTTCGAGGTCGACGGCGAGGAGTACGTCATCGGTCCCGGCGACTCCTACGTCATCCCCGGTGACGAACCCCATCGCGTCGAGAACCGCACGGACGAGCCGGTCAGCGGTATCGACGTGTTCAGCCCGCCCCGAACCGACGTCGACTGGCGGGACTGAGCGGAATCACAGATTCCGCGAGGGTTGGAAAGCGCTCCGCGGTTTCCGGAACTGAGCGGACCCTGTGATTCCGCGAGGGTCGGGAGGCGGGCGCGACTTCCAGATCCGACCCAAGACACTTCTCCTCACCGTGCTGAGTCACTGACGTGTCCCGGCCGCTCACCGCCCTCCTCGTCGCGCTCCTCGCCGTGACCGCCGGGTGCCAGGGGTTCACCGCCGGCGAGGGCACCCCCGAGTCCGTGACGCCCGCGCCGGTTCCCTCGGCGACGGCGACCGCGCCGACCGGCCCGTTCGACGCCCAGCGACTCGCCGACCGCCACAGGGCGGCTCTCTCGAACCGCTCGTACGCGATACTAGTGCGTTTCACCGTCCAGTACGAGAACGGGACGGTCGGCACGATGCGCGACCGCATCGCCGTCGGCGACGACGGGACGTACCGCTGGGAACGGCGGACGACGTCGGCCTATCCCGGCCGGAGCCGCAATCGGTCGGTCTGGTACGACGGGACCCGAAGTGCCGTCCGGCGAACGACCGACGACGGCGACCTGACCGTCTCGACGGTCGACGGGAGTTACCTCGGCGATCCGACGCTGTCGGGGTTCCTCGGACGCCTCCTCGGCGGGTTCAACGTCTCGGTCGAACGGACGCCCTCCGGGCGGCGGTTATCGAGTACGCACGGCGACGCCGGCGCGGTCCCCCATCCACCGAACGTCCGAGAGGTCACCGATAGCTCTCTGCAGGCCACCGTCGACGGCGGCGTCGTCAGTGCGCTCCGAATCCGAGGCGAGGGGACGAACAGACGGACGGGCGAGCCCGTGACCGTCTGGTTCGAGCTCAGCACCACGGCCGTCGGCGGGACGGACCCGACGGAGCCGACGTGGGCGAGCGAAGCGCTCGCGAACGAGACGGAAACCGCGGGTCCGAGCGACGGAGGAGACTGATTCTCACGTAGGCAGTAATCGTCGCCTTCGTCGGCGGTAGCCGCGACATTCGTTTGAGTGCCGAGCGCGTCGGTTCGGTGATGGACGCTCAGGCGCTCGTCTTCGCGTGTGCGATCATCCTCGCGGGGTGCGGCGGCTTCCCCGTCAGCGACGGTCCGGAAGTGATAACGCCCGCTCCCGTCCCCACCGACGGCGTCCAGTACCCGCCCGGCGTGACCGCCGGCGGCGTCGTCCCGTCCGTCCTCGCCAACGCCCACGCCGGGTCGCTCTCGACGACGAGTTACACGCTGTCTGCGACACAGGAGATCCGCGACGCCGACGGCGACGTCGTCCGCCGGACCGAGCGGACCCACTGGGTCGCGCCGAACGCCTCGACGTACCGCGGCCGGTTCGAGCAGAACGTGAGCGAGTACCGCACCGGCCCGGCGACGACGCGGGTGGACTACTGGGCCAACCGCACCATCGTCGCGACCCGCTACGTGAACGAACGCGGCGAGGTGACGCTTCTGCGGTGGCCCGCCGGCAACGGCGACTTGCTCGCCGACCTGTCGGACGAACAGCGGCTGGCGGGCGAGCTTGCGGCTGTCGAGACGCGGGTCGCCCGCCGGACCGACGACGGCGGCGTCGTCCTCGTCGGTACCCGTACACGGGAGACGGAGAAGCTGACTACGCCGCTGTTCGTCAGCGACGTGGAGAACGTCACGGTCCGGATGCGCGTCCGCTACGACGGCGTCGTCGTCGCCCGACGCCTGGAGTACGACGCGACTCTCGGCAGTCGCTCCGTTCACGTCGTCCGCACGGTCCGGGTGACGGATCTGGGCGTCACGACCGTCGAGCGGCCGATCTGGGTCGACGAGACGACGATGTCGGAGCGGTAGCCCGGCTGTGCGGTGGCGGGAAGAAAATGCGAGGGCGCGTGAGAGTCCGCTTCCGCGAGTGCCGCTGCGTTCCGACGGCGAAGCCGCCGGAGTCCGATCGGCCCTTTAGGAGAGCTTCTCTATATTCTCGACGACCGCGTCGGCGAACTCGCTGGTGGCGAGCTTGTTGCCGCCCTCGATCTGGCGTTCGAGGTCGTAGGTGACGTCGCCGCTGGAGATGGTCTCCTCGACGGCGTCGCGGACGAGCTGGCCGGCGTCCTTCCAGCCCATGTACTCGAGCATCAGGCGGCCGGAGAGGATCATCGCGGTCGGGTTGACCTTGTCCTCGCCGGCGTACTTGGGCGCGGAGCCGTGGACCGGCTCGGCGAGACAGCGCGACTCGCCGAAGTTCGCGCCGGGCGCGATGCCGAGGCCGCCGATCTGCGCGCCGGCGGCGTCGGACATGTAGTCGCCGTTGAGGTTCATCGTGGCGATGACGCTGTACTCGTCGGTGCGGGTGAGGAGCTGCTGGAGCATGTTGTCGGCGATGCGGTCGTTGACGACCAGCGAGTCCTCGGGCTGTTCGCCGTCGTACTCGTCCCACAGCTCGTCTTCGGTGATGACGTCCTCGCCGTACTCCTCTTCGGCGACCTCGTAGCCCCAGTCGCGGAAGGCGCCCTCGGTGAACTTCATGATGTTGCCCTTGTGGACGAGGGTGACGGAGTCGCGGTCGTTCTCGATGGCGTAGTCGATGGCCTCGCGGACGAGGCGCTTGGTGCCGTACTCGGTGATCGGCTTGACGCCGATGCCGACCGGGCCGTCGTGGATGGTGCTGTCGAAGCCCATCTCGTCCTCGACGAAGTCCTTGACCTCCTGGACCTCGTCGGTGCCGGCCTCCCACTCGATGCCGGCGTAGACGTCCTCGGTGTTCTCCCGGAACGTGACCATGTCCATCTCCTCGGGGTCCTTCACGGGCGAGGGGACGCCGTCGAGGTGGTAGGTCGGGCGCACGTTCGCGTAGAGGTCGAGCGTCTTGCGGAGCGCGACGTTCAGCGAGCGGAAACCCGCGCCGACGGGCGTCGTCAGCGGGCCCTTGATGGCGACGTTGAACTCCTTGATGGCCTCGACGGTGTCGTCGGGCAGGTTCTCGTCGTAGCGCTCGCGGGCGGACTCGCCGGCGTAGACGCGCATCCACGAGATGTCGCGGCCGGTGGCGTTGGCGGCGGCCTCCAGCACCTTCTGGGCGGCCGGGCCGACGTCCGTCCCGATGCCGTCCCCGTGGATGATGGGGATGATCGGGTTCTCGGGGACTTCGAGTTCGTTGTCGTCAGTGACCTGGATCTGCTCGCCCTCGTCGGGCACCTCCACTTGCTCGTAATCGTAGCCCATATCGGGCAGTCGCCAGTCGGGCCTAAAGGACTGCCGTTTTACCCACAGGCGTGGTAACGAGGGTCACAGTCAGAGACGAACACGAGCGGGCACGAACGAAACCGAATTCGTTCGCCGGACCCGGTCTACTGCCGCGTCTCGTTCGGTTGAACCACCAAGGGGGCCGAGACGTTTTCGGACTGGCGGACGGAGAGACAGTATGCACGTCGTCGTCCACGGCGGAGCGGGAAGCCCGCCCGAGAAACCGGCAGCACGGCAGACGACTCTCGCGGACGCCGCCGAGCGCGCGAGCGAGGCGGAGACGCCGCTCGACGCCGTCGGGGAAGCCATCAGACCGCTGGAACGGGACCCGGCGTTCAACGCCGGCGTCGGCGGGGCCGTGCAGAGCGACGGCGTCGTCCGGACCGACGCGGGCCTGATGACCGATAACGGGACGGTCGGCGCGGCGTGTGCGATGGCCGGGGTCTGTCACGCCACCGCCGTCGCCCGCGTCGTCGCGAGCGAGACGCCCCACGTCCTCCTCGCCGGCGACCCGGCGGTCGAACTGGCCGCCACGAGCGGCGTCGCGACCGACGAGGACCTCACGACCGAGGCAACGCGGGACCGCTACCAGCGGGCGGACCCGCCCGGCGAGGACGTCGGTGACCACCTCGCGTGGGTGCGCGAGCACTTCGCCGGCACCGACACCGTCGGAGCAGTCGCCACCGACGGGGAGCGACTGGCCGCCGCGACCTCGACAGCCGGACGCTGGTTCGCGCTGGCCGGTCGGGTCGGCGACGTGCCGCAGGTCGGGTCGGGCTTCTTCGCCGACGAACGGGGCGGGGCGAGCGCGACGGGGGAGGGCGAGGCCATCGCCCGCTTCGGGCTCGCTCGGCGGGCCGTCAACCTCCTGGAGACGTTCGGTCCGCGACAGGCCGCCGAGGAGGCCGTCGCGGAGTTCGAGGATGCCACCGGGGGTCGCGCGGGCCTCCTCGTCCTCGACCACGCGGGCCACGTCGGGAGCGAGTACAACACCGACTCGATGCAGACCGCCCGGACCCCCCGGGAGTGAACGCTTTTCGCGGCGGCCGCCGAACGCTCGGCCATGGATCCCCTCTTGTCGGTCTTCGCCGTCGCGTTCGCCCTCCTCGCCGCCACCGTCGCCGGACTCGACGCCGCCCGCCGCGGGCAGTCGTGGGCCGGGACCGCCCTCGCGGTCGGCGGCGCGACGCTGCTGGCGTGTTCCGGCGTCGCGCTCGCGGACGACGCGCTCCTCGCGGTGTACGCCGCCGCGGTCGGCCGTCCCCTCGTGGTGACGACGCCGCGCTCGTACCTCGGTCTCCTCGTGGCCGTCGCCGCCGCCGTCACCGTCGCCGTCCTCTCGGGCTACGGCGTCCTCGCTCGATTCCGCTCGGCCGTCTGAGCTATAACGACAAACGCTTTCACGCACAGCGCCGAACGCCGGGGCATGAGCGACGTGGACTTCGAGTCCGAGCAGTACGAGAAGTGCCGCGAGGCCGGCGAGATCCTCGCGCAGGTGCGCGACGAGGCCGCAGAGCGAGTCGAAGTGGGCGCGTCCCACCTCGAAGTCGCCGAGTGGGCCGAAGAGGAGATTCGTGACCTGGGCGGCGAGCCCGCCTTCCCGGTCAATATCTCCATCGACGAGGAGGCCGCTCACGCGACGCCCGAGCGCGACGACGAGACCACCTTCGGCGAGGAGATGGTCAACTTGGACATCGGCGTCCACGTCGACGGCTGGCTGGCCGACACCGCGATCACGGTCGACCTCTCGGGCCACGACGAACTGGCCGCGGCCTCCGAGGAGGCGCTCGACGCCGCCCTCGACGTGGCCGGACCGGGCGTCGACGTCGGCGACATCGGCGCGGCCGTCGAGGGGGTCATCGAGGGGTACGGCTTCAACCCCGTCGTCAACCTCACCGGCCACGGACTCGGTCACTGGGAGCAACACACCTCCCCGAACATCCCGAACCGCTCGGTGTCACAGGGCGCTGAGCTCCAGCCCGGCGACGTCGTCGCGATCGAGCCGTTCGCCACGGACGGCCGCGGGAAAGTCCAGGAGGGGAGTTCCGAGGAGATCTTCGCGCTGGAACGCGAGGGGTCCGTCCGCGACCGGAACGCCCGACAGGTCTTAGAGCAGATCTCCGAGGAGTTCAAGACGCTGCCCTTCGCCGCCCGGTGGCTCGACTCCGCGCGCGCGAAGATGGCGCTTCGTCGCCTGAAACAGCAGAACATCGTCCACGGCTACCCCGTCCTCAAGGAGGAGGAGGGGAAATTCGTCAGCCAGAAAGAGCACACCGTCATCGTGACCGACGACGGCATCGAAGTGACGACGCGCTCTCGATAGGACGGGCGCGAAGCGGAACGAGCCGCCGAGTCACGTTTTAGCCGTCCGCTCAGATAGTGCTTGTCCGCGAAGCGCGGCTACGAACGGTACGGTCGGGAGAGTAAGGAGCGGCTACGGACAAGAGCAGCGCTCGAAAAGGCCGTTCTGTTCAGCGAGGAGTGACGCCGCACGGCCCGCACCGTGGGCGTCGGGGCTGTGTCAGTTCTCGATGGGATGGCTACGCGTTGTTCATGCGCGTGTGCGTGGTGGTGCCACAGATCTGGCACTCGCTGACTCGATACGGCTCGCGGGAGAACTCCGCGTTCTCGCGTTTGGAGCTCTCGGTCTGTATCTGGACACGCACGTCGTGTGGTGTCTCGCGGTCGCATGACGAGCATGCCTCTGACATATCGACGCCGTCGTTTGTAGCTGCCATCCCACTCCGGTCTACCGGCGAGAGGAGTATAAAAACTCCCCACCGTTGGATCCGTTCAGCACCGTTTTTCGCCAGACGGCAACGGAATCTGTGAGCTACCGCCTTAGACGGTTGCATACGGTTGATAACAGTCCCTGGAACTGTCTCACGGCGTCTGGAACAGAAACGGCCGGTAGATTTAAATAGCCGTTCTCGGCGGTCGAAGTCGTTTTAGGCGAATCGGCCACACGGTGGCTGTATGGACCAGGTGTTCGCGCCGTGGCGCATCGAGTGGGTCGAGCGAGAGGACGAGACGGCTGACGACGACTGCGTCTTCTGTGCGTTCCGCGACGACGACGCCGACCGCGAGCACAGGGTGGTCGCGCGGGGCGACCGCGCGTTCGTCCTGCTGAACAACTACCCCTACAACCCCGGTCACGTCATGGTCATTCCGCACGACCACACCGGCGAGTACCGCGCGCTGGACGACGAGACGCTCTTAGAGCACGCGCAGTTGAAACAGCGGGCGTTCGCCGCGCTGGAGTCGGCGCTCTCCCCCGACGCGTTCAACGCCGGGCTGAACCTCGGTGGCTCCGCGGCCGGCGGGTCCATCGACGACCACCTCCACACCCACGTCGTGCCGCGCTGGGACGGTGACACGAACTTCATGCCCGTCGTCAGCGACACGAAGGTCATCGTCGAGGCGGTCGAGGACACCTACGACCGACTGCACGAGGCCTTCGCCGAACAGGAGGGGACCAGCGTGCCGGGCGCGGACCGGGCCGTTCGCGTCGAAGCGCCTCCGAAGGGGCTTTAATCGCCCCTGTCTACGTCCAGGCAGATGTCGCGCCGCGCTACCCTCCGGCGGGTCGGGCTGCTCGTCCTGGGCGTCAACGTCGTCTTGGCCCTCCTGAAGGGCGGCGTCTGGCTGACGACCGGCAGTCTCGCGGTCCAGTCCGAGGCGGTCAACAGCGTCGCCGACACCGCCTACTCGCTGGTCGTCGTCGCCGGGCTCTATCTGACGACGCGCCCGCCGGACTTCGAGCACCCCCACGGCCACGAGCGCATCGAGCCGTTCGTCTCGCTGTTCGTCGCCGCGGGGATCTTCGCCGCCGGCGGCGTCGTCCTCTGGCAGGCCGCGGGCGCGCTTCTGAGCGGTGAGGTCACCGTCACGCGCGGTCCGACGGCCGTGGGCGTCCTCGCGCTCACGGCGCTCGTCAAGTACGCCTTCTATCGGTACTGTCTGCGGGCCGGGCGGGAAAGCAACTCCCCGGCGCTGGTGGCGACCGCGAAGGACAACCGCAACGACATCCTGACCGCCGGGGCGGCGCTGGTCGGCGTCGCGGGCGCGACCGCCGGCTACCCGATGGCCGACCCGCTCGCGGCCATCGTCGTCTCCGTCGGCATCGTCTACACCGGCGTCGAGGTGGTCCGGGACAACGTCGCCTACCTGGTCGGGGCCGCGCCGCCCGCGGACCTCCGTCGCGAGATTCTGAAGCGGGCGCTCGACCACCCGCAGGTACAGGGTGCACACGACGTCATCGCCCACTACGTCGGCCCGGAGATCGACGTGAGTCTCCACATCGAGGTCGAGGGCGACCTGACGCTCCGGGAGGCCCACGACATCGAGACGGCGGTCATCGAGGCGATACGGGAACTCCCCGAAGTGGACGACGTCTTCGTCCACGTCGACCCGAAGGAGCTCGGCGAGTGGAAGGACGACGACGAAGTCGAGCGGTTGGCGGACTTGGAGTGACGCGTCTCAGTCGGTCTCGGCCTCGGTCGCGGGCCGGTCGTAGCGGAGGACGAACCGGGCGCTCGACAGCGTCGCGGCGTTGATGGCGTCGAGCGCGTCGTCGTTCTTCACGTCGGGCGGGAGGTCCAGTCGCCGTTCCAGCGCGTACACCTGAAACCGATAGCTCTGGGTGGTCCCCGCCGCCGGACAGGGAGCGGCGTAGCCCGGTTCACCGTCGGGTGCGAGCCCCTGCCGCGCGCCGCCCAATCCGTCGAGAACGCGCTTTCGCGGCAGACCGCCGCGAATCCGGGCGCGGTCGCTGGGGACGTTCCAGAGCGCCCAGCGGACGGGTTCGATGATGGCGTCGCGGTTAGACTCGGCGACGATCGCGAGTCCCGCCGTCGGTTCGGGAACGTGCTGGATGGCGAACGGTGGTGACACACCCGCGCCGTCACACGTGTAGCGAGCCGGAAGGTGATCGTCCTCGCCCGGCCCGTCGACGCGAAGCGGCCGGCTCTCGTCAGCGCGGCTGACACAGCCGGATAGCGCCCCTAGCGTGGCTCCGGCCGTCGCCAACAGGCGTCGCCGTCGCATACCACCGCTTACGGCGTTCGGCACTTCCCGGCTTCGGTGTCCGGCCGGTCAGTCCGCCAACTGCCGGCGCTCGACCGGCACGCCGAAGGCGTAGACGGTGTTGTGGCTCGTGATCTCCACGTCGACGAAGTCGCCGACTTCCAGCCCTCGCTCCTCGGCGTCGGCGATGACCACCTGTCGGTACGCTTCGTCGTACCCCACCAGCGACTCGTCGGTGCCGTCCTCGACCAGCAGGACCGACGAGTCGCGGCCGACCATCTCCTCGTAGGCCGACCCCGTCACGTCCATCTTCAACTCGGTCATGGCCTTCGAGCGGTCCTTCTTCGTCTGGCCGCCCAGCCCCTTCATGTCGGCGGCGTCGGTGCCGGGCCGCTTCGAGAAGCGCGTGACGTTGATCTTCTCGGGGCGGGTCTCTCGCAGTAGTTCCATCGACCGCTCGTGGTCCTCGGGGTCTTCGGTCGGGAAACCGACGATGAAGTCCGTCGAGAGCGTCCAGTAGTCCAAGGCGTCGTCGAACGCCTCGACGACTTCCAGATACTCGTCGACGGCGTGCTGGCGGCGCATGTCCGCGAGCACGTCGTCGCTGCCCGACTGGACCGGCGCGTGGATGAAGTTGTACAGCTCGTCGTGTTCGGCGAACACCTGCGCGAGTTCTTCGCGCACGCCGTGCAGCCCCTTCGGGTTCGCCATCCCGACGCGAACGCGAAAGTCGCCGTCGATCTCGGTGCAGATGCGCTCTAAGAGCTCGGGGAGCAGGCTCGTCCCCTGATTCCGGTCCCACCCGTAGACGCCGGTGTCCTGCCCGGTGATGCGGATTTCCTTCGCGCCCGCGTGGACGAGCGCCCGGGCCTTCTCGACGTTCTCGGAGACGGAGGGCGACTCTATTCGCCCGGTCGCCTGCTTGGTGATACAGTAGGAGCAGTCGGACATACAGCCCCGGGCGATGGGGAGGATGCCGACGACGCCGTTCAGAACCGTCTCGGTGTCGGGCGTCACGGTGGGACACTCGCCGTTGAGGACGTGCTGGGGCACGTCGTCCCAGTGGAGGACTTCGGCGTCGACGTCGGCGTCGCGGAACTGCTCGCCCTGTGCGAGCGCCATACAGCCCGTGACCACGAGGTCAGCCGGCGTCTCGGCGTCCAGTTCTTTGGCCCGCGCGAGCATGTTGCGCTCGGTCTTCTCCAGTACCGTGCAGGTGTTGAGGATGGCCACGTCCGCCGACTCCGGCCCGTCGGCGGGGTGGTGGCCGCCCTCGCGGAGCGCCTGCTCTATCTGCTGGGTCTCACCCCTGTTGGAGGTGCACCCGTACGTCTCGATGTGGTAGCGGGCCATTCGTCCGGAAGGTACGGCCTCGTCGGCAAAAGGGCGACGGATTCGGCCGACCGGTGTGGTGGCCGATAATCACGTGTTACTATGTGTGACTATAATCATTATAGACACGTGTATGCGAGTCCGGCATCTCAGAGACGAGAGATCACCGAGCGCCGCGTCCCGCTGTGGGGACACTCCGCGCGCGGCCGGAAACCGAGCAGCGTCGATACAAACGGATCGGGCTGACAGCGGTCGGTTCCGGAGCGCGTCCGGTTCCGTCCGCACCGACGGCGGGGAGAGTTTCGGCGGCGACCGCGACCGATACCGGCTGCTCTGCGAGCGGGTCCGTCGCTACGGCGTGTTCGTCCTCGACCGCGACGGCCGGGTCGCCGAGTGGGGCGACGGTGCCGAACGGTTGCTCGGCTACGACGCCGACGCGGCGGTCGGTGAGCCGCTCGCGGCGTTCTACACCGAGGCGGACGCCGACGACGGCCTTCCCTGGCGGATACTCGAACGGGTCGAGACGGACGGCGAAGTCGTCGACGAGGGGTGGCGGGTCCGAGCCGACGGGTCCCGGCTCTGGGGGCGGTTCGTCGTCACGCCGCTTCGGGCAGCCGGGACGCTGACGGGATACGGCGTCGTCGCGGCGGACCTCTCGGAGTCGCCGGACAGGGTCCGGTCGTACGACGCACAGACCGAAGCGTCGCTCCAGTTGGTCGGACTGGCCGAGCCGGACGGGACGCTCGTGGAGGCGAACAGGGCGGCGCTCGACTTCGCCGGCGTCGAGCTGACCGACGCGGTCGGCTCGCCGCTCTGGGAGACGCCCTGGTGGTCTCACTCCGAGGCCGCGCGCGAACGGCTCCGCGACGCCGTCGAGACGGCGGCGACCGGGGAGTTCGTCCGCTACGAGGCGACGGTCGTCGGGGCCGACGGCGAGGAGATCACCGTCGACGTCTCGCTGACGCCGGTCACCGACGAGGACGGCCGGGTCGTGGCGCTCGTCCCCGAGGCGCGGGACGTGACCGAGCGGAAGCGGACCGAGGCGGAGCTTCGCGAGCGCAACCGGATGTTCTCGACGCTCGTCGACAACCTGCCGGGCATCGCCTACCGCTGTGAGAACGAGCGCGGCTGGCCGATGTCGTTCGTCAGCGCGGGGTGCTCGGACCTCACGGGGTACGACCCCGCCGAGATAGAGTCGGGGCACGTGAGCTGGGGCGAGGACGTCATCTACCCGGACGACCGAGAGCGGGTCTGGGAGGACGTGCAGGCGGCCATCGGCGACCGAGAACCGTTCACGCTCACGTATCAGATACGACGCGCCGACGGCACCGAGCGGTGGGTCTGGGAGCAGGGTGAGGGGGTCTTCGAGGGGGACAAACTGGTCGCCATCGAGGGGTTCATCACCGACGTCACCGAGCGCAGGGAGCGCCAGCGCCGCCTCGAAGCTGTCTTCGACCAGACGTACCAGTTCACCGGACTGCTGGAGCCTGACGGCACCGTCCTCGAGGCCAACGAGACGGCGCTGGCGTTCGGCGGCCTGGACCGCGCGGACGTCGTCGGCGAACCGTTCTGGGAGACCGAGTGGTTCCGAACGAGTCCCGAGGTCCGAGAGCGGGTCAGAGAGGACGTTCGGCGGGCGGCCGAGGGGGAGTTCGTCCGCCACGAGCTGGACGTGCGGGGGAGCGACCGCGTCGCGACGATCGATTTCTCCGTCCGGCCCATCACGGACGAGCGCGGCGAGGTGGAGCTGCTCGTCCCGGAGGGGCGCGACATCACCGAGCGCACCCGGCGGGAGGCCCAACTGGAGACGCTCAACGAGGTGTCGCGGGAGCTGACCGAGGCCGAGTCGGCGCAGGCCGTCTGCGACACCGCCGTCTCGGCCGCCGGGGAGACGCTGGGACTCGGACTGGCGGCCGTCGAGCTGTACGACTCCGAGCGGAACCGCCTCCTGCCCCGCGCCCGGAGCGACGCCGTCACCGAGCTGGTCGGCGACGAGTCGCTGTTCGCCCCGGAGAACGGCGAGTCCTGGCGGGTGTTCGTCGAGAGCGAGGGAACCGTCTACGAGGACATCGAGTTCCGGGCCGACGTCTCGGACTCGGGGACGCCGCTGGACAGCGCGATCGTCCTCCCGCTCGGAGAGCACGGGGTGTTCATCGCCGGCGAGACGACCGCCGAATCGTTCTCCGAGGCGGACGTCGACCTCGCGCGGGTGCTCGCGGCGCACGTCGAAACCGCGCTCGACCGGGTCGAGCGCGAGTCGTCGCTCCGAGAGCGCACGGAGACGCTCGAAGCGAAGACCGAGCGCCTGGAGCGCATGGACCGGATCAACGAGGTGATTCGCGACGTCGCGACGGCGCTCGTCGGCACCGACTCCCGGGGGGAGATCGAATCGACCGTCTGCGAGCGGCTCGCGGCGACCGGTCCCTATCAGTTCGCGTGGTTCGGGACCCGCGACCCCGTCAGCGACGAGGTGCGGCCGACGGCGCGGGCGGGTGACGACTCGGGCTATCTGGACGCGATCACGGTCGTCGCCGGCGGGGCGGAGCCGGCCGGTCGCACCGTCGAGGACCACGCCACTCGGGCCGCGTCGCCCGCCCGCGCCGACCCCCCGTTCGACCAGTGGGAACAGGCGGCGCTGGAGCGCGACTACCGCACCGTCGTCTCGGTGCCGGTGCGCTACGAGGAGGCCGTATACGGCGTGCTGACCGTCTACGGCAGTGACCCCGACCACCTCGGCGAGACCGAGCGAGCGGTCCTCGCGGACGTGGGCGAGCTGGTGGGCTACGCGATAACCGCCGCCGAGCGCAAGACGGCACTGACGAGCGACCGACGGGTGGAACTGGAGTTCGGAATCGAGAACCCCGATACGCCGCTGTTCCGGTGCGTGCGGGCCGTCGGTGCCGAGTTCGAACTGGAGGGAGTCGTCTCGGAGGGGAGCGGCCCGTACCGGGCGTTCTTCACCCTTCGGGGCGCGGACCCGGACGCGGTCGGCGAGTTCGTGGCCGAGTCGCCGGGCCTCGGCGAACTCAGACGCGTCGCCGGCGACGAGTCCGAGAGCCTCTACGAGTGTCCGGTCGTCGGCGAGAGCGTCGCCGGCGTCGCCCTCGACCACGGCGGCGTCCCGCAATCCCTCACCGGTGACGGGACCGACGCGCGCCTCGTCGTCGAACTGCCGACCGACCGCGACGTCAGGGAGTTCGCCCGGCTGTTCGAGACGGCCTTCGAGGGCGCGACGCTGCTCGCGCGACGCGAGCGCGACCGGCCGATACAGACGGCGACGGCGTTCCGGTCCGAGCTCCTCGACCGCCTCACCGACAAGCAGCGGGAGGCGATCGAGACCGCCCACCTGAGCGGGTTCTTCGAGTGGCCCCGTGAGAACACGGGCGAGGAGGTGGCGGCGGCGCTCGGCGTCTCCCAACCCACGTTCAACCGACACTTGCGAGCGAGTCAGCGGGAGCTACTGGACCTGTTGCTGGACGAGTGAGCGCGGTTTCAGTGTATAGTGGGCACTGCGGCGGCGGCACTAGCCACGTAGCGACGCTCGTTTTCCCCCTGCGGCCCCGAATATACGCATCGGCGACGGTCGAACCGCGCGGCGGAGGCGGCTCTGATCTCACGGCGTATGGCCCGAGAATCCTTCGAAAAGACCACGCTACCGGCGGACTCGCCCCGTCTCTGTACCACCTGTGGTACCCCGATCGACACGACGGAGTGGTACCCGGTGACCACCGTCCCGGAGGAGGGACACCGAATCTACGCGTTCTGCGGCGAGGTCTGTCGGGAGCGGTGGCGGCGAGAGACCGATAGCTGACGGCACCGCGCCGCGGTCGGTCGACGGCGAAGCGAGTCGCGGGGACGACGCCGGTCTAAATGTATAGTGGCACCGCACCGACGGCGTGTGGCCATGTAGTGGCCAGCCCTATCCTCGTGTACCGCGTACGTCGATTCAATGAGCGAGCGTGAGACTCGACAGTGTCACGTCGAACGGACCGTCGGCGACGTCTCGTCGACGGAGGCGCTGACCCACGGCATCGTCGCCGCCGTCGCCGACGCGACCGACACCCCGGTTTCGGAGTTGGAGACGTCGCTGTACGACGTGGTGGAACCCGACGCGCTCTCGGCCGTCCTTGCATCGTCAGCCAGCAGTCGGGTGTCGTTCACTTACGGGGGTTGCATGGTCTCGGTCGCTGGCGGCGGGACGGTCCGCGTCGACCCGGACCCGGCGCTCGACGGATGCGCCGGCGGCGCGTCGACCAGCCTCACTAACTCATGACCGGCGAATTCGAACCGAGGCGAGAGCGGTCCGCGGCCCCGATAGACGACCGGTACGCCGCGCTCCGAGTCGACGGCGACCTCCTCGTCTACGACCGCGAGGACGACGGCGCGTGGATACAGTCGTCGACGACCCGCGAACTGCGGGCGTAAGCGCCCTACTCCGCTCGCTGTTCGCGCCACTCGCGGACGATGACGTCGCCGCTGGACGCCCCGATGCGCTCGGCTCCGGCGTCGAACATCGCCTTCGCCTCGTCCCACGATCCGACGCCGCCGCTGGCTTTCACCGGGAGATACTGGCTCAGGATCTCCACGTCGTGGACCGTCGCGCCGCCCTCTGAGAATCCCGTCGCGGTCTTGAGATAGGCGGCGTCCGCGTCGGCGGCGAGGCGGCCGACGCGGTGGAGTTCAGCGTCGCTCAGCAGCGGCGCTTCGACGATGACCTTCACCGGGACCGGGACGGCCGCGACGACTTCGGTGAGGTGCTCGCCCAGCGCGTCGTCCTCGCCGGCTCGCAGCAGCCCGAGGTTCGAGACGAGGTCGAGTTCGTCGGCCCCGCGGTCCCACGCGTCCCTGGCGGCCGCACAGACGGCGTCGGTGCTCCCCTGTCCGTGCGGGAAGTCGACGACCGTCGCGAGCGGAACGTCGGCGTAGTCGGCCGCCAGCGCGAGGTAACACGGCGGGATGCAGGCCCGCGTTCCGTACTCCAGCGCGTCGTCGAGACACGACCGCACGTCCTCCGGCGTCGTCGCCGGCCCGAGGACGGTGTGTTCGACCCGGTCGGGAACGTCGTCCATGTCCGGCCCAACAGCGGGCGCGTACCTAAACGTCCCGGCACGGAGATGCGGGTAGCTGGCGTTCAACCGAAAACCAGTCGAACGGACCGGCGTACCACCCGAGACGAGGTCGGAAGCTTTTCGGCGTCCGACGTTGGCGTGGGGATATGGTACTGCCTTCGGGGTTCGCGCTGCCGCCGCTGCCGTATCTGGTGGCGCTGACGGCCGGGACGCTGCTGGTGACGGCCCTGCTGGTGGCGTTCGAACCGCCCATCGACCAGCGGACCGTCGTCGCGCTGGCCCCGTGGATGGTCATCGGCGGCACGCTCCACGCGCTGAACCAACCGCCCATCGAGCTGTACGACGCCGCGATTCGCCCGCTGTTCGGCACGCCCGCGGTCTACTTCACGACGTACGTCACGCTCGGGACCGTCTGGGTCGTCCTCTCGCTGTTCGGCGTCCGTCGGGGCCACGACGAGAACGTCTCGCGCAACCTCGGTCTCGTCGGAACCGGCGTCATGACGGTCCTGCTCGTCCTGGCGGCGATCACGGCGCTCCGGTCGGGGCTGCTCTCGCTCGTCTGGCCCACCGTCGCCGTCGTCGGCGCGCTCGTCGTCGCCGGCCTCACGCTCCTCGCGGCCGCGCTCTGGCGGACGCCGGTCATCGTCCGCACCCGATACGCCGCGCCCGTGGTCATCTTCGCCCACGCGTTAGACGGCGTCTCGACGGCCGTCGGCGCGGACGTCATCGGCATCGGCGAACGGTCGCCCATTCCGCGCGCGATCATGGAGTTCGCCGGGACGCTACCGACGGCCTCGGTCGTCGGCGTCGGCTGGCTGTTCGTCCTCGTGAAGCTCGTCGTCGCGGTGGGCGTCGTCTTCCTCATGCACGAGTACCTGGAGGACGAACCCGTCGAGGGGAGCCTCCTGCTCGCGTTCGTCGCCGCCGTCGGTCTGGGGCCGGCGGTGAACAACGTGGTGCTCTTTCTGTTCATCCCGACCTGATCCCCCGCCGTCGGGCGGTCGGCGTCGTCACTCGATCCGTTCCGAGAGGTTGCGGTACATCACGCCGTAGAGGAACAGCGCCGCGACGCCGCCGAAGGGGAGCGCGACCACCCACGGCAGCGCCGCGCCGCCGACGGTCCGGGGGACGAGGACGGCGAGGACGCCCAACCCGAAGCCGACGACGAGCGCGGCGACCGTCGGCCAGCGCATCCGCCTGTCGAGCGGCGAGAGGTCGCTCATACGGCTACCGTCGCGGCGCGACCACCTGACTGTTCGGGCGAACCCCCGCCGTTATTGTGCGGACCCGTCGAACGCCCGCTATGGCGAAACAGCCCCATCTGCTGGTCGAATCGGGGGACGTGAACGACGTGGCGCTGCTGCCGGGCGACCCCGGACGGGTCGACCGCATCGCTAGCCACTGCGAGGAGAGCGAGACGGTCGCCGAGAATCGGGAGTACAAGGTCGTCAACGCCACCTACGAGGGGACCGACCTGACGATCTGCTCGACCGGCATCGGGTCGCCGTCGGCGGCCATCGCCGTCGAGGAACTGGCCGCGGTGGGCGTCGAGACGTTCGTCCGCGTCGGGACGACGGGCGCGCTCCAGTCGGAGATCGAGATCGGCGACATGGTCGTCGCTACCGGCGCGGCCAAGGACGAGGGGACCAGCGAGCGCTACGAGGAGATGACGGTTCCGGCGGTGCCGACCTACGAGACGCTCTCGGCGCTGGTCGACGCCGCGGAAGCCAACGGTGAAGCGGTTCACGTCGGCGCGATCGCGACGGACGACGCCTTCTACGCCGAGACCGACGCGTACGTCGAGGACTGGGAGGCCGCCGGACTGCTGGCCGTCGAGATGGAGGCCGCCGCCATCTTCACGCTGGCCCGCCGGAAGGGCCTGTCGGCGGGCGCGATATGCACCGTCGACGGCAACCTCGTCGAGGGGACCCAGAAGGGCGAGACGGACGACGAGGAACTGCCCGAGAAGGCCAAGGACAACGTCGAACGGGCCATCGAGATCGCGTTGACCGCCGCGACCACGCTCTGAGGGACTCCGGGCCGGTGGGCTTAGGGGTCTGACCGTCCTCACGGGACCTATGCTCGAACAGTTGACCCGGCGGTTCCGCGCGGCGGCCGCGCGAGCGCGGCGGGTCGAACGGCGCGAACTCCGCGAGTTCCGGCGCTGGGCGGAGACGACCGACCACATCGTCCACCTCTCCGTGCTGGTGTTCGTCCCGTTGCTCATCGGGCTGGTGACGGCCGTCTCGAACGTCGTCCCGACGCTGTCGTTCCTGCTCTTCCCGCCGCTGGCGTCGGGCACCCACACGCTGTTTGCCGACCCGCGGGGGAAGTACTCGGAGCCGGGGCGGTTCGTCGGCGGATTGACCATCGGCGCGATGTGCGGGCTCGGCGCGCTGTGGGTGTCGAACACGGTACTCAACGGGCCGCAGGGCCAGTTTCAGGTGGCCGCCGGGGCGGCGACGCTGGCGGTGCTGGCGACGGGACTGATAACGTGGCCCCTCGACATCGAGGAACCGTCGGCGTACTCGACGGCGCTGCTGACGCTGCTGGTCCAACCGTCGCAACGGATGCCCTTCGTCGGGAGCATCTTCCTCGCCAGTTCGCTCGTCGCGCTGGTCTTCGTCGTCTGGCGCGACCGCTTCTACGACCGGCGCGCGACGGTCCTGTACAAGTCCACTACCGGCGACGACCACGTCCTCGTCCCGATGCGCGGGGACAGCGCGGGCGCGACGGCGATGCTCGCGGCGCGGCTGGCGGCGGCCCACGACGCGGGGAAGGTGGTCTTACTCGACATCGTCGACGACCCCGAGGCCGCCGAGACCGAACGCGCGCTGTTGAACGGCCCGCTCAGACAACGCAACGCGAGTACAGCGGACCTCGCCGGTGAGGACGTGAGCGACGCGATTCGGGACGAGGTCGACCGACTCGAAACGCGGGCGTGGGAAGTGGAGACACGGGTCGGCGTCCCCTGTCAGGTGGTCGTCGCCGCGAGCGACGAACCGGCCGCCGCGACGACGCTCCGGGCGGCCGACGACGCGAACTGCGACCTCATCGCCGCGCCCTACGAGAGCGAACACGGCGCGCTGACGCCGTACCTCCGGCAGCTGTTCCGCGGCGATACGGACGTGCTGGTCCACCGCTCGCGCAACGGTCGCACCCGGTGGAAGCGCGTGCTGGTGCCCGTTCGGCGGGCCAGCGACGTCGCGCACAACATGGTCGACTTCGCCATCCGACTCGCGGGGGCGAGCGGTCGCGTCGCGGTGGCGACCTGTATCGGGGAGAGCGGCGACCGCCGCCGCGCCGAGTCGATGCTGATGGACCTCGTCGAACCGTTCGACGCCCCGATCGAGACGCGCGGGGCGCGGACCGACATCCAGTCGTTCCTCGTCGACACCGGTTCGGAGTACGACTTGGTCATCATCGGGGCCAGCCAGGACCGGAGCGCCGCCTCGCGGTTCATCGCGCCGCCGACGTTCGAGCGGCTACAGGACATCGACACCGACGTCGCCATCGTGGACCGGAGCCACTAGAGGTCGCTCTCGCGCTCGACGTCTAAGAGGTGGTCGGCGATGTTCTCCATCCCCTGTCGGCCCATCGCCGACTGGACGAGCAGGTGCCCGCCGATGAGCGCAGGACTGATGACCGTGCTCGCGCCCGCTCGCCGCAGCTTCTCGACGTTCTCGCGGTCGGTCGCGGCGGCGACGATGTTCAGGTCGGGGTTGAGGTTGTGCGCCGTCAGGATCGAGAGGGCGTCCTCCGCGTCGTCGTCGGTGGCGACGACCGCGGCGCGCGCGTCCTCGATCGCCGCTCGCCGGAGCGGTTCCTCGTCGCTTGGGTTCGCCGTCAGCACCGCGATGTCCCGTTTCTGCAACCGCGCGGCCGTCTCCGAATCCGGCGTGATGACGACGAATTCGGCGCTCTTCGCGAGCTCGTCTAAAATCGGTTCCGTCAGGTCGCCGTAGCCGAGGACCAGGACGTGGCCCTCCAGCAAGTCCAATTGTGCGTCTGTCATGTTCCCGAGTGCCTCCGAGAGGCGTTTTTCGATCGCCGGGCCGAGTAGGGACCCGAGCGCGATGGCGAAACTGGCCGTCCCGATGACGACCACCGAGAGGGCAAAGAGCGTCGCCTGTTCGCTCGCCGGCGTCACGTCCCCGTAGCCGACAGTGCTGGCGGTGACGAGCGTGTAGTAAAAGGCGTCCGTGAGCGTCGAGACGTTGTTGAACTCATCGCGCAGCGCGTAGGTGCCGGCGGTTCCGTACACGAGCGCACCCAGTAGCGCGGCTCCGGCGGCCAGTTGGGCCGCCGAGAGGTCGACCGGCCGGTCGAAGCGCTTCCGGTTCAGCAACAGCGTCGGCAGCGACACCAGCGAGAGGACGACGAGCGGCAGGGAGACCGGCGACGTCTGGACGACGCCCTGTAGCGCCGAGACGGGCAACAGGACGAGGGTGACGAACCAGGCGACTCGCAACCGTCGGCGCAGCCCGAACGCGGCGAGAAGCAGCGAGAACCCGGTGAGCGCCCCGGTGAACCCGGCCGCCCGCTGAACGCTCTGCGGGACGAAGTCGAACATCGGTTCGGTGATGACCACCTGGCTGATGTTGACGACACCCGTCGCGAAGGAGAGCACCGCGACCACTGCCGGCAGCAGCACCGCCGCGCGCGCCCCGAGCCAGTCCCGCCGTCTGTCCATACGGCTTCGTAGCCATCGGACGGTGTAAATGTGCTGTCATCGGGCGGTCGGGACGACGTGCCGCGTCGGAAGCGATATATCATCCGACGCGCACGTAGGGGACATGGCTTCGCTCCCGATCGAGATTCTCCTCGGCATCTATCTCGGGTTGCTGGTCGGCGTCATCCCGGCGCTCGCCTCCTGGACGCTGGGGTTCGGCTTCAAGTATCTGACCGGCGTGACGCTACCGGGCTTCGGTGTCGCCGTCCTCGCCATCGCGCTGGCGGGGGTCAGCGGCGGACTGCTGGCGCTGGCCGACGAGTCGATCACGCAGGCCCCCAACGCCGAGCGGATCATCACCGCCATCCTGCTGGTCGGGATGGTGTCGATGTACGCCCACAGCAAGGGCGACCAGATGGGCGCGACGTTCCCGAAGCGTCTCTCGCTGCAGAGCCTCCGGAACAGGCGCATCTCGACTGACGTCGTCGAGTTGGTCGGCGGCGGCGACGAGGTGCGGATCAGCGTTGTCGGACAGGTGGCCGACATGGAGGGATACCCGCCGCTGCCGGAACCGCTCCGAGTCGAGATCCGGAGCGTCGAGTACACGTTCCCCGTCGACCTCCGCATCGGCGAACTGGAATCGCGCATGGCCGAGCGCCTGAAGACGGAGTTCGACCTCGGCGACGTCGAGGTGAGTATCGACGAGCGCGGCCGCGCGAGCGTCGTCGCCGCCCCGCCCTTCTCCGGGCTCTCGAAGCGGGTGGGCGACGGCCGGCACGCCGTCTCCGTGGACGCCGTCCTGCCGACCGGACTGGCCCGAAACGACGAGGTGACGGTGCTCACGCCGGACGCGCAGGTCCGCGGGACCGTGGTGAGCGCGCGCTGTGACGGCGCGGAAGACGCGCCCGTCGAGACGCCCGACGAGCCGGAGCTGGCCGACGCCGAGAAGCCGCCGGCGCAGGTGTTGGCACCGACCACCGACGGCGGCGAGGGGCGCTTGACCGTGGCGGTCAACCGCACCGACGTCAGGCCGTTGCTCCGGAGCGCCGACGCGAAGGTAGTCGTCGAGCCGCGGGGCACTCGCCGGGAGTACGAACTCGTCTCGCTGCTGCGTCGGGCCGGCAACCGGTTCCGCCGCGTCGCGGTCCGCTCGGCGGGACCGCTCGACGGCACCACGCTGGGCGAGGCCCGCGTCCGAGAGACCTACGGCGTGGCCGTCTTCGCCGTCCGCACGCAGGACGGCTGGCAGCTCGCGCCGCGGGGCGACATCGACGTCGAAGCGGGGAACGAACTGTACGTCGCCGGGACCCGCGACAGCCTCGACGCCTTCGAGGAGGCGGTCGCGTGAGCGCCGCGCTGCTGCAGAGCGGGCTGGCGCTTCAGGGCGGGTCGATAACGGAGATACTCCTCCGCTTCGCCGCGCGGTTGCTCGGGCTCGGTATCGCCGCCGGTGCGGCCGCCGCGCTGGTCGCGATGGGCTACCGGTGGTATGTCCGCGAGCGCGTCCCGACCGGACTCGGCGTCCTCTTCGGGTTGAGCGTCGTCGCGGTGTCGCTGGGAACGACCGGGGCGCTCGGCGAGGTCATCGGCAGGGACGAGACCGTCCTCGCGGCGGGGGCGGTGTTGCCGAACCTCGCGGCCTTCGCCGTCGGCGGGTTCGCCGCGCTGACCGGCGTGAGGGTCGGCGACCACCTCGGGACCGACCTCTTCGCCGCGACGGGCGGCCGCGACGTGAACGCGGACGTGAGCGAGATCGTCCAGACGGTCGGTCGAGTCACGTCGGTGAGACTGCCCGACGACATCGACCACATCGTCGGCTACGACGCGGTTCCCGAGGCGACGCGGGAGAACCTGGCCGGGCGGCGCTTCCTCTTCCCCCGACGGCTGACGAAGGCGGAGTTGCGCGACCGGCTGGTCACGCGGCTCAAGACCGACTACGGCGTCGGCCACGTCGACCTCGAACTCGACGACGGGGGCGTCTCGTACCTCGCCATCGGGTCGCGGGCGGCCGGTATCGGCCCGACGCTGCCGCCGGCGACCAACGCCATCGCCGTCCGCGCGGACCCCGCACACGCCGCCAGCGCCGGCGATCTGGTGCAGGTCTGGGAGACCGAGCCGCTCCGTCGGGTGCTCACCGGCGAACTCCGCGGCGTCGCCGGCGAGGTGGTGACCGTCGCCATCGACGCCGCCGACACGCAGAAGCTCGACCCGAGCGAGCGGTACAAGCTCGTCACGTTGCCGGTCCAGAGCCGCCCCGACCGGGAGTTCGCCTCCCTCCTGCGGGCCGCCGACGAGACGATGGGGACGGTCCACGTCGAGGCGGGCAGCGAACTCGTCGGGCAGACCGTCGGCGGCCTCGGCGTCATCGTCGCCGCGGTCACCCGAGAGGGAACCGCGCCCGAGACGATCCCCTCGCGCGAGCGAGCCCTCGCCGCCGGCGACCACGTCTACGCCATCGCCACGCCCGACGCCCTCCGCCGGCTGGAAGCGGCCGCAGCCGGCACCGGCGAACCGGCGAACCCGGTCGCGGCCGACGAAGACGACGGAGAGGAGCGGAGCGACGAGTCCGAGGGCGACGAGCAGTCGTCCGTGACTGGCCTTTCCTCGGATTCCGGCGAGGTATCGATCCCCGACGCCGAGTCGCCGGCCGGGGACGAGCCCGCCGGTTCCTCCGACGGGAGAGGCGACTCGCCGCCGACCGACGCTGATAGCGCGGGGGACGACGCGGCGTTGATAGGCGAAAGCGATGACGACGCCGAACCGACCGCCGACACCGCCGCCCCTGAACCGGCCGACGACGCCGACGACGAACCGGACGAATCGGCCGACGCCGACGACGAACCGGTCGAAGTGTGGGACCCGGACGAACGCGTCGGCGCGGCCACCGAGGAGACGGACGGAACCGACGAGACGAGCGCCGGCGGCTCTGCGAGCGCGGCCGACGACGGGTCCGTGGCCGATTCGGAACAGTCCGATGGCGACGACACGGAACGCGACGGCGCGTGAGCGACGAAACGTGAGTGGGTCGCAATCCTCTTTGTTCCCGCCCTCCCGCCCTCACCTATGGAGTGGAAACTGTTCGCGCATCTCAGAGACGCCGCAGACGGCCGAACCGTCAGCGTCGACGTCGACGAGGGAGCGACGGTCGAGACGGCGCTCGACGAACTGCTGACGGCGCGACCGGCCCTGCGAGGGGAGGTCACGACGGACGGCGAGCTGGCCGACCACGTCCGCGTGCTCGTCGACGGTGAGGACCCCTTCGCCGCCGGTGACGGCCTCGCGACGACGGTCGATTCGGACACCGAACTGGCGCTGTTCCCGCCGGTCAGCGGCGGGTGACGGCGCGGATCGAAAACGAGCTTCTCAGGTGAGGTCCGCCGACAGCACGAAGTCGGGCCAGTCGGCGAGGGTCGCGCGGGCGGCCGCCGCCTCGGCGGCGTGGCGCGGCGTCTCCGGAATCAGGACGCGGGTGCCGTCGACGCCGAGGTCGGCGGCGTCGGCTCGGATCGCCTCGAACAGCGCCGCTGCGGCGTCGAGGTCCGCCCACGTCCCGACGGCGTACTCCGCGAGCGTCTCCTCCGCCGTCGGGTCGACCGTCTCCCGGACCCGCGCGGCCATCCCCCGCGTGCCGTCGCCCTTGACGGCGAAGACGGCCTGCTCGTCGGCCAGCGCGTGCAGGCGCTCGCGGGTCAACTCCGAGAGCGCCCACGTCTGCTCGGGGTCGAGCGCCAATCCCGAAAGCGAGGTCCGAGCGTCGCTGCCGGTCCAGTAGCTCCACGCGGCCGCTGGATCGCTCTCGACGGCGAGGTCCGCGGGCGGGGCTCTGCCGCTCCCGCCGGGTTCGGGGTGGGCCCACCGGAACTCGGCGAGGGGGTCGAACCCGGTGGCGATGGACTGGCCCAGGCCGGCGTCGTTCCACGAGAACACCATGTTGCGACCGACGGTCGCCCCCTGTTCTCGCGCCCAATCCATCAGCCGGTCGACCATCCGCAGGCCGAATCCCTCGCCGCGGTAGGCCGGGTCCACGCGAATCCCCTGAAACCACGCCTCGCTCTCGGTCAGCAGGACGGCCTGACAGAGGCCCGCCGCCGCGCCGTCGGCCTCGACGACGACGGTGTGCTGGGTCGGCCCGTCGCTCTCGACCCACTCGCGGAACACGTCGGGGATGTAATCGACGGTCTCCGGTCGGTCGGCCCAGACCTCCTCGGCGAAGGCGACCACGTCCTCGTAGTCGTCGGCCCGCGCCTGCCGGACGGTCGGTTGCATACCTCGACGGTCGCGGCCCGGCGTGAAAAAGATGGAGTCGTCCGGCGTTTTCCCGCGATCGGTGTCAGTAGTGCCGAGAGAGCACCGAGTTCACAGCCACGGCGTCGAGCGGTCTTGGATCTCGCCGGCCAGCGACTCGCCCATCGCGTCGGCCACGTCGTCGGCGTTTTCGATCGCCCACATGAGTTTCACTTTCGCGGTACCGGGGAGCATGTCTTCGCCTTCGATGACGCCAGCGTCCAGCAGGTCGCGGCCGGTGTCGTAGACGCGGTCGCAGACGCGGCCCTCCAGACACTGGCTGGTCATCACGACCGGGATGTCGAGGTCCTCGATGACGCCTATCCACTCGGTGTTGACGTGGCCGAGACCCGTGCCTTCGAGGACGATGCCCTCCGCGCCGTCGGCGGCCGCCTCTAGTAGCGAGACGTCCATGCCAGGTGTGAACTTCACCAGCTCGACGTCCGTCGAGATACCGTCGTGGAGCGCCAGTTCGGCCGCGCCGCGTTCGTCGTGCTCGCGGCGGAACGTGACCTCGTTGTCCTCGCCGGCCGCGCCGTAGTCGATTTCGCCGAGCGGTTTCGAGCCGACCGTCTCGAAGGCGTCCCGGCGAGAGGTGTGGTTCTTTCGGACGCGGGTCCCGCGGTGGAGCGCACAGCGGTCGTCGGACTCGGAGGCGTGCATGCAGACCAGCACCTCCGCGCAGTCGCTCTTCGCGGCCTCGACGGCGCAGACGGCGTTCATCACGTTGTCCGAGGACGGGCGGTCCGCAGAGCGCTGACTGCCGGTGAAGACGACGGGCACCGGCGTATCGAGCATGAAGGCGAGCGCGGAGGCGGTGAACTGCATCGTGTCGGTGCCGTGCATGACGACGACGCCGTCCGCGCCGGCCTCGATCTCCTCTCTGACTGCCTGTGCCAACTCCCGCCAGACGTCCGGCGTCATGTTCTCCGAGAGGATGTTGGCGACGACGCGGCCGCGGTAGTTGGCCATCCCCGCGAGGTCCGGCACCGCGCGGAGCACGTCCTCGGCGTCGAACTGGGCCGTCACCGCGCCGGTGCGGTAGTCCACCGTCGAGGCGATGGTCCCGCCGGTCGAGATGAGCGACACCGTCGGGAGGTCCTCGTCGAACTCGATCTCGGAACTACTCCGCTCGTCCTGCGCGCTCTCGACGTCGTAGACGTCCGATTCGAGGACGTCCACGTCGGCCTCGTCGCGGTCGATCCCGACGTTGTATCCGCCGTCTAACTTGACGACGACGTGGTCGGGCGTCGAAGAGGGGAGCAAGACGCCCTCGTATGTCTGGTCCGCGCGTTCGACGCGGACCCGGTCGCCTGCGTTCATGCGCGGGGCTTCCCGCCGGCGTGACTTGAACCCATTCGTTTCGCTCGTCCACCGTTCGGGCTCTTCTCCCGGTCGGAGTGTCGCCCGTAGCGAAATCTCCACAAAGGACATACGTAACGCGGCCGGAACTACGGGTATGGCAGAGCGGACGGAGGAGCGAACCCGCGAGACCGAGGCGACCGCCGACAGCGCCGCGACCGAGGTCGATACCGGCGTCGACGTCGGCCGTCTCGACGGGCTTCGGACCGACACCGCCGAGGAGGAAACCGAGAGCGGCGGGAGCTACTTCTCGCTGCGGGCGCTGCTGGTCGCGTTCGTCGCGGTCGGCGGCGGGATCGCCGTCGGGAGCCTCGTTCCGATACTTCCGTTCGTGGCGCTGCTGGGCGTCCCCGCGGGCGCGTTCGTCCACGGATTGGTCGCCGGCCAGCAGCGTTACATCGAGTCGGCGCTGGCCGGCGGCGTCTGTGCCGGTCTCGTCGCGGTCTCGTCCTTCCTCTCGCAGTTCGTGCTGCGGGGGGTGGCCGGCGGCGACCTCGGGATGGGCCGGCTGTTCGCCGTCGCGGCCGCCGTCGGCCTCGTCCTCGCGCTGGTGGGACACTACTTCGGCCGCGACCTCAGAGACGGCCTGACCCGCGATATCGAGTGACTACCGGAGCCGCCAGCCGTCGGCCGTCTCCTCAACGACGCCCTCGTCTACCAGGCGACGGAGCGCCTCCTCGACGAGTTCCGGCGGGGCCTCGATCTCCCGCGAGAGCCGCGGAATCGAACGCTCGCCGCGAGCAAGGGCGCTCACCAGTTCGGCGTACAGGCGGCCGTCGCCGTCCTCGACGCGCTCGTCGAACTGGTCGCGGACGCTCGTCACGCGCCCCTGCACCCACCGCTGGGCCAGCGAGAGCTCGTTCTCGAGCTGTTCGAGCCGTTCGAGTTCGCGGGCGAGGTCGCGGAGGTCGCTCCCCTCCTCGTCGCTGATGTCGATCGAGAGGTGGCGACACGTCGATATGTCGAGACCGGGGTTCGCCGGATAGGCGCTCTTGGTGCCGAACTCGTAGGGCGAGACCCGAACTTCGAGGCGGAGGTTCCGCGCGATGGAGAAGTACTTCCGCCGCTGGTCGTCGGTGCGCGACTCGACGAGACCCGCGTCTTCGAGTTTCTGGAGGTGATCGATGACCGCCTTCGGGCTGACGCCGATGTACTCGCTTATCTCGGTCACGTAGCAGGGTTTGTGTGCGAGCAAGCGGAGGATGCGCCGCCGGTTGGCGTTCCCCAGCAAGTCGAGCAACTCGGCGGAGTCCATTCACCTGAGGATAGCGTGTCACGATAGAAAAGAGTGACTCTCAGCGGCCGTCAGTTCCCACGGCCCTCGGGCGGTTCCGACCCGGCGTCGCCGGACGCCGCCTCGTCGCCGTCACCATTCGCCCCGCCATCACCACTCGTCCCGCCGTCGCCCTGTCCATTACCGCGTTGTCCGTTTCCCGAACCACCGGTGCCTTCATCGTCGCTCTCAGCGGTTGCCGTCGAGCCGTCACTACTGCCCGCTGAATCCGTACTACCGCCCTCGGTCGCTGATTCGGTCACCCTATCGGTTTCAGCATCGGTCGTCGCCGTTTCGGTTTCGTCCGTATCAGTCGCTACCGTCTCCGTTTCCTCGGTATCGGTCGCCGTGTCAGTTCCATCCACGGCTGCCGGTGATCGCTGTCCGCTGGACGCGTTTTCGACGTCGGTCGGCGCTCGATCTTCGTTCGACTGGTTCGAGGCGTTCGAAGCCCGTGCGCTTCCGTTCGTTCGGCTTCGGATATCCGTCGGGGAGCTACCGACGTTCGATTGGGTTCGAGCGCTTGAGGGAGAAGTGCTTCCGTTCGACCGATTCTGAGCGTCCGTCGGAGGGCCAGTGCCGTTCGTCTGATTCCGGGCGTTTGAGGGGGGTCCGCTGCCGTTCGTCTGATTCTGAACCTCTGTCGGAGGACCGGTGCCGTTCGTCCGATTCTGAATCTCTGTCGGAGGACCAGTGCCGTTCGTCTGATTCTGAATCTCTGTCGACGGAGTACTGGCGTTCGACCGGTTCTGGACGTCTGAGGGCGGTCCGCTGACGTTGGACCGGCTCCGAACGGCCGCCGATGGCCCGCCTCGCGTCTCGTTCTCCGTTTGCGGTCCCGCGTTCGTCGGTGGACCTGCGTCCGCCGGCGGTCCCGCGTTCTCCGGCCGCTCGTTCCCGATCTCGCGGGCGATGACGGCGATCTCGGGGCCCGACAGCTCGCTGGCGTTCTCTCTGAGACGCTGTATCCGTTCGGTGTCGACGTTCGCTTCGGCCGCCGCTTCGTCGGTGTCGTTGATCGCGGTTCGCAGCGCCTTGATACGAGCGTCGAGTTGGCTCTTCTGTGCGATATAGGCGGTGGGGGGCACCGAGTCGTTCTCGTAGCGCGCTTCCAACCGCTGGTTCCGCTCCTGGATCCGGTCGAGGCGCTCTTCGAGCGTGCCGGTTCGGTTCGTCACGAGGTCGGTCCGCTGGCTCTCGTCGGCCCGCTGGAAGTTGGCCTTCCACATCTCGTTTTCGACCGTCCCGTCGGCGGCGGCCGAACTGGACTGCAGGAAGACCGTCAACTGCGTGCCGAGACCGGGACCGCTCCCGTTAGTCGCAGCGGCGTCCGGCGTCACCGTCTCCTGTGCCGAGACGGCCGGCAGACCGACGAGGGCGACGGCGACGACACAGGTCACCAGTACCACACCGTGGCGGCGAGTCATCTATACCTATCAATTACCGACTGTGCATAAAAACCGACACCTTCGTTCGCTTCGTTCAACCCGCACCGAAACGACCGCAGATAGTCCAACAGCGTTTAAGCCGCCTGCTCCACCGATGGCATGATACTCCATGCAATGGCGACCGAGAGGACCGACAGCGCGACGGTCGCCCCGACGAGCGCGAGCCCGGGCTCGTAGCGCAGGGGCGGATAGTATCCGAAGCCGTAGTCGAGGACGTCGTTTACCAGGGCCAGCGCGAGCGCAGTGAGGAGCGCTCCGCGAGTCGTCCGGCCGTAGTGAGGGACGAGGAGCCCCTCCGCGACGAAGCCGACGTGCGTGACGATGATACCGAAGTACGCCCACGGCGCGGGGAAGTAGACGCCGAAGCCGAGGTTGAGCGCGACGACGGTCCAGACGCCCATCTTCACCAGCCAGACGAGCGCGATGGTGTGGAGGTACGCGAGCGGCAGGTTCGTCGGCACGTCGTCGAGCGACCGGCCGAGAAAGGGCAGGAGGGTCACCAGCGACAGCGTCATCAGGAACAGCGCGGCGGGCGAATCGGCGTACAGCGGCCAGAGGAACGTCGAGACCTCCGGCATCGTCTCGACGTAGTAGCGGACACCGACCAAGATCGCCACGACGTTGATCAGGACCAGCCACACCAGACTCGGCGTGTTCTCCAGATAGTACCGCGCGTAGCGTCGCGGCAACGGCCCCCGCTCGTTGCTCATACGCCCTCTCTCACCCCGCCGGGCGGAAACCCTGTCGGTCCCGTGGTAGATTCTACACGATAGTTCGGTGAGATTGTACGACGGGAAAAGGATGGCGGCGAACGCTTATGTGTGTGAATAACAAACAGTAGTGTGTACGGATGTTCGAACAGTTCTCCCGCGGCTACTACCTGGGCCGCCTGTACGTCGAGCCCCGCGCCGACGGCGCGGCCGCGATGTGCCGGGACCAGCACGAGCGCGTCAACGAGCAGTTATACACCACGGACGAGGGCGTCACACGCACGGACCTCCCGCTCGTGATGAAGCTCGGTTCGCGGCACTTCGCCGTTCAGGGCGACGAACGGGTCCCCGCGGACACCCTCGCGGTTCCCGAGACCGTCCTCGATTCGGCGAATATCCGGAACCCGCCCAGTCTGCGCGAGGTGTTCCTCGCCAAGGCCGACCACGCGGCCCAGCTGCTGTCGGTGACCGACACGACATCGGCGCTGCCCGATAGCGCGGTGTAGTCCCGGCAGCCACTTTTAAGCCGGTTCCCCGTGGCTGTCCAGTCGATGCTGGACCGGTTGCTGGGGCGCGCGTCGCTGAAGGCGCGTATCGACGAGCTGGAGGAGGAGAAGCGCCACCTCCAGCGGCAGCTCGACGCCGAGGAGGAACGCCGCGCCGAGGCGTCGACGGAACGCCAACGGGCCGAAGAAGAAGCAAATCGGCTGGAGGACCGCGTCACCGAACTCCAAGACAGAGTCGAACGACTGCAGGCCGACGCGGGCGACCGGGCCTTCCGCGTCGAAGAAGCGTTGCGCGGCGAGCGCCTCGGCGAGGTACTGAACCGCCTCGAATCGCTCGAAACGGAGCGCGAGGGCGTCTTCACCGCGTACGTCGCCGACGAGCACGACCTCCCCGAGGCGGTTCGGGAGGCGTTCGGCGACCGCGCCGATTTGGTGGCCCGTGCCGCGCCCTGTCTCGCCGTGACCGACGACGCGGGCCTGCTGTCGGCCTGTCTCTCCGTGCCGGTCCCGCCGGAGCCGTTCGCCGCGTGGGACGACCACGTCGAACTGGACCGGTCGTGGTTCGAACCCACCGGGAGACACGCCGTCGCGCTGGTGCGTTCCGATCTGTTCGCGCTGGGCGAGTACGACGGCCGCGAACGGGTCGCCTACCACGGCTTCGACGCCGACCTCAAGAGCCAGCATTCGAAGGGCGGGTTCTCCCAGTCTCGCTTCGAGCGCCTGCGCGACCAGCAGATCGAGAGCCACGTCGAGCGCTGTCGCGCCGCCGTCGAGGAGGTCGACCCCGAGACGCTGTACGTCGTCGGCGAGGGGTCGGTCATCCACGAGTTCGCCGACGCCGCCGACGTGACCCGGGCCGTCGACGCCACCGGCGACCCCGAAGACGCCCTCGCGGCCGCCGTTCGGTCGCTGTGGACCGTGCGGTTACGAGTGCCCTAAGCGGTATCGAGGAGCGTCACCGCTCCGCGACTTGAACGCGGAGGACGTGTCCGCCACAGCCGCACCGATCGACGTAGGTCCAGTCGACGCTATCGCCGAACCTCGCGTGGAGTACCGGCCCGAGATAGGACTCCGGCCGGCCGTGTGCGCCGTGTGTGACGAGGTTGACGTGGTAGCCCGGCGCGGTGTGTTCGACCGCCTCGATGGCCCCGGTAACGACGGCGTCGCGTCGCTCCTCGTGGACGGGCCGCTCTAAGTTCGCCGACCACGAGTTGCGGTGAACGCGGTCGGTCACGGGCTCGACCTCGGGGAGGGTGTGGTCGCTCATCGCTCCTCCGGGGCGAACACCGCGTCGTTGGCCGGGCCGTCGGCGCGAATGACTGCCAGCGCGCCCTTCCGGGCGACCCGCGAGAGGGCGTGGTCGACGAGCTTGTAGTCGCCGGGCACGGGGAAGTGCGCCGTGACGACGGCGGCGCTCCCGGGCAGGACCGGCGTGGTCTGGACGTACCGGTCCGGTTCGGAGGCCAGCGCCCCCTGCGGGTACACCTCGTCCCAGACGCTCCCGATGGCGTGGAAGCTGCTGAAGAGGTTCGGGCCGCCGACGGCGTAGTAGATGCGAACCCTCTCGTCGGTTCCGACGCGCATCTCGTCGTACCCCTGCGGACCGATGGCGTACTTCTCGCCGTTGACGAGGACGTAGGTCGGGTTCTCGGCGGCCATCCCGCCGTGATCGAACTCGTGGTGGCCCTCTTGGCCCGTCTTCCCGGTGGTGTAGGCTTCCATCTGCCCGAGGTAGAACTCGCGATCGACGGCCGGGAGCCCGTCTTCGGGTTCGACGAGGATGAGGCCGAACATCCCGCTGGAGATGTGGTAGTCGACGTTCGCCACGGCGCAGTGGTAGACGAACGCGCCGGGGTAGGTCACTTTGAACTGCAGGCGCTTCTCCTCGCCGGGGTTGACCGTCGTCGCCTCCGCGCCGCCGCCCGGACCGCGGCAGGCGTGGAAGTCGACGTTGTGCGCCATCGCGCTGCTCTCGTGGTTTCTGATCGTCAGGTCGACGGTGTCGCCCACGCGGGTCCGGATGAACGGTCCGGGGATCTGCCCGTCGAAGGTCATGTACGTGAACGTGACGCCGGGCTCGATCTCGGCGACCACCTCGCGGGTCTCCAGTTCGACGGGGACGGTGGCCGGTTTCGAGCGCGCGATGGGTTTCGGAACGTCCCGCGGGTCGGCGGCGACGCGGTCGGCGTCGACGGCTTTCGCGGCGTCCAGGTTCGCTTCCTCGACGCCGAGGTCGAGCGGCTGGGACACCTGTACGTCGTTCGTGGGCGAGCCGACCGTACAGCCGGCGAGCGCCCCGGCGCTGCCGACGGCCAGACCCTGCAATACGCGTCGTCGAGTGGGAGTGTACGTCATCTTGGTCTCTCCGATAGGCTGAGATTCCCCGCGAGAGGCGATATAAGCGGACGCGCGTCCCCACCCGGTGAGAACCGTTCCCACCCGACGAGAATAGTGTTTCTGAGTTAACTAATCGAGGCGGCACTGTTCACGTATGCCCACGAGTACACCCACTCAAGCGACCGATTTCAGCCGGCGAGACGTGCTTCGCGCCGGGGCCGGCGCGGCGCTCGGAGCCGCCGCGCTCGGGTCGGGCGTGCGGCCGGCGCTGGCCGCGTCCGACCCGGACGAGTTCGAGGCGTGGCTCGCCGACGTCGATAACTACGACGGGATCGCCGACGAGCGCGGCGCGGCCGAGGTGACCGTCGCCGTCGGCGCGCCGGGTAACGACGGCGATTTCGCGTTCGAACCGGCGGCGGTGCGCGTCGACCCCGGGACCACCGTCGTCTGGGAGTGGACGGGGAAGGGCGGCGTCCACAACGTCCTCGACGCGGACGACGCCTACGAGAGCGAGATGCTCACCGACGCGGGCGCGACGTTCGAACGCGCCTTCGAGAGCGAGGGCGTCAGTCTCTACTCCTGTCTCCCCCACCAGTCGATGGGGATGAAGGGCGCGGTCCTCGTCGGCGGCGTCGCCGCCGGGGACGCTCCGCCGGAGGTCGACTACGGCGACTGGTTCGACGGGGTGGAGAACTTCGCCGGGACCGTCGACCGGACCGGACGGAAACTGGTCCGGGTCGCCGTCGGCGCGGCGGGCAACGGCGGACACTTCGCGTTCGAACCGGCGGCGGTGCGAGTCGACCCCGGGGCCACCGTCGTCTGGGAGTGGACCAGCGACGGCGACGCCCACAGCATCGCGGCGGCCGACGGGAGCTACGACGCCGACCTGGTCGACAGCGAGGGGGCGACCTACGCCCTGCAGTTCGACGGCGTCGGCGTCAGCAAGTACACCTGCCCCTCGCACGCGGCCCAGGCCATGCGCGGGGCGGTCGTCGTCGGCGACCCGATGGAGAGCGTCGTCGACGTTCCGCTCTCGGTCACGATCGTCGGCGGCGGCCTCCTCGCGGCCGCCCTCTCGCCGCTCGGCCTCGCCGCCCTGCTCAAACTGCGAGAGACCGAGAACTAGACGGCCGAAGCTCACCTCGCGGCGGTCACGTGACCGCCGCCGGTGCTGCCGGGTTTCACCTCGAAAACGTCACCGAGCCCGTTACGCGAGGTCCAAGTCGGCGACCACTTCGTCTAAGACGCCCGCGCAGTTGTCGGCGCTGTCGTAGTCGCCGTGTTCCGCGACCGAATCGGTCACGTTCCGGTCGACGTAGTTGTTCGGTGCCTTCCTCGGCTCTGCGATACCGGTGTAGCCGAGGAACGAGTTGCCCTCCAGTACGCCGTCACTCCGCGAGAAGTAGTTGTACAGTTCGCCTGCCGCGAACTGGATGGCCGTTCCCCACCGCTCGTTCGTCTGGACGCTCTCGTTCCCGATCGCGGCCCCGAGCAGCGCCACGGAGTCGACCGCCCCGCGGGCCGTCTCGGCGCATCTGGGCTCCTGTCCCGAGCGTCCGCCGGGATAGAACGAATCCCGTCCGGGGTGTAACGCCTCTAAGAGGGACGCGACGACCCGAGCGCCGAGAGAGTGAGAGACGATTCGAACCGGTCGATCGGTCGCGGCCCGGAGGTCGCGGACCCACTGCGCGAACTTGAGCGCGTTCCGCTCGGCGATCTCGTTCGCTTCGACCCAGCCGACGTTGGAGTCCCAGTTGAACGCGAGGTTGAACGCGTCCGTGTATCCCGCGGCCGCCAGTCCCTCGCTGGCCTGTTTCGCGAGATAGCGCGCCCAGAGCGGCGGGACGTTGCTGACGAACCCGTGGACGTATATCTGAATCTCCGACGCCTCGGCGAACCCGCTCCAGTCGCCCTCTAAGTCGTACCCCGCTCGGGTCTTCCCCTCGGCGAGCGACGCGTCGTCCTCGAAGTGCCCGTACGTCGAGAGCGTCGGGAACGACTCCGGGACCGCCGGCGGACCGTTCGGTCCGGGTTCGGGAAGCGAGGGCGACCGTTCGACCGCCGGGAATCCCTCGGGAAGAGCCGACGAATCGACGTTTGCACCCGCGACCGTGCCGATACCACTCAGGGCCGCGACTGCTCCCCCGACGCGGCCGACGAACTGCCTTCGAGAAACCATACCACACTCGTTGCGGCGACTGTTGTATAAGAAATATTATATTTTAATGAACAGGTTTCCGTTAATTGAACGGGAGATAAAGCGTGCTACACGAGCACGCGCCACGCGATGCCGGGCCGAAACAGCGTGCTGGGCGGCCGCTCCATCATCATCACGCGCACGAACGCGTTCCGGAGGACGCCGTCGGTCTGGGCCTTTCGGTTCAGCCGGGCGACGTAGCGGTTGAGCAGCCCCGTTCCGCGCGGTCGGGGGCCCGTCGTCTCGGAGAACTGGAAGTCCGCGCCGACGGCCATTCCCCACGCCACGTCGACCACGTCCTCGGTTCGCTCGAAGAAGCGCGGCGCGAGGTCCTCGGTGCCGTCCGTGGCGAGCGCGTCGTGGAGCAGGAGCGCTTCGAGCGCGGCGACCGACATCCCCTGGCCGTACAGCGGGTTGAAGCTGGCGACGCCGTCGCCGACGACGAGCAGTCCCTCGGGGAAGCGATCGAGGGCCTCGTAGCGGTACCTGCGGTTCGCCGGGAACGGGTAGTGGGCGATGTCCTCGCCGACCCACGCGTGGTCGTCGAGCAGGTCCGCCACGTCGGGAACCGGGAGGGTCGCCGCGAACGCCGCGAATCCCTCGGCGTCCGTCGGCGGGTGATTCCCGTGCATCCCGCCCAGCGTCACCACCCATCGGCCGTCTTCGACCGGGAGGACCCCCGCGGCGCGAGGCTGTGACGCGGCGGGCGTCACGATGAGCGCGCGCTCGTCGCCCGGCGGCCGTTCGACGAAGGTGGTACTGTACGCCAGGTCGATGTGGACCTCGTCGGTCGCCGGCGGCGCGTACCCGTGTTCGTCAAGCCACGCGGGCGTCCGACTCGGCCGACCGGTCGCGTCGACGACGAGCGTCGCGTCGAGTTCCTCCGTCGCTCGCCGCTCGTTCCGGACGACGACGCCCGTTACGCGCTCCGCTCCCCGCTCGGTGAGATAGCCGGCGAACTGGCACTCGTCCCGTAGGACGACCCCGTCGAACTCGGCGAGGCGGCGGCGCACCAGCCACTCGTAGAGCGGCCGCGTCGCGGCGTAGTGCGGGAGCGGGTCCGGCCCGTCCGCGAGGAAGCCCCCCTCGGCGTAGAAACTGACGTCCCGCGCGCCGTCGATCTCCAGCCCGCCGGCCGAGAGCAGGTCCGCGCGATAGCCGGGGAAGAGGTCTTCCAGCGTGGCTCGCCCGGCTTCCAGCATGACGTGGACGTGGCGGGCCTGCGGGACGCCGTCGCGGACCCGCGGCCCGTCGGGGAGCGAATCGCGCTCGACGACCGTCACGGTCTCGAACGCGTCGGCGAGCACTCGCGCTGCGAGCAACCCGGCCATGCCGGCCCCGACGACCACGGCGCGGTCCCCGATCACCGCTCCCCGGTCGCTGTCGTACTTCGGGACGGTCGCGAGCGTCATGTCGAGTGTCCTCGTCGTAATCTTCGCGGCAAGTCGCGATAAGTGTTGACACACAGCACGTTCGTCGGCGGACGTGCATAGTCACGGTCGACGACCGCGGCGTTATTTCACCGTGGGTCAGGTACGTCCGGCGATGGTCTCCGAGAGAGAGAAGATGCTGAGCGGCGACCGCTACGACCCGATGGACCCGGAACTCGTCGCGGAGCGCAAGCGGGCGCGGGAACTCACCCGACAGTTCAACCAGACCGGTCCGGGCGACGACGAGGAGCGAGCGGCGATACTCGAGGACCTGTTCGGGTCATCGGGCGAGGCGGTCACCGTAGAGCCGCCGTTTCGCTGTGACTACGGCTACAATATCCACGTCGGCGAGAGCTTCTTCGCCAACTTCGACTGCGTCTTCCTGGACGTCTGTCCGATAGAGTTCGGCGAGAACTGCCTGCTCGGGCCGAGCGTCCACGTCTACACCGCCACCCACCCGCTCGACGCGAGCGAGCGCGTCGCCGGCCCGGAGTACGGCAAACCGGGGACGGTCGGCGACAACGCCTGGATCGGCGGGCGGGCCGTCCTGAACCCCGGCGTGACGCTCGGCGACGACGTCGTCGTCGGTTCCGGCGCGGTCGTGACCGAAGATGTTCCCGACAGCGTCGTCGTTCAGGGGAATCCGGCGACGGTCGTGAAGGAACTGGAGTGAGCGGCGCTCATCCGACGCAATCGCTCGAAGCGGTCTCGACTATCGGGGTATCCTAACCACGGGCGTTAAACTGCTCGACCGCCAACTCCTGCCGATGAGACAGTCCCCGTCCGTCGTCGCGATCTGCGGCAGCCGCCGCGAACCGAGCACGACCTACCGCGCCCTCGAACACGCGCTGGACGCCGCCGAGGAGGCGGGCGCGGAGACCGAACTGGTCGACCTCCGGCGCTGGGACCTGCCGCTCTTCGACCCCGACGCGCGCGACCGGGGCGACGCCGACGCGTTGCGGACGCTGATCGGCGACGCCGACGCGGTCCTCATGGGGACGCCGGTGTATCACGGGATGGTCTCCTCGGCGCTGAAGAACGCCTTCGACTACCTCGGTCGGGACGAGTTCGAGAACACGACCGTCGGCCTGCTGGCGACCGCCGGCGGCGGCTCGTACGCGCAGACGCTCGAACACCTGCGGACCGGGGTTCGAACCGTCCACGGCTGGACGCTCCCCCACGAGGTCGGCATCCGCGGCGCGGCCGACGCCTTCGACGCGGACGGCGAGTTCGTCGACCCCGCACTCGACGCTCGCGTGAGAAAGCTCGGCCGGATGGCCGCCGAGAACGCCTTCGCCGAACCGAAGTCGGCCTAGAGGCGGTGAGAAGTACAGCTATCTAACCGAATGCGGAACCCGTCTCTGGAGAGTCGTTCATTAAGTCCACCTATTTATATATGCAAAGAATTAAAATTATCCGCGAGGGGTCAACTGCTTCATCGCGGTCAGCGAAACGGCGCTACGTTCGACAGCATGTCCCCAGATATATCAGCGATACGAACACGATGGTAGAGTCTCGACCGACCTCCGACCACTGTACCCATCCTACGAGACAGCCGCGGAAGCGGTCGAATCTGCCGTCCCGTTTCTCCGACGCGGATTCGAGGCGGGGAGAAAGTGCTACCTCGTAGCCGCAGAGTCCACGCAGTCGCGCGTCCTCGATTCGTTACGCGAGACCGGTCTGGCGGTCGGACCGGCCGACGCCCTCTCGTCGCTGACGCCGACCAGTCTCGTCCCCGCGGCCGATACCGAGCAGATGGAGCAGTCCGTCCGACAGACGCGAGCGGAGGGCGAAGCTCGCATCGAAGCTCGACTCCTGACCGCCACCGGCGAGACGATCCCCTACGAGTTCATCTCGAAACGCATCGTCGACGGCGGCGAAACAGTCGGTCGCGCCGGACTGGGTTGGGACATCTCGGAACGGAAGCGATACGAAAAGCGGATCGAACGGCAGAACGAGCGTCTCGAACACTTCGCCGAAGTGCTCTCACACGACCTCAGAAACCCGCTGACGGTCGCGCAAGGACACCTGAAACTTCTCAATCAGACGGGTGACGAGGGACATTACGAGAAGTCGAAGCGCGCCCTCTCGCGGATGGAGAACCTGATCAGCGATGTCCTCACGCTGGCCCAGAGCGGCAAGCGTATCAGTCTCAGCGAGTACGAGACCACCGACCTCGAAACCATCGCGGAAGACGCGTGGGTGCTGATTCAGAAGGGGCAGGCGACGCTCGACGTCGACCGGACGAGACGCGTCGAGGCGGACGCGAGTCACCTCCAGTAGATACTGGAGAACCTGTTCCGAAACGCTATCGAACACGGGACGGCCGACACCTCGGTTCGATTGGGACTGCTGGACGACGAGCGAGGGCTCTACGTGGAAGACGACGGGCCGGGGATTCCACCGGAAGTCCGAGAGCGGGTCTTCGAATCGGGGCACATGACGAAAGCCGACGGCACGGGCTTCGGGCTGGCGACCGTGAGACAGACCGTCGACGCACACGGCTGGTCGGTCGATATCAGGGAGAGCGTTACCGGCGGGGCCCGATTCGAGATAACTGGCATCGAGTTCGACGACGGCGACGAACGGTGACGTGAGAGCAGAGATTCCCGAGAGATGCTCGATGGGCGTTCTCGAATAAAGAAAAATATAGAGCCTCCAGATTAGGCTAAAATCTCATTTTGAGCGACGTTATATAATTAGACCTCGCTATTTCTACCTTGTTGAGCAATCTTAAGAATCATATATACATAATTTATCTGTAAACCTGGCTTTTACTCCCAGTATACAGATATGTGCCAATTTTCAATCGCTATGTAGGTGTAGTATGTGTGAATTTCGGATATATGATTTCAGATATCTCATCCGTGAATTCGTAGTTTGGCCGGTCGAGCCGGTCTCGACGCTGAACACGCATCCACTTTCTTCGTCGTCCGCGTCGTCTCTCGGTGCTGACGCACAACGTCCTCTATCGGGGCCGCCGAACGCGAGGCCGCCGCGATAGACGGCTGCGTCCGTCTCAGGCGGAAATACCTGTTTCTGCTGTCTCATCTACCACTACCGCTTGCGCGTTCGAGGCCGTCCGCTGGGGAAATCTGAGACACTCTTCTGCCCTCGGATGGAGAGGCTGGTACCGGGGACGGCGTAAACCGCAGTATCTCCGTGACGGATGAGCATGGCGAGTTCCGTCGCTGGTGGTTCGGCACACAGCTGTCGGACGCCGAAACCCGTTGCCGGACCGATGAATAACACGGTTACATCTGTTATTCTATCCTCGGTAAATCTCTCGATGGCTCTTCTGTATCCGCAGTTCGATGACGTTCTTCGCTTGGAACAGTTGTTTCGGAAGTTCTTCTGTAATCCGCTCGCCTTCCAAGCGCATCGCCGGCCCGGCGATGCTGATACCACCGAGTACCTCCCCATCCTCTGTGAGAATCGGAACCGCGACGGCGTGGAGTCCCTCGACCGCTTCCCCCAGATTGTATGCCACTCCTTCGCTCCGAACCCGTTCTAATGAGTCGAACAGCTCCTCTCGGGTGCTGATGGTCTCCGTTGTCGTCTGCGTGAGTCCGTGTTCTCCGATGATTTCCTCGACGCGTTCCTCGGGCAGATGGGCCAGAATCGCCTTGCCGATTGCCCGGTCGTGTAAGTACGCGTGCCGACCGATGGGCGCGTCTACGTCCATCGCTCGTTCGCCGCCTTGCTTGTAGAGGTAGACACCCAGTCCTCGCTCTTCGACCATGAGTATCGCGAGTTCGCCCGTCGCAGCGGCGAGTTCGTTGACCTCCGGTTTCGCCGCTTCGTACAGCTGGATTCGCCGTCGCGTATTTTCGCCGATCTCGAGGAATCGAAGTCCGAGTCGATAGCGCTGGTTCTCCTGAACGACGTATCCCGTCTCGTCGAGCACTTGGAGGTGATAGTGGACCGTACTCTTCGGGAGGTCGAGAGACGCCGCGAGTTCGGTTACGCCTTGCGGGCCGCGGTCGTCGAGCGCGGAGATTATCTCGAGGAGTTTCCCGGTCGTTCGATTCGACTTGTCCGGTTTCTCGTCCATACGCAGTAGTTCATAATAGTACGTAATAAACGTTGTTCGACCCACTTGAACGTCGTTGGACACACCGGCCGCTCTCGAGTAGTCGTCCCGGCTACGAGCGAGCGCATTCGCCCCTCTACCCGTCATATTATACTCGAACCGGCCGCTGGAGAAAGCAATTGTGGTGTGGTACCGAACACCACTATTTTCCGTTCAAATCATCCGAACGGGTCTCCGTCGTTCTCACGCTAACCGGATCTTGGGAGAGACGCTTCGGGAATCGCGCTCGGTTGGAACTGCGCCGGTAGAGCGGGTCACTGAGCGTTCTCGTCTCGTTCTACTCATTCGAACTCCCCAAGGTATGCATAGAATTATAAGTGAGGGTGTGACATACCGGTGTGTGATGCTCGATGGAAAAACTGCAGTTGTAACTGGCGGTGCGAGCGGTATCGGCCGGGCGATTGCGAGAACGTACGCAGACCACGGTGCCAACGTCGTGATCGGAGACTGTCGAAGAGAACCCCGGCGGGGCGGGCCACGGACCGAGGACCTGATCAACGACTCGGGCGGGGACGCGATTTTCGAGGACGCGGACGTCACGCAACTCGACGACGTCGTCGACCTCGTGGACACTGCCGCTACCGAGTACGGCTCAGTCGACATCATGGTGAACAACGCCGGTATTCTGAGACAGACGCTCCTCCACGAAACGTCGCCGGAGGACTGGCGCGAACTGATGCGTATCAACGTCGACGGCGTCTATCACGGGACGAAGGCAGCGCTCGACCATATGCTCGAGCAATCGAGTGGGAGTATCGTCAACGTCTCTTCGATCAGCGGGCAGATCGGACGAGCGCAAGCGCCGGCGTACTGTACGTCGAAAGGTGCCGTGACGATGATGACTCGCCAGAACGCCATCGACTACGGTCCCGAGGGCATCCGAGTCAACGCCGTCGGGCCCGGTGGCACGCTGACCGCGATGGTCCACGAGGTCATGAGCGAAGAACGGCAGTCGTATCTCGAAGACGCGACGCCGCTTCGGCGGCTCGCCGAGCCCGAGGAGATAGCCGACGTCGCGACGTTCCTCGCGTCGGACATGGCGAGTTACGTAAACGGACACGTACTCATAGCCGACGGCGGTTTCTCTATCGTCTGAGCCGCGTAGCGGCCGGCAGCGTTCTCTCTCGACGACCACGTCTCGTCCCAGCCGAAGCGACGGCGCTGTCGATCGCCCGTCGCCTGTGAGCGGCGAGGACCACCAACTATAAATAATTGCTCTACGCTTTTCGAATGAACGTATGCTCGAGCAACACGACAATTCGTCGAGCGAGCGATGCAACCACCTCCGAGACACGGTAGCTCGTCACTGGGCGTCACTCGACCGGGGGTGGAAAGCGGCGCTCTTCGGTGTCCTCATCGTCCTGTTCGAACTCCTCGACGTCGGCCTCTGACGATGACCGCCCTATCACGGCTCCGCTCACTCTCGCCGGGGCTCGTCGTCCTTCTCGGAATCGCTGTGTGTAGCCGTCTGTTGGGTGATTCCGTCCCGGCACTCAGTCCGCTCATCGTGGCAATCGGTCTCGGAGCGGTCGCCGCTAACACGGTGGGTGTCCCCGAGTGGGCTCAGCCCGGTCTGAACACACACAGCCTCTTCCTCGAGACGGGAATCGTCCTGCTGGGGGTTCGTCTCACGCTGGGTGAACTCGTCCAAACCGGTCCACTCGTCCTCGGGCTCGCTACGAGTGTGGTCGTGTTCGGCGTCTTCTACATGGAGTTCGTCATCGGACGGCTCTTCGCAATCGGGCAGCGGACGACGTCACTCCTCGCGGCCGGCGCGAGCGTCTGTGGGGTTTCCGCCGTGCTGGCCGTCGCTGGGAGTATCGAGGTAGACGAAACCGACATCACCTACGCCGTCGCGACGATACTCCTCTTCGATGCCGTGACGCTGGTCCTCTTTCCGGCCGCTGGCCAACTGCTCCAACTTTCGGACAAACAGTTCGGCATCTGGACCGGCCTCAGCCTGTTCTCGACGGGACCGACGGCGGCCGTCGGTTTTGCCGTCTCCGAGACGGCAGGACAGTGGGCGACCGTGACCAAATTGGTCCGAAACACGTTCATCGGCGTCGTCGCGGTCGGCTACGCGGTCCGCTACGCCACTGCAGAGACGGACCAGCTGGCAGTTTCACGCATCTGGAACCGGTTTCCGAAGTTTCTGCTCGGCTTTCTCGTGGTCGTCCTCGTCGCGAACCTCGGAACGTTCTCGTCCGGGGATGTGAGCACGATCGGGGCGGTTCGGTCGTGGTTGTTCCTGCTGGCCTTTGCGGGGCTGGGTTTCGACATCGGACTCGACGAGATTCGAGAAGCGGGCCTCAAACCGGTACTGCTCGTGTTCGTCCATCTCTTGACGGTCAGTTCGCTCGCTCTCTTGCTCGTCTTCACGATATTTTGAGTTCACCAACACATTTATATGTCGCTGGGAAGATTCACAGCCTGTATGCCCGACAGGTATCTGCAAGTAGTCGAACCAACGGACAACGTCGCGACGGCGCTGCGCGAACTCGAAGCCGGTGAGACCGTTTCGGTCGGCGTCGGCGACGAGGAACGCACCGTCGAGATCGCCGAAGACGTAATCTTCGGCCACAAGATTGCTATCGAGGACATCGCGTCCGGCGAGACGATCACGAAGTACGGCAAAAGTATCGGTAACGCGACAGAGGACATCCCCGCAGGGACGTGGGTGCACGTCCACAACGTCGAATCGAACTACGGTCGTGGTGACCTCGCCGACGACGAGCAAGCGAAGGTAGTGAGTGAGTAAGACAATGAACGACAACCAATTCCTCGGATACGAACGCGACGACGGCAGCGTCGGCATACGAAATCATACAGTTATCGTCTCGACGGCACCCTACGCCAACGATACGGTCAAGCGGGCAGCGGACATCGTCGAAGACGCCATTCCGATCACGCATCCGCTCGGGCGCTGTCAGACCAAGCCCGACGTCTTCCAGACCTATCGCACCCTGCTGGGGTACGCAACGCATCCCAACACCTACGGCGCGGTGGTCGTCGCCCACGCCGGCGAAATCGTCGACGGCGACGAACTCGCCGAAGACATCGCCGAGACCGGCCGACCGAGCGACTCGGTCAACATTCACCGAGAGAAAGGCGTCATGAACGCCCTCAAGCGGACAGTCAACTCCGCCCAGGAGATGGCCCAGGACGCCAGCGCACAGAAGCGCGTCCCCTCGGACATGTCGAACCTGACCTTCGGTATCAACTGCGCGACTTCGGACACGACGAGCGGGCTCTGCCAGCACAAGGCGACGGCCAACGCCGTCTGGCGGCTCATCGACGACTACGGCGGGCGGGGCTGCTTCGCCGAGACGCCCGAGTTTTTCGGCGGCGAGAACGAACTTTCGGAACGGGCGGTCAACGACGAGGTCAAACAGGAGATCCTCGAACGCGTCGAGCACTGGGACGACCGGCTTCAGGCGACCGGCTACGACGTCCGCGGCGCACAGCCCACGCCGGACAACATGGACGGCGGGCTGACCACCATCGAGGAGAAGTCGCTCGGTGCGCTGGTAAAATCCGGCGACGGCCCCATTCAGGACATCATCGACTACGGCGCGAAGATTCCCCGCGATTCGGGGATGTACATCATGGACACGCCCGGCCACGGCGCGGAATCCGTAACAGGGATCGGCGCGGGCGGCGCGCACTTCATGGTCATCTCGACGGGACAGGGCCACACGCTCTCGAACGCGGTGATGCCGACGATCAAGATCACCGGGAATCCCGGAAGCGCCGAGCGCGTCCCCGAGGAGACCGACGTCGACGTCAGCGAGGCACTGGTCGGCGACGAGTCCTTCGACTGGGCGACCGACCAGCTCTGGGACGAGATCGTCGACGTGGTAAACGGCAAGGTCACCCTGAGTGAGGCGCTGGGCGAGAGTCAGTTCGCCATCCACCGCATCGGTCCCTCGACCTGAGGAACGCTACTCCGACTCCCCTGGTTCGGACCGAACCGATTAGCGGTTAGCGGTTCAGGCAGTAATATTTGAGCGGTTGTCTTACGAATGAATATTACTTAAGCAGCAAAAAATTTTAGTAGTTAGAGATAGACGTTCGGGTATGGGAGCTGAACGCACCTACCTCAAAGAGGCACCCGACCAGTCGACGGAAATCTCGAAAGACGTCCGCGACAGCGTCTACGAGATTCTCTCTTCGGTTCGCGAGGACCAGGACGAAGCAGTTCGAGAGTTGACCGCGAAGTTCGACGGCGTCGAACTCGAGGAGTTCCGAGTCACGGACGAGGAAATCGAGTCGGCGCGCGAGCAGTTGACCGAAGAGGAGAAAGAACGAATCGACTACAGCATCGAACGCATTCGGAACTTCGCCGAGGCGCAAAAAGACTCGATAGACAGCGACTTCGAAGAAGAATTCGGCGACGGCATTCGGTGCGGCCAGCGGACGCTCCCGGTCGAAGCAGCGGGAACGTACGTCCCCGGCGGGCACTTCACCCATATCTCGTCGGCACCGATGTCGATAGTCCCCGCCCGCGTCGCGGGCGTCGATAGGGTCGTTACCTGTACGCCGCCGCGCCCGGACGGTTCGGCGAACGCCTACCAGCTGTACGCGATGGACCAGTCGGGCGCCGACGAGATTTACAAGATCGGCGGCGCACAGGCCATCGGAGCGATGGCCTACGGCACCGAAACCGTGGAATCAGTCGACGTGATTTCGGGGCCGGGCAACGTTTTCGTCTTCGAGGCCAAGCGACAGGTGTTCGGTGACGTCGACATCGACTTACTGCCCGGACCGACGGAGGTGCTCGTCATTGCAGACGAGACGGCCGACCCGGAAATCGTGGCATTGGACCTGCTCTCACAGGCCGAACACACCGAGACGTCACAACCGGTTCTCGTCTCGACGGATCAGGGTCTCGCCGAACGGACGCTAGAGGAAATCGAGACGTGGCTGCCGAAGTTAGAAACCGAGGAGACAGCGCGCGTGTGTTGGGAGGAAAACGGCGAAGTCATCGTCGTCCCGGACGAGGACGCCGCCGCAGCGGTGTCCGACGAGTACGCCATCGAACACGTCCAGATCATGACCGAAGAGCCCCGCGACATCCTCGAGGACCTCCACCACTACGGAGGGGCCTTCCTGGGACACGACGCGCCCGTGGCGTTCGGCGACAAGGTGACTGGTCCGGACCATATCCTTCCGACTCATGGGACCGCCCGTTTCAACGGCGGCTGTTGGGTCGGGGCCTACATGAAGACGATTACCCACCAGCAACTCACGCCCGAGGGGGCAGCACACCTGTCGGAGTACGCTGCGCGTATCTCCGAAATGGAAGGGATGCACGGCCACCAGCTTTCGGCCGAGCATCGGCCGGTCGACCAGAAGTGACTGAACGGAGACACGCCGATGCCAGACGTCCGTAGTCCCAATCGAAACGATTCGCACACCGACCGTGACGACGGCGTGTGGCCGAGCGTTCACTGACTTTCGACGCCGACGACAGTTCGGAGCGGCCAGTCGGAGCTTCGACGGACTTACCGCAAGCACACCAGTACGGGCTCGGGTATCGATACGGGAAGCAGCTATCGGTGCGCCGGGTACGAGGACTGCCGAGTTCAGGTTTCTACGGGCTTGAGATGCCCCTTCTATTACAGTAGAGGGAGACAACGAGTGGGATCACGTCTATGTCCATAAATTATTTATGTTCCCATCTTCACGTATAGGCCATGCCGAGAGTCAACAGACGGCAATACATCAAAGGAATCGGTAGCGCGACCAGCATCGTTGCACTTGCGGGCTGTAGCGGCGACGGTGGCGACGGCGGTGGCAGCGGTAGTGGAAACACCGGCGGGGAACAGACCGGAGGAGCGACTTCGGGTTCGGGAGGCGAGTCCTACCAGATGGACGTCGCCACGGCCTACAAAATCGGCACGACGGAAGTCTACCCGGTGATGCAACAGGCGTTCAAGAAGAACGTCGAGGAGGCTTCGAACGGGCAAATTACGGTGAAACTTCATCCGAATGGCGTACTGGGCTCGGGCTCTCAACTCGCCCAGAAGGTTCAGTCGGGAACTGTTCAAGCGGCACAGTTCTCGTTCTCGAACTTCTCGCCGTACGCCTCGGCGGTCGACCTGGTAAACCTGCCGTACTTCGCCGGAACGAACCAGCAGTTCGTCAACTTAGTCACGAGCGACGCGTGGGAGAGCAACGTTCACAACAAGATACGGTCGAACGGATTCGAGCCGCTGTTCTATCTGGTCATCGACCCGCGAGCGGTCGGCGTCGGCAAAGGGAAAAATAAGGTGATGGTCCCCTCCGATATGAAGGGGTACAAACACCGAATTCCCGGTTCAGAGATTCTCAAAGAGACGTGGAACATGGCCGGTGCCAATCCGACTCCGATTCCGTGGGGCGAGACGCCGACTGCCATCGAGGAAGGCGTCGCGGACTCGCTTCACGTCTCCATCGAAGCGTTCGTCGCGTTCGGATTCAGCGACCTCGTCTCGCACATTACGCGAATCAAGATGGTCGAAGACGCGCAGGTGTACGCGATGAACCGGCAGTGGTACCAGAAGCTTCCGAGCAACCTTCAGAAAGCGGTCGACGAGGCCGCAAAGCAGACGTTCCAGGCGAATCTCGAACAGGTGCCGAAGTCCCGGAAGGAATCTATCAGCCAACTCGAAGAGGCCGGCGTGAAGATTCACGACCCATCGGACAGTCAGATCCAGCAGTGGAAAGACGCAGTCGGCTATCAGCGTAGCGAGTGGGATAGTTGGAAAGAGAAGCTAGCGGGCGATATGGAGACGTTCAAGGCATTAGAGAAGGCGACGGAGAAACAGAGCGAGTTCGAAGTCCCGAGTTGAATCTGTGAGAGCGGAATCGCGGGAGACTACTAAAACACCAGATCATGTCCGAAAGTACGATACAGGCTACGAAGTCAGACGGGGCCACGAATAGAGCGTCGAGGTTCGCACGGGCGTTGAACGAGAACCTAGAGCGGTATCTCCTCCTCTCTTTTTACGTATACATCATTGCAATAATCGGTGTCGAGGTCTTTCGGCGATTCGTTCTCAACAACGCCAGTCTCTGGGGCGAGGAGACAGCGCGGTACATGTTCATCTACCTGACCTGGATCGGTGCCAGTTGGGGAATCAACGAGCGATTACACATCCGCATCGATATCCTCCACCAGTACGTCTCAGAGCGCGTGACCGGGATGTTGTATATCCTCGGCGACCTCGTCACCCTCGCTTTCGTCGTCGTCGCTATCCGGTGGACGATTCCACAGCTACAGACCCAACTCCAGTTCGGGGCGGTATCGGAGGCGCTTCGCGTCGACATGATTTACTTTCAGGTGGCGATACCGCTCGGAATGAGTCTCATCGCAGTCCGGGTGCTACAAGCGCTGTATCGGGACGTTCAGGACGTCCGTGAGGGCCGTCCGGTGTATAAGGGCGAGGAGCTGTTCTCGTAACATGGTCTCCGCTACTATCCTCGGAATTCTGGTTCTGACTGCGGTCTTGATTCTCCTTGGAGTTCCGGTCTTCGCTTCGTTAGGAATCGGTGGGTACCTGCTCCTTCAGGTAACTAGCGTCCTCCCGACTGTGTTGCTGGGCCAGACACTCTTCACTGGACTGGACGCTTTCGCCCTCATCGCCGTCCCGCTGTTCATCCTGACCGGGGACGCAATCGTCGAAACGGGCTTCTCGGAGAAGCTATTGAATTTCACGCAGAGCGTCTTCGGCGGGTTCCGTACCGGAATGGGAACGGCGACGCTGTTCGGCTGTGGCCTGTTCGCGGCCATCAGCGGCTCCAACGCCTCGGACGCGGCGGCGCTGGGTCGAATCACGTTGGACCGTCTCGAAGAGCGAGGGTACTCCCGCTCCTATGCCAGTTCGATAGTCGCAAGCGGCGCTTCGACCGGTATTCTCATCCCGCCAAGCATCTCGTACATCATCGTCGGCCTCGTCTTCGGCATCTCCGCGTCGACGCTCTTCTTGGCGGCGCTGATTCCCGGGGTCGCGATACTGCTCGGGATGGTCGTGATGAACGTCGTAATGAATCGGGTCCAGGGCTACGAATCCGGAACCGGCCATCCCCAGGTCAGCGATGTGGCCTACAGCGTCTGGGATGCCAAGTACGGGCTCTTGATACCGTTCATCATCCTCGGCGGAATTTACTCCGGGGTGTTCACGCCGACCGAGGCATCTGCAGTCGCCGTCATCACGGCTATCGCAATCGGAGTCGTGCTGCAGCGACTGTCGCTCCCGCAGTTTCCGGAGATGTTGGAACGGAGTGCGCTCGTCAACGGCGTCATCGCTCCGATCATCGCGATTGCGCTGCTCTTCAGTCAAGCGCTCTCCGCTCTTGGCATCCCGGAAGCCCTAGTGAGTGCGATTATCGGAACGACGACGAACTTCTATCTCGTGACCCTGATCATGGTCGTAATCCTCTTCATGGCGGGCGCGATCATGGAGACGACGCCGAACATCCTCGTCCTCGGTCCAATACTGCTTCCCATCGGCGAGCGTATCGGCATGCACCCCGTGCATTTCAGCGTCTTCTTCATTTCCGCGCTCGCAGTTGGGTTCATCACGCCGCCGATTGGGCTCAACCTCTACGTGATGTCCGGCGTCAGCGGCGAGTCCATCACGGATATCGCAAAGGACGCAGTACCGTTCATGCTGGCGATGTTGGCGATCATCCTACTGATCGCATGGTTCCCGATACTCTCCATGTGGGGCATCTGATTTCTGCCGTTTCTCCTTTCGGAGGCGGAAAGCCGCTGGTTCCTGCCAGGGCCATCCTTCGATAAGCCACTGGCTCGAGTACTGAGACGCGAGGTCGGGTAACTATCTTGATTAATTCCCAAGGATTTTTGTGTTTGCTCTCAGAACGACTAGACGATGGTCACAGCAAGCTCGATCCAACGAACAGCCAGGTACGCGAGCGGCGTGTTAGCGCTCGTCTTCTTCGTGAACCTCCTACTCGATTCACAGGTGATTCCGTTCGTTCAACAGGGTCCGTTCTTCGGAAACGTCGCACAGTTCCTCACGCTTCTGATAGCGTCCTCACTTCTCGCGCTAGACTTCATCATCGTGGACTACTTACACGACCACTCGAGCGAAGAGGATCGAGGCGACGATTCCACTTCCGAAACGCGCGCCGAACCCAGCGTCGATTGATCCAATACTCGGCCATCTACTGCCGTATCGGAGGATATATACTCCACAATGATGCCAAATTCTGATATACGAGCACAGTTCCGGCGTTATTTCGACGTGTATCTGGATTCCAGATTTCTATTCCCATAGGTCAGAATACCACCTGCTGATTTGGATTTGAATAGCGCATTTCAGACGCTCCTCGCGAGTGTATGAGCCGATATGAGACAGTTGTAGGCCAGCGAACGGCAACTGCGGCACGCAGTTCTTCGGACGAATACAGGTCGGTTATCGAGAACGGTTTTTTGTATCGCCAGACCCGTAGACGTATCTAATGGAGACAGTGAGGGAACACCGGTGCGGGTGATCATCGTCGGGGCCGGCGAAGTCGGCTCCAACATCGCGGCCAGTCTGGCCGACAGTCACGACGTCGTCGTCGTCGACGTGGATTCTGAGACGGTCGAGGAACTCACGTATTCGAGCGACGTGCTGGCGATCGAGGGGAACGGAACGTCGCTTTCGGTCCTCGGAGACGCCGGGATCGGCGAGGCGGACATGCTCATCGCCAGCACCGACGACGACGAGACGAACCTAGCCGTCTGCGGGACGGCGAAGACGACGGGCGACGTCTTCACCATCGCTCGGGTCCGGAACGCGAACTTCCTCGACACCTGGCGGCAGTCGGCGGGCGCGTTCGGCGTCGACTTCATGGTGTCGACGAACCTGCTCACGGCACAGGACATCGTGCGCGTCGTCGGGTTGCCCGCCGCCGTCGACGTCGACCCGTTCGTCGGCGGACTCGTCCAGATGGCCGAGTTCGAGGTGACCGAGGAGAGCGAGATCGCGGGACGGACCGTCGAAGCCGCGGACACGTTCGAGGGGCTGACGTTCGCCGCGTTGGTCCGAAACGGCGACGTCGTGATCGCCCGCGGACAGACGCCGATCGAAGCCGGAAACAAAGCCATCGTCATCGGCGACCCGGAGAGCGTCCAGGCGTTTTCGAGGACGGTCGCGCCGGCGACGACGCCGGACGAGGCCCGCGATATCGTGATCGTCGGCGGGAGCGACATCGGCTATCAGACCGCGAGGGTGCTCGAGGACCGCGGCCTCGGCGCTCGCCTCATCGAACAGGACCCGGAGCGCGGCCGAGAGCTCGCGGAGGCGCTTCCGGGGACGCTCGTGATGGAACACGACGGGACGGACGTGGAGTTCCTCGCCGGGGAACACGTCGACCGAGCGGACGCCGTGATCGCGGCCACGGAGAGCGACGAGAAGAACCTCCTCATCTCGCTGCTCGCGAAGAACCTCGGCGTCCGGCGAACGGTCGCCGTCGTCGAGGAGGGGCAGTACACGAACCTCTTCGAGGCGGTCGGCGTCGACGTCGCGATCAACCCCCGCGAGGCCACGGCGGAGGAGATCGTCCGGTTCACCCAGGAGGGGAAGATCGAGAACCTCTCGCTCATCGAGGGCCGACAGGCGGAGGTAGTGGAGATCGAGGTCGACGAAGCGAGCGCCCTCGCCGGGCGACCGATCCGAGAGAGCATGGCTGAACTCCCTTCGGGAGTCGTCATCGGGGCGATCACGCGCGGGCGGGCGTTCGTCGTCCCCCGCGGTGACACGGTCGTCGAACCCGGCGACCACGTCGTCCTCTTCGTCGCGGCGGACGCCCTCTCGACGGTCATGAGCGCCGTATGAGCGTCCGCGTCGACTGGCGGGTCAGCTGCCGACTGGTCGGGACGATCCTCAAGTGGCTATGGGTTCCGCTCCTCTTGCCGCTCGGACTCGCACTCTACGACGGAACGCGCTTGCTGCCGTTTCTCGCTCCGATGGTCGGGACGGTCGCGGTCGGGTTCGGGCTCGAACGACTGACCGACGAGCGCGACCTCCGGACGCGGGAGGCGTTTCTGATGGTCGCGCTGTCGTGGCTGAGCATCGCACTCGTCGGCGCGACTCCCTTCGTGCTCGCCGGCGAAGGCGTCCTCGGGGAGCCGGTGAACGCGCTTTTCGAGAGCATGAGCGGCGTCACGACCACCGGAGCCACGATCATCGTCGACTTCGAGCGTCACTCCCGCGCCGTGCTCATGTGGCGTGCGGTCCTGCAGTGGATGGGCGGGCTCGGCATCCTCGTCCTGGCGACGGCGATCCTCTCTCAGCTCTCGGTCGGGGGCGCACAGCTCATGGAGACCGAGACCCAGACGCAGGACGTCAACAAGCTCACGCCCAGGATCTCGGAGACCGCCGCGCTCCTCTGGAAGCTCTACATCGGTTTGACCGGGCTCCAGGTGGCGGTACTGTACGGACTGCATCTGCTCGGCCTCGCCCCCGAGATGACGCTGTACGACGCCGTGGCCCACGCCTTCACGACCATCTCGACGGCCGGCTTCTCGCCGCGCGGGGAGAGCATCGTCGCCTTCTCGCCCGCCGTCCAGTGGGCGATCGTCCCGTTCATGGCGGTCGGCGCGACGAGCTTCGTCCTCATCTACTTCGCTCTGCAGGGGAACCTCGACCGCGTCCGAGACAGCGACGAGTTCCGCTTCTACGTGGGGATCCTGGCGTCGTTCTCGCTCGCCGTCGGCGGCGTGTTGCTCGTCGACGGCGGACCGTATACGAATCTGGAGGCGATCGCGCGCCACTCGCTTTTTCAGGTCGTCTCCATCGTGACGACCACCGGCTACGCGAGCACGGATTTCAACACATGGTCGTCGGGCGCGAAACACCTCCTGTTCGTCTGTATGTTCATCGGCGGGATGGCCGGGAGCACGACCTGCTCGATCAAGACGCTGCGCTGGTTGGTCGTCACGAAGGCGTTCCGACGCGACCTCTTTACGGCCGCCAGCCCGAGCGCGATCCGGCCGGTCCGTCTGAGCGGGTCCGTCGTCGACGAGGAGACGATTCGAGACATCTACGCGTACACGCTCGTGAGCCTGATCTTCTTCATCGTCGCCACGATCTTCGTCGTCGTCGATGCCTCCCGAGTGGGGCTGGCCGTCACCGAGTTCGAGGCGATGGGGGCAGCGGCGGCGACCTTCTTCAACGTCGGCCCGGCGTTCGGCATCGCCGGCCCGCTCGAGAGTTACGACCCGTTCCCGCGGTCGACGAAACTGGCCATGACGTTTCTCATGTGGATCGGTCGCATCGAGATCATCCCGGTACTGGTGCTGCTGACGCCGTCGTACTGGCGGTCGTGAGTCGGCAGAACTGCGGCTACCGGTCGCTCGACCGAACGATGTGTTCGTTCGCCGCCCACTCCTCGACGTGCGCGTTACAGAACGCCACTTCGCGGCGCACGTTCGTGTCGAAACACGGCACGGTCGCGTGCTCACAGCAGTGCGGATCGAAACACGGCACCGGTGTCTCACCGTCGCCGAGCATCACTGGGTCCCCACCCGGAACGTCGTCTTTATCGCCGCTCATGTTGTATACTTGCTCGTTCACGACTCTGTCGAAGTATTAGTGCATGCCTTCTTTCTGCAAGCCGTTTATATACTCAGAGGGGGAACAGGCAGAGGAACTGTCTATTAATTCATATATGTATCCGTTCCGGGTCTCTGTCGTGACGTCAAGGTGACCGATCAGCGGGGCATCCAAAGAATGTGGAAGCGGTACTCGGCTACGCGACCGACGAAGGGGCGCGCGAGGAGGGACGTTCATCCAGGGGGACTCGCCTGACTGGGCAGCCGCGAGCGCCGAACTTCGCCGCCGCTTTGATAACGGGGTATATCGACTTCCCGACTGAGTTCCGTTATTTGTGCCACCAGACGTTCTTCGCCGACGCCGTTGCACACTACTTGTTCATCGGCGAGATCTCGACCCTGTCCGGGCACGAACATCGCTGAACAACCTGGTGGTTAGTGATTTAGTAGGCATATAGCAAGCGGGTATGAAAGTTCGTATAGACACACCGGACACCGAGTGAAGAGCAGTGCTTCGTCGCACTCTAGCAACCTTCAGCGTATCAGTAACGGCAGAACCTGATAAATCGCTATACGACTATGTTGGCTCACGCTTGTAACTTCACTTGGTGTAGAGTGTACTGATATATGACAATAGCTCGCCAGATACGGCCAAAAAGATAACTGAAGACCGTTCTGGAATAGCGGCCGTACGAGTGGGAGACACACCGGGCACCGAGTGAAGTTGGACAGAACGATTAGTGGTACTATCACTTCTCCATTCACTCGGTATGCGGTGTGTATTCTTCCAACCCAGCATTTATAAGTGCTACTTGGAACGTTATATTCGCGGCTCAGAACATCTTTCGGGAGCTTCACTCGTTGTAAGGTCGTTAGATTTATCCCTCGAAGAGAACTGATATAGAATATCAGATGACAGGGTCTGAAGAAACAGACAACATTTTCGCGACGGGCGATATTTTCGCGAATAGAGAGCTCGTCCGAGTCGGCCATGTACCAGAGCTGGCGCGTGTCGTCGGTCGAGACGATGAAGTGAACGCGATCGGACAAGCGCTCGGCCCAGCAACAGTCGGTGGTCCACCTGAGACCACAATCGTTTACGGGAAAACGGGGACCGGAAAGTCACTCGTTACCCGGTGTGTGTCACGAGAAGCGCACCACGAAGCAGAGGGGAACGACGTTGCGTTTCAATATGCCTACGTGGATTGTTCTGACTATCAGACGGAAGCAAAGGCAAGCCGGGAGATGGCTCGTGAACTCGCTGCCAATCTGAGCGTCGGCGTTGATGTTCCGCGAGTCGGAATCGCGGCAGCAGATTACCGAGATATCACATGGGATCTTCTTTCTGAGTACGGCATTGATTCATTCGTGGTCATTCTCGACGAGATAGACAAGTTAGACGACGACGAACTTCTTCGAAGCCTCTCGCGGGCACGAGAAAGTGGTAAATCGAGTACGCACATCGGCGCGATTTGTATCAGCAATAAAATCGAATTTCGCGAACGACTGAACGAGCGTATCGATTCCAGTCTACAGGACAACGAACTCGTATTCGATCCGTACGATGCCGAACAGCTGCGAGAGATTCTCCAGAATCGGACGGATGCCTTCGAAGAGGGCGTGCTCGAACCCGATGTAATCCCCAAAGTCGCTGCCCTGTCTGCGAAAGAACACGGTGATGCACGGAAGGCGATAGATACGCTCTACGAAGCAGGTCGTCTGGCTGAAAAACAAGGGACAGAGTCGGTCACGATCGCTCACGTCGATGATGCGGTCCAGCGAGCAGAGGTCAACCGATTCGAGAAGCTAGTGGGCGGGACGACCCCTCACGTCAAGCATATTCTCCACGCCCTTGCCTTACTCACTGCGGACAATCCCGAGCAAGAAGCGTTTCGAACGCACCGTATCTATACGATCTATACGAAACTCGCTGAACAAGAGGGCGCAGACGCGCTTTCGGAGGATCGGGTCTACCGACTCCTCAAGGAGCAGTCGTTTTTGGGTATCACAGAGTCGAATCACACAGGAGGTGGACAAAGCGAGGGGAGCTATCTCGAACATCGCTTACTGCGGAGGCCAGAAATTGTCATCCAAGCATTGAACGAATCGGAAAAAGAGTAGGCGAGTTTGCGACCGTATCTTCACTCGGTGTGAGGTGTGTTCGTGGCGTGGACGACAGCGGCGCTGGTGACTCGCAGAACTGTAACTTTCCACCCTGTATAGAGCCCGAGACACTCACTACACTCGGTGCGTGGTGGGTTGTAGATGCAGTAAGCCGAGTGTCTCGAAGTCACGCGCCTAAGCGACTCACGAGTTCGACGGTCGAGAACCGAAAGAGTCGAGGACCGAATCGACGAGTGATGCCGAGAGACCGGTATACGCTGTGGGATCCGTGAGCCTCGGAGAGGTGTTCCGTGACGCGCTCGTCCGCCAGGAGACAGTCTCGGAAGTTCCGCCCCGTCTCGATCGCGTCCATAGCGTTGTCGTGGACGATACCGTGTGCGGTCTGGCGGCCGACGTGTTCGGCCAGAGTGATCATCGAGAATAGGCGGTGACAGGACGAGTACGCCTCGGCCTTTCACGATACCGTAAATCGGTGATATCCCACATGTGAAGCGAACGGAGACAGAGGCCAAACCGGCGTCAGTCGGCTCACTGACGACTGTCTTCGCCCCTCTGTAACCAGCCCGAAGCGAGCTTGCAACCCAAACTGGCATATACCAGTAACGAGTCTACCGGCTAATGGGTATAGCAGCGCGTGAGCGGTACTCTAGCGGTATCTCGGGTCTCGATTCGTTACTCCGAGGCGGGTTCGTCGCCGAACGCATCTATCTCGTTCTCGGCGGTCCGGGCACCGGGAAGACGCTCCTCGGGTCGAAATTCCTCAGTACGGGACTGGAGAACGACGAGAACGTCCTGTTCATCCACGGCGAAGAATCGCGCGACGACCTCCGTCTCAACGCCGAGGAACTGGGCATCGACCTCGACGGCGTCGACTTCCTCGACCTCGGGCCGGAGTCCGAGTTCTTCAGCCAGGAGCGGACGTACGACCTGGTGAACCCCCAGGACGTCGAGTACCAGAGTTACATCGCCGACATCAGAGAAGCGGTCGAGGAGGTCGACCCGAACCGCGTTCTCATCGACCCGATCAGCCAGCTCCAGTACGTCGAGACGACCGAGTACCAGTTCCGCAAGCGCATGATCGCGTTCATGCGGTTTCTCAAGGACCGCGGAACGACGGTACTCGCGACGAAGACGAGCAGCGACCTCGCCGACCAACTGCAGTCGCTGAGCGACGGGATCGTCACCCTCGAACGCGGCGACATCGGACGCCGCATCGACGTGGTCAAACACCGCGGCGTCGGTGACCGGTCGGGCACTCACGGCATGGCCATCCGAGCCGACGGTATCGAGGTCTTCCCGTCGCTCGTCCCCGAAGAGTACGACGAGGCGTTCGACCCGACCCAGATCCCGTCCGGGATCGACGGCTTCGACGCGCTGTTCGGCGGCGGCATCGAACGCGGGACGGTCACGATCATCAGCGGGCCGTCGGGCGTTGGCAAGTCGACCACCGCGACCGAGTTCCTCGAGACGGTCGCATCAAGTGGCGACAACGCCGTCGCGTACCTGTTCGAGGAATCGACGAACATGTTCGTCCATCGCTCCGAGACGTTCGGGATCCCGGTGACCGATCTCTGTGACCGGGGGACGCTCACGCTCGAACCGATCGATCCACTCACGCAGTCCGCCGAGGAGTTCGGCCAGCGAGCCCGCGCTCAAGTCGAAGAGGAAGACGTCGAACTCGTCGTCATCGACGGTATCAGCGGGTACCAATCGGCGCTGTACGGCAGCGACGAACGGCTCGCTCGGAAACTGCACGCTCTGACCAGGTACCTGAAAAACAAGAACGTAGCCGTCGTACTGATCGACGAGATCGGACAGGTGACGGGTCTCCAGAGCCCGACCAGTTCGAACATCAGCTACATCGCGGACAACATCATCTTCCTGAAATACGTCGAGCTGGACGGTCGGCTCAAGCGAGTCGCCGGCGTCGTGAAAAAGCGTATCGGCGGCTTCGAAGACACGCTCCGGGAGTTCACGGTCTCCGCGGACGGCATCGAAGTCGGCGATCCGATAACCAACGCTCGCGGCATCTTGACCGGCACTCCGGAGTGGGTGCGGCGCGACCGCCCGGTCGACGAGCGGGGCACCTACCAGCCAGAGGAGTAGTCCGCGAGATGAATCAGGTGCAGGTCCTCACCGCGGACGAGGGGAACCGACGGGCCTTAGCGGCAGTCCTCCGGGAGCGGTACGCGGTCGAAGTCGACCAGACGGTCCGAGCGGTCGACTGTCACATCGTCGACGACCGCACGCTCCCGGAGTATCGTGAGCCGCTGCTGGCGCACAAACGCGAGCACCAGCCGCTGTTCTGTCCCGTCGTCCTGATTCGGCGCGAGGACACCGACATCAACATCAAGCTACCCGACCCCGACACGGCGGACGCCCCGCAGCTCGTCGACGAGATAATGACCGCGCCGGTCGACAAGGCCATCCTGTTTCGGCGGCTCTCGAACCTCCTCGTTCGCCGAGCCAATACGCGAACGCTCATGGAGAACGCTAACCGCCTCGACCGCTTCGCCAGCATGCTCGCTCACGAACTCCGCAATCCGGTCACCATCGGCCAGATATACAGCCAGCAGCTATCGACGGACGAAAACGCCGAGGCGGTCGAGTACATCGGCGAGGCGTTCGACCACCTCGAAGCCATGATCGATATCCTGTTGGTGCTGGCGCGGGGCCACGAGGCCGTCTCCGACCCGACGACGATACGGCTGGCGGACACGGCGCGAGCGGCGTGGGACGTCATCGACACCGGGGACGCGACGCTGGTGATCGAAGTCGACGGAGCGATACAGGCCGACGAGACCTACATCCGCCATTTCTTCCGAAACCTGTTCGAGAACGCGGTCGAGCACGGCGGCTCGGACGTGACCGTCACGGTCGGCGCGCTGCCGGCGGGCTTCTACGTGGCCGACGACGGCACGGGTATCCCACCCGCCGAGCGCGAGAGCGTCTTTGAGGTCGGCTACACCACGGCGAGCGAGCACGGTGGGACCGGCCTGGGACTGGCGTTCGTTCACGAGCTGGCTGACATATACGACTGGGAGTGCACGGTCACGGAGAGCGAGACTGGCGGCGCGCGCTTCGAAGTCACCGACGTAGACGTGACGCGCAGCGACTGAAGCGAACTAACGTTCGGGCGGCCGTATCGAGAGACATACGGGGTGTCCGGACGTACGCAGGACACAATGACGTATCAGATGCTCGCGCGCGACCGAGAGGCGACGTACATTCGACGAGGCGTCCGATGAGTCTCCTGACAGCCGCGGTCGTCCTCGTAGTGGGGTTCGTCTCCGGCGTCGTCGTGAGATGGGTCGCCGGCCTCGCCGCGATAATCGCGCTCCTGTTGGTGATACTCGGAGTAGCAGCGCCGGACATCGGCCTCGTCAATTACGTTATCGAGCAGTACTACACCGGCAACGAGCTGTTGTTCCTCGCCGGATTGCTGTTCGGCATCGACGCGAAACAGACGAAGAGAGTCGTGGTCGAGCGCTGAGCTACAGTCCCAGCGCTCGTCGCAGTCTCGTCGGCAAGCCCTCCTGTCGGTCGAATATCTCCGTCATCTCCTCATCCGTGAGCTCGAAGTCGAAGACGTCTAGATTGGCCCGCAGATGGGCCGGACTCGACGCCTTCGGAATCGCCGCGACCTGTTCCTGCTGGAGCAGCCATCGAAGGGCGACCTGGGCCGGCGTCTTCCCGTGACGCTCCGCGATTTCCGCGAGCATCTCGTCGTCCGAGACCTTCCCTTTCGCCAACGGACTGTAGGCGGTCAGGACGACGTCGTTCTCGATACAGTATTCGAGGACGTCGGCCTGGTCGGTGTATGGGTTGTACTCGATCTGGTTCGTGAGAATCGGCGTCTCGGAGCGTTCGCGCGCCCGTTCGAGCTGGTCCACCGAGAAGTTGCTCACACCGATATGCGCCACCGCACCGGCGGCCTGGAGTTCGTTCATGGCGTCGATGGTCTCCGCTAACGGGACGCTTCGGCTCGGCCAGTGTATCAACAGGAGATCGACCGCATCGAGTCCGAGTCGCTCCAGGCTCTGCCGCGCCGACTGCAGCACGTCGTCGTGTGCGAGGTTGGTCCGCCAGACTTTCGTGGTGAGGAAGATGTCGTCCCGGTCGACGTCGGTGTCGGCGAGCGCCTTCCCGATGGCCGCTTGATTGTCGTAGTACTCCGCGGTGTCGATGTGACGATACCCCATTTCCAGCGCACGGCTCACTGTTTTCGTACAGGTCTCTCCTCTGAGGCGGTACGTTCCCAGTCCGAGCGCGGGGAGTCGCGTTTGATCGCTGGTAACGTATTCCATATTCGAGACAGGAACGGCGAGGAGAAGAATCTGTGCCGAAGGGACGCGAGTCGAGTCGGCCGACCGATTCCGCGCGTCCGTTGCTTACATGTTTCGACCGGAACCGCTCTCTACGAGCTCTGTTCTCGTGAGACGACGAGAACGTTCGACAGAGTTCGCGATTCGCCTCACTCGGCGACGAGCGCGTACAGGACGACGCTGAGACCCGCCACAGTAACGACACCGCGAGCGAGCAGGACGATCCCGTCCCCAGCACCGGCGACGTCGGCGATAGCGACCGCTGTGAAGACCCCGGCCGTCAACAGCCCGATACCGACCGCGAGCGCGCGCATTTTCGCCGAACCGTTACGTCTGTAACCGCGGTACGCGAGCGAGGCGACGAACAGACCGAGGAGAGCGGTCAGTCCGCGCGAGATGACGGCGACGCTGAATAGCGCCATCGGCAGCGGGTCCGCGTTCATCACTGGGTAGTCCCTCCGTAGATGGCCCAGAGGATCGTTCCCAACCCGAGCAGTTCGCAGCCGCTGACGAGGACCGAACGGCCGAACGTGTCGATACCGGTCGCGGTCGGCAGTCCGACGCGAAGTAGTTCCGGAATCGTCGTCAGCAGAAGTAGCCCGACCGCGAGCCAGAGCATCCCTCGACGGCCGGGCCCTCGACGGTAGCCGCGAGCGAGAACGAGTGCGATAGTCAGCGAGAGCGCGATGGAGAGAGCGGTAACTGCAAGCACAGCGAGTGCAATCGCCGGCTCGCTCCCGGTGGCACGTATCTGTAGTAGTGTCGGCGACATCTCAGGACAACCCCTCGAATAGGTCGGTGAACCGATCCGCGGGATCCGTCGACAAACGGGCGACGGATACTTCGCACGTCCCGTCGGTGAAGGAAACAGTGACGTCCTCGACGGTGGCGGCGTAGCATTTGTAGTGATGCCCGTCGGGATCGAGCTCCCGTTTCGTCGTCACCAGCTCTGCGGCTTCCAGTCGGTCCAGACGGCGGTAGGCAGTCGAGTCGGACATCTCGCAGGCCGTACAGAGTTCGTCGACTGACATTGGTCCGGTCGTGAGTTCGGCGAGGATAGCCCGGGCGTACTCGTCGTCGAGTAGCGACAACACGGCCTCGTCATCCTCGACCATACCTACTCCCAGTGAGCGGATACCGATTAAAACCCCCTTCACGACTTCAGGGACAGCAGTTGCGCCTGGGGAGCTACTAGTCCCTCGCTCGTTGGCTCGAGTATGTCACACGAGCAACCATCGGCTCGGTCCGCGCTTCGAAAAGCGTGGAATCGCCTTATTTGGCCGGTCTGGAACCGCGATGAGCGACGGCTTCGCGCACCACTCCGTGCGGTCCTCCCGATAGTGGTGACGTTCGGTGCGCTTGCGGCCAGCCAACCGGTCGTCCGAGCGCGCTTCGCGCATCCGGTTCGAGAGACCGTCGAGGTGCTGACACTGCTCGTCGTCTTGGTCGGGGCAGTACTGCTCAGTTCTCGGCTCCTGGACCGGCGACCGCTCGGCGAGTTCGGGCTCTCGTTAGATCGCGCGTGGTGGCACTCCTTCGCTGCCGGCGGACTGATAGCGACCGGTATTAACGCCGGTGCCCTCGCAGTCGCCGTCGGGGCCGGGTGGGCGACGATCGCCGGGTTCACTCAGGGGTCGGGTGACCTCTCTTTCGCGCCCGCGGTAACGCTCGTGTTCTGTTACGTTGCGACCGCCGCAGCGTGGGAAGAGGTGACGATACGCGGCGCGATGCTCAAGAACGTGGCCGAGGGAGCCGAGGGATATCTCCCCCGGTGGGCCGCCGTCGGTCTGGCGGTGTGTCTCAGCACCGCGGTTTTCGCGTTCCTCCACGGCGGGAAGATATCTGCTCCCAGCCAGTACGGGTACTACCTCGTCGCCGGTCTCGTTCTCAGCGGTGCCTACGTCGTGACGGGGGACCTCGCGCTATCTATCGGGTTCCACGTCTTCTACAATTTCACACAGAGCGTCGTGTTCGGCCTGGGACACTCACAACAAACGCCCGAGCTGCTGGTCGTCGAACTGGCCGGTCCCGAACGCTGGACGGGCGAGGAGGGGCTCGTCTTCGCCCTCTTCGCCGTCCTCGGTGGCGTCTTCGTGTTGCTGTACGTTCGTCGCCGAGACGGTTCACTTCGAATCGACGACCGCGTGACGCGATGGACGCCACTCCAGGAGTGACGACCGAGCGGGGAGTACCGAGAGGCGTGGTCGACGACCTCACCCTACTCGGCTGCTACCGAGGTTCACTCGCCGAGGAGGGGCAGCCACAGCATCTTTTCGTCCGCGCGGTCTCTCTCCGGTGATGACCGAGTTCGACCCCGAGAAGTTCGAGGACAAGTACGTCCACTACTTCGAGGAGCTGGAGACCGCGTACTCGAACGCCTATCAGAACCTCCACGGCCGGTACGACTCCGAAGTGCTTCGCGGGATCGACCGGCAGGTCCTCAGCGAGAGCGAACCCGTCTACGAGGGGGACGGCGAGTTCCGGGTCGTACTGCCCGACGATGCGTCGGAGCGGGCCGAATCGCTGCCCGGCGACCGGGAGACGTTCGATACCGTGCTCACCGCTTTTACCGACAACATCGAGGCCGAGCTTCGCCGACTCTTCGGGTTCGATTCGTAGTCGGAAAGAGAGTACGCGTCGCGTCCGACGAGAGACCGAGGCCGAGGTCCCGGAATCGAAGAGAGAACGTTTCGGGGGCTACGAACAGGCGCGGTCGAGTTCGCGTTCGCGGTACAGCGGTTCCCCGAGGCTCAGTCACTCGCTTCTCAGTCCGCTTGCAGCGCACTGAGGATGGCGGTCTCGGCGACATCGGCCACCGTCTCGAAGCCGTACTCGTCGTTGGCGACGATCGCATCGAGATAGCGCTCGGTGGGTTCGGGAAGGCGGATAGACTCCGCGGTCTCTATCCCAGTGGTGTCCGATAACTGGTCGGCGAGTGCGGTGGTCACCAGACCGCGGACCGAATCGAAGCGGTCGTCGTCGTCGACGGTCGCGGTGAGGACGCTGTCGAGGACGGGGCTGGTCTCGATATCGACGGTCAGCCGGGCGTCCGGGTCACCGGCTGCCTCCCCGGCCAGCAGCGCGAGGACGTAGTTTTCCACGGCCGTCTCGATCCAGCGCTCGACGGACTCGCCTTCGGCCGCACGGGCGGCCAACGCGATGGCCAGCGGGTCCAGATCCAGAGCGAAAGCGTCGTCCGGTTCTCGGTCGGTACCGCTCGCGGAGGTGGGGGCGGTTTCTGTGGTCTCGCTGTCGGTCGGCCCCCCGTTTGCCTCGTCGTCTCCGGCGTCGCGACTCCCGTCGCCAGCGTCGTCGGACACGTCGGTCGAGCCGTCGGTCGCGCCCTCGCTGGTCGCGTCTCCGTCGGCTGTTCGTCTCGGAGCTGCCCCGGCGTCGCTCGATTCGTCGATATCCGCGTCGCTCGTCTCGGCTGCCGTCGCCGTATCAGCGCTCTCACTCTCGGACGCCGCTTCTGCGTCGACGTCCTCGCCGATCTGTTTCGCGATCGCCCGCTCTCGGGACGCGAGTGCCGTCTCGACCTCGGCTTCGGTCAGCTCCCCGTTCTCCATCGCGGCCTGGATTCGGGGGTCCAGTTCCGCTTTCAGGTCGACGCCGGTCGTTTTCACGAGCCCATTGCCGTCCGTGGCACGTGCAGTCTCCGTCGAGTCAGACGGGTCGGTCTCGTCGCTATTCATCGATGTGACTGTGGTCTCTCGTGGTGTGTCATCGGTTGTCGATTCGTCGGTCGTCGTCGGCACGTTTCGATTCGTCGCGTCGACGCGCAGATGTAGCAGGGTCTCTAAGCGCTCGCGGTCGATCCCCTCGGCTTCGAGTTCGACGGTATCGCGTCTCTCGAGCGAGGGGAGCGCAAACGAATCGAGGAGTTCGTCTCCCGCGAGCTGCTGGACGCTCCGTCCGCGGGATCGCCTCACGGTCGTTCCGGGCATCCACGGCGGCAATCGCCAGCGCTCGCCGTCGAACAGCGTGTACTCGTCCGTATCTCCAGCCCCCCACACGACACTCGAGAGGTCGTTGAACGCGTTCTTCGCACCGCCGTGACGGTGTGTCACGACCGTCTGTGTGGGATCGACCGCGTCGTGGACGGTTCTGAGCGTCTCCCCCGTCGGATGGTTCGCGAACTCGTAGCTGTGGATCGTACACTGCGCCTGCGAGAGGGGGTCGTGACCCGACCCGACGAGTTGGACCACGCAGGCGTTCGGGTCTTCGCGCAGAACGCCGAACAACCGACCGCTGCTTCGCTCCGTGGGGATCTCGGGTCCGGCGATCGCGATCGTTCCGGCGTCGAGACACTCGTCCGTGTGGTCGAAGTGGGGAATCGCCTCGACGCCGGCACAGTCGTAGTCCAAGGCGTCGTACAGTTTCGCGGCCTGCCCGACCAGTCGGATCGGCACCCGCAGGTCGTACTCGTCGACGATGCCGGACAGGAGATACGCGATCTGCGGGCCGACGATCCCGCTCGCCGCGACGAGCGTTCTGGACCCGCCGTGTGCTCGGTCGAGGGCCTTGCCGAGGGCGTCGGTCAGCGAGCCCTCGAAGCCGTCGTCGGTAGCACCCGTCAGAAAGAGCACGTCGACGTCGAAGAAGCCGTCGGCGGCGAAACCGGGAAACCCGCCGGCCGATCGCACCGTGAAGTCGCCGGTGACCAGTAGCTGCTGGGTCCGGTCAGCGTCGCTAGCTCGGAGTAGAAACCCCACAGCGCCGGGGACGTGTCCCGCCGGAACGGGATGCACCGCGAGTTCGTCGGTGAGCGAGGTCCAGTCGTCCACGGGAGTGATCGCGTCGGTAACCGCCGACGAGATCTCCGCGTACGCTTCGACCGCCGCGACGTCGAAGACGTCGTCCAAAACCGCCGCCGTCGCCGGCGAGGCGAGGATCGGGACGTCGTCCCGATGGGCGTCACTGAGACTCGAATAGTGATCGAGGTGTGCGTGAGTCAGACAGATAGCGACGAGCCGGTCCTCGGGCCTCAGTAGCGCGTCGAGGTCCACGCCGTGGCCCGCGTCGACGAGAACACACGGGTTCGCACCGGATTCCGTCCCGAACCGAACGAGGAACGACTCGTTCCCGTCGTCGGGATTGGCGTGGTGAAAGGAGAGGCGCACAGTAGACCCAGACGGCGTTATATATTATAGATGTTATCTTTCATCAGCACTTTGTACCCTCGCTTCGTTCGCGGCGTCGATACAATTCAGTTCTGAGGGGGGTCAACGTCGGGTCGCGACCCAACTGTCTCGTGATCCCGGTGCGGAACCACAGCACCGGTGAACGGGGAGAGAAATACTCGAGAGAGAGACCGTATTCTCGGCGTAATATACGGTTTAGACACACATAATTGGCGAATAATAGACGCCCGGTTTGGACTGTTTCGAGTCGGTTTACCTGCTATCTAAGCGCTATTTAGCCACCACAATATAAAGAAGTGACATAACGAAAGACGGATCAGATGAAGCGAAACACCAATCGCCGGATGTTCCTCACTGCGGCCGCATCGAGTGCTGCCATGCTCGCAGGTTGTGGCGCACTTGGTGATGCCGACCCACAGACCGACGACACGCCCACGGGCGACGGGACGGCGACGCCCACTTCGACGCCGGAGAACGGAACGGGGACGCCCGAGGAGACGGGCACCCCCACTCAAGAGTTCAATTACACGGACCGCGGGACGGTCCTCGACGACTTCGAGGACCTCGAATACTGGGGGACGATTCAGGGCGACGTCTCCGCGGAGACCGAAGACGTCTTCCGGGGCAGTCAGTCCGTCCGCATCCAGAACCCCTCCGGCGGCGGCGCGGGGATGTACAAGGCCTATCCCGACGGCCTCGACCTCACGAAGAACAACCTCTCGATCGCCGTCAAGATGGAGAAACCCAGCCCGGGCAAGCTCGCGATGGAGGTCATCGCCCCCGCCCGGAGCGACCACCTCGTCTGTCGACGCTACATCCCCGACGCGATGGACGGCTGGATGCGCGTCGACCTCGGCTACACCGGCCTCCGCGGCGATCCGATGATGGAGAGCGTTCAGGAGCTCCGCATCGTCGTCCTCTCTGACGGCGAACCCATCAACTTCGTCGTCGACGACCTCCGAAAGCATCCCAAACCGACCGACAAGGGCCGCGTCGTCCTCTCCTTCAGCGACAGTCATGCCTCTCAGTACGACGTGGCGTTCCAAGAACTCAAGAAGCGGGACATGTCCGCGATGGTCGCCGCCGTCCCCGACCAGATCAACAGCGACGGCGCGCTCACAACCGGGCAGCTCCGGGAGATGCAAGATGCTGACTGGGACGTCATCTCCTCGCCACACGTCGGGACGCCCCTGCCGGAGATGTCCGAGGACGAGCAGCGCCGACTCATCAAGCAGACGAAGGAGTACCTCCGCCTGAAAGGGTTCCGCGAGGGGATGCAGTTCGTGGCCCTCCCGTACGGGAGCTTCGACAGGACGACGCTGGACCTCGTCGACGAGTTCCACGAGTACGGCTTCGCCTACGGCGCGTGTCCGAACATCGTCCCGCCGGTCGGGAAGGAGGCCGTCTCGACGGTCAGCGGCGCGGACCTGAACGGCGCGGCCCGGATGATCAACCTCGCGGCGAAGTACAACCAGCTCACTGTCGTCAACTTCGCCGACATCGGCAAAGATCAGGACGTCGACGAGGAGCACTTCAACCACCTGCTTGACATCATCGAGGACTGGCAGCGGCAGGGCAAGCTCGAAGTCGCGACTCCCTCCGACCTCCTCAAGCTACAGCAGTCCTGAGACGGCGGTCAGAGACGAGGACAATCCCTCTGCCGGTCGGTCGCGGCCGATATCAATCGACGCTATCGAGACGCGTCCGTAGCGTCTCGATCGAGCCGGTGACGTCCATCCCCTCTCGTTCGAATCGTCCGAGTCGCGCTACGAGTTCGGAGTCGGTTCCCGGGCCGCGAAGAAACGCCGCCCAACCGGTAGCGGTCGTCCGCAGTATCCAGTGTGCGACCGGCCACAGCGGCGACCACTCGGTGGTCGACAGCACGACGGCGACTCGCCACGCGTGTGCACGCCCCGCCGTGAGACCGAACAGCGAGAGCCGCTCGTCCAGTCGTCCGAACCCGGTGTCGATGTCTTCGATTCCCGGCGCGTACATCGCTGCCAGGGCCGACTGCTGGGCGTCGACGAGACGGGCGAGAATCCCGTCGACCGCGCAGTGGTCGGCGTACTTCGTCGGTCGGTTCGGGTCGATCCCGACGTCTCGGAGCGTCAGCGCGAGGTCGTAGTTGATGTGCGCGTTGATGCCGAGAAAGGCGTCCTGTATCACGAGGGCGTCACCGCGGTACGCCGTTCCGAAGGCGATACGCCAGGGACCGGGGACGGCGTCGAGATCGCCGGTTTCGAACGCCAGGAAGGCGCGTCGATAGTAGTTCGCGAACGCGACCGTATAGGCGCGCATCCACGTCGGGTTCTCGAAGTCGCCTCGGTCGATCCCCGCTCGGATCCGTCGGGTCATGCGGCTGTAGACGGTGAGAAAGACCGACCGCCGGTCGCCGCGGGCGACGAGGAGCGCTTCGAGGTCGCGAAGGCCTTCGAACGCGTCCTCGACCGACCTGTACGGAGACGCGACAGCCGAGACGAGTTCGTCGTCAGGCGTGCCGGGTGATTCGCACCGGGCGTAGTCGTAGCGAATCGCGCCCAGCAGCCTCCGAAGCCGCGCGATGGCTGTGTGCTCCGTGAGTCCGCCGAACGGCCGCCGAGCGGTACAGGAAACGCTCATGATACTCTTTCGACTCACCAGGTAATAGCTACTTCGCGTGAAATCGCCTACCATCTGCTCTCCTTCCGATACTGGAGGCGACGCCGCCCCGAGAGCTGGGAGTACACCGCCACCGTCGAGGACGGCGTGCCAGCGGTCCGAGCCGTCCAGCGGGCGGCCGTCAGCGAACGGTGCGGTATCCGATACCGGCGACGACGGCGACGGCGTAGCATCCCAGCAAGAACGGTGCCCAGAACAGCCAGAGGGCGTAGTTCGGGAACAGGTAGCTCCCGACGGAACTGCCGATCATCATCACGAGGTAGCCCGGATACGCCAACGGCGTCAGTAGTCGGCCGTCTAGACTGCCGACGACGAGCGGGATAGTGAGAAAGGCGAAGACGGCCACGACGACGCGGCCGGCGAAGACCGTCCGGAGACGCCGGAAGTCGACCCTGTCCGCAGTTGCGTCGCTCATCTGTTCCCGCCACCCGCCGTGATCTCGACCCGCCCGTCACGCCGCGGGATACCGTGTTTCGCCAACAGCGTCTCGGCGACGAGCGACGTCCACCGCGCCGCAGTCGGCGGGTCGAGGACGAACTTCGTCGACTCGACGATGTACCCCGGACGGTCGAGGTCGCCCGCGACCTTGTGGACGAGAAGCGGCGATGACCCGTCGAGGAAGTTCCCCCGCTCGTAGCGGTGGTACGGCATGTACCACGGGACGACGGTGTCGTTCGCGGTCTCGATGGCCACCTGCGCGTACGTCGGTGCCGGGTCGACGACCGTCGGGAAGACCGCCTGCCCGACGGCCGACTCGTGGGTTCGATACACGCCCTTCGAGGAGTGTAGATCGAGGACGACGTCGGGGTCGGCATTCTCGACCAGTCGCCAGATAGCCCGCGCGAGTTTCGTTTCGGCCGCTTGACCCGTGGGGAACTTCCGATTCAGGTCACCGTCGTCGTTGTGTCGCGTCTCCTGCTCGATGGCCGGTCGGTTCGCCTCCGGGAGAACGACCAGTTTCCCGGCGTCGAACTCCCACGAGGCGACGTCGCTCGCCGCCCGATACCCGCTCGGCTCGTCGCCGTGCATCCCGCCGACGACGACGGCCGTGGGGCCATCGTTCGGTGCATCGATAGTGATCACGTCTGTTGCGTACTTCGTCCCCGCGAGGAGCGTCTCCGTCGTGCGCGTCCCCCCACTCGCCTGTGTCGTCGCCGTCGTGGCCGTCGCCCCGGCGGTCCCGAGAAGCGTCGACCCGCCGAGGGCCGCCGAGTTCGCGAGGAACGTCCGTCGTCTCATTGTGGGCGCTAAATTCCGCGGGTGGAAACTTATCGGGGGGCTAAGCGCGTTCGCCGTCTCTCGTCGGTACCGGGTTACGGAACGCTATCACAGTTTCTCGCTACGTCTCACCGCACTCCAGGACCACGTCGAAGAGCCGGCGAAGCGCGTCGATCGTCTGTTCGTCGTGGGCCTTCGGGTCCATGTGAAAGTGCGCTACGGCATCGGTATCGGCACACCGCTTGATCACTTCCGTCAGGAACCGCTCGGTTTCCCGCAGGCTATTGTACTGGAGAAAGACCGTCACCGACTGGAAACACACGACGATCTGCCGGTCCTGGAGCGTCGTCTGCCAGTCGTCGAGTTGGTTCGTGATGAGCGTCCCGAGGCTGGTGAGGTCACTCGAGGAGAGAACCCGTCTGATTGCGACGTCGGTGGGACTCTCATGGGCGGCCGTATTGTTGAACGGGGCAGTGTTCGGCCGTCTATCGGCACCGACGTGGAGAATCTCGATCGCTGACGGGAGGCGATCGAGGTGCGTCTCGTAGAGCGCCAATTGCCTACGCGGTGACTGTGTATACGTGATCAGGAGCGTAGCCACTTGCTCGGGTGGTTCGATAGCGTGTAACTGCGCACAGGCTTCGGAGCCGGCCGCATCGAAGACGGGAGAGAGACAGAGGATACTATCCCCGGGCTGGACGGACGATAGCGCTTGGTCGCTGAATGAGGCCATTTGAGTGATGCGTACGAGTCTAGAACGTTTGTCAGTTACTTATTTATACGCCAGCTATGCCCTCGAAGCGCTCGTTCGGTGACTCGCTAGATCCTCCGAACCGCGACGTCACGCCACTCGCCGAAGTTTCGGCGAACGTACCCGCGGGCAACGGCCTTTTTCGGCGCAAGTCGGTACGTCTCGGCGTGTCCGATACTTCTATGCACGCGGTCACCATCGAAGAGTTCGGCGACCCCGACGTATTTCGAGACAGCGACGTCTCGCGTCCCGAGCCCGGCCCCGAGGAAGTGCTGGTCCGGGTCGAGGCGTCGAGCGTCAACCCCGTCGAGTACAAGATTCGTCGGGGCGACTTGCCGCCGTTCGCGCCCGACTTCCCCGCGATCCTCGGCTGTGACGTCGCGGGCGTCGTCGAGACCGTCGGCGACGACGTGAGCGCCTTCGACGCCGGCGACGAGGTGTACGGGATGATCGGAGGCGTCACCGGCGCACAGGGAGCCTACGCGGAGTACGTGTCCGCACATGCCGACTTACTCGCGCCTGCGCCCGATTCGCTCTCGCTCGCCGAGGCCGCCACGCTGCCGGTCGTCGCGCTCACGGCGTGGGAGATGCTCGTCGATAAGGCCGACGCGGGCGAGGACGACTCGACGCTGGTCTACGGCGGGGCCGGCGGCGTCGGCCACGTGGGCGTTCAGCTCGCGGATTGGCTCGGCGCGGAGGTGTACGCGACGGGGTCGACAGCGGGCAAGCGCGACCTCGCAGCCGACTTGGGCGCGACAGCGACCATCGACTACACCGCCACCGACGTCGAGGAGTACGTCGACGAGTACACCGACGGAGAGGGATTCGACGTGGTGTTCGACCCCGTGGGCGACGACCACCTCCAGACTGCCTTCGAGGCGGTCGCGCCCTACCAGCGCGTCGTCACCACCGAGTCGAGTTCCACCCAGAACCTCGGCGCGATGCACCAGAACGCGCTGTCGCTCGGCGTGGTCCTCGCGATCCTCCCCGTCCTCCAGCAACAGCGCCGCGAGCGCGTCGGTGAGCGCCTCCGACACGTCAACGACGTGATCGCCGAGGGCGGTCTCGAACCCGTCCTCAACGACGAGCGGTTCCCGCTCACGGCATCGGGCGTCGCCGACGCCCATCAGTACGCGGAGTCCGGCGAGCACCGCGGCAAGATCTCGCTGGTCCGCGAGGAGTGAGGCCGACGACGAAACGCGCGGTTAGACCGCGAGATCTGTCTCCGTATCGCTCTCTGATCACTAGTGTACATCAGCACCAATTCCGTTGGTCAGTTCCTGCCAGAGAGACCACAGAGGCAGTGTCTCCGAAGGCTCCTCTCGGAAGACGAGAAAACTGCTGCTAGTGAGCCACTCGTGTCGCGACGCTCAGTCTCGCGCTGTTCGCTCTTTCGACCAGCTACCAACTCGTGACTGCTCCCGGCCGGCTGACCAGTCGGTTCTTCAAGACGCTTCGACCCGGTAATGGCTTTTTTCGCGAAGAATGAGGAGCCAATCGCTCGTTGAATCGTGCGCAATCGATTCGGATCGCGCGTGTTCGGCAGCTTGCTGTAATTCCGATAGCGGATACCGACAACGGTATCGACCGCAACGCTGTCGATATATCGGCTAACGGAGAGTAGCGACACGCCCTCGACGCTGTGGTTCCCGAAAAACGAGAATCGACATGGGGTGTTATCTCTTCGGGCGACGAAGAACGTGCATGAATACATTCCCCAAATTGATCGTGAGTCTGCTTGCGGGGATACTCGCCTTCGCTGTCGTCGGCGTCAGCGTGACGGAAATCCTCGCGCCGTACGTTTGGCCTTCCGCAATGCTGGGACTACCGGCCGGTCTCGTCGCCGGAATAGTCGCGCTTCCGCTCACATACCTCTGGCTGACTGCCCGAACAGAACGCCGAGCGGCCGGACGCGCGTCAGCACGGACACGGCGTCGGCTCCGAACCCTCGTCGGGGCGACCGTCGGCTTCGCCGTCGGCGGCGGTCTCGCGATGGCCGTCATCTGGACGCAGGCCGTCGGGCTCGCGGCGGCGATAGTGTTCGCCGGATTCCCCGTCGCCCTCATCTCGGCGGCCGTGGCGGGTTATCTCGCCTTTCGCTGGAGTCCCGTCGACCGGCAGCCGCCGGGCTCGGCGGTGCAGTAATCGCCTGAATGCGTATAATTTCTCGACAGGAGAGTTCGATATATGGCCGTCTTTGTCAAATGCAGCGCCCTATCACCGAGTACGCAGAGGAGTATCGAATACCACGATGCCGAGCGGAGCAGGAGCTGAGATGAGTGCATCCCGATCACCTATTCCCCGGTCGTACCGCGCAGCGTCACTCGCGACGCTGCTCCGAGCCACCTATCGCAAGCGACGGGGGACAGCCCCAACCGGGAGCAGGCAGTGAGATATCGGGCGATGAGACGAGATACTCGGATCCAGAAAGCGCGGCAGTAGACGAGACGGCCGAGGAGTGTGACGACTGTCGTCCAGCGTTTCCGTGCTGGGAGTGTTACAAAACTGGTCGCGCCGATCTCGAATAATCTGTTTTCGCTCATCGAAGTACCGCACCCCACTAGTGAAAGTGTATTTGCCAAGCTACTTGCGTGTGCAGGGTGTAGAATTACTATGTGTTTTTTCACAGCTATTGAGTCTCGACTCGTTTTCCCCAGGGAGATAACTGTCGGCTCTGGTGGGTCGTGAACCCGAGCCGCGTCGACTCCATCGTCGACCTGACCTACGGACTGCTGATCGCAGTCTCGGTCGGTCTGATCGTCGTTGCCGGAAACGCCATCGGACTGGCATTCGGGTTCGGGGTGTTACTCTCCTACGTCCTCCACGTCGTCTGGAAGATGGCTCGATTCGACCCGAACTGGATGACGACAGCGGTCAAGGAGACCGTCGAGGAGACAGTCGACGAGACGGTCGGCGAGACAGTCGAAGAGAAGGTTGGCGAGACTGTCGAGAAGACTGTCGACGAAACCGTTAGTGAGACCGTGGAGAAGACTGTCGACGAAACCGTTAGCGAGACCGTCGAGGAGACGGTCGGCGAGACGGTGGAGAAGACGGTCGGTGAAACCGTCGAAAAGACAGTCGACGATACCGTCGAAGAGAAAGTTGGAGAAACCGTCGAGAAGACGGTTGACGAAACGGTCGGCGAGACGGTAGAAGAGACGGTCGAGAAGACAGTCGAGGAAAAAGTCGGCGAGACCGTCGAAAAGACGGTCGATGAGACGGTAGAGGAGACGGTCGGAGAGACAGTCGAAGAGACGGTAGAGGAGACGGTCGAGAAGACGGTCGAAGAGAAAGTCGGAGAAACAGTCGAGAAGACTCTCGAAGAACAGATAGCGGCCGAAGACGCAGCCGACGAAGCGGACGAGGGTACCGAGGACGCAGAGGACGAGGCTCGATGAGCAGCCTCCTCCTCATCGCTGGCGTCCTCGTCGCGATGTTCGTCGCCTACAACATCGGTGGGTCGACCACCGGACCGGCATTCGGGCCGGCCGTCGGTGCCGACGCTATCTCGAAACCCGTCGCCGCGGCGCTGATGGGCGTGTTCTTCTTCATCGGTGCCTGGACGCTCGGCCGGAACGTCGTGACGAAACTCGGCAGTGAGCTGGTCGTCGACACCGGGATCTTCACGCTCGAATCGTCCATCGCGGTGCTGTTTTTCATCGGGGTTGCACTGTTGGTCGGGAACGTCTTCGGCGTGCCGGCCTCGACCTCGATGACTGCCGTGGGGGCCATCGCCGGCCTCGGACTGGCCGGTGGCGTACTGGATTTCGCCGTGATGGGGCAGATCGTCATCTGGTGGGTCGTCTCGCCCATCATCGGCTTCTGGGTCTCGCTGATTATCGGCCGATACTTCTACGCGCGACTGAACGAGCTGGTCGCGATGGAGCGCAGTACGGGGCCGCTGCTCGACATCGACCGGTCCGGCCTCGTTCCCATCCTGCGGGCCCACCGGACGACAAACCGCCGGGAGCTGGTCGGGACGATTACCGTCGTCGCGATTGGCTGTCTGATGGCCTTCGCCTCGGGCACCTCGAACATCGCGAACGCCGTCGCACCGCTGGTCGGCAGCGGCGAACTGGAAATGAACCCGGCCATCCTCTTTGGTGGGATCGCCGTTACCATCGGCGCGTTCACCATCGCTCGACGGACGCTGGAAACGATGGGCAGCGACATCACTGAGCTTCCCTTGACTGCGGCCATTGTCGTCGCGTCGGTCTCCTCGACGCTGGTCGTCTTCCTCTCGGCGCTCGGTATCCCCGCGAGCTTCGTCATCATCGCGACGATGTCCATTGTCGGGCTGGGCTGGGGCCGGGCGACCCGACCGATGACCGCCCCTGAGGTCGTCGCCGGTGACGGGGGGCCACCGGTCACGGTCAACGCGCTGGCGGCTGACGAGGAAGGCGAGGAGCTGCCCCCCATCGGGACGGAGGACGCCGAAGACATTCCCAGTCCGGGGGCGCTGTTCAACCCTGTGACGACCGCCCGGGTCGTCCTGATGCAGAATGTCGTCCCGGCCATCGCGACGGCCGGTGCCTATCTCACGTTTCGATTCGTCCCGGTATTCGGGTTCTGAGGGCAGTCGACCCCATCGTCGTGGAGAGTCAGATACACCACTCGTGGTCCGCGGCAGCGGAGTTCCACAGTCGGGATGTGAACGCGAGAGAGATAGCCGAGCGTGCTCCCGAACAGGTATCGCGGATTTCGAACAACTATTGAGTGTTTTTGTACGGCTGGTGCTTGAGATGCCACCCGGCGGCTTTTCACCTTCCCAGCCCTACGGAGCGCGATGCCAGACTCATCCGGGTTTGACAGGCGAACGCTGGCGAAGATCGGCGTCGGGTTCCTCGCCGCGGTCATGCTCGTCTACCTCGCCGGATGGGTCGTCGGCTGGGACCGGATCCTCTCGACGCTCGCCACGGCGGACTACTGGTGGGTGGCGCTCGGCTGCCTCTCGTCGACGGCCTGCCTCGTCGTCTGGGCCAAAGCCTGGGACGAGGTGCTCGATGTCCTCGACGTCGCCATCCCCTACCGAGCGCTGATCGTCACGTACTTCGCCGCCACGTTCGCCGACTACGTGACGCCGTTCGGCAAGGTCGGCGGCAACCCCTTCATCGCGTATATGCTCTCGCAGGACGAGCGGATCTCCTACGAGGAGAGCCTGGCGGGCATCGTCACGGCAGACCTGCTCAATCTCGTGCCGTTCTTCGTCTTCTCCGGCGTCGGGTTGGCCGCGCTGGCCCTCTTCGGGAGCGTGCCGTCGGCCGCCAAACCGCTCGTCGGCGGGCTCTCGGTCGTCGCCGTCGCCGTCCCTCTCAGCGTCTACGGGACCTACCAGTACCGGGACGCCTTCGAGTCCGTCCTCACGACGGTACTCTCTCCGGTCGCATCGTGGGTCGACAGGGTCGACGTCGACTCGATCCGACAGCGGCTCGACGAGTTCTACGCGCGGATCGATCGGATCGCCAGCCACCGGGGCGTGCTCGTCTCCACGCTCCTGTACTCGTTCGTCGGCTGGCTCTTCTTCGCGCTGCCGCTGTACCTCGCCGGACAGGCGGTCGGCGTCCACATCGACCCGCTCCTCGTGCTCTTTCTCGTCCCGGTGAGTTCGCTCGCGGGCATCGCTCCGACGCCGGGCGGCGTCGGCGGCATCGTGGTCGTCCTCGCGGCCCTGATGGTCGCGCTGGTCCCGATGAAACCGTCGACGGCGGCGGCGGTGGCGCTGCTCTACCGGGTCGCGAGCTACTGGTTCGTCATCGCGATCAGCGGAGTCGCCGCCTTTTACGAGATCTATCGCGCGTGACACTACCGACGCAGATACTCGTTCGCTGTCCTACACGTTCGCTGTCTCTTCGCTTTCTCGAAGTTGCACGAACGCTTCGCTGAGGATCCCGAGGACGATCAGCGAGAACGGGAGCGTGACGACACCGGCCGTCAGCGTGCCGATCGCCGGGCCGGCGACCGCACTCACGACCGCCGAGGCGAGGACCGACAGGATACCGGGGACGATAGCGAGCACGACGAAGATGACGAAAAGGATGACGACCAGCGGAATCCAGTTCCCGCGAGTGAGGGTCCAGCTGTTGCGGAGGGCAGCGACGAAATTGTCGTCCTTGACGGCGACGTAGTACATCATGAACAGGAAGGCGACGTACGCGATGATTCCCGGGATGACGAACAGAAGAGTGCCCACGAACACGAGAAGGCTGTATACGAAACCACCGAGAATCGTGTTCACGAGCGCTAAGACTATGTTCCGGGTGTAGTATTCACTCGGGATAGAACTCGAATGGCCGCCCACGAACGTCCGGATAGCCACGATCGACATCACCTGGAGGAGTAATAGCGAGATGACCGACACGCTCGCAGAGGCTGCAAGCGGGAGGTCGAGGGCGGGAAGCGCCTGCGTCGCATCCGCGGGCAAGTCACCCGAACGCTGCAGCAACGTGAGGAACGCGCTGTAGAACGCCACCTGCCAGATGATTCCGAGAACTACATACGCGAGGGTGAGAACCACCCCGTTTCGATTCGCGACTCGATCGAATCCACCAGTGAGCGAGGAACCTATTTGCAGGGACACACCGGAACGGAACCGCGTTCGTGACCTAAGTGCCCCGGCGAACTGCGGGGTCAGCAACTCGGCGATATATTTAAACCACCTCGATCTGAGTTGTAGTCGAAATACCCCTTACCGGATACTGTCTCGATGGCTCTATCCGGTCGAAAGCCGTCCGGTCGGGGGTACGTCTGCTATTTATCGGTCATACTCGCTGTAGAACCCGCAAAGAGTAGTGAAGCGAGAGCGGAATCCCACTAGAAACGGCTCGTGCCCCGATCGATTAGGGGGGAGTGACTGGGAGACGCGCTGAAAGCTCGGTTTCAGGGAGGTGCTGAACGAGCGAACAGAGACCGCCGTTTAGTGTCATGACCAGTTTGGCTCCGGCGGTTTCGGGTTCATTCGAGATCGCGGCTCGACGCGAGACACCAGCGGACTACGGTATCGTTCGAGAGGAAAGTCGAGGCGTCGGCGATATCCGTTGTCTGAGTACGCACACGATACCGCGTTCATATCATCGGGGCAACTCTGGAAGCAGCGACGACGGTAGGGCACAATAGCAGTGTGGTTCGGCCATCGCTGTCACGATTTCGACAGGAAGCAAGCGTTTTTTACTATCTGACTGTCGAGAATAGGAGCATGAAAGCTGTCGTGCTCGCCGCCGGTGAGGGTACCCGCCTCCGCCCACTCACCGAGGACAAACCGAAGGGAATGGTCGAAGTCGCCGGGAAACCTATCCTGACGCATTGTTTCGAGCAGTTGATCGAACTGGGGGCCGACGAACTGCTCGTCGTCGTCGGCTACAAGAAGCAGGCGATCATCAACCACTACGAGGATACCTTCGACGGCGTCCCAATCACCTACGCCCACCAGCGCGAGCAAAAGGGGCTGGCCCACGCCCTCCTGACCGTCGAGGGCCACATCGACGACGACTTCATGCTGATGCTCGGGGACAACATCTTCAGCGCGAATCTCAGCGACGTCGTCAACCGTCAGCAGGAGGACCGGGCCGACGCCGCGTTCCTCGTCGAGGAAGTGCCGTGGGACGAGGCGAGTCGCTACGGCGTCTGTGACACCAACAAGTACGGCGAAATCACGGAGGTCGTCGAGAAACCCGACGACCCGCCATCTAATCTGGTGATGACCGGCTTCTATACGTTCACGCCGGCGATCTTCCACGCCTGTCACCTCGTCCAGCCCTCCGACCGCGGCGAGTACGAGATCAGCGACGCCGTCGACCTCCTGCTTCACTCGGGTCGAACAATCGACGCCATCCGCATGGACGGCTGGCGCAACGACATCGGCTATCCGGAGGACCGCGACGAGGCCGAGAAACGCCTGCAGGGCGAGGTCGACCCCGAACTGGCCGCCGACGCTATCGCTTCCGAGAGCGAATAGCTGATTTTACGGTTAATTAACTTTCGAACCGCAGTTGATTGGGTTCAGTGAGAAGCTTCAGACAATTGCACTACGTATTCGGACGTAGACGATAGCAGGGATGCGAGAGGTACTTGAGGCGATACAATCGAATCCACGAGAGCTGACTGGAGAGTCGATAGAAGCACTGGTGAAAGACGTGCCGTCGAGAGAACTTCGGAACGTGATGCTTGACGAAGAAATCTGGACACCACCACCCATACCGAGTTTAACGCTCCTCGGAATGATGCGAGATTATCGCGATGTGCTTTCCCCAAATCAAGGTTTCCTATTCTCGTTTGTGTGAGAGCCGGAGAGAAATGGCGGGGTGTTGAGAACGTGAAATACGCGGCGGAGCTCATTCCAGACGCACGGTTCGAATTCTTCGAATAGAGCGGCCACTATACTACCGTTGAGGAACCCGGTCGTTTCAATCGAGTCCTGGCCGAATTTCTTGACGCGCTCTGACGAGCTATGATTTCTTAAATGAGTAATCCAGCTCGATATTGGGCGTATAGTTATTAATATCTTAATATCGGCACAAGAAAGGATATTATTTCCAAAATCCTCCCATCTAGTCCAGTTCGAGAAGAGTATGGCCTATATATTTCCAAATAGGAGGTAGATAAATATGAAGAGCTGAATAGAGCCTCAGTTAGTGGTGGATGGTCATGAGACGCTGAAAATAATGACATAAACGGTCTATGCTGATCGCTTCTGGTCTCTGAGGAGGACTGTTACGGCCACCGGGCTCATCAATTGCCGAGAACGAACAGTCAGTTGAGGAGTCCGAACTAGGTAGACGATCCCGATGTACTCACGCTAGAGATTAAATGTTAGAGAGTAACCTTGCTATCGCAGCGTAGTTTGATTAGCAATCGCTGGATTCATCCCACTATTAAGTTCAGGGTTTCGCTTTGTACCCTCTAAACACAAAATATATTGCATCTCTCTGACACCAGTCGTGTAATGGGCAGATATCCACGAACTGCGAGAGGAGCGAAACTGAAGTGTATTAGCTGCAATGCGCCGGTGACTGAAACCACCGAAGGGCGCTATGTCTGTGTGAGCTGTGGCACCGAACCGATCACGCAGACACAGCAGGTGAAACAAACATCAGATTGAGAAGGGCTACCGTGACTGATCGGCAATCGCTCACCGGTAGACTTCATTCCCCACTTCATATGTGACGAATGGCTACTCTTCATACCGAGCCCATCTGGAAGCTGGATAAACGCTAAAGAAGGGTTCACAGACCGGAATACTACCGTCTAGTGGTGAGAGATTTAAAGCCGTGATGACACCGAGTAATTATCCGTAATCCAATATAGTACTATTCAAGTCTATTATCGGTTGCTCACATCCGTGTATCTAAATGAGCCAGACATAGCTGCATCGTCATCTGTTATTTACCAAGAAATTCCACGGGAGTATATGTAGAATTGTCTCCTATAAGAACGTCATGATGATATCTCGTCGACATTCGCTAGCACTTATTGCAGCGCTGTTTTCAGCACAGCGTCGGCAGCAGTCGGCACCCGAGACGTCGCTAGATGGCGTTGAATTTTCGGCTGGTGTCTGGCCGGGAAGAACAATTGAGTCGAAGGAAGCAGTGGTCTCGGGCCGAGTCACAAAACCCGCTGAACTCAGCGAGATCAGAATCCTGCTAGATGAAAGCAGTCAGAGAGTTGTAACTAAATCTGATTTTCCGCGATTTCGAATTTCGATTCCAGTCTCTGGGGGGGACACGTATCAACTGATTATCGTGGCAGTGAGCTCTGACGGGTCGACCCAAAAGACGACAGTTCAGACGCGTCACGTCATTGATTCGCCGCCACCAGAGGAGACAGACCGCTTAGTCGGGACACACTATTATCCATGGTATGGGGAGGACACCATCGGTTGGGATGTGTCTGATTCCACGCCACTATTGGGGACGTACAGTTCCGATGAATCAGCGGTTATCTCACAACACATTCAGTGGCTAGCTCTGTATGGAATCAACTGGCTCTCAGCGAGTTGGTGGGGAAAAGACAGTTACTCCGATACGATACTGCGAGACCATATTATCAGTTCGCGGTTCATCGATTCGATTTCGTTCTCGATCTTGTACGAGACGAAGAGCCTACTTGACGGTGGTAACTTAGATTCGGACGAGAATAGGCAAAAGCTGATAAACGACGTCAGATACCTCTCGGAGACGTACTTCGACCACGAGCAGTATCTACTTCTCGATGGCCGCCCCGTCCTCTTTCTATATGGTGCAGGCACTCTCTCAGGCGACGTCGCAGCAGCGCTTGAAGCAGTTGAGGACGCAGTGGGAATCGAGATTTTCTTTATTGGTGATATCGTTGGGTGGCAAACTCCCGTCGAGTCGGGCGATATTCCGTACGACGCGATCTCTCCGTACACGATGTATACCTCGAATCCGCCGGGAAATCTAGCGCCGAAAAAGATGGACCGGTGGTTTAGCGAATACGTCGAGGAATACTATCGCAGATGGAGTCTCATCGCGTCTGAGACCGATGTGCCGCTGATTCCCTTATCGATGCCTGGGTTCGATGACCGGAGTGTCCGCCCGGAGGTTGAGAATCCCGTGATCGAACGCTCTGTCGGCCGGTTCGAGGAACTCTCGTCTATCGCTGGGGAATACTCCGACTCATCGCTTGATGCCGTGATGGTCACATCATTTAACGAATGGCCAGAGGCGACCCAAATTGAACCGACGGACGGCTACCTGGATGACTATTTGAAGGTAGTTCCCGAGACACTTGCAGTCACCCAACCGTCCTTCGATCCGAAGCAATTCGTGCCAATTACCATCAAATTCTCCAGTACCGTCTCAGAATCAGAGATCGTGCCCGATGGCAAGAATGACCGAGAACTGGCGTTTCGATGTTTCCGATTACAGCTTATCGACGAGGACGAATTATCGCTTGCCCCCTTCGACGTTGGTAAGGTTCGATATGAACCAGCCTTTGTGGAAGGCGTCTATTATCCCGAATGGCGGAATTCGACGACATGGCGCTGGTTCGGTGGGCCGATGTCACAGACGCGTTTCTACATTCCAAAGGCGATCGCAGATGTCGCTGCCGAACTGGTCTTGTCTGGGAAAATCGCGCCGGGGAGAGACAATATCGACGCAATAATCGAATTCAACGGGAAGCAGACGGACCGCCTCACGCTTAATGACTATCGCTCCTACTCCTGTTCGCTCGAAAGTGACTAACACCGTGATGTGCACCTACAACTTCACTCGTGGATTCTGCGCCTGCTTCACACTATAATACGGAAGCTCACCCTCGGGAGAGGAAAAGGAGGCCAAAGTCGACGGTAGCAGCGGCGAACAGTGGTTGCAAACTGACCTTACGGCTCAAGTTCTAGAGACTCTTGAGCATCAGCGTTCACAAGTCGCCGGCAGAGACAATATTCGCCATAATTTCGAGGTCAGAACGTCCATCGATGGGGGACGCTGGCGGTTGCTGATTCGCTTCGAGAGCGTCGATGACGGAGGCAACTTGCCGAGAAAGTCCAGCATCGGGGACACGGTACCCGTGAAGAACTCGTTCTCGGACACGGTTTGTCCCTGATACTACTGTTCCTGCGGTCAGTTGCCAGACGGTATTAAGGAGGACCGAAAGGACGCGGGATGCTGAGTGATCTGCTTCTTTCGTCAACTGAACGAGGACATCTCGGAATAGGTCGACACAGAGGAGCCCCTCCTCGCAGAAAAGCAACAGCCACCACTCTGTGATTGGCGAGTCGAAATCCATGACGAGTTTCCCCGCTGTGTCGGCTTGCCCGGTGAATCTCGCATAGATATTGTGCTCTTGTTTTGGCCCATCCCGCGGTTCGGTGCGAACAGACTCGACCGAAAGATCGCCAAGAAATTCCCGCAGCAAATACATCATATGTGGACTTTCGTCCCAAAACATCCCACCGGGGAGTTTTTCGAACCAGTCCGGACTGTGTGAATCGTGGTCGAACTGCCGAAACTGGAGCGCGTGCATCTTCATCACAGAACCGTAGGCTCCAGCCCGAATCAGCCGTTTCGCGCGCTGTACTGAATCGAGGTATAAGAAATTGTTAACAACTGAGAGGGACTGTCCCGTATCGTTCGCGGTAGCAATCATGTTATCGGCTTGGTCTACCGTAACTGCAAGCGGCTTCTCTGTGAGTACGTCACATCCGGCAGAGAGAGCATCTACAGCGATATCGTGATGTGCCCACGGCGGCGTACAGATTACGATTAGGTCGGATATCGAATGTAAGTCCGTAAGCGAATGCACGGGTGTGACACCGTGCGTTTCTACAGCCATGCCGAGTGTGTCTGGGTTTCGATCATATACTCCACTCACCGTTACGCCGCTCGTATCTCTATACGTGGGGAGATGACGGTCGAGGGCGATATCTCCAGCGCCCACAATACCTGCCCGAATCGTCATACGCAATCTAAGCCTGAATGGCATATTAGAAGACGTGACTTACCAAACCCTCGACTTATAGACTACAGAGATTCCCTTAGCTGATTTCAAGTAGATCGGGACGATACTTGTTCTGCTGCCTCAGCCATGTTCAAACAGAGAGCCCTAACAGCCAGCTGGACTGGCAATCATATTAGCTAAATTACTTAGGAGGGTGTGGATTTATACCGACCGGATTTGAATAGTTGGATAGTATGAATATTGCTCTCCTCTCGAATCTGTATCCTCCCGAGGTCATTGGTGGTGCTGAACGACACGTTCAGTGCGTGGCCGAGCGACTGGTTGAACGCGATCACCAGGTCTCGGTCATCACAACGGGCACAGACCTGGACGGAGACCACAATCAGTTCAATCGTGAAAATATAAATGGAGTCAACGTCTACCGATTTGAGCCGTTTACTGTTTATACTCCCTTGGAACATCAAGACGCACCGCGGTGGCAGAAACCGATACAGCATTTTGCAGATTTGTGGAATCCACACGTATACTGGATGGTCAAAAAATGTTTATCAAGTGTCAGACCAGATATTAGTCACATACACAATTTTGGAGGGCTTTCAAATGCCGTCTTTCCGGCAAGTTCGCTATATTCAGATGTGCTCCATACAATACACGACTATTCTCTTGTCAGTCCACATGCGAGTATGTTTACTAATGGCAAAATCATTGAGCCCGGACTGGCTAGCAGAGTGTATCAGCGGTTTAACCGACTGACCGTAGAACCGTATCTCGATTACGCTACCGCACCCTCTCAATTCATGCTAGATATGCATCGCCAATACGGGCTTCTCGAAAATATCGAGTCGGGACGCTTACGGCTTGGAATCGAACACACAAATGAGTATACGAACTGGGAACCGACGGATAATGAGTTCCGTTGTCTCTTTGCGGGACAGCTCACGTATCAAAAAGGTGTGGACGTGCTCATCGACGCTTTCTCAAATTTCACTGCGCCCACTGCTCCCACTGCTCGTCTCGACATTCTCGGGAAGGGGCCGGAACGGGAGACGCTAGAATCGTCTGTCGATGATACGCGGATTACGTTCCATGGTTTCGTCTCGGAAGCCGAACTTCATGAGCGGTTCAAAGACGCACATTTGACTATTGTCCCATCAAGATGGTACGACAATTCACCGATGGTCATCTATGAGAGCTTCATGCACGGAACACCTGTTCTCGGTGCTGAAATCGGTGGTATCCCAGAGCTCATCGAGGAGGGGACCACGGGTTATCTCTTCGAGCCGGAAGATCCGGAAAAGCTGAGGGTATCACTCAAGAGAGCCGAGCAAGATATCGATGAATCAATTCATAGCAATGTGTGTGCACGGGCGCAGGAGCTCACACTCACAAAACATGTCGAAGATCTTATTGAGTTATATGAGGGGTTAGTGTAATGTTTGAATTCCGGAGCCGTACCCGTGATCTTAACCTCTGGTCCCGTATAACAGTCCCGGAGCGGCTTACGATCGACCAGAAAGTCATCTTGTGTTTTTACTGGATCGTCTTCGGTACCACCTGTATTTTGGCGTTCAAGTTAGGCCCAACTGCCCCACCATTTAGTACATTTGTCTTCCTTGTCGGCATCTATGCGATTCCAATCGTTCTAATTTATCTCAGAACGCCACTGCCAATCGTGAAGGGGCTACTTCTGACCTCAACAGCTCTCGGGGTCCTAATAATAATTGATCCGTTTGAACCTGAGTTGTATGGCTACGACTCGTTCAATCTGCTCAACGACTGGGTCTTTTATCTGAATTACGACATCACGATAGAGACGTTCGTCTCGCTGTCTGAGGAACGTCCTTTCTTTTTCCAGTTCTCGAATATCATCTACCGACTCTTGGATATCGTGTTAGTCGACCTGCTCCACATTTACGACCGTATCGACCCGCTCACAGTGGCGAAATATATCCCGTTGCTCTCTGTTTTCACGCCATATCTGTTCTACGTTGCCCTGTCTAAATTTACGAACGCACGTCGTGCTCTCGTCGTCGCGTTTGGGTTTGCAAGCGTTCGCACGTTCCTCCTTATCGAGAGTCAATTTATCAATGAAATGTTTGGGCTCTTCCTTTTCGTGTTGCTACTCACGTTGGTACCTCGAATTGAGTCACGGAACGTAAGTGTCGCCGTGTTGGGAGCACTCGGTGTCGCTCTGGCCGGGACGCACCATTTTGCCGCATCCGTTGCGACAGGGTTCTTTGGCCTCTGGTTAGGCGTCTCGTTGCTCTCTACGTCAAGTCTGCCCTACCGAGTACCGTATCTGCCACGGTTCTTGCCGAATCCTACTCGAAGACGAGCACCGATTAGAAACCTAGCAATTGCAACAATCGCAATCGGTGTGGTCAACCTATACTTCTTCTCATATATTCAGACAGGGATGAGTATCGACCTCGTCAATGCGTTCATCAATAGATTATTACTTGATGGGTCGACCGGGGGGGCTACCGGAAACATCGGGTCAGGTGTCGGTGGTGAAGGGAACACGGTCCGAACGCTTCTGTCTTCCTACGGGGCAATTCTGGTACTGGGGCTGCTCGCGGCTATCAACGCGGCTACGATACTCACATCGTATGACAACGCCGTCTGGGAAACGGCTTGGGTGGTATACAATGGTATCCTCTCGGTAGCGTACGTCCTTTTTCTCGTCATCGGCCGTTTGGTCTGGCTGGACCCTAGTCGATTCCTCGTTTTTCTGCTTCCGTTCCTGCTCGGCGTTGCCATCCATGCGCTGGGGGAGTACCGTTTCCACGTAACTGAGTGGGGCGCGTCAGATATTCAAATCGGCTCTCTCATCGTGATACTGCTGGTCGTTACGCAAACCGCTGCAATTCCGTCGTACGTGCTAGAGACAGATCCCTCAACGAGCGCAATCGGTGAAAGCCACAACACTGTCCAACACCTCAGCGCGAGCGATTGGCTCCAGACTACCGGAACAAAGCCCGTTGTCAGTTGGGAAGGAGTCGTGTGGGGGGTCAGGAACGGCCACAAGATACGGTCCTTCGAAGAGTTCGATGGAGACTGTGGTGACGGGCTATATATCGAGTGGCGAGAGGCGGCCGCCCGTTCGCTGGGGCGGTCGCGGGAGGACGTACTCAGCCAGTATTCCGTCATCTACAGTAGCGGTGATGTCTCTCTAGGATACTGCCGTGGGCCGTCGTGAGCGGTGTTCGTTTCACTGACGTAAAATGATAATCCTAGTAGACGGAAAACACGGTTGTGACGGGGAATTTAAGAGAGCCACCGGTGACTAGGCAGGTACGGGATTGATCGGTACCGACTCTCCCGTTGATTACATGACTCGAACGCGCCATCGAGATACGCCGACAGTCAGCGTTATCCTGCCCACCTACAATAGGCCGGAACTATTGGGTCGCGCAGTCGACAGCGTCCTGAGTCAGACCCATCGTGCTATAGAATGCATCGTCGTCGATTCGGCATCGATGACGCCGGCCAGCCAAGCCCTCGCGGATGTTGCGGACGAGCGGCTAACCATTATTCGACTCGAGGACGACGATGGTCTGCAGCACGCGAAGAACGTCGGTATCGGGAATGCGACCGGTGAGTATCTGGCGTTCTTGGACGACGATGACGTCTGGTTACCGGAAAAGCTCGAACGACAACTTCGCTTCGTGAACGCTCGTCAGGTCGACGGGTGCGTCACACTCAAACGGGTGGTCGACGAGGAAGGAACGACGATTCCAGATACCGGATATATGAGTCGCTATCGTGCCCTAATGGGTGACTTAAAGACACAGCCGATGTCGACACTGCTCATCAGACGCAAACCGGTAACGGAGATAGACGGCTTCGATGAGTCCTTTCCGTTTCAGCATGAGGATAGAGAGTTCTGCGTCCGAATTCTCGATCGAGCGTCCATCGGCGTCCTCGAGGCACCACTTATCGAGGTCCATCGGGATGGACGGACGCCATTTCCAGAGCCAGACGCCCTCATCGAGGGTAAGCGAGCGTTGCTGAATAAACACGAGGAGCTCCTCTCGTCGTTTAGCCTGCTTGACCAGCGTCGAATACTCTCGTTCAACCGTCTCGAACTGGCCCTGTCGCTGTGCCATCACGGCGAGCCCAAGCGAAGCCTGGCCCTCTTTCGGCGTGCGCTTGTTCCTCCTGTGTTATCCCCGCAACAGTATCTATTCTATCTCGCGGTGTTCTCAAGGACGCTGTTCTCGAATGGGGTCCGTGGATATGTGCCGTTCGTCGAACAGACTGAAGCGGAGTGACATCCTCTCGTACCTAAACGCGTGGGCTCCTACCCGGTATTGATCGAGCAAACCGATCCCAAAGGTTGGGAGTTTAAGATTATCTGGACTGTTAGCCAGTGACTCTGTCACGAAGCCGTTACTCGCACCTCATGTCGGTCTTCGATTTACCGGATTGTTCGCTTATACTCGGTGTGCGGCGCATCTTTTGTTTCGGCCATGGAATGTAGCAAACAGTGGGCCAACTGCCAGTATTCTACGCTCGTAATGTAGCACGACACCAGATGGCAGATAGTTGTTAAAATCCCTAGTGGCTAATGCCTTTAGTGTTCTTCTCGAATCTCCATACGCTACTCCTCCCAGAAAATCACTCGCCATGCGGGATACGAGAGTCGCGGGCATTACGTGATAACCGGAGGGTGTGGGTTGCCCGTGAGGCGCTGTCTGTGATCACACGTCGCAATGAATGGGTCGCATGAAGTTCTAAAGTTGATTGGGTTTGATTAGGGAATACATCCAGCGGGAGGTGCTAGACCGGCGCCGGTTCACGCTTTTCAGGTGGACAGATATAGTTTTCTGTCATGTGCAAGATAGCAATCTGTCGATAACTCTGAGTTGCCGCTTGCGGTCGCCGTCTACGAGATATCCACAATAGAGACGGAACTATCTAACATACTGTATCTTCGCTGAAAACGAGTGGCAAGTAGTGTTAACACTGACTTCGTACGCACAGTAACCTGTGATATCGTTGTTATGAACGTCTACAGTTACCCACTTGCCGAAGGGGATATCGACAGCGAACCAGCCCTCGATTCAACCAACTTCAAAGTCGACGATAACATCGGTGAAGCCGTACACATTCACTACCGGAATGTTCGGCTAGAGTTTTCTGTCGCAGACTTCGTCCAGTTCGCAAATGAATGTGAAGACGCGGTGGAGGTGATGCGTGATGGGAATTGTTGAAGCGGAACTAGCTACGTTCGAACTATCAGATGGGACGCAGTGCAGAATCGAACTGAATCGGAACGACCGAGTCCACTTACACGTTGATACCGTTCGACTGGATCTGACCCGCGACGAACTCACACACTTCGTTGACGTGGTTTCCAAGGGAAAGGACAATCTGGTTGAGATCAAGGAGGAGATCTGATGAGTTATGCCGATTTGTTTGACCGGTTCAACGAAAGCGGTCTCCGCTACGTCGTCACCCGTAAGTACGACTTCTTACCGGAAAACACCGTTCACGAAGGCAACGACGTTGATATCCTCCTCTCTGCGGACGAGTTCGATAATGGGATAGCTATTTGTCGAGACTTGGGATTCAGCGATGCGACAGCCCCCCTTTCCGACCGTCTCAGTTTCTATCGAACTGGACTTGAGAAGCCTGCAGAGGTAGTCAACGTTCTATTAGAAGATCCCAGAAAGATGGTGCAAATGGCGATAACCGGAGTACCGCCTGGCTACGACAATCCACGTCACCGTGATGAACAATTACATCGGGATGGGGAAATCGTCGACTTGCGTAACAATCTCGCCTACAAGTCGCCGATGAACGAGTTGCGTATACCGGTTGATCCCTCTATCACCGAGGACATGTTCAAACGGCGTCGAAAACAGGACGGTATCTATGTTCCCGCGCCTTGTGACGAACTCGCACATATTATCCCACATTGTGTCTTCGATAAAGATGGGAACTTCTCTACGTACTACACCGAGAGATGTAACTCGCTGTTCGAGTTGGTATCTTCGCATGAACAGCAACGTCGTCACTTCGAGGACTTGCTCCGTCGAATTTTCTACGAGGCAGATGAGCGAGTATTTGAGCTCGTTGCAGACGGACGCTACTCAGATCTCCGAACGGAACTCCTCCGCTTTGCTGAATATTGAGACGGTAGCGTAACGTCACGCGCTTTTCGAATTTCCGTGCTCTACTCTGACCATCCCTATTTGGTTTCGGCGAGTGGCAGGTATGTAGAATTTGCAGGATTGTACTCGTCGCTATGGTTCGAGGAAATGATTTCATTTCAAGACGCTCGCCTCATTGCCGAACCCCTCTCGGCACCTTCTAAATTACACGTCATCTACACGTTATCAGACTGGTGAAGTCTAGGAATGCTAGTCACGGAAAATAGCTCGACGAACAGTTCTCGTCTCAGTCAAGACTGTTTATCCACTTGGCGCACCAAGTGTAGCGGTCCCAGTTTCTCAAATATCCACGAATACGCTGGCTGGAAAACCAACAGTACTGCCTCTATTCCGAGCTTATAAAGAATAACCCCCGATATAATTATGTGTCTCAGTAGTCACGATAAGATGATTCGATTCACTCGTAGGGAATCGGAGGGATGAAATGACCACTAAAAATACTGCTCCAAACCCAAAATCAATTCGTCATAAACAAATACTTGATTTGGCCGCTGAGAAACCGGATATGGCCTGTGAGGAGATCGCGTCCGAAATTCCAAGTGCAACGTCCGAACTTGTCGTTCGGGTTCTCAAAGAGTATGGTGACCCGGCCGCAGAAGACTCCGGCGAAGACAAAGACGATCACGACTCGGCTGACGAGCCGTCCGGAGATGATAGCTCGGCGAATTCGGCCACCGAGCACGAAGTGCCTAGATTTGACGCCCTTTCGGACAAGGAACGCGAGACGTTTCGTGCTATTCACAAGCATCCTGAAGAGAGCCAGCGAGAAATTGCTTCCCGACTCGGAGTCTCTGGACCGACGGTCAACTGTCGTGTGAACAGTGTCAAGGGGTTCGATTGGGATACCCGGCAGACATTCACTGCTGCCCTCTTCGAAAACGAATCGGCTGATTCGGAATTTCGGAACACCGCCTCTTCCGAGCGACAACAAATTCTCGCAGACGGTCCACAGGGAGCGAACGCATCTCCTCGCGACGATTCGGACCAAAATGAGGACGACCACGTGGAAACCGGGACGACCTTACCGGCTGACAAAGCGACAGAGGCCGCGACGGCGGCAACGTCAGAACCGGCGGAGACGGACAGCGAGCGTGTGTTGAACCGTTTGGATAGCATCAACCGCCAGCTCGATACACTCGCATCGAAAAGCACGTCGGACACCGCGTTCGAAGAGCCGGAACTCGTGCACAAGGTTCTTCACGCATGTTTTCGCGACGAAAATATCACCGAAGAAGAAGAGCTCCATATTCTCGAAGAATTTCTGCACTGAAAGACGCGGAGCGGCGCTCGGATTGTCGGATTCGGGTTCGTTTCAGACACTAAAATCTATGAAGTCGAAAAATACTGCAATGTGCGACGAATGGTTTCTCTGAGTCCCTGCTCTCTGAATAGTTCATAAAACCGACGAACAGAGATTCTGGCCTTTGTTGTGAGTGGTAACGGCGGGTCTACGAAGAGGGTGTTCAGGTAGTTCCGGTGGATTCGGAACCCCTCGGTCGTGTTGAGTTTCTCTCTGGCGGTGTTTGTATCGATACTGTTTCGCTCCCGGTCGATCAATGGCCCATGGAACACCTTGATCTCGCCGACGACCTTGTTGTCGAACCGATACATGCAGTTGTACCGGTTTTGGATGGGGCAGAGTCGCACGTCGCTATGATACAACGCAGGTCTAAGCGTCCGCTGGTCCCACTCGTGTTCAGGAAGGCATCGAGAAGCCCAGTCCGCGAGCATCTCCATCACCGTTTCTGTGTCCCTATAGGCGATTACCCCGCCGTTGAACTCGGGCACGCCCGGCGGCACCCCATCGACTGTGGTCGAACCCCCAGTCGGAATATGTGCCATCTCCCTAGCCATTCGGATTGCCACGTCGAAATCGTCGAGAATATCGAACAATTCCCAGACGGGTTGTTCGAGATAGATGTCCGTATCGAGATAGAGGGTTCGTTCGTACGGCGTCCGTTGCATCGCCGCTGCTTTGTCTCGCTTTAGAAAGGGAGATTCGTCGAGGAGGACGCGGTCGAAGCAATCTTCCGTCGGGTCGTGGTCAGCAACGAGGGTTATCGGACAGTCTGGCATGACCGACTTGGTCCGCTGAGCCGAGATAATGGCCTCCTGAACGAATTCATCCCCTTTTGCGATATACAGTATCCCGCGCTCCATCGAAGCGGATGACGGCATGCGTCATGTGTTCGTGTCCCTGCTATATTATATGCCCGACGATACTGCGAGGGAACGCCGCTGTTCGAGCGCAGTCCACCGTTTAACTGTTCGTTCAGCCGTCCGTCCCGAAGCAAATCCTTTTCCGAAGACTTCAGTATCGAGATCGCGGTTGACTACCGTCCGGAAGGCACGTTCGCTCTTCGGCTGTTCCACCCGAGTGACGCTTATAGCGACCGGTATCGTTGATCGTTCGAGGATGTAACGGCGGCTTAGCGCACCTATTGTGTGAGTATCTATACATAGATGCTATGTATCAATATACTGAGTGAGATACCATCTCAAAAATAGACATATCACGACATCGGCCATCAACCAGACTACAAACTAATCATGACTGGGTCTACTCGATTCGCCGAGCAACTTGGTGGATCGGTCGGAATTGGGCCGCTTAAACACGTTCTCTCGGCGGTGTACAACGGCGTTGCTGACCCGAGCGCCGTCCCGGCGAAGGTCGAACGCTGGGTCGGGAAGCGACATCCACTATTGTTCAGAAAATACCTCCTGCAAAAGAACAGGAGCGTATATGGGTATTGTGAGCCCCCCGACCCACTGCAATTAATAAATGTCGATCCTGATAGCGTCTCCCAAGCACTTGCGGTCGAGCACGGCTGTTATTACTGGCAACATCACAAGTGTGGGACGATTCTGGACGGCCCCTGGGATCAAGACACGACGCCGGTAGACGAGCTGCTGAAAGTTCGGGCATTAAGTAACCACTTCAAACATGACGTCGAGTGGAAAGAGACAGCCTTGTACGCCGAAATTATAGAGTCACACACCCACGAGGAGGCGCTCTCGCAACTGGAGATCTACGACAAACTGTACACCGACCTGCAAGACGGGTACAAGACGTCCTTTGAGTTACCGGAAACGGACTTCATGGAGGAAATTTGCGTCTGTATCGGCCGTCATGGCGAGATACTGTTCTCCCACAGCGGAACACATCGACTCGCGTTGGTGAGAGCCCTCGAACTAGACGAGGTCCCAGTCAGAGTGATGGTTCGCCACGCGAAGTGGCAGGAAATTCGGGAATCTCTCTCGCACCGACTGAACGATGCGAACAAGGAGGTGGCCGACTTTGAGGAGTATCTTGACCACCCCGACCTCCACAAGTTTCGCTCTGAGGAGAAATACGTCACCGAGAGCTACAGAGGCTAGCATCCAAACCTAATGACAGGGACCGATCGGGACTGGGAATACGTCCTTTTAGCCCCGCTAGAACAGTTAACGCCCACGAAGGGGTATCGCATATCGATCGGGGCCCTGAGTACGCCAGTGCCAAGTACCACTAAGGACCCGTCTAGCGAACTCTGGCAACTGAACGACAGTCCATAATTACCCCCTTTGCCCGAACGGTCACTCGAACCGATAGCCGGTGCGCGCCGCCGCTTCCTGCTTCGACACCACTTCACGGGGAAAGAGCGAAGAGTCGGGAGTAGTGCGGGAGACGTATTGCTGTCTTCGTCTGGACAGCTACAACCGACTTCACCCTAGGAGTTCACCGTCAACCAATATCGAACCCTCGATTTTATTAGCATAGTAAAACACTATTGACATATGCTATGCAGATGGGGCCGCTGGGCAGGGATTTTACGCAGCGATTCGCCGCTACATACGGTGCTGAACGTGCTACTGATAGCCAGCCTCGTCTTCGCTATCGGTAGTGTCGGGTACGTCTTTCTCTTTCCAATGCAGAGTGAGCCGTTTTCGGAACTCTACCTGCTTACGGAAAACGAAAGCGGGCATCTAGTCGCTGAGGACTATCCTCGTCAGATTGAACAAGGGGAAAGCCGCGAACTCGTCGTCGGGATCCGAAATAGAGAACGAGCCCGAACTGAATATACGGTCGTCGTCCAGATGCAAGAGGTGCGCACTGTCCGTAACCATACAGTTGTCCAAAACGCTACAAAGGTACGCCGATTTCAAACGACACTCGCTCCCAGAGAGCGGTGGCACCGCCCGCATACTATCAGCCCAACGACGGAAGGACAGTTGCAGTTACAGTATCTCTTATATAAGGGCGCACCGAGGCAACCACTAAATCGGTCTACTGCGTATCGCGAAGTGCATCTCCAGATGAATGTTACGGAGCGGTAAACACTTCGAAGGCTACAGAGCGGTAATCAGGTAGACACTCATTGACCCGTATATCTTTACCTCGCCGCCCGCTTGCTATACTATATGTTACCCGTCGGCCATCTCGCGTTCGCGTTGTTACCGGTGGTAGCGTACACCATTATTTGCCGCCGACGTTTACCGAACGGCGAGGCCGTGTTAGTTCTCTTAGTCTCGACACAACTCCCCGATCTGATTGACAAACCGCTAGCCTGGACGTTTGGAGTGCTTCCGAGTGGGCGAATGCTTGCCCACTCGCTCGTCGTGAGCATCCCCATTTTGACGCTCGGCGCCGTCTTGGCGCATCAACGCGGGCGAGGTCGCCTCGCGCTTCTATTCGGGATGGGATATCTCTCCCACATTGTCGGTGATTTCTATCAGATTGCCTTTCTCGGTACCGACTACTACTTCTTCCCGAACCTCTTCTGGCCGCTGCTCCGGGCGAACCCCGATAAATCGCCGTCCTTTGGTGCGCATGCGCCTAGTAGCCTCTCGGAACTCGTCCTTCCGGCGTCGTTCTTACTGATCACACTGGGCTACTCGCTCGTCGATATATATCGGCGACGACACATGGAACAATCTATAGCGACGCACACTCTGTAATCTCTCAATAGTCGTGTTTTCCGCTCCCGCTGCTCAATAGCCCCCTCTTACGAGTCATCACTTGACCGAAACCGAGACCGTTCCCGAGTGGAGCATGATATAGGATGAGTGAACTTATTGTCTAAGAAGAACAACCGATAGTAGATTCCTCTAACTATGTCAGCGCCTGAGTCAGAGTCTGTTTCCAGACGCGAGAAAGTCGAGGCACTCCGTAAAGTCGCTGCATACAATCCGAAACTGACCGTGCTGATCGTCGGATTCGGCGTCATTGCCGCAGGACTCGAAGCAGTCGGGTTAGGATTCATCCTCCCCGTTATCGAGATCGTACAGGCGAGTGGTGGCTCACCCGCTGAAGCGGACGGTGTGATGGGGCTCTTCGTTTCGGGGTATCGGGCTCTCAACGTCCCGTTCACTCTGGGAACCGTCATCGTGGGGGTTGCCGTCGTCATGATCGTCCGATACGTCTCTAGTTTCTTGGGTGCGTGGTTTAAAGAAGCCCTCCGGACGTACTATATTCGCTATCTTCAAACGGAGGCATTTGACCACGCACTCAATGCACGCGTGGCATACTTCGACTCGGAGGGCTCAGACGACATTCTGAACGCGATTATTACGCAAACGAACTATGCGGGTCGGGTCATCGCCCGCGGCGTTCGTCTACTGCAAATGTCGCTCCTCTCACTCGTATATATCGCTGTGGCGTTTGCAATCTCACCCGAACTCACGATATTCACCGTCGTCGTTCTCGGTGGACTTACCTATCTACTTCGGAGCGTCATCGAACCAGGATACAAGCTCGGTGAAGCTGTTGCAGACGCCAATCAGCAACGACAGGAGGCCGCACAGGCGGGAACGCAGGGCATTCGAGAGATTCGTATCTTCGGACTCGCTGACGAATTGCGTAGCGACTTCGCCGATGCCGTCAACAAATATACTGAGTCACAGATTACGTTACGACGTAACGAAGCAGCCCTCAATAACTTCTATAACCTTGTCATCGCCGTCGCTGTATTCGTGTTAATCTTCCTTGCATTGCGGTTCGCCAATCTAACGTTGAGTTCGCTAGGCGTGTTTCTTTTCGCTATGTTTCAGCTCGGACCCAAGGCCAGTACGGTAAATCAGCTCTTCTATCAGGTCGAAAATGACCTCCCGCACCTCGTTCGAACGCAGGAATTTGTGAGTACACTCGCCCATCACAAGGAGGAGAGCAATGCTACACGGACCCCGCCGGAGACGGTTTCAAAACTCGAGTTCGACGACGTCTGGTTCTCCTACGACCAAGACACGGACGTTCTTCGTGGCATCGATTTCACCGCCCAACAAGGTGAATTCGTGGCGTTCGTCGGCCAATCAGGTGCTGGCAAATCGACGATTGCCGCACTCCTCGCGCGGATGTACGAGCCCGACAGCGGCCACGTTCTAGCGAATGGCGAGCCGATTCAAGAACTGAGTAATCAGGCGTGGCGTAAGCATCTCGCAGTAGTACGACAGAACCCCTATATTTTCAACGATACGCTAAGATATAATCTTACGCTGGCGAACCGCAATGCCTCTCGACAAGCGATGGAACAGGTCTGTGAGATTGCAAAGGTAGATGAATTCTTTGATGACCTTCCGAATGGCTATGACACGGTACTCGGGGACGATGGCGTTCGTCTCTCCGGCGGCCAAAAGCAACGTGTGGCCCTCGCTCGAGCATTACTCGCAGATGCCGACATCCTCGTCTTGGACGAGGCGACGAGCGACTTAGATACAAAGTTAGAGAAAGAGGTACAGCAGTCGATTGAGGAGATGCATCGTGACTACATCATTGTCACTATCGCCCACCGACTCTCCACCGTCAAGAACGCGGACCGTATATATACGGTTGAAGACGGCGAGATCTCTGAGTTCGGAGAACACGACGAGTTGTTGAGCCAAGGCGGGACATACGCAGAGCTGTACGCCACGCAAGCGACTGGATAGACGTTCGCTACAAAATCAGTGCTTGGAAACTGTACTTACGAATGCAGCATCTCTGATGGATTGAAGCTATCTAATACCGCTTTGCTGTTGCAGTGAGTGCAGTATCACAGCCGCGAAACAAAACAGTATTCCAGACAGTCCTAGAAACCCAGAGACGATACCGAGGCCGATCGGGAACGTGTTGGTCGAGGTGTAGTTCGTAATCGTCCAGTAGGTGAACGCGAGGCCACCGAACCAACAGAGAAACCCGGGTAGTCCGAGTGCCGTAATTGGACGTTCCCTCTCTATCGTTCGTAAGATATTGCTCACTAACGTGATTCCGTGAGATATCGGGTGGTGACTACTTGTATTCTCATTATCATAGTTCACGTTCGTCCCAACCTCTACGATATCGTAGTTGCGCTCGTGAGCATGATGAAGGATATCCGTACTTGCACTCATCTGACTCCCTATCCCTGGATCGTTCGCGAGGTTCTCGAAGGCTCTGGGTGAGTAGACCCGGAATCCACATTGCGTGTCCTTAACCCAGGACTTGGGTCGTATGGCACCAAAGCTAAGATTGGTCAGGAAATTAATAACGAGGAGTCCCAACTTTCGGTAATACGGTGCGTTCGTCTCACCATCCCCAACGAACCGACTCCCAATAACTATCTCGGACTGACTTTTCGCCTGAAATTCGACCAGTTTTGGGATGTCTGATGGATCGTGCTGTCCATCTGCATCCAACACCACGAGATGAGAAACGCACGCCCGTTCGGCCTGTTCGAACAATGAATGCAGCGTCGCGCCGTAGCCGCGGTTTGTTTCGTGTTCGACAACGATTGCACCCGCCTGTTTCGCTTTAACAGCGGTTCTATCCTCACTGCCGTCGTCAACAACAAGCACTTCGTCTGCGTATTCGAGGCCCTCTTTAACCACATTCCCAATAGTTGCTTCCTCATTGTACGCTGGAATTCCCACTAGTACCCGTTCCCCACGTTCTAACGGGGGTTTGCTTCGCGAGTCGACGAGAAATGAGTCCGACTCCTGCAGTACGTTCATACTCGCTTCGAGATCTATCCGGGAGGTTGGGTCGTCGTGAAAGACGAGGCCCGGAAAGCCGGCTTCACGTGCAGTCTCAAGTAAACACTCTTTCATGGACTGCTGGTCGAACAGTGCATTGCAGTCTACGATACGGGCTCCGAGCGCACGCGCGAAAACTCGCCACTCCTGATTACCACCGTCCGTACCAACGATGATCGCTTGATGACCGTTCCGTCGTGCATTGATGATTTCGGCAGCGATCGATTCAGCGGCACCTTCTGTAGCTACTATCCCAACTGCAGGGTTATTAGTTGATACCGTCAGATTGCCATCGATATTAATCTCGCCTACTTTTGACATGGAATATATAGTTGCCTGCTGTAGTGTGGAATCGTTCGTTCAATCTGCATTATTGACAGACTCCGGCAACAATACATTTGTTGAATATATAACTATTGGGGCGTCCGCCGTTAGAGATCCGATAGCCATAGTTCGCAGTAATACTCTCTTCTAATCACATTAAGAATCCTATCAGTTCTCACCTCCCAAGCTAGTTCTACTCGAACGATTGGTTTGCTTATCGGGAATCGGACCACATCACATTAACTATTCCTCTAAATTACAGAAATAAACCTTCACAGCATCCGCTGGCGTATTATAACGGGAGTACATATGTTATTCATATCTCCGGATTTTCTCTCGTTTGATAGTCGCTACCACCAACGAATATAACGGACCGTTTATCACTGAGTCAGTATTTAGAACTTAGTATGTTCGGGAGTGTTCAATAGCAAACAATAGAACCGTTTTACATTCCCTCTCTATCTTTTTCCTCTGTAAGCTGCTTCTAACCGGCAAAAACGAGAGAGCTATGTCTTCGCTGTGAGAGTTCCATAAATAAGACGCTGGCAGATTTAAGAGGCGGGGGGTTGACAGTTCTGGTAGGGACTCAGATGCATCGAACACAGCAGAACATCATTTCATTCGATCTAGAACACTGGTACATGGCGACGTTACTGCGAGATGAGGTGACCAACCCAACGGCACGACTCGAGGAGTCTGTTGATATTGTGTTATCGTTGCTCAGCGAGTACAACACGCGCGCGACGTTCTTTGTCGTCGGGACGATCGCCGAAAAGTACCCGAATCTCATGGAACGAATCGTCGGAGATGGCCACGAAATTGGGTCACACGGACATACGCATACCCCAATTTTCGAACTAAACAAAGCAGAGTTCGCGGAGGAGTTAACTCGAAGTTCGGATGCGATAACGTCTGCTGTCGGGCAACGGCCTCTCGGATTTCGCGCTCCGAACTTTTCGATCACCCGAAAGACATCATGGGCACTCAACGTTCTCACAAGTCAGGGTTTCAGATACGACTCAAGTGTCTTTCCCGTGCGCACGCCAATGTACGGTGTCACCAATGCACCGGTAGAGCCGTACGTCCCTGGTGAAGACTCGTTCTCGAAAACAGCCGGTCGGGGTGCTCACGAGTTGGTTGAGTTTCCGCTTGCCGTGTTTCACCCGACGTTTCGTGTGCCCATCGCGGGTGGCTTCTACGCGCGGTTGCTCCCCTCAAAACTCCTCAGGAAGGGAATCAAAACACTCAACCGCCGGGGGATACCAGCTACGCTGTATTTCCATCCGTGGGAGTTCAACCCCCGTGTCGTCCGAACTGACATCTCACTACACAAGCAGTTCGTCAGCTTTCACGGTGTTTCGTCGTTACGAGACACTGTCGCACGGATACTGGAATCGTTTGAATTCGGTCCGTTACGGGAGCTTCTACCTGCCTATGCCTGAGATCACAGCCACCGTTTCCCGGATATCCGAGAGCGAATTCAACGGTGAGTGGCAATCCTTCGTCCAGGACCATCCGATTGCGACGCCCTTTCACTCAAGTCGCTGGCTGGACGCCGTTGCATCTACTTTTGGATACGACGAACGTCAGACACTCGTTTATCGCTCTGATCGGGGCGAACCTATCGCTGCGATACCCGGGTTCCTTACTCCGGAATTCTTGGGTCGCAGTATCGTCAACCCGTTCTGTGAGTATGGCTTTCCGCTACTCGCTCCTGATGTAGCGCAAGAACCAGTGTTCGCCAAGATAGATGAGAACGCCGGCCTGTTACACGCACGGATAATCAAAGAAACCGAGTGGAGCGGTGTCAGTCGATATAACTGTTCGGGCTACGGGGGACTCGATACCGGGATCTCAATTAGGCTGCCGACGACACGGTCCTATGACGATGTCTGGAACCATACGTTCAAGAAACGGGCACGCAAATCTGTGCGCAGTGCTCAGCGGGACGACCTGACCATCTCAACAGGCAGCGTTGACTCGTATTACCCTCTATATGTCTCGACCATGGAACGACTCGGAAGTCCACAGTTCCCGAAGGCTTTCTTTCGGGCACTGAAGCAGAATTTCGGTGCGAAGATGCGTATTCTTTTAGCTCAGAGAGAAGAGACGCCGGTTGCAGGCATCCTCTGTTTAGAATGGAACGGCGAAAAAATCGTCTGGAGTAACGCGTCTATCCCACGGTTCTGGGATGATAACCCGAACCACCTACTCTATGCCACCGCAATCAAGGCGGCCTGCGAGAGCGATGTACAGGTTATTGATTTCGGCCGCTCTCAGACCGAATCGAGCGTCCACCAGTTCAAGTCCCAGTTCGGCGGGCACAACTATCGACTCACTAGCTTTGTCGACCCGCCCCATCGGACTCCTCGAGCAGACATCGAGGGGTACGGCAGACTGGCACCGTTAACCAAGCGACTATCGCCCATCGTCACCCAGAGACACATTGGGCCACAATTGAAACGCTTCCTTCATGAATGAACTCACACTCGCAGTGTTCGTTGTCATCATCCTCGGGACGAACGTGTACTGGTGGCGCCGTGAACGCATCACACGGCAAAGTCTCACGCACAGTCGAGAACGTCTCGAAGCAGCTCCAAACGAACAAAACGACACCAGAGTACCACAGGGAGATGGAACCAATATACAGCGAAAGCGCGCAGCGGAAGCCGCCGCTGAAATGCTGGAAACAGCGCCGGAAACCCTCCCCGAAGAGGTCTACCAATTAGAACAAAAAGTTCGGTCGCTTCAAGGTGAACTCACTGATATTCGCACCCAATGGGCAGATTCGTGGTGGAACGCCCGCTCAGCCCCCTCGGTCGACGAGACGAGCCCCCATCTCTACACCGTAGAACTGCCGGATGGAAAACTAGCCGAGGCTAAGGCATTCGCTAAACGGGCTGTCGATGACGAATATGGTATCACGATTGTCTCCGTGAGTGGAGAGGACGTGTTCGCAGTCGGGGTCGGAGACGCGATGGTGCCGCGATTTAATGCGGAGGATATCGCCGACCAAATCACGGAGATAGGCGGCGGCGGTGGCGGCGGTGATAACCGCGTCGCCACCGGCGGCGGGGTAGCCGAACTCGAACAGGCAACGAACCAGATCGCATCGCGAATACGAAACCGGATACAATCGGAGACAATTTCGAACGAACACAACGAATCGCAGTCCCTTAAGTAGATATCTGCCGCTCGCAGTCCGCGGGTCAGAGTGTCGACCTGAAGCCGCTAGGCTAATTGCGTTCACACCACTTCTTGATAGAGATCTTCGATACGGGCTGCGATCTCCTCCCAGTCGAAGCTCGATTCGACGAGAGCACGATTTCGTCTCCCGACAGCCTGTCGCCGGTCCGGGTTACTGATATAAAATTGGATAGCGTCCGCTACTTCGGTCGCATCTGGTGGGGTGGTAAGCAACCAACCATTGTTGCCGTGGGTTATGACGTCGGAAAGTGCCCCCGCTGACGTGGAAACAATAGGGAGACTAGCGTTCATCGCCTCTAGCACGACAGTCGAGAGCCCTTCAGACGTCCCTGTAAATGCGAAAACATCAGAAGAGTGGTACGCACACTGCAGTTCATCAAAATCAACGGTAGACAAGAATGTAACACGGTCGTCCGCTCGGTCGGTGAGCGTCTCGAAGAACTCTCCATCACCGGACCCGATGAGAACGAGATCTAAATCTACGTCTGGAAGGTGGGTAGTTATCGCATCAACGAGGACGTCCGGTTTCTTTACCGGGACCAATCGGCATACAGAGAGGATAGTAGGCGTCGCCGGGTCAAGTCCGTACTTTCGGTTGAATGCTTCTACATCCGTCTCGCTTACCCTGTACTGCTTCGGGCGAATTCCGTTCGGGATGACTGAAACCCGACCGGGCGGCACGTTGAACCTATTGAGTAAACTCTGCTTTTCCGAGTTACCCAGTACGATTACGGCATCCATACAGTCGAGTACGTATTGGGCAATGGGTTTATATGCCTTATCGAGGAGTCGTGCACGTACGCTATGGCGCGGTGGAACAACTCCGTGAATCGTCAGGATCATCGGTGTCTCCCTAGAAATAGCGTGTGCCGCTTCAACTGTGGGTAAAAACCAAGGGCTGTGAAGGTGATACACATCTGCGGTACTCTGTCGGACGCGACGATACAGTTCGATTGAAACCGGATTGCGGTAAACAGTGGTTGTAGTAGCACAATACTTCGTGTTCGGGTCTTTCTCTAGTGGCCCCCCTCCGTCGAGACTGAGGTCAGTCGTTATCGTCTCGGTAGTGTGTCCAGCGTCGGACAATGAGTTATTGAGTCGGTACGCATAATTCTCTATCCCTCCGATCGACGGTCGGTACAGATGTGGAACTTGAATTATCTCCATCGTCTTTGATTAATTTCTAGCGGATTGTTTCATAACTAGCCGATTCACCTGTGCATTCTCCGGTCTGGAGCTGGGTTGATGATCGGTTGGAACTGTCAGGCAGCACGACTTTTTACTTAGAATTTTGCGACCCTGTATTCGAGACTCTGAGCGAAACCAGACAACTGTCGTCACGCGAACAGCTCTCATCTAGCCTAAAGATAGTCGGCTCAGGTTTAACGATTTGCCTGTCTGCGGACCTCGTTGTTAGTATGGGTTCACAACGTGGTGGTTCTTGCACGAAGGAGGCCTCCGAACTGCTTGAGGGTGTGCGTTTCATGTAGTTGCATCAATAAGTGTTAAGAGAGGGCCGCGGCAAACATCCGCAATATGGTCGAAAACGTGTTGCTCCTTACTATTGACTCACTCCGGGCGGATTACGTTCCGGATAGGGAAGATGGCAGCTCCACAATAGCAGCTGTCGCTTCGACTGGGGTCCGATTCAGTTCGGCGTTCGCAACCGGGTCAGGTACTGGGCCGTCCTTCCCCGGGATTCTGACCGGGACCTTGCCCCTCTCCTTTGGCGGACTTGGCCCTCTGAACAGAGAGCGACCTCGCATGAGTTCAAACCTTCATAACGCGGGACTCAGTACGGGCGGGTTTCAGACCAATCCGTTTCTTTCAGCACATTTCAATTACGACGTGGGGTTCGGCCGATTCGAGGACTACCAGAATCCATTGATGGGACTCGCAACGCGGCTCTTTCCACGGGGTATCGAAAGTGATGGGTCGAAGCTTTCCTTTTTCGGTGGGAGTATTGACCTTGCTTCAGCGCTGAAAAGCACCTACGAGTATTTCCGTGGCAAGCCGCGACCGTACGTCTCCGCGGAGGTAATCAGTGAGGACACGATCGCATGGTTGCGCGAGACAGATACTCCCTTCTTCTGCTGGAGCCATTTCATGGATGTCCACCATCCGTGTTTTCCTCCGGAAGAGTACAGACACAAATATGGTATTGAGGACGTGACCCATTCTGAAGTCGCAGAATGGTACAACCAATTTTCAACGTCACCGGAGACGTTGTCCCAGGCGGAGGTTGAAACGATGCGAGATCTATATCGAAGCGCCATTGAGTATGTTGACGACCAGATTGGTACTATCGTTAATCACCTCCGAGAGACAAATCGGTTTGACGAGACGCTGCTCATCATCACCTCCGACCATGGGGAACTATTCGGGGAACACGACCAGTATGGGAAACCGGATAGGATGTACGACGAACTTCTCAAAGTCCCCCTCCTCGTAGCGAATGGTCCCAACTGGCTTTCCGATGCGACAGATCAGTTAGTGAGTCTCCTTGACTTGCCACCACTGATTCACGCAGCACTCGGTGTCGACCCGTGTCCTGCGTATCGGGGACGAGTTCCCGGTCAGGACCCAGCAAGACAGTACATCCAAGCAGAGATGGAATATCAAGGCGAACCAATCGTTGGCGTGAGGTCGCGCAACTGGCTATATGAGGCGGACGAGATATCTGGCGAGCACCGAACTTACCGTATCGACTCTGAGACACCGAGCCGGATTTCGCCGCATTCGGTTGAGAGCGAAGAGTTGGAGGCTCTGAAAGACGCTGCAGTGAAGCGACTAGCAGAGCTCGATATCAGTGATCGGCAGTTGCGGGATGAAGTCGACGGTGACATGGAATCTCGTTTGGAAGACTTGGGGTACCTCTGAGTGGCACACCGAGCGATATTCCGGAAATCGCCCCCTCGACGCTGGTTACCGACAGTCACACTTATCCTGCGTTTCCAGCGACACCGAACACTAGCGGCAATTAGCCATCGTCAGCAAACTTCGGGCGGCCCTTCCTCACAAACTATCTGCGTGGTGTGCGATAGTTGTTACAGGTCAAGCTTTTTTAGCCTAAGCGGTGTAGCTGCGTTGACGGCCTCATTCACGTAGATGCACATCGTTCAGATACACACACGTTACTATCCGCATCTCGACGGTGTGGGATCGACGATCAGAGCAATCTCGCGGGAACTCGTCTCGAATGGTCACCGAGTTACGGTCCTCTGTTCGAAGATCACTCCGTCTGAACCACTTGCTGAAACAATCGAAGGCGTCGACGTGCGGCGTGTCCCGACTTCAGGACGTATCTCTGATACGGAACTCCCACTCACCCTGCCAAAAGTGCTGGCCGGAGTAGTATCTGAAGCAGACGTGTTGCATACGCATCTCCCGACCCCGTGGACTGCGGATGTCAGCGCAGTACTCGGGGCAGTCACGAATACACCAGTGGTTCTAACGTATCATAACGATCTCGTCGGAACGGGTATTCAGGACATTCTAGCGAAGACGTACAATCGAACGGCGCTGCAAGCGACACTCCGGCTTGTGGACAAAATCCTCATTACCCAACCGGATTATCTCGGTGACTCTGCACACTTAGCGCCCTTCGAGTCGAAAGTGGAGACAGTGTACAACGGCGTCGACATCGACTTCTTTCAACCAACGGCTGCCAGCTCACTGCCGGAGGGCGACTTTCCAAGTGGCAGTTCGATGATCTTCTTTCTCGCCTTGCTTGACGAAAATCACACATACAAGGGTCTGGACGTTCTTCTAAAGGCTATCGGAGAGATCGCCCGCCGAGAAGATAACGTACCACATCTCTTTGTCGGCGGTGACGGCGGACTAAAACCCGAATACGAAGCGATGGCACGCCAGCTCGAGATTACAGATCATGTCACGTTCCTGGGACGGGTGCCAGAGTCTGACTTACCGACGTACTATTCGCTAGCGGACACCTTTGTCCTTCCATCGCTGTCGTCCGCGCAAGAAGGGTTTGGACTGGTCTTGCTCGAAGCACTTGCCTGTGGGACTCCTGTGATTGCTACACCAGTTGTCGGCATCGCCGATGACATCCGCGCGGAGCCGATTGGCACGCTCGTTCCGAAAAACGACCCTGAGAAACTTGCCAGTGCGATACGCAAGATGATTGCCGGTCAGATCTCGGTGGAGTCGGAGCGAATGACTTCGCTCTGTGAAAATAAATACTCCTGGTCATCGAGTGTCGCTGAGTTGGAAGATATTTATCAGGCACTCGTCGAGGCGAACGACACAGGGATATTCAGCTAAAGATTAGCCATTCCAGGCTTCCAGAGGAATATCACGATTCGGGGATAGCTCATGAGATCAAATCTTCTAAGTCGGGGTGGCCAACGAATTTCCGAGCTTGCTCAGACAGATCACTGAGGGAACGTCTTTGTCGAAATTCATCGCGAATCGCCTGCCACTGCTCGTGACGAACACGAACCAAAACGGGAATTTTAGGAATATTACATAGATATGCGATGGCGAGCCGGTGTCGGCCATTCGTGAAGTGTAGAAATGTGCCATCACGACCAATATCGACGGTTATCTCGTCGTGAGTCGAAGGACCGAGACTTTCGGTACCAATTGCCCCGTCTGGTTCGTTATTCCGTTTATATCCATCAGAATTAATAGACTGTTTAAGGTGGTCGAGATATTTGATTCGCTCTTTTAGTTCCGCCTCTGACTGACATCCCCAGATTTCTGCCCCCCGTTGAAATCGATCAAGACATGCGTTGTAATACTTCGTTTGCTCAAACGGGATTTTCTCGTCAATCATACTCATGATCAGCTTCCATTCCGTATACTCGGTAATTGGGACTCGCTGCCGATCCCAATCACCGGTAAGAATATCTCCAAACTCAGCATATTGATGACACGCGGAACGGTGAGCGATTTCAAAATGTCTTCCATACTCTTGGGAACTGAGACGGTCGGCAAAAGCATATTTAATAGTTCTTGGATCAATCCAAAGAATTCTATCATCGTCTGCGTCGGTTTGTCCACAATGATAATATCGATATGTAATTTTTCCAATTTGGTTTCTCATCTTTTGTCTTCCAAAATAAACACCTCCTATTGTTAGTCCAGACAATCCGTCTCGTCGAAATTTGTCTATAGACTTCGTTAGCAGGCTCATCAATAGTAATTGGCTATCTGACACTATAATAGTTTGGACGCTGTTTAATCAGGAGTCTTACCAAACCAGTTGTTCGTTTGGTAAGTATCCAGGTCTAGTGAGGACCGGTAAAAGGTATAGAGATGATGAAAACTTAAATTCAAAGTGCGGAAATAAATAAAATACCATCAAGAGCTGTGTACAATGTGGGAACAGAAAAGACGTGTAACGCCACTCTATGGTCGATGATAGAAGTAATCAGTCACTTTTGGAAAAGATAGCTAGTCGAGAGTGATGTTGAGTGTCGAGGTTAGTTCATCGATCGAGCCAAAGAGTCAGTCGCTAAGAACGTCTTGGAGTTGTCGCCAGCATTCATCAACAGGGTTGAGTTTCGGCGAATACGACGGTAACGTCACGAAGGCGAGGTCGTCACAGGTCGCCAGGTTCGTCACGGCCGACTCCTAGAGATACGACGTTCCATCCAGAACGACGATCAACTCATCTTCGAATTCGTTTCATGGTGCAAAAAAAATACTTTTGTGTGATCAGTAGTGATGTACTCTTCGAATCGGGAGAAAAAGCTTTAAATTCCTCCAATTATACCCAATATAGGGCCTAATCGCACTATTCCTCCGCCATAATATCACTTCTAACCCAAATTTATACCTATATGACTTATTCTAGAGAGGTTTGTGCATTATCTGTACTAGTTCTATCGTATTTCTCGCGATTCCTATCGATAATGAGAGTGAACTATAGATGGAGGTTGCGATCGGGCAGCGGGTTTCCAAGCGAAGGTGAGCCGACCCGACGGATTTTTACCCGTCCGAAGACCCCCTTGGGACAATGCAGATTCTCGTCACCGGCGGCGCGGGCTTCATCGGCGGCCACCTCGCCGAGCGCTTCGCCCGCGACGGACACAGCGTCGTCGTGTTGGACAACTTCGACCCGTTCTACGACCTCGATATCAAACACCACAACGCCGAAATCGGGCGCGAGGCCGCCGAGGAAGACGGCGGAAGCTACAAACTGGTCGAAGGCGATATCCGCAACGCCGAGTTGGTCACCGACCTCGTCGCCGACGCCGACTACGTCTACCACCAGGCTGCACAGGCCGGCGTCCGCCCGAGCGTCGATGATCCCCGGAAGTACCACGAGGTCAACGCCGACGGCACGCTCAACCTCCTCGACGCCTGCCGCGACGAGGGCATCGAGCGCTTCGTGATGGCCTCTTCCTCGTCGGTGTACGGCGTCCCGCAGTACCTCCCCTACGACGAGGAACATCCGACGACCCCCGTCTCGCCCTACGGCGCGTCGAAGCTCGCCGCCGAGCGCTACGCCTGCGCCTACGGCGAAGTCTACGACTTCTCCGCCGTCGCCCTGCGCTACTTCACCGTCTACGGTCCGCGCATGCGCCCGAACATGGCTATCTCGAACTTCGTCTCGCGGTGTCTGAACGGCGAACCGCCCGTGCTCTACGGCGACGGCACGCAGACACGCGATTTTACCTTCATCGAGGACGTCGTCGAGGCGAACGTCACGCTCCTGGAAGAAGACGCCGTCGACGGCGAGGCCGTCAACATCGGCTCGACGGACAACATCGCCATCAAGACGCTGGCCGAGGAGATCCGCGACCAACTCGCGCCCGACCTCGAACTCGTCTACGAGGAGCGCCACGACGCCGACGCTGAACACACCCACGCCGACACCTCGAAGGCCAGCGAGTTGCTGGACTACGAGGCCGACCATACCATCCGCGAGGGCGTCTCGAAGTTCATCGACTGGTACCAGGAGAATCAGGCGTGGTACGAACCGCTGGTGCGACGGTCGTAGTGACTCGTCAGAACTTGCTGGATCCATCCTACGATGATGAGCACCTCAAACTACTTCCGCTCGCATACACGATGTATGTATATGAGTACGTCAATTCGGGTCTCCGACGAGACGAAGAAGAAGTTAGCGAGGCTAAAGCGTGACGACGAGAGCTGGGACGAGTTTCTCGACCGGCTGGCGAACGAGGGGTCGGGGATGAATGCTGGCGTGTGGAAGGGAACTGACAAAGCCGAGAAGGCCCGTGAAGCGATCGAGCGCTCACGAAAGAGCTTCGAGCGATGACGTTTCTGGATTCGTCGGTTATCATCGACTACCTCGATGGCGTCGAGGAAGTCGTCGGGTTCGTCGATGAGCAACCAGTTTTGGTGACCTCCAGTATCTGTATATACGAAGTGCTTGCCGGTGCGGTGTTTTCGAGCGGTGAAACCGATCTCGTCGGGGCGCGTGAGAACTTCGGACGGGTCGCTGCGCTCGATTTCTCGGAGGAAGTGGCGTTCGAAGCGGCCCGAATGCAAGCCCGTCTTCTCGAATCCGGCGACCCGCTGTCACCACGCGACCTCATGATCGCGGCGACAGCGCGATCCGAAGGGAAAGAACTGGTCATCTCCGACGCTGACTTCGATACAGACGGTCTCCGTGAACTACTTTCTGTCCGGAAACTCAGTTCGAATCAGCATTCCGGATGATCGATTTGCCAAATGCAACGTAAGAGAGCACACGAAATCTACTCTCTTTTTAGCTGAGTTGGACCCACTAGATTGTCGAACTCGAAACAATATTTGGTATCGGTACTTTGGCACGAGAGGGTTGGTATAGAGTCAGTACCGATCACCCTATGTCAAAATCAAACTATTGATCAGTTTTGCAGTTCATAGAACAGCCGAAAAGCTCACGAAATGTACTGTGACTCTGCGGTCGCTACCGAAGGTATCGTTCACAAGGAGGTCGCTAACAAGGCCATTAGCCGACAAAGTTGCATGACAGCGACACAACATCCAGAAGTACAGTACTCTTGACCCACTACTTCTAAACGTGGGATCATCCGTATCCTATCGACTGAAAAGCGGTAACGTCAACACGCCGTCCGTTCTACTGACTCCCAATGTGGCCCTGGGGACACGCCGCGCTGGGCTATCTCTGTTACACGTTCGGTATCCGCGCACAGGGCGAGACACCGAACGGACTACCCGTCATCGCCCTGGCGATCGGGACGCAGTTTCCCGACCTCGTCGATAAGCCGCTCGGCTGGACACTCGGGATTCTTCCGGGCGGGCGCTCGCTGGCCCATTCGCTGTTGACGCTCGCTGTCGTCGCCGTCGTCGTCGGCTACGTCGCTCACCGGTACCACCGGAGCGCCGTCGGTGTCGCGTTCCTTGTCGGCTATCTCACACATGTCCTCTCGGATGGTCTCTACTCGGCCATCGAGGGGGCGTACGCCAATCTCACCTATCTGCTGTGGCCGGTGTTGCCGATGCCCGAACCCGAGATCGCACAGACCTTCTGGGCGCACTTCGCACAGGCCTCGCTTGACTCGTACATGGCGCTCGAACTGGGACTGGTCATCCTGTCTATCGTCGGCTGGTGGGTGGACGGCCGTCCCGGACTCGGCGTTCTGCGGACGACCGGCGAACGGTGGCTCTCGCGGGTGGCCAACGCCGGAGAGCAGTGAGCGGCGGCGTCGCTTCGCGTCTAACGGCAGCCGGTAGAAACGCGTCTCGATAACCCCACGCCGTCCGCCGTGCCGATGGATTTATTCGGGTTACAGGTAAGGTCGGAGATATGAGCGACGACGGGGGAGCCGTGACGGTGTTAGAGGACCGCCCCGAGTTGGCCGCTGCGACCGAGGACATCCTCGCCGTCGACGCCGAGCGAGAGACGTGGACCTTCGACGACGTTCCCGTCGACTCCGGGATGTTCGGTGAACTCGTTTCGAGTGGCATCGTCGAGAAAGCCGACGACGGAAACTACCGCGTCGCGAACCCGAACACCGTGCGAGCGTCACTCGGCGACGAGCCGGCCGCTGACGAATCGAGCTCCCTTGAGACGCCTGACTTCTCGAACGCCTTCGAGAATATCGCTATCGAGCCGCGGGCCATCGCGATGCTCGCGGGCGCATTGGCAGTTCTCCTCGCAGCGAGGGCGTACGTCATCGGAGCGATCTATCGCGGCGGCGACATCGTCCTCTCGGGGAACGACCCGTACTACTACCGGTACTGGGTCGAACAGATCGCCGCCGAAGCCGGCGGACGGCTCGACTTCGCCTCGCTCGCGGTCCTTCCCGACGCGGTGACCAAAGGCGAACCGCTGATGGTCGCGACGCTGTGGTGGGTCGCGGAACTGCTCGGCGGCGGTGACCGCATCATCGGACACGTCCTCGCCTGGTACCCGGTGCTCTCCGCGCTCGTTTCGGGCGTGCTGGTCTATCTGCTCGCGGTCAGAGTGACGAACGACCGACGCGTCGGGCTCGCGTCGGTTCTCTTTCTGGCGTTCCTGCCGGGTCACGCCTTCCGGACGAGCCTCGGCTTCGCCGATCACCACGCATTCGACTACCCGTGGTTAGGGCTGACCGCGCTCGCCCTCCTCGTAGTGCTGACTGTCGGCCGCGACGAAGAGCGAGCGTGGATCTCCCAGCCGACGACGTGGATCGCGGCGGGGGGACTCGGTCTGGGTATCGCCGGGCAAGTCCTTTCGTGGGAAGCGGGGCCACTGCTGATCGTTCCCGTCGGTCTGGCTGTGGCGGCGGCGACGGTACTCGATCTGTACGTGGGACGGACGCCGAGTCTCCGGTACGTCCCGGTGCTTCTGGGAGTCGGGCTCGGTGCGCTGCTCACGTGGGGCGTTCACGCGGTCGCCGGCTGGCATACGACGCTCGTCGCCAGTGCACCGATACTGCTGTTCATTGGCGTCGCTGGTGTCGTCCTGCTGGCGGTCCTCGTCGACCGGATTGGCGGGACTGCGACGCAGCTGGTAGCCGTCGACGCTGTCGTCGGTATCGGCGGGCTATTGCTCGTTCGCAGCGTCTTCTCGGAGCAGTGGGCGGAGTTCGTCGGTCGACTCGATACCCTGTTTCGCTCCGACGCTATCGCCGAAGTGTACGGGCTCTTCAGCACCGAGTCCTTCGGCTTCCTCTTCCTTCTGGGCTTTACGCTCATCCTCGCGCTTCCGGTGATGGTATGGTGCGTGCGATTGGCGGCAACCGATAATCCGGGCTGGGCCGTGCTGGGAACGTACGCCTGGTACTTCCTCGTGCTTGCGACGATTCAGGTCCGCTTCGTCGGGGAACTCGGGACGTTTATATCGATCTTCGCGGGCTACGCGTTCGTCGCTCTCGCCGCCCACATCGACCTCGCGCGTCCGACCGCGAGGACCAGCGAATCGGTGCGAAGCGTGACGATTCCGGACCGGAAGACTATCGGGCTGCTTTTCGCCCTCTTTCTGCTCGTGGGCAGTTTCGGAGCGCTGCAGGTCCCTATCAAGACGAGCCAGATCGTCATCGACGACGGGACCTACGAGACCGCGACCGCGCTCGACGCGAACGCCGCCGCACACGAACTGGAGTATCCCAAGAACTACGTCTTCAGCCGGTGGGGGCAGAATCGCGTCTACAACTACTTCGTCAGCGGCGAGTCGCGCAGTTACGCGTACGCACAGAACAACTACGCCGACTTTGCCACGTCGACGAATCCCGAGGAGTGGTACGACCGTCTCAGTGGCCGCGCCGGATACGTGGTCGTACAGAGCGACACGCCGGTCAACGCCTCGCGAGCGATCCACACGCGGCTGTACGAATCGTACGGCTCGCGAACTGAGCAGGCACCGGGCGTCGCACACTATCGACCCGTGTTTGCGACCGCGGACGGTCGCTACAAGGCGTTCGCCCTCGTTCCCGGCGGAACCATCGAAGGGACGGCCGCGCCGAACGCGACGGTGACGGCTTCGACCACGCTCTCCGTCTCGAATCAGACAGTCGAATACCAGCGGCAAACCACGGCGGGTTCGGACGGCGCGTTCTCGGTGACCGTCGCCAATCCGGGGACGTACACGGTGACCACCGGGAACAAGACGAGGGAGGTTGTCGTTTCGGAAGAAGCGGTGACTGAAGGTGGAAACGTCTCTGTCAGCAATGGGACGGTGTGAATTAGACTCAGTATGACCTGCTTACTTTCGAACTGGTTTCCGTTCCTGAAGGACGCAGGACTTATTTTACTCCTCTCGAATCAACCTGATGATGGATAGCGGATGGCGGTACCGGGTGGCCAGCGTGACGGGCGTCGTCGTCCTCACAGCACTCGCTGTCACGCTCGTGAATAACGCGACCGTCCAATCGGTCGCGACGATGGTTCCCTTACTTGACCGACTGTCGCCGGATCCGCCGGTGGGTCCGGAGTTCGCCTTCGAACTGTTGATAGCCGCCGGCGTGTTCGCCGGTGCGTTCCTACCACTGTACAAGCCTCGTCCGCGCCGGATCCTCGACACTATCTCGCTCGTGCAGAAGCGAGTGTTCGTCGCGGTGTTCGCCCTCGCGACGATCGGCTACTTCGATTACAGCTACCAGCTCCCGCGGCTGACGGTGCTGCTGATGACGCCGCTATTGTTGATTGTGCTCCCGGCCTGGTTCGTCTGGATTCGTCAGCGGCCGTCTTCGAAGGGCGAACGCACGCTCGTCGTCGGCGACAATCTAGGGACTATCGACGCGGTGGCCCGCGAAGTCGACGGGCTGTTGCTTGGATATCTCTGCCCAACGAGTGCGGTCGCCGCACCGATCGGTGTCTCTGGACTGGCTACCGACGGCGGCGAGTCGATCGGGATGGAACGCCTCGGCGGACTCTCACGTATCGAAGACGTGCTCGTTGAGTACGATGTAGGAACGGTCGTTTTGGCGTTCGGTCACGCTGACCGTGCGGAGTTCTTCGGAGCGTTGGATGCCTGCTACGAGCACGGCGTCAACGCGAAGGTCCACCGCGACCATACTGATTCAGTGTTGGTCGCAGAAGGGCAGGTCGGGCCGCTCGTCGACGTCGAGATCGAACCCTGGGACGTACAGGACTATCTATTGAAACGCGCGTTCGACATCGTGTTCGCTGTGGGTGGGTTGGTCGTGTTGTCACCTGTAATCGTGGGGATCGCGTTAGCTATCAAGTTAGATGATGGGGGGTCGGTTCTGTATCAACAAGAGCGGACTGCTGTCTTCGGAGAGACGTTTGACGTGTACAAGTTCCGGTCGATGACACCTGAAGGTGAGTCCGCGACACCCATTGATGACGGGGACAACGACCGGATTACCGGCATAGGGCAGGTGCTGCGACAGACACACCTCGATGAAATTCCACAGCTCTGGTCGATTCTGAAAGGCGACATGAGCGTCGTCGGACCGCGAGCGGTGTGGACTGACGAAGAAGCGTTGTTGGAAGCCGAGACACAGTCCTGGCGACAGCGGTGGTTCGTCAAACCCGGCCTGACGGGGCTAGCGCAGGTCAACAACGTCAAGAGCACGAACCCGACACAAAAGCACCAACTTGATCTCAAGTATATCCGGGAACAATCGTTTTGGTTTGATACGCAGTTGGTTGTCCGTCAGGTCTGGAAAGTGGGCGTCGATGTGTATCTAACTCTGCAGTAGTGGAGAAACAAATTAGAAATACTTCGAAAAGAATATATTGAGTGTCTGTTTCTTAGATTTCGATGATGGCCCTATCTCTTCTAATGTTTATAATACCTATAACTAAGTTATATAAAAGTAGTTGAGATTATTTTAGACTTCAGACATTTTTTACTGAAAATTTAAGATAGAAGAACCTGAGAAAGAGATTAACAGTCAGATCAACAATCAAGCATCGGGTCATTTATTCATAGGCGTTGAGTTTGACCGAATGATGGAGGTTGGGGATCAGCAAATGGAGGACAAGTTCCGTGAGTAATATTTCTGTATTGCTCCCTACTGCCGCTACGAGCGACCCCGATGGTTTGCAAAGAGCACATCGAAGCATCACCGAACAAACGATACCACCGGCAGAAATCATTTTGGTGACTAATCAGCCGCTCACGGAAGATATCGAAACGACGATTAGCGGCTTAGTCAATACGCACTCAGCTACTGAGCATGAACACTTTCCTGACGCCCAAGGCTTAGGAGGCGTGCTTCAAGAGGGCCTCAAGAGATGCTCAGAACCCTTTGTGGCACGAATGGATGCTGACGATATTTCTCACCCCGAACGATTCGCCGCCCAGCTACCTGTCCTTACAGAAACCGAGTCAGATATCGTAGGATCACATCTCGCTGAATTCCGCGAAGATTCCGAAACACCAGAACGAACACGCGAAGTTCCTATATCTCATGGCGAGATCTCTGAGTGGATGCCGTGGCGATGTCCGTTAAATCATCCCACTACTATGTTTGATCGTGAAGTCGTTCTTAATGTAGGGGGGTATCGTGATTTCCCGATGATGGAGGACTGGGACTTATGGGCACGGTGTCTTGCGGCCGGACTACAGTTCCGCAATATTGACCAGATACTTGTCCGAGCGAAAATCAACAACCTCGGGGATCGCCGAGGTGGTGTTGATTATGCAAAGGCAGAGATTCAAATGGCACGGAGATTACGGGAACTCGGTATAGCTTCTAGACGAGATACTTTGCAGCATCTTTGTCTTCGTATTCCCCCAAGACTTTTATCATCAAATACACGTGAAGTAATTTATCAGACATTTGTTCGATGATGTTTGGATATATCCCATTATATCATCTCAAACATTTTGGAATAGAAGACATCGATAGAATTAGAAGAATACAATTACTTTTTGAGTCTATGGCAGAAATTGCACTCTTTCATCCTGGAATTATGCGTCACGGAGGGGGAGAATCTGTAGCCGCGCATACTATTGAGGCTCTTACAGACCGCCACTCACTCACAGTATTCTCTTTAGACGAACCTAATGTGAAAGAATTAAACAAGCGACATGGTACAGATATCCGACCCGAAGAGATACAGTATCAGAATCCCCTTCCTATTCTCAACAGGACGCTTCGTCCATCAATCACCGTTGTAAATGAGTTCCTTGGTTCCTCTCTCCAGTTAGATGCACTAGCGTCTGCACTCATTCAGGCCGTAACTAGTTATCGCTCATTTGCGGAGTATGACCTTTTTTTCTCGACAAGTAACGAGTTCGTCACTAATACGCCAGTCATACAGTATATCCATTTTCCGATCTACTCTTCATTCCAACACGCCCGGTTCGAGCCCTGGGCTCCCTCGAAAAAGTACCGATTATATCGTTCGATTTGCCGTCGAGTTGCTGGTGCAGAAGACATGATGAATAAAGGGTCAACCTTTGTCGCAAACTCGAACTGGACTGCGAATCTGGTTCGTGAATCATACAATACCGACGTAGAAGTAGTATATCCTCCAGTCAGAACCTCTGACTTCGATCCTAATGATTGGATGGAAAAAGAAGACGGATTCATCGCTATCGGTCGAATCCATCCATCGAAAAAGCAGAAAACAATTATTGAGATTCTTGATCGCCTTCACAAACGGGGAGCTTCATATCACCTCCATCTCGTAGGCGGGATTGGTTCCGAATCGTATGCCGCCGAAGTACGGAAACTCGCGGAGAGCCGGCCGTACGTACATCTTGAAGGATATCTTGACAGAGAAGAGATGGTTGAGTTAGTCGAGAAACACAAATATGGTCTTCACGGGCGTCAGTACGAGCACTTCGGGATTTCTGTCGCAGAACTCGTAGCTGGAGGATGCATCCCGTTTGTTCCCGACGGTGGTGGGCAAGTAGAAATTGTCGGGAAGCGTTCCCAACTCATGTACGAGAATCCCAGTCAAGCGGTTGAAAAGATTTTATCTGTGACGGGAAATCAGCACCTTCAGCGGGATATTCAAAAAGAACTTAGAGGTCATTGCCTCGATTTTAGCACAGACCGTTTCAAGAAGAAGATACAAAGTTTAGTCTCGTCAGAACTATCAGGCTGTAACTAAGATAGACTGTAGTTAATACGTAATGTTACTCTCCAATGGTTTCTGCATACAGTTCCATAATCTGCTCAGTAATGCGTTCTGGTGAGTACTGCTCCATTACCATTGTTCTGTTCTGAGATCCAATCATATCAATTTTACTCGCCGCGAATCTAATCGCCTTTGCTAACTGTTTTGCGTCTTTCGGTGGACAGAGGAACTCTTCTGAAGGAACAATATCAGATGGTCCACCTATATTGGTCGCTACGACGGGAAGTGAGGCCTGCATCGCCTCAAGTAAAGTGCGGCCGAACGGCTCCGGCCAAATTCCAGGGTGAACGAATATGTCGGCCTTGGCGTACTCACTTTCGATATCAGAATATGGGATCCGACCAATAATACTAACCTGATCCGTAACACTAAGCTCATTTATTTTCTGTATGAGTTGTATCTTTTGTGGGCCATCTCCTACGATACGAATCTCAAAATTTTTCGGCAAATACGCTGCTGATTGAACAAGATACTGGACTCCTTTTCGCTTGATTAAAGATCCAACATATAAGATTCGGATGGTTTCATTGTCTTCGGATTCTGTCGAGATCTCAAACGAAGGGTCCACCATATTTGGAATCGTCGCAATATTATTACCATCAAATCCGTTTTCAACATAAACACTCTCACTCTCGGCGCTTAGACAAATGAACTGGTTTATATTTTGAGCAAGTATCCTAAGGATCCGGCCAGTTGTGGGCATAAACAGCCTGTCGTATACTTTCCTCGGACCAGTTGCACGCACACCGTAGGCAGACTTTGGGAGGAGTGCGTACGAATTGAGCGTCGCGACACTTGGAATAGAGAGTAACCGACTGACCACACCGAGAGCAGGATGATAGTATACGTTATACCCATGAAGTATATCGAATTCAGCGAGCAATTCGCGGTGCCTCAAGAGTTTTATTGCGACGAATATGTTCGGCAGTTCTAATGGAAATGTTGAGTGTGTGCCGAGCCGTTTGACTCGCACACCGTTTACTCGTTCCTCGCATTCACCATCGAAACTGATGACAAGTACATCATCAATATCATCACGAGATGCTACCTCTTCGGCAAGGAGTTGAACACTAATTTCTCCACCCCCGTGGACATTTGGGGGATAACTAGGGGTGACGAAGCAGATCTTCATGAAGTATCACTATGTGCGAAAAATTTCTTTGAAGAATTCTCGTTCATATTAATCACTATTGGGATGCCCAAATGTTCTCAGACAGCTCGTGAATGCTGTTACAGAACTCATCCCATGTCGGTACAATAGACGGGTCCAAATCATTGGGATTTGCATCAAGCAGTTCTGGAAGCTTTGATACCCATGCGTCAACCGACGGTGGTATAACCTTTACGCCCGGACTTTGGTCAAGAACTTCATGGACGAACGCATCAGAAGAAACTGCTACTGGTGTACGCATAGCGTATGCTTCTAAGGGTGTAATTCCGTACGACATCCATCCAGGACACGCAAAGACATCGGCAGATTTGTAGTACGAGGATAGTTTCGTCTCTGGGACGTATCCCTCAAAGGTAATAGCAGATGCCACGTTCAGGCTTGACGCTAGATGTTGGAGATCGGCCCGCTCGTCGCCCTCTCCAACAATAACGAGCCCGATATCGTAATTATTTGCACGTAACTTTACAATAGCTTCAATAAGAAGATCAACACGCTTTCGGGAGTCAAGTCGGCTCACACTCAAAATAGTGTGTTCATGCTCCGACAGAGCACGGGTTTCAACGGACTCGTACTTGTTTATCCAAGACTCAGAAACACCTGGACGGACTACAGTCGCTTCGATATCATAGAGGGTCTGTAGTTCCTGCTGGACTTGCCACGATCCGGTAGTGACGTAGTCTGCTTCTTGCAACCCGTGACGCTCAATGTACTGACTGACGGAGGCTCTCACCCGTGTAGCTATTGAGGGGGTAGATTCTTGATAGAATTCCCCGTGACCTGGAACCATCGAGACCAGCTCCCTAAAACCAGTATCACCTATATAAGGGAGACGGTTTGGTTCGTCAATAAACCAGAAAACTGAGCCATGTATATGTGGAATATACGGTACTTGGTCAGAAAGTAGTGAATTGGCTAGGAAGAGACGCTTCGTAAACGAATGGGGGTAAAAAATGTCAATATCGTATTTTTCAACGATTGATCGTACTTTTGCCACATCTCCTGAGATAGACCCAGACGAGAGGATGACATCCACGCCTTCAGGAACACCGTAGTCTCTAGCCACCGAAGGATCGTAATCACTAGCAAGTAGGAGGACTTCATTTCCTAGTTCAGAAAAATACCTTGCCTCTTCACAAACCACTCGCTCAGCACCTCCATGGGTCGAGAGAGAGGGTATAGCGATACAAATATTCATAGTTGATGAAGAGACGAGCTGCCCTCAAAACGATACCGGAACGCTTCTACATCAAGAAATGATTCAGATTATGTCTTGCGGTCACCATTATAGAAACGGAAAAGCTTAATTCTTGGTGGGTCAGAATCGATATCGTGTCTGGGATATTTGGATTCGTAATCGAAAACTGCTCTGATTTCGATTCATCTACACCACGACGATCTGTGGCTATTTTGTGTGCCATACTTATCGGCGGATTATTCATATTTACACCAATACTCAATCATATTCTTGGGATATCCGCTGTGCTTTCTGTTCCAGTCGTCGGGATAGTCTATGGAATTGCCGCTATCAAATATCGGAATGTGTTTACCAGTTTTGTTGTAGCAATTATAGTCACATCAACTTTTGCAGCAAATGTCCCTCTCGTTGCTCAACCAGTCCTTGATTCAATACCGGGAGACATAGGCCCTAACCTCTGGCTGGTCTACCTCCCCATAGTTGGGGCGTTCTTAATTTTATTTCTTACTGATATTAGCGGCTTCAAAGAGACGTGGGATCTTGAATCAAAGCTATTTGCCGGGTTTATTGCTTGGACTGCGCTAGGATCCTTAATTTCCTCACCCCCCCGCCCAGATGTTGTTATATATTTTTCCCTCTTTTTATTGTTTGGCCTCGCAGCGTATCAAGTAGTAAAATACAGTATACTCAACGACCTCATTCAATCCAGATCAGTAGTTGCCATCTTGGGGATAACACTAGTTGGACACCTTTCATACGGCGTCTTCCAGTTCTTTTTTCGAGGTGCAGCGCGAATTACCCAGCTCGGTGAGCCGCAAATCACCCAAACCCTTGCAAAGTTTCAATTTGGACTATTCGGGACCTACCAACTCGGTACGTTTGTGACTGGATTTGCCGGGATGGGATTTCACCTTTCAGCACTAACGGTGTTACTCCTCGGAATCCCCTTCGCGTTTTACTTGACTGATGAAGGTCCTAAATCGAGAATCTGGCTTTTAGTTCCAGTCGTGGGCGCATTTATTGTGAGAGTTACTGGATCAGATACCGCACGTGGTGCGTTCCTAATTGTCCTTACCCTGACCGGAATGAGTATCTTCTACGCATTCCGAAACGAGTGGATACGTTGGATCCGTAACGGCATTGCAAGCAGTATGAAAGTAGTAACCGTTGCATTGGTTTCTGTTACTATTATCTTCCTTCCCTCTTCGCAGTCAGGAGCTACAACACAACCATCAAATACTGAAGGAACAACGGGTGGAAATCCATCGACTAGCACTGATGGAGCGTTAAGTGGGAGTTCACCTACTCCGTCTAGCCATGGCGGGTCCGTGGAATCTTTCTCAGTCCCGTTTTTTGATCTTTCAAATTTGATGATTAGAATCGAACAGTACGATCTCGGGTTAAGGCTATTTATCGACAATCCAATCACAGGAATTGGCGGTGCGAATTTTGTATATTACTTTACCAAATTGGTTGACCCAAACCGTCAGGTTGCGTTACACAACATCTATCTTGCCGTGATTGTCGAGACAGGAGTAATCGGATTTCTCTTTTATTATGGTTCAATTGGAATGATATTGCTACAAGGGATGAGGACGATCCCAACCGCGGAGTCGTCCTTTGATTCTACCATCCTAATTGCACTCATCGCAGGTGTTATTGGAATATTAGCCTATGGGATGTTGGGCCACGCACCGTTAACGAAAGTGACGGTTTTCATACCTTTCTGGATAGTCTTAGCCACAATTTCAGGAAAGTCAAATATAAACAGAAACGCTGACCACAGTCTATCTTGAACCACCAAGTTAAGATAAAACGGCCATCTATAGTCAATCGTGCACTAGATATAATATAAGTATGAGTTCTTTAATTAAATCTCTTGTCTCAATCCTCTCTGGTAGATTATCTCAAATAATTATTGGTTTGGTATTTACTCCCCTTTTAGTCCGAATTATCTCACAGGAACAATATGGGAAATATGCAAGTATTTTAGCTGGGATTAGCGTCCTAATGCTTCTTACTAAGGGAGGAATATTCGATGCTAGCAGAAAAGCTGTTGCCGAATATAGTGGAGAAGAAAGTGACGAGATACTTCCAATATTCTGTTCAATATTTCTAAGTTTAACCTATGGTATAGTTTCAACAGTAGTGGTTTTTATATCTCTACAATTCGATATAGTCCCTGATAGATACCAGCCTTTGCTTTGGATACTTTCACCTGCCATATTATTCGAAAACCTCCACAATGCAGCAAGAGGGGTTCTTTATGGTTTAAAAGATGAACACATTGCGGAAGTTCTTCATGTTTCACGCCGTCTAATCTTTGCGGCTACTGGGCTGGTCTTTGCATTTGTTGGATATGGTCTTCTTGGTGTATTTTTCGGATATACACTTTCATTCATTCTAACTGGGACCGCAGGTGTTATGGTATTAATTCAGAGGGGAATCGAATTACCCCCAATCACAAAGGAACTCCTTGAACGTGGGAAGGATATTGCTACGTTTGGGGGATATCAGGTAATTGGCGGGTTAGGTGCCGTATTGCTATATAAAACGGATATTCTGCTGGTTGAACATTTTAAAGGATCTTCTGCTACTGCATTGTACAATAGTGCTATCGTGCCTGCTGAAATGATCTGGTTTGTCCCAGCAGTCATCCAGCTAGCCTTCCTTCAGCATATAGCCGGTTTGTGGGCTGATAATGAGGTTGAAGCAATTAACAAAGACATTCGTACTGGAGTGAAATATGGAATATTATCACTATCATTATTCGGGATTGGACTGTTCGCACTAGCCAATCCGTTTCTGTCAGTGTATTTTGGCCAGGGGTATTCTGAAGCTACCCCAGTTCTAAAAATACTCATTATTGGCACATTCTTTTTAGGCACAACTCGTGTTATTATACCCGCATTACAGGCTACTGGTTGGATTAGAGAATCTCAAATGATTACGATTGGTGGACTCATTCTGAATATCATCGTAAATTTGGTTCTCATTCCGAAATTCGGGATTTTAGGAGCGGCAACAGGGACAGCAATCTCGTATATATTTATATTCGCAGGAAACATAATTATCTGGAGACAATCTCCTATTGCTATGGTCCCTCCCTATTTAATTGCAAAGATAATATTTATTCAGGCAGTATTTGGAGTGGTTTTTCTAAGTCTCGTTTCTATTATCAATCTATCCGCATTATTTTCTCTTCTTGTCTTTCCTCCTCTGGGGTTTTTTCTTTTCTTAATTTTCAATATAGCATCAGGGGTTATACCAATCGCAGAAATCAAATCACAAGCAGAAAGACTTTCGATATTATAGGATTTTTGTCACTATATAGATAACCTCCTGAGCTGGCGTTCGATCATTCAACGCCTGATGCAGTCGCTGACAATTGTAGTAATACACAAAAACTGCAAGCTACTGGCGGACGCTCAGCTGACTGCCCACCCACGAATGATGAAAACGGTCAACTCGCATTTTGAACGTCTGAAACCACTGTTCGATCAGGTTTCGGTCAATGTAGTCGATCCGACCGTTGATCCCTAATCGAAAGAAGGCACTCCGATAGCCGAAAGCATCTGTAAGAAACACTGCTTCGGAATAATCGTGTTTCTCGGTGATGCCATGGAGGAAGGCTGCCGCCGGATTGGTACCATGTCGGTCGAACAGAGCGACATCCAAGATCAGCTTTGTGTCGAGATCTATTGCAGCGTACAACCATGACTGTTCACCATTTATTTTGACAGCCGTTTCGTCGACCGCGACTCGCGACGGCTTCGCCGTCGGCGGGTCTGGCAGGCTGTCAGAAATCCGATGTACCTACTCCCAGATCGCTTGGAACGAGCGATCGACGCCGAGCAGCCGAAGAATTGCTTCTGTTTCTCGGAGCGAAATACCAGCAGCATGGGGCCAAACGGCGAATGCCCTAACGGGCGTCGCCGTTCGCTTCCGCTGCCAATATTCAAGCGTAGCGGTGTCTAAACTCTTTTTGATCAGGTCTATGAGTAGCATAAAACACTCACTCTTCGACCTGTTCGTTCCTTACTAGAAGGTGCCATTTGATTGAATATATTATCAATTTGTCATCTCAAATAAGCGATTGAAATTTTCTTGTGCTGAAGAACGAATTGAGTCCAGGTTTGATACTTGACTGAATTGAATAGAGATTGGTTTATGGGGCTTGTAAACTGGAATTTTCATTTGCTTCGTGAGCTCGGTGACTTTCGGCGCATATCCAAGAGCGAGTATCGGTTTGTTACAAATAGCAGCAAAGATTAGAGAATGATAGCGCATCGTCACCATTCGATTTACACGACTAACGCGTTGAAGAGTTTTTTGGACAGAGAATTTATAGTCTAAGGTTGGAATGTCTAAATATTTTTTTGCAAATTCTTCATCTTTATAATGAAATGGAATGAATATTGGATCGTCTACCTTTTGGCAAATATTTCTAGCATTCTCAATATATGATTTGCTGGCTTTAGTTAGGTCATTATACTCAAAATACTCTTTCAGGACCTTCTCACTTTTTTCACCTTCGTCAAACCAGGGACGAAAGTTTATACCTGTTTTCTCTTTTGTTTCGACGCTTGGATCTTCATAGAGAAACGCTGGACAAGCAGTTACAGTAACATCAACATCACAAATACTCTTGATATTCTGTTTTGACCGCTTATCACGGACAGTAATCAGTTCAAGATCGGGGAGAGTATTGGCAATGAGTTTTTTAGCATCTGGGGACCGAAATCCAGGAACACCAACTCCAACAATGTATCCGTTTTCACCCCCGCTAACATATCCGAGACGACGTTCCAATTGATCCATAGAATACCAATCATGTAGAACGCCACCTCCCCCAAGAACTCTGTTCGGTGCATTACTATCCCTGACGCGCATACCGAACAATTTTGTCCGGTACCCTTCTTGCTGAAGTTGTTTTTTGAATAGTTCACCAAGAGCACGATCTCCGATATTTCCGGTATAGTAGCTTCCCTGGACTCCGAAATCGTGAGGTAGTCTAATATTGATTTGTTTCTTGAATTCTCGAGTAGCGAGAGACGGGTTAAAAAGGCCTCTAAATATCTGGTCGGCGGAGTACATCTGCTCATCAGTACGTTCGCAAAGCCACTTGATTGTTTGGAACTACCTCATATGTCAAGATTGGATAATATAGAAATGTATTATAATAGCTGTGGAGGTGTTGATTCTGATTTCAAAAATTCTAGTATAAAATTCTAGTGGCAGAGAATGCCTGATTATATATTTGGGCTGGGAAAAGAAGCGCTCTATTGAGGAATTAATCGCGGTGTTTTTTAAGAAGCACCCGTAAATTTGAGAAAGGTAGATAGCATGTACTCGGTGAGGCAAATAATTAGTGGACTAAATAATCCTTCGAAGATACTCAGAGAAATTGAAAAGTATTCTGGAAAAATACAAAATAAATTACTAGGCTGCAATTTTATGCTGGAAGATTGGGATAACCTCATAATATTAGATGCATGTAGATATGATATGTTTAAACAAATGAATACAATCGAAGGGAAATTAGAATGGCGCCGGTCAAAAGGGTCGGCAACGTGGGAATTCTCCCAGAATAACTTCTCCGACCGAGAATATTTTGATATTGTCTATGTCAATGCGAATCCTCGAGTTTCCCTAGTTACGGAGGATACTTTCCACTACCAGCACGATGTCTGGCAAAATGCATGGGACTCTGATCAGGGTACAGTAATGCCGAATACAATGGTACAGCAGACCTTAGAAATGGAACGAAAATATCCAAAGAAACGGATAGTTGCTCACTTCCTGCAGCCACATCATCCATTTCTGGGGCAAACCGCTTTGGCCGAACTTAGAGACTTAAGTGGAAATACCGGGGCTCGAAATGAAGCTCTTAATGATAATGAACAAACGGGAAGTGGTCCTGACGAAAGAGACCATATCTGGGCAAAGCTTGAAAAAGGAGAAATTGAGTTGGATATAATTCGGGAAGCCTACTACGAGTCCTTACAAGAAACTCTCCCATATGTTGACTTTTTATGTAGCAAATTAAAGGGGAAAACAGTAGTCACCTCTGATCACGGAAACTTACTGGGCGAACAGTCACACCCACGACTCCCTTGGAAAACACAACGGTTCGCTCATCCAGATCACGCTACGGCGAAGGTGCTCGTTAAGGTGCCTTGGCTAGTTTGTCCTTTTGATTCGCGGAAATTTTCCATCCCAGAAACCCCAGAAAAGCGCCGGTCTGTATACAATGAAGATAGTTTAGAACAAAAGTTAGAATCTCTCGGATATAAGTAGCCTAGGCAATATGACGTTCCCGACTGCCTTTCTTTAAAGAGAGATCTCAGTATCTGACAAATAGTCTAGTAACACAGATTAGGATGGCCTACGCGTCAGTAGGTATTTATCAGATTGAAATGAGTTATTTAATGAGGTAGAAGAACACTCTACTATTCATCGTCATGATCTATGGTTATTCTCAAGTATTTTTTCCGCATGGTTAAAATCCATTTATGTGAGACTATCCTCAATCTTAATTATCACGAATATCTGAATATTAAAGTAGTATAGTGGATTAAGAATTTAGACTCAAGCTTAGAAGGACGATGTTAAAGGAACCGTCCTCGACCCGCTCTCCGAAACCAGGGGCTACGAAGTGGCCGTCTCTCTCCTGACGCCACCGGAGCTCCCGGAAGAAGACCGAACGGAAGACACGCCCTCGGACGAGAGAGACCGGTAAACCCCGATCTACTCCACAGTCACACTTTTAGCCAGATTCCGCGGCTTGTCGATGTTCCGCCCCAGCAGCGACGCGACGTGATACGACACCAGCTGCAGGTGCGTGTTCGCCAGTACCGCAGCAGCGCGCGGATGCGTCTCGGGTAGCTCCAGCACGTGGTCCGCGTAGCGTTCGACCTCTGACTGGCCGTCGGTGATCGCCACCACGGGAGCGTCCCGCGCTTCCACCTCTTTGACGTTGCCGAGAGTCTTCCGAGCTTGCTCCCCATCACCGGTCACGACCGCGAACACGGGTGTGTTCTGGGTCACCAGCGCCAGCGGGCCGTGTTTCAATTCGCCGGAGGCGAAGCCCTCGGCGTGTTTGTACGTGATCTCCTTCATCTTCAGTGCGCCTTCCAAGGCGACGGGGAACTGATAGCCGCGGCCGATGAAGAAGTAGGCGTCCGAGTGCTCGTAGGTCTCGGCGACTTCCTCGGCGTTGGATTCGTCGAGGATGCGCTGGACGTTGCCAGGCAGCTCGCGGAGCGCGGTGATGACCTCGCGCGCTTCCTGCGTATTGGTCATCCCCAGCGCCAGCAGGTTCAGCGCCGTCAGCTGCGAGGAGAACGTCTTGGTGGCGGCGACACCGATCTCGGGGCCGGCGCGGATGTAGAAGGCGTGGTCGCATTCACGAGCGGCCGTCGACCCGACGACGTTCGTGACGGCCATCGTCCGCGCGCCGCGCTTGCGGGCGGCCCGCAGCGCAGACAGCGTGTCGGCGGTCTCGCCGCTCTGGGTGACCCCGACAACCAGCGCCTCGCCGATGGGCGGGACGGCGGTGGCGTACTCGCTGGCGAGGAACGCCTGGGCCGGGATGCCGGCGTCGCGGAACAGCTGCGCGCCGTAGAGCGCGGCGTGGTAGGAGGTCCCGCAGGCGACGAACTGCACGCCGCTCGGCGAGAGGTCCGCGAGGTCCTCGATGTCGACGGTGCCGGCCATCTCGTCGACGCGGCCGCGGAGACACTGCCGGAGCGCTCGGGGTTGCTCGTGGATCTCCTTGAGCATGAAGTGGTCGTAGCCGCTCTTGCCGGTCTCCTCGGGGTCCCACTGCACCGTGTCCACCTCTTTCTCGACGAGGTTTCCGTCGAGGTCGGTGACGGTCCAGCCCGCGCTCTCCAGGCGAGCGAACTCGCCGTCGGCCAGATAGACCACCTGATCGGTGAAGTCGCGGAACGCGGGGACGTCGCTCGCGAGGAACGTCGCGTCCTCGGTCAGGCCCAACACGAGCGGCGAGTCGTTGCGCGCGGCGAAGACCGCCTCGGTGCCGGCGACGACGACGGCGGCGGCGTAACTGCCCTCTAACCGGGCGAGTGCCGCGCGAACCGCGTTTTCGGGGTCCCGTCCCGCGTCGAGTTCGTCCTCGATCAGATGCGGGATGACCTCCGTGTCCGTATCGGAGGTGAAGGTGTGGCCGGCCGCGACGAGTTCGTCGCGGAGCGTCTGGTAGTTCTCGATGATGCCGTTGTGGACGACGGCCACGTCGCCGTGACAGTCCTGATGGGGGTGGGCGTTCCCGTCGGTCGGCGGGCCGTGCGTGCTCCAGCGGGTGTGACCGATGCCGACCGACCCCGAGAGCCGCGCGGATTCGAGCGCCGTCTTCAGATCCGAGATCTCGCCCGAGGCCTTGCAGATGTCGATGGAGTCGTCGGCCATTGCCACCCCGGCCGAGTCGTAGCCGCGGTACTCCAGTTTCGAGAGCCCGTGGACCAGCGTATCGAGCGTCTCGTCGCCGCGGCCCACGCAGCCGATGATGCCGCACATCAGCGGGTCACCTCCGCGCCCTCGCGGACGTTCCCGCGCACCGTCACGCCGGCGTCGAGCGTGGCGTTCGGGCCGACCAGCGACCCCGGCGTGAAGCTCACGTCGCCGCGGGCGCGGGCCCGGTCGGCGATGACCGCGCCGAGCCGCTGGTCCTCGAAGACCCGCGTGCCGACCTGGACGTCGGCCGGGCCGCCCGGAACCACGGTCGTCGCGCCGAGATGCACGTCCTGCCCGGTGACGGTGTCGAGCAGCGTCGATCCGGGGTCGACCCGCGTGTCGGCGTCGAGGACGGTGTTCTGGACGACGCTGTTCGCGCCGACGGTGACGGTCCGGCCGAGTGCGGCGTCGGGACCGATGACCGCGTCCGGCCCGACCTCGCAGTCCGGGCCGACGACGACGGGCCCCTGCAGGACGGCCTCGTTGTGAACCCGCGCGGAGTCGGCGATCCAGACCTGTTCGCGTCGCGCGCTCTCAACGACGCGGCCCCGCGCCAGTACCTCGCGGGCGACGGTCAGCAGGTCCCACGGGTAGGTGGCGTCGACCCACATCCCGTCGACCTCGACGCCGCGGACGCGCTCCTCGTCGACGAGCGTCGCCAGCGTGTCCGTCAGCGCGAGTTCGCCCGCCTGCCGGGGCGTGTCCTGGATCGCGTCGAAGATGTCCGGCGAGAAGGCGTAGACGCCGCCGTTGATGAGCCGGTAGTCCCCGTCGCGGGGTTTCTCGACGAGATCCGTGATGTAGCCGTCCCGGACCTGGACGGCCCCGTAGCGGCTGGTGTCCTGTCGCTCGACCACCGACATCGTGGCGTTACCTGACTGCGAGAACGTCTCCGCGACGGCTTCGACCGTCCCGGCGTCGATGAGCCGGTCGCCGTTCAGGACCAGCGCCGGCCCGTCGACGCTGTCGCGGGCCTGCAACAGCGCGTGACCGCTGCCGAGTTGCTTGTGCTGGACGGCGTACGTGACCGGAACGCCGCGATACGTCGGCCCAAAGTGGTCCTGCACTCTGTCGCGCTTGTAGCCGACGACGGCGATCAGTTCCTCGACGCCGGCGTCGATCAGGGCGTCGAAGACGTGCTCCAGGATGGGTCGGTTCGCTGCCGGCAACATCGGCTTCGGCCGGTTTCGCGTCAGCGGGCGGAGCCGGGTCCCCTCACCAGCGGCGAGGACCACGGCCGTGTCGATGTCCATACGCGTATCAATGCTAGTAGGGATTTGAATATGGCGGGGCTAACGGGGTTCGCGGGAACCGGCGCATGGGACTGCGTACTCTGGTTGTTCATCGAAACGGCTAGGTCATTATCTCGATAATCATTATCCAGATAATGACCTTCTACGACCGTAGCGACGAATTAGCCGCGCTCGATAGCGCGATCGAGACCGATGGTCACGGTTTTTTCGTCGTTTACGGGCCTCGTCGGGTCGGAAATGTCTCCCTAATTCCCCCGTCCAGAACCGTGCTATTGCTCACGAGTCGCTTCGCTCCTCGTTCGCTATCGGAGACGCCTCGCGTTGCTCGGAGTCTCCCTATCGCTCTGCGGTTCGTTTCACTCACCCCCTCGCTACTGCTCACGGGTCGCTGTCTCGCGGGCGGTGCCCGCTCGACTGACCGAGGCCGCTAGCGCGACCTCGCTACCGCTTCCCGTTCGCACTTCGCGGCCTCTCACTCCGTTCGAGCCCGCGCTACTGCTCGCGGGTTACTCCGTTCCCCGCTGCGCTTTGTGGAGATTCTCACTCGCTTCGCTCGTTCCGAATCTCCCTACTGCTCTCCCATCCTATCCCCAGCAACACGGCGTCCCTTCGTGGTCAGCGCCACCTCGGTCCGCTCGCGGAGGACGCTGATGACGTCGAGTTCGACGAGGCGGTCGAAGATGGCCTCGGTCTTCTCAACGTCGATGCCGACGAAGTTCGGGATGTCGAACGGCGAGACGCCCGAGTGCAACGCCATAATGACCCGCTTCTCCGTCGCCGAGAGGTCTAAGTCGGCGCGGTTCGCTTCAGCGCTGTCTTCGAGCATCGTCCGGAGGACGGTGGCCTGGAACTCCTCGCCGGCGAGGTGGGTCTCGACGCTGATGTCGTCCTCCGAGTGTTCGACCTGGATGACGGTGCGTTCCGCGCCCGAGACCTGTTTCTCCTCGACGGAGAGGTCGCCGATGTCGGCGCGGTCGATGTCGACGGCCTGTCCGTCGGCCAGCGCGAGCCGCACCGTCTCGTCGCTCACCTTCAGTCGGCCCTTCGTCCACTCGGTGTCCTGGACGACGCCGCCCTTCAGCGCGGGGTGTTGCGCGAGGACGACCGCGCCGTCCAAGGCCGCCCGGTAGAGGTCCGTCTCGAAGGCCGCGTGGTTCGACGCGGTGACGAGGAGGACGTCGTCGTCGACGTGAAAGCCGACGTACTCGGAGACGCCGGCGCTCTGCTGGTTCACGTCGAAGCGGTCGGTGAGGCGGTCGATCTCCGAGAGGGCGATCTGGCGCTTGCTATCGCCGACGAGCGCGATGCGCTCGGTCGTGAGGACGATGCGACAGTTCCGCCACTCGGCGTCGGTGAGCCGCTGGCCCTGCGAGACGGCCTGGAGGTACTGGCCCCGCGTGTCGGCGATCTTCTTCTCTGTGTCGCTCATGCCCGTTCTCGGTCTTACCCATCGTTTTCGAGGGCGGCGAATATAGCTTCCGCCGCCAGTGTCGATGTTGAGAACGCGAGAGGACACGCTACCTGTCCGTGTCCCGTTCCAATTCTTCTCTCATGTAGCACCAATCCTTTTGACGACGCCCCCGAAGTGCCACGCAATGACAAGGCCCCACGGGTCGGGCCGCAAGACCGCCCTGAAAGACCGCCCGGCCATCGACCCGCCCGCGTGGTTCGCCGAGCAGGCCAACCAGGCCGATCCGTCGGTGTACGAGACCTTCGAGCGGGAGTGGCCGGACTGCTGGCGGCGAGCGGCCGAGCTACTGGACTGGGAGGAGGCGTACGACAGCGTTCTCGACGGCGAGGACGGGCCGCCCTTCGAGTGGTTCGCCGGTGGGACGCTGAACGCCTCGTACAACTGCATCGACCGACACCTCCCCGAGCGCAAGAACCAGTTGGCGCTCATCTGGGAGGGCCACGGCGAGTCCCGGACCTACACCTACCGGGAGCTCTCCCGCGAGGTCAACGCCGTCGCGGCGGCGCTTCGCGAACGCGGCGTCGAGGAGGACGACGTGGTGACCATCTACCTCCCGATGGTCCCCGAACTCCCCGTCGTGATGCTCGCCTGCGTGCGGCTGGGCGTCGTTCACAACGTCGTCTTCGCGGGGTTCTCCTCGGGCGCGCTCGCCGAGCGGATGGAACGCACCGGCTCGGAACTGCTCGTCACCTGCGACGGCTACTACCGACGGGGCAGCGCCGTCGCCCAGAAGAACAAGGCCGACAACGCCCGCATCGCCGTCGAACAGGACGTCTCCGTGGTCGTGTTGGATCGGCTGGGCCGGGACGTCCACCTCGGGAAGGACTACTACGACTACGCGACGCTGCGGGACGCACACGACGGCGAGACGGTCGACCCGGTCCCGCGGGACGCGAGCGACACCCTCTTTCGCATCTACACCTCGGGGACGACGGGCGAACCCAAGGCCGTCGACCACACCACCGGCGGCTACCTCGCGCACGTCGCCTGGACCAGCGAATCGGTGCTGGACGTCAAGCCGACGGACACCTACTGGTGTTCGGCCGACATCGGCTGGATCACGGGCCACTCCTACATCGTCTACGGCCCGCTCGCGCTCGGGACGACCACCGTCCTCTACAACGGGACGCCCGACCACCCGGAGAAAGACCGCCTCTGGGACATCGTCGAGCGCTACGCCGTCGACGTCTTCTACACCGCACCGACGGCCATCCGCGCGTTCATGAAGTGGGGCGAGGAGTACCCCGCACAGCACGACCTCTCCAGCCTGCGCCTGCTCGGGACCGTCGGCGAACCCATCGACGAGCGGGCCTGGCAGTGGTACCGCGAGCACATCGGCGGCGGCGAGGCGCCCGTCGTCGACACGTGGTGGCAGACCGAGACGGGCGCGATTCTGGTCGCCACGCTCCCGGGCGTCGACGCGATGAAACCCGGCGCGGCGGGGAAGCCGCTACCGGGGATCGAGACGGACGTGGTCGACCCCGCGGGCGAACCGGTCGACCGCGGCGAGGCCGGTGAACTCGTCGTCACTCGGCCGTGGCCGGGGATGCCCCGCGCGCTGCGAACCGGCGAGGACTGGGGCGCGGCGTCGGTCCACGGCGACGAGTGGCGTTACTACCCCGAGGACGGCGCGACCGTCGACGGCGACGGCTACGTCACGTTCCTGGGTCGCATCGACGACGCCATCAACGTCGCCGGGCGGCGCTTCAGCACGATGGAACTCGAGAGCGCCATCGCGGGCGTCGAGGGCGTCGCCGAGACCGCCGTCGTCGGGGCGAACCACGCGACCACGGGGACGGCCGTCTACGCCTACGTCTCGCCGGAGGGCAACTGCGCCGAGGCCGACCTCGAAGCGCGCATCGAGGCGGCCGTCGAAGCGGCGATCGGCAGCGTCGCCACGCCCGAGGCGATCATCTTCACGCCCGACCTCCCGAAGACGCGCTCCGGGAAGGTAATGCGGCGGCTCCTCACCGCGGTCGCCAACGGCGACGAGTTGGGCGATACGAGCGCGCTCCGAAACCCCGAGATCCTCGGCGAGTTGCAGTCCGCGACGCCCGACCGCTAGCGGCGTTTCGCTAATTCGGAAGTTTCCGAAACGAGAATTCGGTACGGCTGTCGAAGTTCACCGTTCACGAAGGAATCATCCGGTCGACAGCGGTTAGAGTCCCGTAGGCTTATTTCGGAGAGTCTCGAATATCCGAAACAGTATGACGGATTCGGCGGACGTTCTCGGCGCGCGCGGCTACGAACAGCTCCGGCGAGTCGCCGAGACGTACCGCGAGGACCTCGTCCTGCGCCTCGGCGCGGAGGTCGGCCTGCGCCCGGCCGAGATGACGCGCGTCCGTCTCGCGGACGTGACGAGCGCCGACGACCACTTCTTCCTGACCGTGCGCGACGGCAAGGGCGAACCCGACCGCGAGGCGTACCTCCCCGACGCCGTCGAACACGACCTGCGGAAGTTCGCCAGCGCGAACGGCCGTGACGGGGACGAACCGCTGCTGTCGGTGTCGGCCCGCCGCCTCCAGATGATCGTCGGGGAAGTCGCGGACCGGGCCGCCGAGACCACGCCTCGGCTGGCCGAGACCTCCTCCCGCGATCTGCGCTGGCGCTTCGCCGCGACGCTGCTCTCGAAGGGCGTTCCGCCCCACGTCGTCTGCGAACTCGGCGGCTGGGACCGCCTCGCGCGACTCGAACCGCTGTTGCCGGAGCCGGACCGCGAGCGAGTCGTCCGCGCCATCGAGGACACCGAGGACGTCCCGACGCCGACCCGCCTCCGCCGAACCATCGCCGTCGCCGCAGACGTCGGCGAGACGCTGGCCGGCGCGGCGACCGGCGAGGAGATCGAACGGACCGTCTGCGAGCGACTGGCCGACACCGAGGGCTTTCGATTCGCGTGGGTCGCCGAACGCACCGGCGACGGCCTGACGCCGCGCGCGTCGGCCGGTATCGACGAGGACAGCGTCGGGGACCGGGCGCGCGACCACGAAGAGCAGGCGGCGGCCGCGATGGACGGTCACGAGGTGCGGATGGCCGAGGACGCCCGCGGGCCGATGGCGCTCGTCCCCATCGTCCGGGACGACGCCGCGGCCGGCGTCCTCGCCATCGGGACGACGGCCCGCGTCGTCGACGCCGAGCAGGACCTGCTGGCGGCGCTGGGCGCGCAGGTCGGCTCGGCGCTGGCGGCCGTCGAGCGCAAGCGCCTCCTGCTGGCCGATACGGTCACGGAACTCACCTTCGAATGCACCGACCGCGACGCGTTCACCGTCGGACTCTCGGACGAACTCGACTGCGCGCTCGAACTCTCGGGCGTCGTCCCGGTGGGCGGGCGCTCCCTGCTGTACTATCTGGTCGTCGAGGGCGCGCCCGCCGGACCGGTCCTCTCTCGGGCCGCCGACGACGAGGACATCGCCGACGCCCGCCTCATCGAGGATTACGGCGACGGCGCGCTCGTCGAGGTGGTCGTGACGGCCGCGCCCGCGCTCTCGCTCGTCGAAAAGGGCGGCCGTCTCCGCGATCTCACGGCCGAGAACGGGTCGGCGACCATCGAGGCCGAACTGCCCGGCGACACCGACCTCCGCGAGGCGGTCGACGCCGTCGTCGACGCCTATCCGGGGACGTCGCTGATAGCCAAACGCGAGACGGAGCGGTCCGTCGAGACGGAGACCGGCTTCCGGGAGCGCCTCTCCGACCGCCTCTCGGAGCGGCAGGCGACGGTGTTACAGGCCGCCTACCACAGCGGCTACTTCGAGTGGCCCCGCGGGACCACCGCAGAGGAGCTCGCCGACTCGCTCGACGTCTCCTCGCCGACGTTCCACAACCACCTCAGGAAGGCCCAGCAGAAGCTCCTGACGGCGTTCTTCGCCGACGCGCCGACCGAAGAGCCGCCCGCGCCGCTGAACGGGTGACCGACAGGTAACAATTGCCATAGTTAGACCCCCCGTTTATCAGTGACCCGTTGATTGTGGGTGATAGACCATGTCAGATGATGATGTCCAACTCGAGGCGCGCTTGGAAGAGCAGGAGGTCTTCGAGCCCCCGGAGTCGTTCGTCGAGCAGGCGAACGTCACCGACGAGGGCATCTACGAAGAGTTCGAGGAGAACTGGCCGGAGTGTTGGGAGGACGCGGCTGAACTGCTGGACTGGGAGGAGTCCTACGACCAGGTACTGAACGACTCGAACCCGCCGTTTTACGAGTGGTTCAACGGGGGGACGCTGAACGCTTCGGCGAACTGTATCGACCGCCACCTCGACGAGCGGGGGGACGAGGCGGCCATCGAGTGGGTCGGGGAACCCGTAGACGAAGAGGACGTCACCTACACCTACGAGGACCTCCACCGCGAGGTCAACGAGTTCGCGGCCGCGCTCCGCGAACAGGGCGTCGAGGAGGACGACGTGGTCACGATGTACATGCCGATGATCCCCCAGCTCCCCATCGCCATGCTGGCCTGCGCCCGCATCGGCGCGCCCCACTCGGTGGTGTTCGCCGGGTTCTCGGCGGACGCGCTGGCGACGCGGATGAACTCCGCCGACTCGGAGTACCTCGTCACCTGCGACGGCTACTACCGACGCGGCGACCCGCTCGACCACCTCGAGAAGGCGAACGAGGGACTGGAGGGGGTCGAACACGACGTGGAGACAGTCGCGGTGGCCGAGCGCCTGCTCGACGGCGACGGCTTCGACCACGACTACGCCGACAACCAGGTCGCCTTCGAGGAACTCCAGAGCGAACACGAGGGCGCGGAGGTAGACCCGGTCTCACGGGACGCCGAGGACATGCTGTTCCTGATGTACACCTCGGGGACGACCGGCGAGCCGAAGGGGGTGAAACACACCACCGCCGGCTACCTCTCCTACGTCGCCTGGACCTCGCAGGCCGTCCTCGACATCAAACCCGATGACACCTACTTCTGCTCGGCCGACATCGGCTGGATCACGGGCCACTCCTACATCATCTACGGGCCGCTCGCGCTCGGCACGACGACGACGATGTACGAGGGGACGCCCGACTACCCCGACAAGGACCGGCTCTGGGAGATCATCGAGGACCACGATATCACGCAGCTGTACACCGCGCCGACGGCCATCCGCTCGTTCATGAAGTGGGGCGAGGAGTACCCCGACAGCCACGACCTCTCCAGCCTGCGCCTGCTCGGGACCGTCGGCGAACCCATCAACCCGCGGGCCTGGAAGTGGTACTACAAGCACATCGGCAAGGAGGACTGCCCCGTCGTCGACACCTGGTGGCAGACCGAGACCGGCGGCATGATGCTGACGACGCTGCCCGGCGTCGGCGACATGAAACCCGGCTCCGCCGGCCCGCCCTTGCCGGGCGTCAGCGCCGACATCGTCGACGTCAGCGGTAGTCCCGTGAAGGCGGGCGAGGCGGGCTACCTCGTCGTCAACAAACCGTGGCCCGGCATGCTGCGGACGCTGTACAAGAACGACGAGCGCTTCATCGACGAGTACTGGCGAGAGTACTCGAACACCGACAGCGACGACCCGGCCGACTGGGTGTACTTCCCCGAAGACGGCGCGAAGATCGACCAGGACGGCTACATCACCGTCCTCGGTCGGGTCGACGACGTGCTCAACGTCTCGGGGCACCGCCTCGGGACGATGGAGATCGAGAGCGCCATCGTCGGCGTCGAGGGGGTCGCGGAGGCCGCCGTCGTCGGCGGCGAACACGACATCAAGGGCGAGGCGGTCTACGCCTACGTCATCACGGAGGACGGGTACGAGGAAGACGAGGAGCTGCGAGAACGCATCATCGAGAGCGTCGAAGACGCCATCGGGCCGATCGCCCGGCCGGAGGCCGTCATCTTCACGCCGGAACTGCCCAAGACCCGCTCGGGCAAGATCATGCGTCGCCTCCTCGAAGACATCGCCAACGGCGAGGAGCTGGGCGACACCAGCACGCTGCGCAACCCGGACGTCGTCTCCGACATCCAGTCGAAGGTCGGCGGCGACTGAGCCGCGCACCGTTTTTCGAACGCACAGACACTGATACACCACGAACGGAACTATGACAGATAAGAACACGCACGATTCCGGCGACGGCCCGTCAGTCTCGACCGACGGCGGGACCGCCGCACAGGCAGCACAGGCACATCAGAACACGAACTACCTCGACGAGGAGGTGAACCTGCTGAACCCGAGCACGCCGTTCATGCGCGACCACTTGCGAGTGGTCTGGACGGGGTTCATCGCCTGGGCCATCATCGTCTTCGTCCCGGTGACGCTGACGGCCGTCGTCCCGGGCGTCATGACGACGCCGATCCCGGTCATCGGCTTCCCGCTACACTACTTCCTCGTCGCCATCGGCGCGCCCGCCGGCGCGCTCATCCTCTCGTTCTGGTACGCCCGCAAGCGCGACCAGCTGGACGAGAAGTACGGTATCAGTCACGGCGACGCCGCCGAGACCGCCGCGGAGGACGCGGCCGGCGAGGAGCAAGCCGCCACTGACGGAGGCGTCCGCGAATGATGACCTACCTGCTCCAGAGCGGCCTGCTCCCCGAGGGGCTGAACGTCTCGTTCAAACTGCTCCCGGCGATACTCGTCCTCTCGATGCTCCTGCTGTTCCTCGGCATCGGCTTCGCGTTCCGCGTCGCCGACACCGAGGGGATGTGGGTCGCCGGTCGCTCGATCGGGAACGTCGAGAACGGGATGGCCATCGGGGCCAACTGGATGTCGGCCGCGTCGTACCTCGGGATGGCGGCGCTCATCGCCCTCTCAGGCTTCTACGGGCTGGCGTTCGTCGTCGGCTGGTCGACGGGCTACTTCATCCTGCTCATCTTCCTCGCGGCGCAGATGCGCCGGTTCGGGAAGTACACCGCGCCCGACTTCGTCGGCGACCGTTTCAACTCCGACAGCGCGCGCGCCATCGGGGCCGTGACGACGTTCCTCATCGGGTTCGTCTACGCCATCGGGCAGGCCCGCGGAATGGGCCTCGTCGGCCTCTACATCTTCGGTGACATCGGCATCCCCGGCTTCTCCGGGTACCAGTCGATGGTCATCTTCATGATGGCCATCACCGTCGGCTATCTCACCGTCTCGGGGATGTTGGGCGCGACCAAGAACATGGCCGTCCAGTACGTCATCCTCATCGTCGCGTTCCTCGCCGGCCTCTACACCGTCGGCTTCACGGGGGGGTACTCGACGGTGCTCCCGCAGATCGAGTACGGAGCGCTGTTCAGCACGCTCAGCAGCGAGTTCAGCGAGCCGTTCGTCTCCGCGAGCTACTACCTCTGGCTGGCGACGGCGTTCTCGCTCGTCGTCGGGACCTGCGGCCTCCCGCACGTCCTCGTGCGGTTCTACACGGTCGAGAACGAACGGACGGCCCGCTGGTCGACCGTCTGGGGGCTGTTCTTCATCTGCCTGCTGTACCTCTCGGCGCCGGCGTTCGCCGCCTTCGGTACCGACCTCTACAGCGCGAACATCGGTGACGTCTACGGCGACCCCGGCATGACCAGCGCCGCCGGCGACGTCATCGTCGTGCTGGCCGCCCAGCTCTCGAACCTGCCCCAGTGGTTCGTCGGCTTCGTCGCGGCGGGCGGCATCGCCGCCGCCATCGCGACGACTGCGGGCCTGTTCATCACCGGCTCGTCGGCCATCTCGCACGACATCTACGCGAACATCATCAACGAGGACGCCAGCCAGCGCCAGCAGATGCTGGTCGGCCGCGGGAGCATCGTCGCGCTGGGCGTCATCACGACGCTCGCCGCGCTCGACCCCGCGGCCCCCATCGCTGCGCTGGTCTCGTACGCGTTCTCGCTCGCCGGTGCCGTGCTGTTCCCCATGTTCTTCCTCGGTCTCTGGTGGGAGAACACGAACCGCGAGGGCGCGCTCGCCGGCATGATAACGGGACTGGTCATCTGGTTCATCCCGATGATAAACGAGGTGCTGCCGAACTACATCGGCGCGGAGGGGCCGTTCGTGCCCGTCCTCGCCCAGTGGCTCCCGGCCATCGGCTCGGCGCTGATCGCCGTGCCCATCGTCTTCGCGGTCACCATCGGCGTCTCGCTGGCGACCGACGAACCCGACATGGCGACCAAGCGACTGGTCCGGCAGTGTCACAGCCCCGAACCGATGTCGAAGATGCAGTCCGCCGAAGAGGTCGCGACGACCGACGGCGGTGAACCACAACCCTCGGACGACTGACCATGTACGATACGATACTCGTCCCCACGGACGGCAGCACCGTCGCGGAAGTAGCAGTCAGCCACGCCGTCGACATCGCCGAGAAGTACGACGCGACCGTTCACGCGCTGTACGTCGTCGACCCCGACTGGGTCAACTACAGCCTCGGCAGCGAACAGATCGACCGCCTCAAGCAGGGTCACTTCGACGAGATGGAAGACGTCGAAGAAGACGCCAACGAGGCGACCGGTATCGTCGCCGACGCCGCGGCCGACCGCGGCGTCGAGACGGTCGAGGAGATCCGCGTCGGCACCCCTCACGACATCATCAGCAACTACGCCGACGGCAACGACGTCGACCTCATCGTGATGGGAAGTCACGGCCGCTCGGGCGTCCGACGCGCCCTGCTGGGCAGCGTCACCGAACGCGTCCTGCGGTCGAGTCACCTCCCTATCCTCGTCGTCGACGAACAGGGCGTCGAAGGACGGGAGGAGTAGTCGACCCCGGACCATGACCCCAACCGACGGAGGCCGCGCGTGAGCCTGTTGGAACGGGTCGGCGAGCACGTCCGCGAGAACCGCTCGGGGATGTTCGTCGACCTGGTGTTCGCGATGGCGTGGGTGACGCTGGTCTCGGTCGTCTTCGCGGTGTTACCGCCGGCTCCGGAGTGGGCGTACTACTTGGCGATGGCCAGCGGGGTCGTCGCCTACTACGGCTTCTTCTGGTCGCTGGAGGCGCTGCGGGCCGAGAAGCCGTAGCGGGCGACCGGAGAGAACAGTTCGAAACCGCGTCAGTACGTCTCCGTTTCGACACCGAGCCGGTCGAAATCCTCGGCGTTTCGCGTGAGGACCGGCTCTTCGACGATATCGGCGGTCGCGCCGATAATCACGTCGCCGTCTCCGACGGGCGTCCCGTCGTTCTGTAACTCGCCCGAGAGCCGGCCCGCCTTTCTCATCACGGCCGTGTCGGCGGGATGGACGGGTTTCGACGCGAGGACGTTTTCGACTGTCTCGCGTTCCGCCTCGGAGTCGGTAACGCGAGCGATACCGTAGTATAGCTCGAAGAGCGTCATCGCCGAAAGCCGCTGCTGGACTAGTTCGTTCTCTAGCTCTCGGGCCGTTTCGACCGCGCCCTCGTCGCCGTTCATCAGGTCGATGAGAAACGACGTATCGAGTAGCACGCTATGCGCCTCGCATCTGATCGGCGGTGTCTTCGAGTTCTTCGCCGCGGCGCGTTCGCCGCTCGGAGACGGCGTCCCGAAGCGCGTCGGCTTCGTCGTCGCTTAGAATACCGGCGAGTTCCAGCAGCGAACGTTCGCCCGCCAATCGGAGTACGACCTCCGAGAACGTCTCGTCCTCGCGTTTGTGAGCCGCGAGCCGCTCGTAGGCGTCCTCGGAGAGACGGATGCTCTTCGACATGTGCATACAGTTGTATGCAGGTGCAGTAAGTTCTTTCGCGGCACCGGAACCTGTCGAGGCTATTCCGCTCGCCCGGGTATCGAGTGCGCTGAACGGCGTATCGAAGACTTGGCTCGTTCGAAAATCGGCTGTGGCCTACGCCAGCGGGAAGAACGACGAGTAGACCAGCACCGCGATGAGCCCGGTCACCGAGATGATGGTCGTGAGGACGGTCCACGTCTTCAGCGTCTCCGCCTGCGTGAGGCCGCCGATCTCCTTGAACAGCCAGAAGCCGGAGTCGTTGTACCACGAGAAGATGTTCCCGCCCGCGCCGATGGCCATCACCAGATACGCCGAGTGGACGGCGAGTTGGCCGGTCAGCGGGGCCATGATACCGGCAGTGGTGAGCATCGCGGCCGTCGCCGACCCCTGTGCGATGCGGATGACGGCGGCGATGAGCCACGCGGTCACGATGAGCGGGATGCCGATCCCCTCGAACGCGCCGGCGATGTACGAGCCGATACCGGACGCCGCTAACAGCGCACCGAACGCGCCGCCCATCGCGGTGATGGCGGCGATGTTCCCGCCGCTCTTCAGCGCCTCGGTGAGTTCGTCCTCCCAGATGGAGCGCGAGATGTCGTTCCAGCGGAGGTAGGTGAGCGCCGCGGCGATGGCCGCGATGGTCAGCGCCACGTTCTTGTCGCCGATGAACGCGACGGCGGGCTTGACGCTCGATAGCGTGGGATACACCGATTCGAAGCTATCGACGAAGGTGAAGGAGGCGACGAGCACGACGGCGAGGATGATCGGCAGGGACGATTCGAGGACGCCCGGAATCGATGCGGAGCTCTGCTTTGCCCGCTCTTCGAGTTCCTCGGTCGTCGTCCCCATCGAGTCCCGGAGCGGGATGTCGACCACGCCGTTGATGAAGCGACCGTAGACCAGACCGCCCATCACGGCCGCCGGGATCGCGACCGCGATGCCGACGGCGATCGTCATCCCGAGGTTGACGCCGATCTCGCTGGCGACGGCCAGCGGGCCCGGCGTCGGCGGGACGAAGACGTGGGCCGTCGCGGCACCGGCCCCGACGACGACGAGGTACAGCGCGTAGTTCTTCCCCCGACGGGCGCGCATCGAGCGCGCCAGCGGCGCGAGGAGGTAGAACACGCTGTCGAAGAACACGGGAATCGCCAGCACGGTACTGCTGCCCCACAGCGCGATGTCGGAGTTCTCCTCGCCGACCACCGACTGGAAGCTGCGGACGATCCGCTGTGCGGAGCCGCTCTCCAGCATCGATTTGCCGATGACGGCGGCCATCAGGATCGGGATGCCGATCCCGGCCATCCCGTTCCCGAACGCCGTCGCCGTTCTCGTGGCGGCCTCCCCGAAAGAGAAATCCTGGACGAACACCGCGTTGACGAGACCGACGGTGAACGCGGCGATCGTCAAGCCGACGAACGCCGGGAGATCCCAGACGACCAGTAGCAATACGACCAAGACGAGCCCGATAGCGAACGTGAGCAACGGGCTGTGAGCGAACTCGACTGCCATGTGCAGGAAGTCAATCATTGTTACCGCATGAAAATGTTTTCAATTGATCGGGTGTATAACGGACGTTTGTTCATGTCGAATATAATATTAGGTTTGAATCAGACATTCTATTCCATTATAATTAGAAGAGTATGTGTCGCTTCCCCTGTCTTTATCAGCGTCGCCTCACTCGACCCCGGTATGAAACGAGCACTCGTCGTCGTCGAACCGACCGAGACCGCGAAGGACCTCGTCTACGAAGCGGGGACGCTCGCCGAGGGCGTAGACGCCGAAGCGGTCCTGCTCCACGTCACTACCGAGGAAGCGTACAGCGCCCGCCGCGGTGCGATGGAGTCCATCCCGGACGCGACGACGAAGTACACCCCCGGCGAGGCCGAAAGGGGGGCGACGGAGTTCGCCGAGGACATCGGCGGCGAGGTTCTCGCCGATCTCGACGTGGAGTACGAGGCCGCCGGTGCCGTCGGCGACGAGGCCGACGAGGTCCTCCAGGCGGCCGAGGCGCACGACTGTGACCACGTCTTCCTGCCGGGTCGGCAGCGCTCGCCCACCGGGAAAGCGCTCTTCGGCGACGCGACACAGCGAGTCATCCTCGACTTCGGCGGTCCGGTCACCGTCGTTACGGAGTGATCAGCAAGCGGCGGACGACGTTTTCGGGCACGCACCGTCGGAGCGCGCCGCGCCGTTCGGAATCACGCTGCTGCTCGCGGGTCACTCCGTTCCCCGCTCGCTTTTCGAGGGCCGCTCCTTTCAGTCGCTCCCCTCGCTATTCCCCGCTCATCGCTTCGCTCGCCATATTCCGCCCCTGTGCGTTCAGGCTGACCTCCGTCCGGGTCCGGACCTTATCGACCGCACCCACGTCCAGGAGCCGCTGATAGATCTCCTCGACCTCGTCGGGCGTCGCGCCGACGAAATCCGCCATCTCGAACGGCGAGACGCCCGAGTACAGCGCCATCAGCACCTGGCTCTCCATCTCCGTGAGTTCGTAGTCGTCCTCGCGGCGGTCGACCACCGCCGAGAACAGCGACTGCAGGGCGTCGGTGTGGTGGCCCATCCCCGAGAAGTGCGTCTCGACGCTGCGGTCCCGTTCGTCGGTGTGTTCGACCTCGACGACGGCGCGCGGTTCGCCCAGCACCGCACTCTCGCTCGTCTCGATGGTCCCCACGTCCTCGATGTCGAAGACAGTCGAGTCGCCGTCGGGGAACTGCAGGCGGACCTCCCCGTCGGCCAGTCGGAAGCGCGCTTTCCCCCACTCGGCGTCGTCCCGGATGACGCCGCCGACGACGGCCGGGTGCCGAGCGAGGATGACCGCGCCCTGTAAGGCGGCCCGGCAGTACTCGAACGCGAAGTCCTCGACGCCCGAGGCGTCTATCAGCAGGACGTTGTTCCCGACTTCGAACGCGGTGGCGGTGGCCGGCGTCTCGTCCGGGACCTCGCTCCCGGGGTCGGCCAGCGAGAGTTTCGAGTGCGGGATCGGCTGTTTTCCGCCGTTGGTCGCCAGCACGAGGCGTTTGTTGGTGACGATGATTCGGCAAGAGCGCCACTGCGGGTCCGTGACCCGCTCGCCGCCGCGGACGACGTACTGGAAGTCCCCGGTCGCGTCGAACACCTTCCGTTCGTCACCACTCATGGCCGCGATCACCCGACAGTTGTCGCCCGGTCGTATATAACTTCCAGCACCGACCTCACAGCGCGACCAGCAGCCCGCCGGCGACGCCGAGACCGCCGAAGAACAGACAGACCAGCCAGAAGGCGACCCGGCGGACGAGACGGACCAGCGCGTCCACCGTGAGATAGCCGACGACGGCGCTGACCGCGAGCGCGGCGACCGCCGCGGTCGGAGTGACGGACGGCAGACCGGTATCGGCGAGCACGAGGGCGTTCGCCGCCAGCGCGGCCGGGATCGAGAGCAGGAAGGAGAGCCGCAGGGAGGACTCGCCCTCGTGGCCGCGCAGCAACAGCGCGCTGACCGTCGTTCCCGACCGCGAGACGCCGGGGAGAATCGCCAGTCCCTGCAGCGCCCCGACGACGACGGCGTCCACGAGATTCGGGTTCTCCCGATCGCCGAGTGACAGCACCGCGGCGAACCGCTGGAGCAGCCCCGTCACGACCAGCAGCCCGCCGACGAACGCGAGAAAGAGGCCGCCGCCGAGCTCCGAGACGACGGTGTCGAGCACGAGATACGCCGGCAGGCCGGTCAGCCCCGTCGCCAGCGTCGCCACGACGAGAAAGGAGAGGTCGGCCGTCTCGTCGGCGAAGGGGCGTCGGGAGAGCGCCGGGAGCGCGGCGAACAGCTCTCGGACCTCGCCGCGGTAGTACGCGACCGCGGCGACGGCGGTCCCGGCGTGTAAGAACAGCGCCAATCGCGTCGCTGCGTCGGGATCTAGCCCCGCGAGCGCCGTCGAAGCGAGCGCGACGCCTCCCTCGCTGGAGACGGGAACCCACTCCAGAACCCCCTGCAAGATACCGAGTAGAACGGCGACGAGTAGCGGATGCACAGTCACGGAGGAGACGGCCGGGAATAAAGGCGGTTCGGTCGCCTCGGCGCGTGGCGGGAGGACAGTATATATCCTCCGCCAGCCAACAGGTGGTATGCAACTGGGTGGTGTCTCCGCGTGGCTCGCCGCGCTTCCGGTCTGGCAGGGGTTCGCCCTGCTCGTGTTCGGCGGATTGGGACTCGCTGCGGTCGTACAGGTCGTCGGCGACCGCGTTCTCAGGCGGCTCACCGACCGCATCGACGGGCAGGTGGACGACATCGTCCTCCGGGGCGTCCACTCGGCGCTGTACGTCACCGTCGCGATCGCCGGCGCGTACGCGGGGACGCAGGTGTACGACGTCTCGCCGGACGTGGCCGTTCCCCTGGAAGCGGGCACGCTCTCGGTGGTCATCTTCGTCTGGATGGTGACGCTGATGCGGATCGGGCGGAAAGCCTCCGCGGCCGCGACCGACAACCGCTACGTCGACCGACAGGTGGTCCCAATTCTCCAGAACGTCTGGAGCGCGCTCGTCGCCGGTCTCGGCGTCTTCCTCCTGCTCGTCCTCTGGGAGGTGGACGTCCGGCCGCTGTTGGCCTCGGCGGGCCTGATCGGCATCATCGTCGGGCTCGCGGCCCGAGACACGCTCGCGAACTTCTTCGGGTCGCTGTCGCTGTACCTCGACGGCACGTACAAGGTCGGCGACTTCGTCGTCCTCGAGACCGGCGAACGCGGCCGCGTCGAAGATATCTCCGTACGGTCGACGGTCATCCGCACCCGCGACGACATCCTCGTCACGGTCCCGAACTCGAAGCTCAGCAACGCCGCCATCGTCAACGAATCGACGCCCAAACAGAAGCGGCGCATCCGCGTCCCCGTCGGCGTCGCCTACGGCACCGACGTCGACGCCGTCGAGGAGATCCTACTGGCCGTCGCCGAGGAGGAAGGGCTCGTCCTCGAACGCCCCAAACCGCGGGTCCGATTCCGCGAGTTCGGCGCGTCCGCGCTGAACTTCGAACTGCTGTGCTGGGTCGGCAACCCCGCCCAGAACGCCCGTACGATTCACAACCTCAATCGAGCGATCTACGAGCGGTTCCGGACCGCGGACATCGAGATCCCGTTCCCCCGGCGCGACGTGTCGGTGTCGGTGACCGACGTGCCGGGCGACCTGTTCCGGCAGTCCGGCGCCGAGCCGTTCTCCGCCGACGGCGGGCGAGACGCGCCCTAGGTCGCTCTATCCGCCGTAATCACCGTAAGGTATTTCAGGATTTGTACGATAGCTCGCCGCATGGTCACGGGGCTGGAATATCAGCTGACCCTGCTCGCGGACGTCATCCAGAAGGGGGTCGTCCAGGGCGTGCTCAGCCCCGAGCAAGCCGAGACGCTCAAAGCGCAACTCGCCGAGTGCAGTTCCCTCGAAGACGTCGACGACCTCTGGGAGCTGCTCGAAGCGGAGTACGACGTGCTCGACTCCGCCGTCTGGGGCGACGACTGAGGAGTGTCGCGGCCCGTCCGTCTCGTTGTACCCGCTGTTCCCGAAGAGAGGTCGAAACGCAGTTACGGGCCGGTCGCTTCGCTCGGAACAATGAGCGTACTAGAGGTCGCGGGGGCCGCACTCGACACCGGCCCGCTCTGTGACGCCTGTCTCGGCCGGCTGTTCGCCGAGCGGAGCTTCGGGCTGACCAACGCCGAGCGGGGCCGCGCGCTGCGCGTGACGCTCGCGCTCGAAGCCGACGAGCCCTTCGAGGCGAGCGAGGACTGCTGGGTCTGCGAGGGCGAGACCGACCGCGTCGACTGGTGGGCCGAACAGGCCGCCACCGCCGCCCGGGGCTACGACTTCGAGACCTATCAGGTGGGGACGAAAGTGCCGCCGCTGTTCGAGGAGAACGACGCGCTCCTGCGGGAGGACGTGGGGCTGGACCCGGAGGCTGGCGAGGCGCTGAAGACGGAGCTCAACCGCGAGGTGGGCAAGCGGATCGGCCGCCTGACCGACACCGAAGTCGAGTTCGGCCGGCCGGACGTGCAGTTCACGCTCGACCTCTCGACCGACGAGGTGGACGTGCAGGTCAACTCCGCGTTCGTCTACGGCCGCTACCGAAAGCTCCAGCGGGACATCCCGCAGACGAAGTGGCCCTGTAACGACTGCAACGGCACGGGGCTCTATCAGGGCCAACCCTGTGACGGCTGTGACGGGACCGGCTATCGCTACGACGAGAGCGTCGAACAGCTCTCCGCGCCCGTCGTCGAGGAGGCGATGGATGGCTCCGCGGCGACGTTCCACGGCGCGGGCCGCGAGGACGTCGACGCGCTGATGCTCGAATCGGGCCGGCCGTTCGTCGTCGAGGTGGACTCGCCCCGGACCCGCGACGTCGACACCGACGCGCTCGAACGCGAGATAAACGAGTTCGCCGACGGGAAGGTCGAAGTCGAGGGGCTGCGCCTTGCGACCCACGAGATGGTCGAGCGGGTGAAGGAACTGGACGCCTCGAAGACCTACCGGATGGACGTCGAGTTCTCGGAACCGGTCACGGAAGAGGCGTTGCAGACGGCGCTGGACGAACTCGAAGGGACGACCGTCGAACAGGAGACGCCACAGCGGGTCGCCCACCGGCGCGCCGACCTCACGCGGACGCGGGACGTCTACGCCGCGAGCGGCGACCTCGTCGACGAGCGTCACGCCGACGTCCGCATCCACGGCGCGGGCGGTCTCTACGTGAAGGAACTGGTCTCCAGCGACGACGGCCGAACCGAACCGAGCCTGGCCGGACTGCTGGGCGTCGACGCCGTCGTCACCGCGCTGGACGTCGTCGACGTCGAAGGCGAGAGCGAACCGTTCGCCAAGCCGGAGTTCTTCCGAGAATAGCGGTTCAGCCGTCGATCTCCGCGGCCAGTATCGCCTCGACGTTATCGCACACGCTCGACAGCGCGGGCCGAACCCGTTCCGTCGCCGCCACGAGATCGTCGGCCTGGTCGTATCGGACGAGGTCGCTCTCCTCTAAGATCGGGACGTGCGTGTGATAGAGCGCGAAGTAGGTGTCCCGGATTCTGTCCTCCGAGACGGCCGTTATGTCCGCTCCGTCCGCCCGTTCCAGAACTAGTTCGGTGAGGTCGGCGAGCGTGAGCGTCTGGTGATCGTGCAGACAGGAGAGCGCGAGTCGCCGCTCTCTGGCGGCCAGCGCGCGGTAGATTCGGTCCAAGTCGCCCATCGTGTCGGTGGTTACGGTTCCACTATATCAACCTTTCCTGTAACGCTCGGCTACCGGCGGTAATCTCGCCGATACGCGCGTTCGACGGGTGCGCTCGCCAGCGGTTACTCGCCGAACCGGCGGCCGCGATGCCGAATCGACGACCGCAACGGCTTTCCTGCCGGCACGGAATCGACCAGCCATGCGATTCGGCGTCGACGAAGCCGGCAAGGGACCCGTTCTCGGGTCGATGTTCGCCGCGGCCGTCCGGGCCGAGCCGGGGAGCCTCCCGGCGGATGTCGGGGACTCGAAGGGCATCGCTCCCGAGCGGCGCGAGCAGTTGGCGACGGAGATTCGGGACGCCGCCGACGCCGTCGCCGTCGCGGAGGTCCCGGTCGCCCGCATCGACGACCCGGAGACGGACATGAACACGCTGACGGTCGCGGCCCACGCGGAAGCGCTCTCGGGCGTGGCGAGCGACGGCCTCGCGGGTACCGTCGACGCGGGCGACACCGACGCCGAGCGGTTCGGCCGTCGCGTGGCCGACCGCGTGGCCGCCGACGTGACCGTCACCGCCGAACACGGGGCCGACGAGACGGACCCGCTGGTGGGGGCGGGTTCTATCGTGGCGAAGGTGGCCCGCGACGCCCACGTCGCGGCGCTCGGCGAGACGTACGGCGACGTCGGATCGGGCTACCCGAGCGACCCGATGACGAGGGAGTTTCTGGCGAACTACGTAACTCGCCACGGCGACCTGCCCGACTGCGCGCGATCGTCGTGGTCTACCTGTGAGGACGTGCTCGCGGCCGCCGAACAGGCGACGCTTGGCGAGTTCTGACAGCTGGAAAGACCCCGCGAACGCGGTTTGGACCTGAACGGGAGATGTTTTCGACGGCCCCTGCGACCGTGCCGGCACACTGTCGGCGTTTAGCCGGGCTTCCACCGGCCTTGTCCGCGTGGACTTTAACTGGGCTCTCACCAGCCTTGCCGACGTACCGGGTTCCCGAACGTCGCTTACGTGACGTCCGGTAGTTGGCCTTGCTACCGATCCGGCCGGCCGGACCGGCGATGGGCCGCGGCGGTTCTCCTTCAGAGCGTTCACCTCGGAATCCTGTGACGGACTGCTCGGTTCTTGCCCCCAACGCGTCCCTTCACGCCCTGTGCGGACGGTTCTGAGACGAGTCGTTCAGTGTATCCCCGCGTTCCAGCGGGAACTGTATATACGTCGCGCGAGAATATAAGTCAATCTAAATTAATTTGTCACACGGTACCAAACGCCAGGGCACGATCGAGACGAAACGAATCCGTCTGCCGACGGGAGAGACGGGAAACGGCGCGATATCGCCCGTTCAGTCCTCGTCTATCACGAGGGCTCGGAGGATGTCACCGTAGGCCGGCCGCGTCACCAGCACGCCGATGAGGACGCCGACGATGGTGATGATAGCGAACCCGGAGAGGTCGCCCAGCGAGAGCACCATCAGCGGACTCATGGCGACGATGGTCGTCGCCGCGGCCGCGCCGATGACCCAGAACGCCTTCCGGAAGCGGTTCTGGAACACGCGGCCGGTCTCGACTTTCCCCTGCTGGAGTATCTCGTCGGCGATGATGATGAGGTCGTCCACCCCCGTCCCGATGACGGCGATGAACCCCGCCAAGTGCGATAAGTTCAGCGGGTACTGGACGAACGCGACGAAGCCCAGCAGGATGAACACCTCCGAGAGCGCCGTCACGATCATCGGCAGCGCGACCTCCGCCCGGCCGTAACGCCCGTAGACCACCAGACTGACGGCGACGACGGCGAGCAGGCCGGTGATCAGTGAGTTCGTCTTGAACTGGTCGGCCAGCGCCGGTTCGAGCGAGCGCGTCTGGGTCACCTGCGGGTCGAAGTTCAGCGGCGCGGGGAGCTGTCCCGCGTCGAGGCTGAGCTTCACCTGCTGGGCCTTCTCCCGGGACGGCACCTCGATGGTCAGCGTCGGGTTCTCGGCGAAGGAGCCGTCGGCGAAGGAACTGCCCAGTCCGGGCTGGACGCTGCCGTTGAAGACGACCTCGTCCTCGTAGGTGACCTGCAGACACTCGACGGGTTGCCCCCTGGCCTGTGCCTGCTGGGGGTTACAGAACCCGCCGTTGCCGAACCCGGCGGCGGCCATCTCCCGCGCGAACGCCTCTGCGGCCCCTTCTTCCATCGTGACCGAGAACGTGTACGACTCGCCGCCGGAGGCGGTCTGCTGCTGGTTTATCGTCCCGGTCCCGCGGATCGCGTCGGCGCCCTGGTCCAGCACGGCCTTGCGGACGTAGGTGCCGTTCTCGGCCGGGTAGTAGGCGTACATCCGGACGATACCCCGGTCTTCGAGGATGCTCCGCAGTTCCTCGTAGTCCTTGTCGGGGGCCGTGATGGCGATGTAGTTGCGCTCGCTGGTGCGGGCCTGGGTCACCGTCCCGCCCGAGAGCGCTGACGTGGAGATCTTCTGGTCGATCGCCTCGACCATCTCCTCGCGCGTCTGTTCGGTCACGCCCTCTCGAACCGTCTCGGGTTGGTAACCTTGGTTTTCGAGCGCCGTCCGCAACTCCGAGGTCGAGACGTTCTTCGAGAACACCTCGACGGTGCCGCCCTCGGCCCGGGGCACGGCCTGGATGTCGATCCTGTCGACGCCGAGGCTGTCGGCCAGCGACTGCTCCAGTTGGGCCCGCTGGGTAGTGTTGGTCGGGATGTCGACCCCCTCGGCCGTGATCCCGACGACGGGCGCGCGGATGCGCGTCCCGCCGTTCAGTTCGATGCCGTACTGGAGGTTCGTCATCCCCTCGGAGGCCGCCGCCGACGAGTTGTCGGCCGCGGGGTTACTGCCCGGCGGGACGCCCGGGACGAACAGCGCCACGGCGCTCACCAACAGGAGGACGATCAGCGCGCCGATGCGCCAGTTCTCGCGTATCGCGCTCATCGGTTGACCCCCTCGTACTTGTACCAGCGAAGCAGCGTCACGTTGAGCATGTACGTGTTCATCAGGTCCGCGGAGAGTCCGAGGACGAGGACGAGCCCGATAGAGGCCATCAGCTCGATGCCGAACAGCGTCGCGGCGACGGCCATCACCGCCATCGCGGCGATCGAGGTGAGCGTCATCGTCACCCCGGTCCGCATCGCCCGGTACGTCGACTCGTAGAACCCGCCGGAGCGCCGGAGGACGTGGTTATTGAGGAGGATGTCCGAGTCGACGCTGTATCCGATCAGCATCAGCAGGGCGGCGACGGTGCCCAGCGAGAGCTTGATGCCGACGAGGTTCATCACCGCGACGGGGATGACGATGTCGGAGAACGCCGAGATGACGATGGCGATGCTCGGGACGAACGTCCGGAAGAAGGCGAAGGCGAGGAGGCTCATCCCGACGAAGGCGATGGCCATCCCGATGACGGCCATCTGCTGGTTCTGTCCGCCGAAGACCGGCGAGACCGAACCGCTTCCGCGCAGCTCCATCTGCCCGTTGTCTATCGCAGTCTGCCGAATCGCCCCCATCTCGGAGGACTCGAACGTGACGATGTACTGCTCGTTCTCCCCGGCGACGCCCTGGACGGAGACGACCGGTTCGTCGAACGAGGCGCGGATCTCCTCCTGTGAGAGCGACGTCTGAACCGTGATTTCGGAGCCACCCGTGAAGTCGATCCCCATCGTGACCGGCGCGCCGGTCAGCACCCACCACCCGGCGATGACCGCGAGGGCCAGCGCCAGCACCGCCAGCGGTATCGCCACCAACTGGCGGTTCGAGTACCGGGTATAATCGACTTCGGGGACCTCGAACGCGACCATGGGCGAGGGGTTGGCACGCCTCCGAATAAGCCTTCCCAATCCCGGATGCCCCGACGGCGGCGAGAGCCGCCTCAGTCCGGTAGATAGCGAACGCTTACCACACCGGCGGCCGTGCGAACTTCGACCCGGTCGACGCCGAGGCGGGCGGCCCGCGAGCGGGTCGCCTCGTCGTCGACGACCTCCTCGGCGGCGGCGTCGGTTCGCTCCTCGGGGACGGTCAGGACGTGGATCTCGCCCTCGCCGGCCCGTTCGCGGGTCGTCACCTCGCCGACGGACTGCTCGGCCGCGAGCTCTTTCGCTCGCGTCGTCGGTGCGAGGTCGACCGTCTCGACGGGAATCGTCCGCTCGTCGGCGATCTCGACCACGGCGTAGGTCACCTCCATCGGCGGCTCCGGTTCGACCGTCGCCTCGACGACCGAGCCGGCGTCCAGCCCGGGGTTCTCAGAGAGCGTCAGGACCTGCGAGTCGGCCACGTCCCGGAGCGTCGCGGAGTCCTCGTCGGCGTGCGTGACCAGGAACGTCCCCTCCTTCGTTGTCATGGGCGACCCTACGACAGCGGCGTTTTTCCGGGTTTCGACCCGTGGTTATCGGAGGAATCGGTGGACGGCGTACAGGAGCGCGGCGGCCGCGAGGGGCGGTGCGAGTCCCGCGAGTTGGGGAGCGGCGTACAGCGCCGCGACGACGGCGCTCCCGGTCGGTTCCTGTAGCTGGGGTGGGACAGAGATAACGAGCCCGACGTACAGCGACGCGACGAAGACGAACCCCGACAGCGCGAGGGCGCGGTCGTAGGTCGCCGTCGACCCGGTGCGGCGGTGTCGCCGCGCGACCAATAGGATCGGGGCCAGCAGGGGCGCGACGACGAGCAGTCCCACGAACAGGAAGAAGGAGCGCGAGAAGGTGAACGTCCCGCCGCGGAGCCCCTCGGAGCCGGCGAGCAGCACGAGCAGGCCGAGCGCGAAGACGAGCGCGATGGCGAGGGTCAACAGCAGCGCCACGACCACGTACCCCTTGAACAGCCACGAGTCGCTCGCGCCCAGCGCGTAGCGGAACGCTCCCGGGAGACCGCTGTAGGACTTCGCCGTCTCATCGGCGGGGACGGCCGACGCGTCTGTCATCACCGTCGCTATGGCGACGAGGTGGTTAAACGCCCCGTTCCCCGGCAGCCGCGAGCTATTTGTAACGCCGAATCGACGGGCCACGTATGCACGTGGACATCGGTGCCGCGCTCGGCACCGTGGCCGAGCCTGGCATCGACGAGGCGGAACTGGAAGAACTCGACGAGCGAGTGGCCGAGGCGCACGAGCGCATCGCGGCGGGCCGGGGCGACGACGAGTTCGGCTACGCCGCGCTGAACCTCCCGGAACGGACCGACGCCGACGCGATCCGGGAGGCCGTTTCCCCGGTCTCGGACGCCGAGTACGTCCTCACGGTCGGTATCGGCGGCTCGGCGCTGGGCGCGAAGACGATCACCGCGGCGCTGGCGGAGGACCCCGAGCGACACGTCGTGCTGGACAACGTCGACCCCGAGCACGTCGAGCGGACGCTCTCTGACCTCCCGCTCTCGGAGACGGCGGTCAACGTCGTCTCGAAGTCCGGGACGACGGCGGAGACGCTGGCGAACTTCCTCGTCGTCCGGGACGTCTACGAGTACCGGGACGTGGACTGGACCGAGCGAACCGTCGTGACGACGGGCGAGTCGGGGCCGCTCCGGGAACTCGCCGACGAGGAGGACCTGCCGACGCTGCCGGTCCCCGACGGCGTCCCCGGCCGGTTCTCGGCGCTGTCTTCCGTGGGACTGGTTCCGCCGGCCATCCTCGGCGTGGATATCGAGGAGCTGCTCGCGGGCGGGGCCGACGCCGCCGACGGTCTCGGCCCGTCGCTGTTCGAGACGCCGGCCTACGCCTACGGCGCGGTCGCCTACGCCCTCGAAGAGCGCGGCGCGGCGGTCAACGCCTTCATGCCCTACGCCGAGCGCCTGGAGGTCTTCGCCGAGTGGTTCGCCCAGCTGTGGGCCGAGAGCCTCGGGAAGGAGGGCCGCGGCCAGACCCCGGCCCGCGCGCTCGGCGCGACCGATCAGCACTCCCAACTCCAACTGTATCGCGCCGGTCCCCGAGACAAGGTCGTCACGGTCGTCCGCCCCCGCGAGCGGGCCGACGTGCCGGTCCCCGACGCCGGTCACGAGTCGCTCTCGTATCTCGCCGGGACCGACCTCGGCGAGCTGCTCGACGCCGAGTACGACGCGACGGTCGCCAGCCTCTCGGCGGCCGACCGACCCGCCGTCGAGATCGAGATCGACAGCCTCGACGCCCGCTCGCTGGGCGAACTGCTGTACGCGACGGAGGCCGCCTGCGTCCTCGTCGGCGAGCTCGCTGGCGTCGAGACGTTCACCCAGCCGGCCGTCGAGTGGGGCAAGCGGGCCGCCCGCGGCCTCCTCTCGGGCGAGGACACCGAGGAGACCCGGACCGTCGACGAACGGCCGAGTTACCTGATCTCCGACGGGGACTGAGACGGGATCCGAGCGACCCGGAGTCCGTACGAGAACGGTCGCTCGTCTGGCACGAGGGGTTTGCTGCGTCGGTCGCGTCGTCGCGCTCAGTCCGCGTGTCGCCCGATCGGTGGGGTCTTGTGGATTCGCCGACTACTGGCCGCTAACTCCCGCTATGGCATTCACCCCTCCGTACGTCTCCGTGGCCGACGGCCGGACTATCGTGACGAGCACCGTCCGTGCGCTGGCGGTCGTCGCGGCCGCCTTCCTCTTCGCGGGGGTGTTCGCACAGCTCGGGCTCTCGCTGTTCGGCATCGGGTCACAGGGGGCGCTGACGCGGTCGCCGATCGCCTACGCGGTCGTGAACGCGCTGTCGTTCGTCGGCTTCATCGCGGCCGGCTACGGCTTCGTCAAACTCAGAGAGGAGGACTCGCTCGTTCACGTTCGCAGACCGACGCCGTCTGACTTCGGTTGGGCGCTGCTTGGCGTCCTCGGCATCTTCCTCAGCGCGCTACTGATGGGCGTCGTCGTTGACCTCCTCTCGGCCGCAGTGGAGGCGGTGTTCGGCACGTCCGTCGAGACCGGCCAGAACAGCGTCATCACCGAGGGGCGGAGCAACCCCGAACTGTTCCTCTACATGATTCCCGTCGCGCTGTTCTTCGTCGGCCCGGCGGAGGAACTCGTCTTCCGGGGCATCGTTCAGGGGCTGTTCCGGCGGTCGTTCGGTCTCGTCCCCGGCCTGCTGCTCGCGAGTCTCCTGTTCGGAATCGGTCACTTCTTCGCGATCAGTTCCGGGAGCGCGTGGACGTACATCCTCGTCGCCGGCGCGCTCGGGCTCGTCCTCGGGGCCGTCTACGAGTACACGGAGAGCATCACCGTCCCGGCGCTGGCTCACGGTCTCTGGAACGCCGGGCTGTTCGCGCTCAACTACTACATGGCGACGACCGGGGCCTCGCTCCCGGTGTGACCCCCCGTACGACGGTCGTCTGACGGGCATTTATGTACGCAGACTGGAAAGACGGTTCACATGACGACCCGGTACACGGTCGCGTGTGACGACGGCCAGGCCCGGGCAGTGGCGGTGCTGGCCCGCCGCTACGGCATCACCGAGGAGGAGGTTCTGAAACAACTCATCGACCTCGGTCTCGAAGACGTCGAAGAGCGAATCGTGTAACGCCGCCGCTGCCCGTCTGTGTCGGGAGCCGCCTACGCGGGGTTCTTCCGCGAGAGCGAACTCCCGCAGATCGGACAGCGGTCGTGGTTCTCGTCGAACTCGCGGCCGCAGCCGGCGCACTGAAAGAGCCAGTCGCGCTGTTCGGAGATGCCCTCGCGGGCGATGACCTCGACGCGAACGTCCAGTTTCTCCGCGACGTTCTGCATGGCGTAGTCGTCGGTGACGAGGCGGGCGTCGAGTTCGAAGGCGGCGGCGACGAGACGGACGTCGGTCTCGGAGAGCTCCGCGAGGTCGCCCGTCTCTCTGGCGGCGCGTTCGATGCGCTCGACGGTGTTCTCCTCGGGGATGTGGAGGTGCATTCCCGACCCTTCGAGGGCGTCGAAGCGGAACGCCGCCTCGCCCTCGAGTTCGTCCTGGACGAGCGGAATCGACGCTATCTGCTCGTCGGTGTGGTACTCGTTGATAAACGCCGAGGAATCGAGGACGTACATCTACCGGTTGACGATCATGTGGTCTTTCACCGCCTTCACGCGTTCGACGGGGATCAGGAGGCGACCCTGGTCGGTGTACTCGAAGTCCGTGTTGCGAAGCGACTCGGCGGGATCGATGACGAGGTTGTACAGCGTCCCCGAGGAGATGTCCATGGTGATGTTGTACAGGCTCCCGATCTCCGTGCCGTCGGTGCCCATGACGTCCTTCCCCGAGAGGTTCTCGGCGAGTATCTCGGCCATACCCCCCTTTCTGAGCGCGGTCACATAAACGCCACGGGCGTCTGACGCCGTCGGAGCGTCGTTTTCGTCCCCGTCGCGGGACGCGCACGAAACCGAATCGGCGTCGCCGGTGCGAGCCGTTCGCAGCGACCGCGCGAGCGCCATGACGACGAACTTAACTACTGCGGACGATAGGATTCGGGTAACTTCTGGGGCCATCTATGTCTGATACCGACGCCACCACAGAGACGGACCACAGCCTCCGGACGCCCATCGTCGCGGTGCTCGGCCACGTCGACCACGGGAAGACGAGCCTGCTCGACCGCATCCGCGGGTCGGCCGTGACGGCGGGCGAATCCGGAGCGATCACGCAACACATCGGGGCCACGGCGGTGCCGCTCTCGGTCATCTCGGAGATCGCGGGCGAACTCGTCGACCCGACGGACTTCGACCTGCCGGGCCTGCTGTTCATCGACACGCCCGGTCACCACTCGTTCTCGACGCTCCGTTCGCGGGGGGGCGCGCTCGCGGACATCGCCATCCTCGTCGTCGACGTCAACGACGGCTTCCAGCCCCAGACGCTGGAAGCCATCGACATTCTGAAACGGACCCAGACGCCGTTCATCGTCGCCGCGAACAAGATAGACACGGTGCCGGGCTGGAACCCCAACGAGGACCAGCCGGTGCAGGCGACGATGGAGGCCCAGTCGGACCGGGTCACCTCGGACCTGAACGAGAAGCTCTACGAGATAATCGGCGAGCTCTCCGATAACGGCTTCTCGGCGGACATGTACTGGCGGGTCCAGGACTTCCAGGCCAACATCGGCGTCGTCCCCGTCTCGGCGGAGACGGGCGAGGGCGTCCCCGACCTGCTGACGGTGATGATGGGGCTCTCCCAACGGTACATGAAGGAGGAGATGGAGATCGACGCGAGCGGTCCCGGCGTCGGAACCGTCCTCGAAGTGAAGGACACCCGCGGGTTCGGGACGACGCTCGACGCCATCGTCTACGACGGTACCATCCGGGCCGACGACACCATCGTCGTCGGCGGTCTCCACGGACCGATCGTCACCGACGTCCGCGCGCTGTTGCGCCCCCGCCCCCTCGAAGAGATCCGGACCGAACAGGAGTTCGAACAGGTCGAGGAGGTCGCCGCCGCCGACGGCGTGAAGATCGCCGCGCCGGACTTGGACGACGCGATGGCCGGCGCGCCCATCCGCGTGGTCCGGGACCGCGACCGGGACGAGGTCGTCGCCGAAGTGCAGGAGGAACTCGCCGAGATAGCGGTCACGACCGAAGACGAGGGCGTCGTTGTCAAGGCCGACACGCTCGGCTCCCTGGAGGCGATCTCCAGTACGCTCGAAGAGGAGGAGATCCCCATCATGCGCGCCGAGGTCGGTGCCGTCGCCCCGCGTGACGTCCGCGTCGCCGAGACGGCCGGCGAGCCGACGCACCAGGCCATCCTCGCGTTCTCCGTCGAGGTGTTAGACGACGCCCGCGACCTCGCCGAACAGGAGGACGTGAAGCTCTTCGAGGACGACGTCATCTACCAGCTCATCGAGCGCTACGACGACCACGTCACCGAGATCGAGGAGGCCCAGCAGGAACAGATCCTCGAGAACATCACGCGCCCGGCGAAGTTCCGCGTCCTCGACGACCACACGTTCCGGCAGTCCGACCCCGCCGTCGTCGGCGTCGAGGTGCTGTCGGGCGAACTCCGCCGCAACGTCAACGTCGTCAAGTGGGAGGGCAACGAGCCGACCCGCGTCGGCCGGCTGAAATCCCTCCAGGACGAGGGCGAGGAGGTCGACGCCGCCCGCACCGGCGAGCGACTCGCCGCCTCCATCGACGGCCCGACGGTCGGCCGCCAGATCGAGGAGGGCGACGACCTCTGGGTCGAGATCCCCGAGAAACACGCCAAGATCCTCGAACAGGAACTCGCCGAGGACATCTCCGTCGACGAGCGGGAGGCGCTGTCGATGTACTTGGAGAACCATCGCAACCGCGACCCCTTCTGGGGGAAGTGAGCGAGCGACGCCGGGGCTCGACTCGGACTGTCCCGACTGCCGAAACCAACACGGTTTTTCCGTCGCTTCGTGTAGGCGTCCCGCATGGCAACGTCAGACACATCGACCGCGGACTCGCCGGCCTCGACGTTCCCGATCCCGCTTTCGCGCGCAGAGTCACACAGCTGGGAGTACGGCCGCCGCTGCGTGGACCGAGAGGGGACGCATCGCGAGACGTGGACTGACGAGTCCGGCCGCCAGTCGCTGACCGTCTTCGACGTGACCGACCACACCGTCGTCCTCCGATACCGGACCCCGGTCGGACGGCAGTCGTTCTACGGGATGGCCACGCGCGATTACAGCGCCGCGCGCGAGGCCCTCATCGCCGACGAGGAGTGGACGGTACAGCCCCCGGCGGACGACCAGTAATAATATTTAATTAGCTGGCGCGTCTCCGTCGAGACAGGATGCTCGGAGCCGCCCCTCTCCCGGCGACGGCGGACCTCGTCTTGGCGAGTATCGCCCTGTCGATGGTGCTGGCCGCGTTCGGTGCCGTACTCACGTCGCTGAGCGTCGTCACCGCGATGGCCGTCGGGAGCCTCTCGGCCAGCGGGCCGATCGGCTACGCGCTGTTCTACAACCCGCCGGCGGAAAACGGAACGTAGCTTACTGCGCCGTCGGCGTCGGGTCGTCGCCCATCACCTGTTTGACCTGCAGCGCCGCGGAGGCGGCGATGCCCTGGGCGAGGTCGTCGCGTTCGTCGGACGTTATCGTCGCGCTCTCGGGGTCCTCCGGCGCGTAGCCCGCGCTGACGACGGAGCCGACCGGCGGCTGGACCGCGATGGTCGCCCGCGGGCCGCCCTCGCCGTCGCTTATCTCGGACCCGACCACGAACTCGCTCGGAAGCAGGTCGCGCGTCCGGGCGGCGACGCTCGCTAAGTCTTCGCGGAGCGTCTGCCGTTGCTCTGGCGTGAGCGTCACTTTCTCCGTGTCGCCGCCGAAGGACGTGTTTCCGTACATGGACGTTCTGCTCGACGTAGGAGTCAGGGTACTAAAAACCCCGTGGCTCAGGCATCGTTCGCGACCGGCGAGAGAGCGCCGTTCGGACCCGAGAAGCTATACGACCGGGTGGCTCTCGCCGTAGGTGGCGAGCACCACCGCGCTGGCGTAGTCGTCGTCGGGGGCGACCGACTCGACGCGGACCGTCTCCTCGACGAAGTCCCACTCGCGGAGGTCGCGGCCGGCGGCGAGCCCCTCGCGGATCTCCGCGCGGACGGCCTCGGGGTCGGTGCCGTCGACCTCGTAGAAGATGCCGGGGCCGTCGGCGGTGCGCGCCCAGCCGATGCCGGCGGCCGCGCGTTCGCCGGGCGCGGCGGTGGCCGCCGACTGGACGACCTCGATGGCCTCGCCGGGCGGGCCGAGGTCCGGCGCGGTCTCGACCACCTCGATGGCCGGTCCCGCCGGAATGACCGACGAGAGGGTCACGAGGTTGTAGTTGTGGACGCCGGCCTCGGCGAGCGCCGCGTCGTACGACGACAGCGCGGTCGGGCCGGTCGCCGCCCCCCAGACGACCCGGATCGTACTCATAGCGAAGTATCGACGACCGACGCTGTAAGGGGTTTCGCTTCTCCCGGACTCGTGACCCGACGACGCCGCCCGGTCGGTCGCCGACTCGAAGCCGCCGTATAGGCGGCGTACCGACCGTATGCGTTCCCCCACCGAGCGATAACGCGACGTTATTCCTGACAAGCCAGTGATAACAATACTCGGTCGTTCCGAACGACCGGTTGATGAAAGTCACGTACCTCGAATCAGCGGCCGTGCTGGTCGAGACCGAGGACGTACAGATCCTGTGCGATCCATGGTTACTCGACGGCGCATACTACGGGTCGTGGGCGCACTATCCCGCTCCCGACTTCGAACCGGAGGACTTCGACGACGTGGATTATATCTATGTTTCACACGTCCACCCCGACCACTTCCACCCGCCCACGCTCGAACGGATGGACCGCGACATCCCCGTTCTCATCCACGACTACCGCTGGGATTATCTCAGAGACGCCGTCGAGGACCTCGGGTTCGAGGCCGTCGAGCTCCCCCACGACGAGCGCACTCACCTCGACGGCGACACCCACATCAACGTCCTCGCGGCCGACGGCTGTGACCCGGAACTCTGCGGCAACTTCTTCGGCTGTACGTGGTACGACAGCGAGGCCGACCAGACCGGGTCGACGCAGGTCGACTCGATGGCCGTCATCGACGACGGCGAGCAGACGCTCGTCAACACGAACGACTGCCCCTATCCGATGGCGGAGTCGAGTTGCCGGAAGATAAAGCGGGACTACGGCGACGTCGACATGCTCTGTCACCAGTACAGCGCCGCGCAGTTCTACCCGCAAGCCGTCACTAACTACGACCACGAGGAGAAACTCGCCGAGCGCGACCGCGTCATCCAGGAGAAACACGAGCTGGCCCTGAACTTCATCGACCTGTTCGAGCCGACCTACTACATGCCCTTCGCCGGCGAGTACGTCCTCGCGGGCGACCTCGCACACCTCAACGAGTACACCGCGAACCCGCCGCGAAGCGAGGCCAAGGCGTTCTTCGAGGCCAACACCGGCGAGGGCCACGAGTGCGTCTTCCTCAACTCCGGCGAGCACATCGACGTGACGACCGGCGAGCGGTCGGCCTCGTTCGAGCCGGTCGACCCGGAAGCGAAGCGACGCTACGTCGAGGAGGAACTGGCCCCGCGCTCGTTCGAGTACGAATCGGACCCGATGCCGACCGTCGACGAGTTCCGGGCGTACGTCCCGCTGGCCTACGAGAACATGGAGGGGAAACGCGCCCGAATCGGCTACGAGACTGACACCACCGTTCTGATCCCGCTGGTCGACGGCGTCTGTCTCGAACTGTCGATAGACGGGAGCGGGTTCGACTACACGACCGACCTCGATACCGACGACTACGATGACGGCTGGGTGAAGATGGAGGTCGATCCGCGGCTGCTGAAGCGGCTCTTCGAGGGGCCGCACCGCGCGTACTGGGCCGACGCGAAGATCGGCTCGCACATCGGCATCAGCAAGGAACCGGACATCTACGAGCGCGGCCTCTACAACGTCCTCGGGTCGTTCCACGCCGACGGGGCAGAAGTACAGGCGAACGCGAGCCACGACGCCACCGCCGAGTCCGACTGAGAACACGCCTCGACGGCTTCGCCGTCTCGGTTTCGAGGATGCTACGCATCCTCGCTCAACTTGTATAGATACCCCGGTCGGTCGGCCTCGCCGTTCACCGCTCGCTCCGTGTAGTAGATCGCGTCCTCGGTCACGAGCGGCGCGCTGGTGACGTGACCGCGGTTCGGCACCGACCACGTCACGTCGCCGGTCTCCCGCTCCAGCGCGTAGAGGCGGGTGTCGTACGACCCGACGAGGACGTGTTCGGGCGTGGCGACGACGCTCCCGATTATCCAGCCGCCGGTGTCGTAGCGCCACACCTCTTCGCCGCTGTCGAGGTCGATGGCGTAGATCCGGTCGTCGTGGCTGCCGACGTAGACGGTGCCGTCGGCGACGGCGGGCGCGCACATCACGTCGGCGTCAGCCTCGAACTCCCATTTGCGGAAACCGTTCTCGACGTTCACCGCTGTGACCGTGCCGGCCCACGACGGGACGACGGCGAGGCCGTCGGCGACGGCGATGGGCGCTTTCACGTCGCCGAGGGTGTCGTACGTCCACACCCGTTCGAGGTCGGGGAACGACCACGCGTAGACGTGTCCGTCGTTGGACCCGAACAGCAGGCGGTCGCGCTCGCGGTCCAGCGCCACCGTCGAGTGCGGGTGGTTCGTCGGCCAGGAGTCCCGCCAGTGGACGTCGCCGGTGGCGGCGTCGACCGCCGCGACGCTGCCGCTCGGAGCCGAGTGCTCGACGGCGACGTAGAGAACGCCGTTGTAGTAGGTCGGACTCGCGCCGATGGCGTCGCCGAGTTGCGTCCGCCAGCGGCGTCGCCCGGTCTCGACGTCGACGGCCGACAGCGCGCCGTCGTAGGTGCCGACGTAGGCCGTGTCGTTGGCGATGGCCGCCGTCCCGTGACTCCCCCGCGTGGCCCGCGTGATGGTCGTCGCCCACTCCACCTCGCCGTCGGTCGAGACGGCCCGTATCCGGCCGGTGTCGTCGGCGACGACGAGGTCGCCGGTCGGGGCCATCGCCGGACTCCCCTTCGCGGCGGTGTGATCGCCGCGGTTGGTCGGCAGCTCCCACGCCTTCTCGACGCTCCCGGGGATCGACTGGTCGGTGTATCCCTGATTCAGGAGTCCGCCCCGGAACTGCGTCGCCGCGAACTCGTCGAGTACCGTCGAGGCGAGCGGGTCGAACGCCGACTGGCAACCGGCGAGCGACCCGAGAACCGCGCTCCCGGCCCCGGCGAGAAACCCCCGTCGCGTGTGCCCGCGCTCGTTCACGCCCACCGCTACCGGACGGGAGGGCTTAATTGTTCTCAGGCAGCGCGTCGCTCGGTGGGTGGATAGGCCGCCGCTCGTTCGGAACGCTACGAATCTCGGCGGTCGAGATGTGCGTCCAGTGCCGCGAGAACCGCCTCGTCGTCGGTCATGAGGTCCCAGCGCTTACAGCGAACGTCGAAATGCGGGAGCGGCCGGTGGAGGACGACTGCGTCGTCACTCGCGCTGAAACCGTCGAACTGCGACCACGGGACGAGGTGACGAGAGACGAACAGTCTCCCCTCTCGCCGCTGTTCCAGTCCCGCCGGAGTGACGCGATACGTGGCTTTAGAGACGATACTGGAGGTGGCGAATACCACGACCAGACAGACCGGCGAGAATGCCATCAGTCCCCACCCGTCCAGTTGCCAGACGGCCAGTCCGAAGAGCGGAATAACGACGGCGAGCGTAGCGGCCGCAAGTTTAAGTCTGTCCCGTGGCGGCCACCCGGCCGTCCACTCGGTATCGACGTCGCCGTCGTCGACCGTCGCGTCCATCAGTCGAGAGCGAGCCATCTGGACGAGTACAACGCCGAGAACCGAGGCCGCAATCCCTAAGAAGAAGCCGGTGACGCCGACGAGACTGGCCGCGCTCTCTGGTTGGAGTTCCGTGAGCGAAAAGGCGACGTACAGGAAAGCCTGAAAGTGGTACGCGAATACCGGGATTACTCCGATGGCGGGAACGAGCACCGCCGACCACGTCGAATTGAACCACGCCACGAGGCCGCCCAACCGCATGACCTGCCACGCGACGAGAGCGGTGAGGACCGACCCAACCGCGCCGAGCAGACCGAGCGCGAGCGGCCCGCTCTCTAGCTGTAGCCACTGCACTGCGACCAGCAGGAGCGCCGGCGACAGCAACGCGGCGGCGTAGAGGCCAGCTACTGCCCCAAAGCGCGCGTCCAGTCGCTCCGGCGTCTGGAACGGCTCGCGGCTGGCGCGAATCTGCATACACAGTTTTTCCCGCGCGTGTCAAAATTGGTTTCGGTCAGCTAGCAATGAAAACCGGGCGCTCGGACAACCGAGCAACCCGCCCCGTCCAGAAAGTGTATATTTCGCGCGCCCGACGTACCGACAATGCGAAGACGCGCCCTCCTCACGTCGCTCGCGGCCGGCGTCGCAGGGGTAGCGGGCTGTTCGTTCGAGGTGGGAGAGACCGAGGAGCCGTCGAGCGTCACGCCGGCGGACCGGCCGACGCCCGACCCGTCGAACACCGACTCGCCGGCCACGGCGACGAACGCGGGTGGCGACCCGCCGCGACCGGAGACGCTGACGAGGGTCATCAATCTGGAGACGGGGCCGCGGACGTACGCGCTGGACTCGTGGATACACGCGCCCGAGGGGGGACAGGTCTCGCTCTGGTTCGACCGCACCGCGACGCCCTCTCACCCCGCCAGGCTCCGCGGCTGGTTCCAGAACGGCACCGACGCCGAGGAGACGTTCACGCTCGGCAAGATCCCGATGGTCGGGCGGATCCACGGCCGCCCGCCGGCCGACCACGGCGACGACGACGCCCTCCATCTCGCGCCGACCCGGAACAACGACCTCGCTCGGCGCGTGCCCGCGGTCGTCCGCGCCGACAGCGGCTACTGGCGCGCCGACGAGATGGGGCCGTGGATGGCCCGGACCGCCCGCCTGGGTCCCGGCGAGTGGGCCAGACTGGAGTACCACCTCGTCGGGTCGCCCGGGATGCGGGGCCGACCGACCGGAACCTATCGGTTCGGCGGCGATACCTCGCTCAACGTCTGGGACTCGAACAGCCCCGGCCCGTCGGTCAACTCCCGGTTCGCCGGGCGCTCGGTGCCGACGTTTCCGAGCGGCGGACAGGTCCAGTGGTACCACGAGGCCGGCCCCGGGACGGCGGCGTTCGTCCGGCCCTCGACCGAGCGCCTCGAACTGGACGGCCGCGTCGACTTCGAGATGGTCAACCACAGCCGAGAGACGCTGCAGTGCGGGCACTGGAGCCTCTACAAACTCGTCGACGGCGAGTGGTTCTACGTCGCCCCGCGAACGCACACCGACGACTGTCGCGGCCTCCCGCCCGGCGGCACCAAACAGTGGTCGCTCTGGGCGTCGCAGGGAGAGCCCATCGCCTGCGGCGAGGACTGCACCAACAGCGGGCTCTCGCAGGGCCACCTCGGCGGCGGGGAGTACGCCGCCGTCGCGGGGTACGGCCACCCGGTGCCACAGAGCGGTGCGCTCGTCGAGCTGATCGGCGACCCCGTCTCCGTGGAGCCGACGCCGGACGCCATCGTCCGACGCGACGGGGCGACGGTCACCGTCACCACCGACCAGTTCGACGACGGACAACACCCGCCGGACGGGACGCTCACGCTCGAACGCACCGGAACCGCCGCCGAGCGGCTCATCGCCGAACAGGTGATGGCCGGGACGGGTGTCGGGGCGGGCCGCGGCCTCCGGAACACGCTCCCGTTTCTCACCCCCGAGACCGACCGCGTCCTGCTGCGGACCGACGCCCACGTCGTCGACGACGTCGTCGGCTACGACGAGCAGCGTCGGCGGTTCACGTTCCGCGGGGAGGCCTACGTCGTCTCGCGCGGCACGGGCGAGCGGTGAGTCGGCACACGCCGTCGAACGCGCGCGGAAACGGGGCCGCTGCAGAGGTGGAAGGGGAAGATACTTCCCTGTCGTGCCCGCACCGGAGGACATGAGCACGTTCACTGTTCGTGGTAGTTTCCCGGCCCGAGACGGCCCACAGGAGTTCGAGACGGAAGTGGAGGCACCCAACGAGAGCGTCGCCGAAGAGCGCATCTACAGCGACTTCGGCTCCCAGCACAACCTCAAGCGCACCGAGATCACCATCGACGAGGTGGCAGCATGATGGGCGGCGGTGGCGGCGGCGGCGGTCAGATGCAGCAGATCTCCCAGGAGATCGAGCAGATGGACCAGGAGATCGAGGCCATCGAACAGGAGATCGAGGGGCTCCGGCAGGAGAAGACCGAGGCCGACGAGGCCATCGAGGCCATCGAGACCCTCGAGTCCGGCTCGACCGTGCAGGTCCCGGTCGGCGGCGACGCCTACGTCCGCGCAACCGTCGACGACATCGACGAGATCGTCGTCTCGCTCGGCGGCGGGTACGCCGCCGAGCGCGACCAGGAGGGCGCTGTCAGCTCCCTCGAGACCAAGAAGGAGACGCTGGACGACCGCATCGAGGACCTCCAGAGCGAGATCGCCGAGGTCGAGACCGAGAAGGAGGAACTCGAACAGCAGGCCCAGCAGATGCAACAGCAGCAGATGCAGCAGATGATGCAACAGCAACAGGAAGAGCAGGGCGACGACGAGTAAGGCCACATGTTCGACGGACTGAAGGACAAACTCAGCGGGTTCACCAGCGACGTCGAGGAGGACGTCGACGAAGAGGCCGTCGAGGAGGAGGCTGTCGAGGAAGACTCGACCGACGAAGCGTCGGCCGACGACGCGGCAGCGGACGAAGCGGCGGCAGCCGAAGACGACTCGACGGCCGCCGAGACGGAACCCGACGAACGCACGCCCGAGGGGGGACCCGGCGAGGAGACGGTCGAACCGCGAGCGACGGCGACGGCCTCGCCGGAGACGACGGCCGACGCCGACACCGCCGCCGAGGAGCCGCCGGGACCCGTCGACGACGAGGAGCCGTCGGCGGCCGACGCCGACACCGGGACCGACGCCGAATCCGAAACTGCCAACGAAGACGAGACGGAAGTCACCGGACCCGACGCCCCGACCGGAACGCCGGCAACGTCGCCCGAAGCGGCGGCCGAAGAGGCCGAGGAGGGCGACGGTGAGGCGGACGGAGAAGACGACGAAGGCGACGAAGGCGAGGACGACGGCCGGAGCCTGACCCAGCGGGCGAAGATCATGGCGACCGGGAAGACGGTCATCGAGGAGGACGACCTCCAGGGCCACCTCGACGACCTCGAGTTCGCCCTGCTGTCGAGCGACGTGGAGATGAGCGTCGCGGGCGAGATCCTAGACGGCGTCAAGGCGAACCTCACCGGACAGACCCGACGCCGGCTCTCCGGGACGGGGAGCCTCGTGCGCGACGCGCTGCGCGAGGCGCTGTACGACGTCATCAGCGTCGGCCAGTTCGACTTCGACGAGCGCGTTCGAACGGCGGAGAAACCCGTCGTCATCGTCTTCACCGGCGTCAACGGCGTCGGGAAGACGACGACCATCGCCAAGCTCGCGCAGTACTTCGAGGAACGGGGCCTCTCGACGGTGCTGGCCAACGGCGACACCTACCGCGCCGGCGCGAACGAACAGCTCCAGAAACACGCACAGAACCTCGGCAAGAAGGTCATCACCCACGAACAGGGGTCGGACCCGACGGCGGTCGTCTACGACGCCGTCGAGTACGCGAAGGCCAACGACGTCGACGTGGTGCTTGGCGACACCGCCGGTCGCCTCCACACCAACGACGGCCTGATGGACCAACTGGCGAAGATCGACCGCAACATCGACCCCGACATGACGCTGTTCGTCGACGAGGCCGTCGCCGGACAGGACGCGGTCAACCGCGCCCGCGAGTTCGACGCCGCCGCCGAGATCGACGGCGCGGTGCTGACGAAGGCCGACGCCGACCCGCAGGGCGGCGCGGCCATCTCCGTGGCGCACGTCACGGGCAAGCCAATCCTCTTTCTGGGGACGGGACAGGACTACGACGACCTCGAACCGTTCGACCCCGAGGAGATCGTCGACCGGCTACTGGGCGAATAGCGGCCGGCCGGCGTCCGAGTAACCCCGACTTATCCAGCTATTCTCTGGACGCGAAGCGTCGTCTCGCTCGTTTTCTCAGGCCGCGGAGTAAGCGACACTGACGATGCATAGCCTGTGACTGCTAATGTGGATGGATGGAGTCGGGACCGAACGCAATGACCCGACGATCCCAGACGCGACGCGGTGTACTGACACTCGTTGCCGGCGGTTTGGCAGCGCTGGCCGGTTGTGGTGACGGCGGTGACGGCGGCGACGGCGGTGACGGCGGCGCTGCTACCGAGACAGAAGGCGGAATGGGCGAGGAGACGGAGACCGGAATGAGCGAGGAGACGGAGACCGGAATGGGCGGCGAGACCGAGACCGGAATGGGTGAGGAGACAGAAACCGGCATGGCCGGTGAGACAGAGACCGGGACCGGCATGGGGACTGAAACGGAGACGGCCTCTCCCGAGGAGTGACTACCGGACGGGAAAGTCAGGACGTCGAGAGGCGAACCGTCGCTCTCAGTCGTCGTCCTGTGCGATCGAGGGGCCGCCGGTGAAGACGAACTGGTGTTCGGACTCCGTCTCGAAGCGGTCAAGGACGTCGTATAGCGGCCCGACGTAGCGGACGAGTTCGTCCGCGCGGGCGCTGACTTCGTTGAGTTCAGCGGCCTGTTCCTCGGCGGCCCCGGCGACGTTCTCGGACTCGGCCATCGTGCTCTCGGTCGCGTCGGCGACGTCGTTGAGCGTGCCGGCGACGGCTCCGAGTCGGTCGCGAGCGGTCGCGACGTCGCCGTCGTCGAGGGCGGCGACGGCGGCGTCGACCGCTTCGGTGGCCTGCCGAAGCTCCTCGCGCTGCATGTGTGCGTCGTCCGAGATCATCTGGATGGACTCGGCCACCTGCTCCGCGGCGTCCCTGACGCTCGCGGCGCTGGTGCCGACGACCGTTCCGGACTCTTCGACCTTGCCGGCGAAGCTCTTGAGCTGCCCCGTCGTCTTCTCGAGCTCCTCGATCATCTCGTTGAAGTCCTCGCCGACGGCGTCCATCGCGTCGTGCTGGCCGTCGGTCTCCATGCGCTGGGTCAGGTCGCCCGCGGCGGCCTGCTCCATCACCTCGGAGTACTCCGCGGCCTTGCTCTGGAGGTAGGCGTTGGTCTCGACGACCTCGTCGCGGGCGACTTCGGCGCGCTTTCGCTCGCGCTCGACCTCGTCTAAGCGTTCCCGTAGCGAGTCGCGCATCGCCCCGAACCCGGCGTAGAGCCGACCGACGGTGTCGACGCGTTCGGAGTGGATCTCCACGTCGAGATCGCCCTCCTGCATCCGTTCGGTCTTTCGGGTCAGCCTGTTGAGCGAACTGGCGGTGTTCCGACCGAGGACGGCACCGATGGCACCGATGGCCGCGACGCCGAGCGCCGTCGCGATGAGTCCGCGGTCGGCGACGCTCCGAACGGTTCCGTAGGCCACCGCTGTGTTGGTGTGGATCAGGACGACCCAGTCGGTGTTCAACACCTGCGCGTAGCCGACGACGTACTCCTCGCCGGCCATACTCGCAGAGCCGTTGAGCGCGCCCCGTGCTGGACCGGCCCGAATCGAACCCGGACTGGCCGGACCGCTCTCGCGGGCGGCGGCGGGCGCGTCGTTGTCCTCGCCGTAGGGTGTGAGGAGCAGGTCGTTGTTCTTCTGGTGGAACAGCACGCGGTCCGAGCCATCGACGACCATCCCGACGCTGCTACCGGTGCCCGAGAGTTCGCCCGTGCGGGTGTCGAGCGGAACGGTGTAGACGACGACGGCGTCGTCGTCGTTCTCTGCGGGCGTGACGTAGGCGATACGCGGCTGCGGCGAGCCGAGCGTCGGCGTGTCGGTGTAGGCGTCGGTGACCGCCGTGGTCGCCCCCTCCTCGATGGCCGCTCTGACCGTCTCGTTCAGGATGGCGACGTCCTCGCCTCGATAGTTCGACTTCGTCGACGCGGTGACGACGCCCGTCCCCGTATCGACGTAGTGGAGATTCGGCTGGTCGTCGCCGTCGAGCTCGCGCGCGCGCAACTCGGCGTCGAACGCCGACTGTATCTCGGAGACGTTGCCGGCCCGAACCGGCTGTGCGCGGGCCATCGTCTCGGCGAACAGCTGATTCTGTTCGTTCCACGCGGCGAGGCTGTCAGCCTCCTGTTTCGCGGTCGTCGCGTGTTCGTCGCGGACCTGCTGTTCGAACTCGCCGGTTATCTGTTGGGTTCCCACAGCGCCCACGGCCCCGACGAGTAAACCGATACACAGTAGCGCGATGAAGAACTTCAGCGCGAAACTCCGCCGAACGAACGACGGCGTTATCGTCCGAACGACGTCCATCGGTCCCCCGTTACTCATCTGCCACCATCCCCGTTATCGCCCCAGCGATCTGCATGACGTACACTTGTGAAATACTATTTCATAATACTTTTCACCATTTCAGTAGGTGAGCGGCGACCGAAGCGGGCGATGTTCGCCCCGGCGTATCGGCAGCATTCACCCGTATCGCCGACGCACCGCCGCGCGAATTCGGGGCGACCCCGCGACGGCGGCGGGATCGAGTTCGGTCACGCGGAGGACTATCGGCAAGAATACCCGCATCGAGAGAGGTGGGGTCGTTTTCGCCGCCACGGGCGCGTTGAAGGAGGGCGGGGCTGTGTGTTCGCACGACCATGTGAGGTGGTCTCAGTGAACACAGTCGAACGATGGAAACAGGAGAAACACCCGCTCGACGTCGTCGAAGACGTGAAGCGGTACGCGGCACGGGAGTTGAGCTTCGAGGAGATAGAGGAGAGAGCGGGCGACGGAGAGTGGGAGCGGCTGAAGTGGGCGGGCCTGTACGCGCACGGGCGGCAGGACGGCTACTTCATGCTCCGGACGAAGGTGCCCGGCGGGCGACTGACGCCCGCACAGGCAGAGGTCGTCGGCGACGTCGCCGCCGAGTTCGCCACCGCCCCCGAAGCGTACGGCGGCGAGACCCAGAACCCGGTCTGGGGCGACGCGTTCCTCGACATCACGACGCGACAGGACGTCCAGATGCACTGGATCGAGATCGAGGACGTCCCCGAGATCTGGGCGCGCTACGACGAGGTCGGACTGACGACGATCCAGGGCTGTGGCGACTCGGCGCGGAACGTGCTGGGCTGTCCGGCCGCCGGACTCGCCGACCACGAGTGTTTCGACGCCCAGCCGGTCGTCGACGCTGTCTCCGATTTCTTCACGGAGAACCGCGAGTACGCGAACCTCCCGCGGAAGTTCAAGATGACGATCACGGGCTGTCGTCACGACTGCGCCCAGTCCCAGATAAACGATGTGGGACTGACGCCGGCGAAGAAGGCGCTCGACGGCGACGCGGCGCGCGGCGAGCACTACGGCTTCCACGTCCGCGTCGGCGGCGGCCTCTCGGACGGCCCGCGAATGGCCTCGGCGCTCGACGTGTTCGTCCGACCGGAGGACGCCGTCGAGTTCTGTCGCGCCGTCGCCCAGACGTTCAAGGAGTTGGGCGACCGGAACAACCGCGGCGTCTGTCGGATGCGCTATCTCGTCGAGCAGCTGGGTGCGGACGCGTTCGAGGAGGCCGTCCGGGACCGCTGTGCGGTCGCGTTGCCGACTCGCGGGACCGACCTCACCGAGGGGTACCGCGGCGACCACGTCGGCGTCCACGACCAGCGCGACGCCGACCTGAGCTACGTCGGGTTCAACGTCGTCGCCGGGCGGATGGGCGGCGGGGAGTTCGCACAGGCCGCGCGCGCGGCCCGCGAGTACGGCACCGACGAGGCATCGATACGGCTGGCGACCGACCAGAACTTCCTGCTCACGCACGTTCCCGACGAGAGCGTCTCCGCGCTGCTCGCCGAGCCGTTCGCCGCCGACTATCAGCCCGATCCCGGCCCGTTCTCGCGGGGCGCGGTCGGCTGTACCGGCTCGGAGTTCTGCAACTACGGTATCATCGAGACGAAACGACGGGTCCGCCGGTGGGCGAAGGAACTGGACGAGCGAATCGAGACGCCCGACGACCTCGACGTGATTCGGATGCACATGTCGGGCTGTTCGGCCTCGTGTGCCCAGCCGCAGATCGCGGACATCGGCTTTCGCGGCGAGACGGTCCAAGTGGCTGAATCGGAACGTAGCGTCAACGGCGAAGGTGACGCTATCGTCGAGGGGATGGACTTCGGCCTCGGCGGGAGCCTCGGCGCGGACAACGCCTTCCTCGACTGGGTGGAGACCGCCGTCCCGGCCGACGCCGTGATTCCGGCACTCGAAGAACTGTTCGCCGTCTACGCCGCCGAGCGAGACGGCGGCGAGCGGTTCTACGAGTGGTGTCGTCGGGTCGGCAACGACCGGCTTCGCTCGATCATGCGGCGAGCCGACGCCGACGTCGCCGGCGGCGTCGCAGCCGACGATTCGGCCGGAAGAGGGGCGAGCGACGATGACTGAGGAGCGTCGCGAGCGCGGTATCGCGCCGGCCGACGCCGCCCCGGAACTCGTAGACGGCGAGTTCCGCTGCGGTGACGGCGATGCTGATCCACCGGTCGTCACCGACGGCGGCGACCCGCTCCCGGGCGTACCGGAGACGGGCGGAGACGAGTCGGACGACGCCTGCGGCTGCGGGAGTTCGTGTGGCTGTAGCGGCCACGGGAAGAGCGACTCGGCGGGCCACGGAGTCGGACCGGACACCGATTCCACTGTCCGTCCCGACGGCGGGGCCGGGGCCGCCAACGTGGACGAGCGCGGCTCGCTGGGCGACGTCTCGTTCACCGAGCCCGCATCGGGCGTCAGTCAGGACGTCGAGGACGGCCCCCCTGACGAGCGGGTGGGCGCCCCCGACGGCGTCGAGTTGGAGACGCCCGGCTACGGCGTCCGCGAGGAGATGAACGACATCGAGACGCCCGACGAGAAGACGTGGTTCATGGAACTCGACGAGGCGGTCATCGACGCCGACCGCTGTATCCAGTGTGGCACCTGCGTCGCCGCCTGCCCCAGCGACTCCATCGGCATCGGCGAGGACGACCTGCCGGAACTCGTCAAGATGTGTACCGGCTGTTCGCTGTGCTGGGACATGTGCCCCCGCGGCGGCCTGCGCTACGAGCGCCAGTGGAAGATCACCGGCGGCGACGACAACGTCTCCGGGGCCGGCGACCCCATCACGGAGTTCTCCGCGCGCGTCCGCGAGGACTGGCGCGAAGGCGCACAGGACGGCGGCGTGGTCACCAGCGTCCTCTGTCACCTGCTGGAGGCGGGCGAGATAGACGGCGCGCTGATCGCCACCGAGAGCGACGATGATCCGTGGAAGGCCGAGTCGTTCCTCGCCACCACGCCCGAGGAGTGCGTCGCGAACGCGGGGAGCTTCTACAACCAGACGCTCGCGCTGGGGAACTTGGACCTCTCGCGCTGGGAGCACAAGCTAGACGTCCCGCTTTCGGAGGCATCGCTCGCGCTCGTCGGCACGCCCTGCGAGATAGAGGGTATCCGGGCGCTCCAGGACTTCGAGTGGGACTACGCCGCCCAGGAAGACGGCGTGCGGGCCGTCGACTACACCATCGCGCTGATGTGTACGAAGAACTTCAACTACTACTCGCTCGTCGGCGAGCGCATCGAGACCGAGCGGGGCATCGACCGCGAGGACATCGGGAAGATGGACGTCCTCCACGGGAAACTGATGGTGTACGGCCGCGACGGCGAGATGCTTCTAGAGGAGGACGTCGAGGAGTTCCACGACGCCGCGCTCAAGGGCTGTGACGAGTGCGCCGACTTCACGGGCTACTGCGCCGACCTCACCGTCGGCTCCGTCGGATCGAGCGACGCGTACTCCTCGGTCATCGTCCGCACCGAACGCGGACTGAAAGCGTGGGAACTGACCGAACCGGACCTCGACTACCACGACCTCGAGGACCGCTCGGCCGTCGGCGGCCTCCAGAGTTGGGATAAGAAGAAAGCCTTCGAGTCCTTAGAGCGACCCTTCGATCCCGATGCACCGCGCTTCATCGACTACACCGACCACGCCGAGCAGTACGGGACGGAGCCGAACCCCCACGAGGCCGACCACTGAGCGGGTGGCGGACCCGCACTCTCGGTCGCACTCGTCGGCCGTCGACGGTCGGCTTACCGCAGTTTACCGTCGATAGTTCGAACTTTCCGTGCGAATAGGACGCATAACGAAGTTCGCCCCGTCCCGAGCGAGAAGTGATCACAAATGACAGAGCGAATCGCCTGCCGGGAAGCGGGGTTCGACTGCGACTTCACGATCGAATCGGAGAACGAGGCGGAACTCGTCGACTTCGTCCGCATCCACGCTCGTTCGACGCACGATAAGGACATCTCCGAGAACGAGATCCGCGAGATGTTCCAGTAGCCGGCCGACGTGACGCCGAGGGTTTCGACGAGAGGCAGTTCGTCTCAGTCGCGCGCGTTCTCGACGGCTTCGACGAACTCGGCCGCGCTCTCGCGGACCTGGTCCATGTCGTCGTTCTCGATGGCCTCGTAATCGACCAGCGCGGAGCCCGCGCCGACGGCGACCGCGCCCGCGTCGAAGTACTCCGCGACGTTGTCCGTGGAGACGCCGCCGGTCGGCATGATGGGGATGTCGCCGAGCGGCCCCTGAATCGCGCCGATGTGGCCCGGGCCCACCGTGGAGGCGGGGAACATCTTCAGCATGTCCGCGCCGGCCTCCATCGCGTCGGCGGCCTCGCTGGGCGTCATCACGCCGGGGACGCAGACGATCCCCCCGCGGTTGCAGACGTCGATGACGTCCTCGTTCAGGGTGGGCGTGAGGACGAACTCCGCGCCCGCCTCGATGACGTTGCGCGCCGCGGCGGCGTCCATGACGGTGCCCGCGCCGATGATGACGTCCGCGTCGTCGAGTTCCTTGTCGACGGCGGCGATCATGTCCGAACACCGCTTGGCGTCGGCGGTGAGTTCGAGCGCCGTGACGCCGCCCTCGTGGACGGCTCTCGCCACGTCGACCATCTTCTCCTCCGGAATGCCCCGAAGCACGGCCGTGACGCCGCTCGTTATGAGTTTCTGCTGGACCGCCTGTTTGCTCGTCATGCCGGGGAGTCGGCGTGCGAGGGACAAAAGCGTAGGTGAAAGCCGCCCGACTCACTCCGCCGGATCGTACGGCAGCGCGATGTCCGTCTTCGGCGCGCCGACGCCGAGCACCTTCACGGACTCCTCGGCGTCCTCGGGGTTGAACGCCCGATGGGGGCTCTCGGGTTCGGCGACGAACACCTCCTCTTCGGGGACGACGAACTCGCCGTCCGGCGTTTCGACGTGTAACGTCCCCGAGCGCACGTAGAACAGCTCTTCGCGTCGCTCGTGATAGTGGTAGCTCCGGGGCAGCTGCTCGCCGGGAGCCATCTCGTAGGTGGCGGCGTGCAGCGCGTGCAACTCTGCGGCGTCGGAGATGCCGCGTCGGTCACAGGGGTAGTCCTCGGTCTCGGGGAGGTCCTCGGGGTCGAGGTGGTGGTAGGCCATAGCGGTGGTTGCGCTCGGCCCGGCAAACCAGTACCGCTGGCGCTGTCTAGCAGATTCGAAGAGTGGACGAGTCCTCCCATCGCAGTCGGGAAAGCGAGTCAGCACGGAAGGACGAGATCGACAGCGTTCGCCGGACGGAGATGGCGTGTCATGGGGTCGAGTCCCCGAGGTCTCGCATCCGGTCGGTATAGTCCCAGCTGTACATCTCGTTGGGTTGGACTCGGATGCGCATCTCCTCGCGTGCGTCGTGCAACAGCCACTCGGCGAGGGCGGACTCGGTGTCTCCGAGGTAGCGTTCGATGAGGGCTTCGAGTGTCGCCTTCGCTCTATCCGTAGACAGCGTGGCGGTGCCGTTCCCTCTGACGCCGCGATACGGCGGCTGGTTCGTCGAGATATCGAACGCGACCTCGGGATCGCTCTCGAGATATCTGACGATGTGAGCGTTGGACCACGTCGCGCATTCGAGCGAGCCGTTCCGATACCGATACCAGAGTGCGACCATCCATAGGGACCCGTCCCCTCGGTGCGTCGCGAGGCGAATCGGGACCCGTGACTCCTCGAGGAAGTCTTCGAGTCGGATTTCGGACCAAGCACCGGTGATAGTGGTCATACGAAACGCTACGGAACCGACCGAAAAAACGATAGCTCCCGTCCCTCGTTCCGTTCAGACGTCTCGGCCCTCAGACGACCGCCATCAGCGCGAACAGCGTCACGAGCGAGACGACAGTGGTGACGAAGACGTTGAGCGAGGCGAACTCGGCGTCGCCGCCCAGTTCCGTCGCGTAGACGAACGTGGAGACGGCCGTCGGCGTCCCGAGCATGAGGACGCTCGCGGTGAACACGGCCGGCGCGACGCCGAGCGCCGAGAACGTCACCCACGCGACCAGCGGCATCACGCCGAGTTTCAGAGCGACGACACCCGCCGTCGCCGCGGGGTCGATACCGGCCGGGTCCACGTCCAGGGAGGCCCCCACGAGGAGGAGCGCGAGGGGCAACGCGAGGTCGCCGACGGCCGACAGCGCCGTCACCGCCGATCCGGGAACGCCGAGACCGAACCACGCGACGGCGATGCCGAGGCCCAGCGAGACGAGGACCGGGTTGGTGACGAGCGCCCGTCCCTGCTCCAGCGGCGAGACGTCCGCGCCGTCGCTGACGAGGACGAGGACGGTCACGGGGACCTGCGCGAGCGTGACGAGTCCCAACAGGAGCGCCGCCGTCGCCCGCGTGTCCGGGCCGTAGGCCGCCGCCACCAGCGGAAAGCCCAGATACCCCAGGTTCGCGTGGTAGGACTGGACGACGGCGATGCCGCGCCGTTCGGGGGAAGTGACGCGACGGTGGGCCGCCCACGCCGCGCCGACGGTGACGACCATGACGACGGCCACGCCGACGACCAGTTCCGGCGAGAGCAGCGACGACAGCGGCCGGTCGTACGTCGAGACGAAGATGAGCGCGGGGAGGACGAGGTAGAAGGCGACGGCGTTGAGGCGTTCGGTCCGCCAGTCGTTCAGCACACCGACCCGCTGGAGGGCCACGCCGACGACCAGCATCCCGAGTAGATACGCGAAACGCCCCACTGCGTCCATACCTACCGGTGACCGGTTGGGCGGTTTCAGCCTTCGGGTTCGCCGCTGGCCGGGACCGCTGTCGCGGGAGAACCGTCGTCGCGGGGACAACAAGTCTTTACCCGTCCGGTCGCGTACCTCGGGGCAACAATGGTACTCGACGACTTGGGGAGTTCGCTCCGGGGGACTCTAGACGACCTCCGGGGGAAGTCCCGCATCTCCGAGGAGGACATCGAGGACGTCGTCAAGGAGATCCAGCGCTCGCTGTTGCAAGCCGACGTCGACGTCGCGCTCGTGAAGGAGCTCTCGAACAATATCGAGCGTCGCGCCCTGGACGAGGAGCCGCCCGCCGGCACCACGCCGCGCGATTGGGTGCTCCGGATCGTCTACGAGGAACTGGTCGACCTCGTCGGCGAGTCCACCGACATCCCGCTCGAAGAGCAGACCATCATGCTCGCCGGCCTCTACGGCTCGGGGAAGACCACGACGGCCGCGAAGATGGCGTGGTGGTTCTCGACGAAGGGGCTCAGACCCGCGATCATCCAGACTGACACCGACCGCCCCGGCGCGTACGACCAGTCCAAGGAGATGGCCGACCGGGCGGAGGTCGATTTCTACGGCGACCCCGACGAAGACGACCCCGTGAAGATCGCCCGCGACGGCCTCGAAGCCACCCAGGAGGCCGACGTGCGCATCGTCGACACGGCGGGTCGAGACGGCCTGAACGAGGAGCTCATCGAGCAGATAGAGCGCATCGAAGACGAAGTAAGGCCCGACCGGAACCTCCTCGTGCTCGACGCCGCGATGGGCCAGAGCGCGAAGAGCCAGGCCGCCGACTTCCAGGAGGCCATCGGCATCGACGGCGTCGTCATCACGAAGCTCGACGGGACGGCGAAAGGCGGGGGCGCGCTCGCCGCCGTCGACGAGACGGACTCGACCATCGCCTTCCTCGGCTCCGGCGAGACGGTCAAGGACATCGAGCGCTTCGAGCCCTCGGGATTCATCTCCCGCCTGCTCGGGATGGGCGACCTGAAGCAGCTCACCGAGCGCGTCGAGCGCGCGATGGAGGAGACCACGCAGGGCGAGGACGACGACTGGGAACCCGAGGACATGATGGAAGGGTCGTTCACCCTCAAGGACATGCGAAAGCAGATGGAGGCGATGAACAACATGGGGCCGCTCGACCAGGTGATGGACATGATCCCCGGGCTGGGCGGCGGCCTGATGGACCAGTTGCCCGACGACGCGATGGACGTGACCCAAGAGCGGATGCGCGACTTCGAGGTCATCATGGACTCGATGACCGAGGAGGAACTGGAGAACCCCCGCGTCGTCGGCCAGAGCCGGACCGAACGTATCTCGCGCGGATCGGGCAAGCCCGAGGAACGCATCCGCGAACTGCTCCAGCAGCACAAGCAGATGGATCAGATGCTGAAGCAGTTCCAGGGGATGGGCGACGGCGACATGGAACGGATGATGCAGCAGATGCAACAGCAGCAGGGCGGCGGTGGCGGCATGGGCGGCATGGGCGGCGGTGGCGGCCCGTTCGGCTGAGGCCGGGCCGACGCTCCCGCCGGTTCGTCGCCGCGTCGCCCGCTCGATAATCACCGCTCTTTTTCCGAGCGCGCGCTGTTCACTCGGTAATGACCGTCCGCGAGGTCGCCGCCGAGGCGTACCGGGAGTCCCTCCCCGTGTTGGCTCTCAGCGCGGTCGGCGGTCTCTTCGCGGGCGTCGTGCTCGGCGGGATGGAGGCGGAACTGGAGCGAGTGGCGGGCCTGCTCGTCCTCGTCCCGGCGTTGCTCGCCACCCGCGGGAACGTCTACGGGTCGCTGGGCGCGCGCCTCGGCTCCGCGCTGCATCAGGGACTCGTCGAGCCGCGCTTCTCGCTGGCCGACGAGCGCGTGAACGCGGCCGTCGCCGCGGCGCTGGCGAACGGCGTCCTCGTCAGCGGTCTCGCGGCGGTCCTGACCGTCGCGTTGCTGGCCGGCATCGAACGGCCGGCAGCGCCGTTGATGACCCTCGTGGGCATCGCGCTCGTGGCCGGCCTGGTCTCCGGACTCCTCCTCACGATCGCCGTCGTCTCCGTGGTCTTCGTCGGCTATCGGCGGGGGTTAAATCCCGACACGCTGGCCGGGCCGGTGGTGACGACGACCGGCGACGTGGTCGGCATCGCCACCCTGCTGGCGGCGACCCGCTTCGTCCTCGCGCTGGGAGGTGGCTGACGTGGCCGCCGACGAGTGGACCGTCCGTGGCATCGTCCGGCGGATGTTTCCCGTACTGGTCGTCCTGACCGCCATCGAACTCGGGAGCGGACTCGTCCTCGATACCTTCGAGGGCACGCTGCTCCGATACCCGACGCTGCTCGTCCTCGTCCCCGTGACGATCGGGATGGCCGGCAACCTCGGGAGCATCCTCGCCTCGCGCCTCTCGACGGCGTTCCACCTCGGCCTGCTCTCCTTCGACGCGACCGACGACCGCCTCGCCGGCAACGCTCTCGCCACAGTCGGCCTCGCCGTCACCGTCTTCCCGCTCGTCGGTGGCGGCGCGTGGGCGGTCCAGGCCGCCGTCGGCGTGACGCGACTCGCCCCCGGAATAGTGGTCGCCGTCGCCCTCGCCAGCGGCGTCACGCTGGCGGTCTTGGCCGTCGTCGTCACCACGATAACGACCTACGCCGCCTACCGCTTCGAACTCGACCCCGACGACGTGGTCATCCCCGTCGTGACGAACGTCTGTGACGTGCTGGGCGTGCTGGTGCTGTTCGGCGTGGTTCGAGTGCTCGTGAGCGGATAACCGGGGGCCGGCGTCGATAGCGATTCGCCGCCCATCGACGGACATTTGCCCCCGAAGTGCCGAAATACGCCCGTGCAGACAGCCGTCGCCGCGCTCCTCGGACACCCGGTCCTCGCGCTGCTGGCCGAGGTGGCCGTCCGGGTGCTCCGCATCGGCGCGTTCATCTCGTTGGGGGTGTTCCTCGCCAACCTGGCGGTGGCGTTCGGCCTCGTCGACCGCATCGCGGCCGTCTCGCGGTATCTGACCGCGCCGGCGAACCTCCCCGACGAGGTGGGGACGGCCATCCTGACGACGACGGCCTCGCCGACGGCGGGCTACGGCATGCTCGCGGACTTCCGAGAGTCTGGCGTCCTCTCCGACAGAGCGACGCTCGTCGCGGTCACGATAAACACGTTCTTCGGGTTCGCCCAGCACATCGTCACGTTCTACGCGCCGGTGCTGATCCCGATCCTCGGGGCGCGCGTCGGCGTCCTCTACGTCGCCACGCGGGGACTGGTGGCACTCGCGATCACGCTGACCGGTATCGCCGCCGGAGCGGTCCTGCTGGATCGCTCGGACGCCGGCACGGCCGCTGAACAGCAGGAAGCCGCGCCCGACGGCGGCCGCACCGATGCGGGCCGCGGCGGTGCCGACCACGCCGACGCATCGGACGTACTGGACGACGGCCCCGAGAGCCGCGCGGCCGCGGTTCGGGACGCCGTCGGCGAGACGGTCGAGAAAGTCGGAGAGATCCTGCCCCGACTGGCGGCCATCTACCTCGTCGTCTCGCTGCTGGTCGCCTATTCCGAAGAACTGCTCGCGCTGTTCGGCGGCGGCGGGACCGCCGTGACCGCGGCCGCCGACGGGCTGGCGGGGCTGCTCGGGCTCCCGGGCGCGGCGGTACCGGTGGTCGCCGCGTTCGCGCTGGACACCACCTCCGGCGCGGTGGTCATCGCGCCGCTGGTCGAGAACGGGACGTTCACCGCGCGAACGGCCGTGGCGACGATGCTCGTCGGGGGCATCGTCTCCTTCGCCGTCTCGACGTTCAAGCGGTCGATCCCCTTCCAGTACGGCATCTGGGGCCGCGAGTTCGGCTCGAAGGTCATCGCGGTCAACACCGCGCTGAAAGTCGTCTGGATCGCCCTCGCGCTGGTCGTCCTGCTGGTCTAGTCGAACGTGTAGGCCATCATCACCTCGTCCACCTGCTCGTCGCCGACGGTGTAGTGGTTCCGGCGGATGCCCTCCGTGTTCCAGCCGTGGTCTTCGAGAAACGCCAGCGCGGGCTCCATCGTGGCCGGGACGCTGTTGTACAGTTTCCGGTAGCCATTGGCCCGCGCCCACTCGATTCCGCGCTCGATGAGTTGGCTGCCGATGTCCTGTCCGCGATACGCCGAGACGACGCCGACGGTCAACTGAGCGGTCTCCCTGAGCTTATCCAGCTGCGGGAGGTCGAGGTGACACCAGCCGACCACCTCGTCGTCGACCGTCGCCACGAAGAACACGCGCGACTGGACCGTGTTGTGCCGGGTGACCGCGTCCTCGTACAGTAACTGCTCGGCGACGCTCTCGGCGACGACGTACGTACTCTCGTCGGAGACGTTCCGTATCGCCTCGACCAACCCCTCGAAGTCGTCCGGCCGAGCCGGCCGGATGGTGTAGGTGACCGAGCCGTTCTCGTACGTCTCGATGGAGCCCACGTCCAGCGCCAGCGAGAGCGTCCCGCCGTCGTCCGCCAGATACCCCTTCGAGAGGAGGTGCTCGACCGCCTCTCGGAACTCGTCGGTGTCCAACTCCGTCGCCGCCCGCGCCCGGTGGCGCGCCGCCGTCCCGTGTCGCTCGACGTACTGGTACACGGACCTGGCCTCGTTCGTCTCGAACGTCGGCCGCTCGACTGCGTCCATACGTACGGGTCGGACCGGACAGCGTTTAACAATTGTTATCAGTTAACACGACACGTTTGGTCACCCCGTCTCGGGGATCGGATCGGAGATGACGACCGCGTCGCCCTCGACGACGCACTCGCCCTCTGAGTCGTCGACGGCCGTCGCCAGCCGGAAGCGGTCCTCCTTCAGCTGCTCGACGACCTCGCAGTGGGCGGTCACTCGCTCGCCGATGTCGACCGGGCCGCGGTAGCTGAGCTCCTGTGAGAGGTAGATGGTCAGCCCCGGCAGGCGGGCCAGCGCGGCGCTGATGAGCCCGGCGACGAGCGTCCCGTGGGCGATGCGACGGCCGAAGCGGGTCCCCTCCGCGAACCCGTCGTCTAAGTGGAGGCGATTCGTGTCCCCGCTGATCTCGGCGAAATGCTCGACGTCTTCCGCCGAGAGCGTCTTCGAGAAGCGGACGTGGTCGCCCACGTCGATGCCGTCGGCGGTGCCGTAGCTCTCGAACTCCCAGTCGTCGTTCTCGTACAGCGTATCGGGGCGGGTGAAGCGCCGGCGCTCCATCGGCGGCTCCTTCGATGGCGAGGGGTGGGCGATGTGGGGGACGTAACTGGAGATGTCCGTCGTCGTGACGATGCCGACGAGCTCGCCGTCCTCGACGACGGGGAGTTTCTTGATGCCGTGGGTGCGGAGGCGTTCGACGGCCGTCTCCACGTCGGCGTCCGCCTCGACGGTGACGAGCGCCGTCGACATCACGTCCTCGACGGTCAGCGCGCGGGTGTCGCCCTCCTCCGCGGCGACGGCGACGACGTCGCTCTCGGTGATGATGCCGACGCAGTCGCCGTCGCGTTCGACGACGAGCGAACCGATGCCCTCGTCTCGCAGGCGCGTGGCGGCCTCGACGACCGGGCTCTCGGGGCTGATGGTCCGGGCGGGCGTCTGCATGACCTCCCTGACGGGCAGTGGGACGAGCATGGTGTGGAACCTCTCCGTCCAGTACCAAGAAACTCGGCCCGGCAGACTTGTGAGGCTACGGGCCTTCCATCCGACGATGCGACGACTCCCGCTCGTTGCCCTTCTCGCGCTGACAGTCGTATTAGCCGGTTGCGGCGGCTTCACGGTGCCCGCGGAACAGACGCCGACCGAGCGGGCGACTGCCGCGCAGTCACCCGCCGAGCGGACGGTCGCCGACACCGAGGGGGAGACCGCCGTCGGCGCGCCCTCGGCCGGCCCGCTCCCGGAGGACCGGACCCGAGTAACGGTCACCGCCGTCGTCGACGGCGACACCATCCGCGTCAGGTACGGCAACGGGACCGAAGACACCGTCCGGCTGGTCGGCGTCGACACGCCCGAAGTCAACGCGGAGAACGACCCCGCCGAGTTCGAGGGGATACCGCCGACCGCGGCCGGGTCCGAGTGCCTGCGCGGCGCGGGCATCGACGCCTCGAACTTCGCCAAGAGGCACCTGCTCGGCGAAACGGTGGAGATCGCCTTCGACCCCGCCACCGAGCGCCGCGGCTACTACGACCGCTTACTGGCCTACGTGGTCGTCGACGACCGCCTGTTCAACTATCGACTGGTGACGACCGGTCACGCCCGGGTGTACGACGAGAGTCCCTTCACCCGCAAGGACCGGTTTCTCGAAGCCGAGTCGGCCGCCCGCGAGGCCCGCCTGGGACTCTGGCAGTGCGTCGACCCCGACTCGGTCGACCGCTCGACGCCGACGGCGACCGCGAGCGAGTCCGGGCTCGTCGTCGCCGGCATCCACGCCGACGCCGAGGGCAACGACAACGAGAACCTGAACGGCGAGTACGTCGTCTTCGCGAACCGCGGCGACGACCCCATCTCCCTGTCGGGGTGGACCGTCACCGACGGGGCCGGTCATCGCTACACCTTCGGCGACTACGCGCTCGCGCCCGGCGAGCGGGTCACGCTCTACACCGGCAGCGGGAGCGACACCCAGCGCGAGCGCTACTGGGGCGCGAGCGGCGCGGTCTGGAACAACGGCGGCGATACCATCACCGTCCGGGACGCCGGCGGGACCGTCGTCCTCGAACGATCGTACTGAAAAGCGTTTCCGCGGCTATGCGTCCGTTTATCGGCGGGTTCGCGGCGTGAGGATCGGGGTGCCGGGCCGGCGTTCGACGCCGGCGAGGAGCGCCCCGCCCATCGCGACGAACAGCGCACCGAGCGTGAGTCCGGCCGCCGCGAACCCAGCGGTTGTGAGGAGGGCCGACCCGAGCAGGTCGCCGAGTAACAGCGCGAACAGCGAGAGTACGTGACTGCCGAGCAGTCGGTTCTGTAGCGTCTTCATTTCGTACCGACAGTTCGGCTTCGAGGGAGTTAAGCGGCGCGCGAGCCGTGTCTCCGGGGCTCTCAGTGACACACTACCAGTAAGAGCGTCCTACCGGCGATCGCAACCGATCCGACCGGCAGTATAAGCGCGTCGAGCGCTAACACCGGTCGTGAACGTCCGTCGGCTCACCCCCTCACCGCGAGCCGTCGACTGGGGCCTGTTCGCGGCCGTCGGGACGCTACTGGCGACCGGTGTAGCGACGATGTTCACCGGAACGCCCAGTACGGCGTGGGTCATCGACCTCCACGCCATCGCGGGCGTCGCCCTCGTCTGTCTGCTCCCGGTGAAACTGTGGCGGGTCCGTCGTCGCGTCGCTCCCGAGCGCCTCACCGGGCGGCGCGCCCTCTCGGTCGCCCTCACGCTCGACGCCGCCGGCGCGCTCGTCACCGGCGTCTGGTGGGTCTTCGGCGGGTCGCTCGACCTCGGTCCGTGGGGGCTGTTTCACCTCCACATAGCGCTCGGCCTACTGGTCCCGCCGCTACTGCTGTGGCACCTGCGCTATCGCTATCACTCGCCGGCGGAGGTCACGCGGCACGGCCGCCGGGACGCGCTTCGATACGCCGGCCTCGTCACCGCCGGAGCGCTGCTCTGGCGACTGCAGGGACCGGTCAACGACCTGCTCGATACCGCGGGGGCCGACCGGCGCTATACGGGCTCGCGCGAGGAGGGGACCGGCGAGGGCAACCGCTTTCCCGTGACGAGTTGGGTCGCGGACGACCCCGACCCCGTAGACGCCGGCGAGTGGCAACTGACCGTCGGCGGTCGCGTCGAGCGCGAGCGGACCTACGCGCTCGCCGAGCTCCCGACCGGCGCGAGCGAGGACGCCATTCTCGACTGCACGAGCGGGTGGTACTCCGACCACGAGTGGCGGGGCGTCCGAGTCGGCGCGCTGCTCGACGCCGCCGGAGCGGACGACGCCGGAGCGTGGGTGCAGTTCCGGTCGGTGACGGGCTACCGCTGGAGCCTGCCTATCGAGGAGGCCCGCGACGCGGTGCTGGCGACTCGCGTCGACGGCGAGCGCCTCTCGCACGGCCACGGCTTCCCGTTACGCCTCGTGGCACCGGGACGGCGCGGCTTCCAGTGGGTGAAGTGGGTCAGGGAAGTGCGCGTGGACAAACGGCGAGAGTTCGGCGAGTGGGTCGCTATCTTCGTCAGCGGACTGTGACTACAGCAGCGCGTCGATAGTGGCCCACAGGTCCGGGCCGTCGTCCCCGTCCTCGTAATGAATCGGGACGAATCCCGCCGATCGCGCGCCCTCGACGTCCGCCTCGTAATCGTCGCCGACCATGACGTACTCGTCGGCGGGGAGCCGTTCGCGGAGCAGGTCGAACGGCGCGGAATCGGGTTTGTGCGCGCCGGCCTCGTAGGAGGTGACGACAGCGTCGAACGCGTCGAGCAGGCCGTGGTGTTCGAGCTTGCCGACCTGCCACTCCCGCGTGCCGTTCGTTATCACGCCGAGCGCCTCGTCCTCGCCGAGCGCCGAGAGGCTCTCGCGGGCCGCGTCGGGCACCTCGGTCGTCGCGTACGCTCGCTCTCGGAGCGTCTCGACCATCGTCTCGGGATCGCCGTCTCCGCCGGCCTCGGCGACGACGGCCCGCATCGACCGCTCGAAGGGGTTCGGTTCGAGGTCGCGCTTGGCCGCTCGAAACGTTTCCTCGGCAATCCGCACGAGCGCGTCGGTCGCGTCGAAGCCGTGGGCGTCGAGCGTCGCCCGCGTGACCGCCTCGTGGGGCTCCGTCCGGTGGACCAGCGTCCCGTCGAGGTCGAAACACAGCGCCGTCGTCATTCGGGGTCGACCGGCTTGCCGTCCTCGGTCGGCGGCGCGACGGCGTCGATATACGACTCGGCGTCGGGTTCGCGTACCGTCACCTCGACGTGGATGTCGCCCAGTTCGGAGGCCTCGCCGACGGCGAAGTTGACCCGCCCCTCGAAGGCCGCCTGTTTCTTCAGGTCGAACGAGAAGGTGTCGCCCGAGAGGGTGTCGAAGAAGACGGAGCGGGCGGTGTCGAGGATCTCGGCCTCGTGGAGCTTCTGGGAGAAGCCCTCCATCGTGTGGACCTCGGCGACGAGTCCGCCCTCGCGGTGGGCGGGGTCGGCCTCCGGGAAGAGGTTCCGGACGGCGTCGGCGACCCGGGCGGTGACCTCGGTGTCGTTGACCGGAACCGTGATCTCCACGTCGACGCTGTAGACGACGCTCATCGCTCGATCTCCTCCGCGCCCTCGCGGAGCAGCGTGCGCACCTTCCGTTGGAACGCCGCGAGCGTCTCCGCGTTCTCGATGGTCACATCGGCCATCTCGATGGCCTTTCCCATGCCGAAGCCCAGTTCGCGCTCGTCTCTGTCGGTGAGCGACTCCCCGGTCTCGTCGTTCATGTCGTCGCGCCCGCGCAGGTCCAGTCGCTCCGCGCGCAGCTCGAAGGGCGCGTCGACCTCGATCAGCAGGAACGACTCGCCGAAGGCCTCGCGGAACGCCTCGACCTCCACGTCCGAACGGATGCCGTCGACGAGGACGGTGTCGCTCTCGGCCAGTTCGTCCTCGATGAGCGGCAGCGACCGCTCGGCGATGGCACCCGGGCCGTTCTCCTCGCGCAGCGCCTGTGCGATCCGCCCGTGGTCGCTCGCGGGGTCCAACCCCCGGTCGCGGCACTCCTGGCGGATGACGTCGCCCATCGTCACGACCGGCACCCCCATGTCGGCGGCGACGTTGGCCGCCTCGCTCTTGCCGCTGCCGGGGAGCCCGACGATCCCGATAACTGTCATTGCCCGCGGCTTCGCCAGCGGCGGCCAAAAGCCCTACCGTTCGCGCACGACCACGAACTCCGCGAGGTCGCGTAAGTACTCCATCGACTGCGAGTCCGGCGCGTTCGTCGTCTCCAAGGCCTCCAGCGCGGCGTCCGATTCCGCACGCGCTCGCTCGTTGGCCTCCTCGGCGGTCATCTCCGTTACCTCGACCAGCGACGGTCGCTCCATCTCGGCGTCGTGACCCGTCGGCTTGCCGAGCGTCTCGGCGTCGGCCGTCGCGTCCAGCACGTCGTCGCGCATCTGAAACGCCACGCCCACCCGCTCCGCGTACTCGCCCATCGCCTCGACGGTGTACGCGTCGGCGTCGGCCGCGATCGCGCCCAGTTCCGCGGCCGCCCGGAACAGCGCGCCGGTCTTCCGGCGAGCGAGTTCCATGTACTCCCGCTCGTTGGTCGGCTGAGCGACCAGTTCGGTCGCCTCGCCCTCGCCGAGTTCGACCATCGCCTCGGAGACCGTCTGCATCGCCCGCTCGTCCGCCGAGAACAGCGCGAACGCCTCCCCCAATAGGCCGTCGGAGGCGATGATAGCGGGGCCGTGGCCGAACGCCGTCCACGCCGCCGGCGTCCCGCGGCGCACCTCCGACTCGTCGATGATGTCGTCGATGACCAGCGACGCGTTGTGGACCAGCTCGATGCCGACGCCGAAATCCAGCGCGTCGTCCGGTTCGCCGCCCAGCGCCTCACAGACCAGCACCGTGACCGTCGGTCGCACGCGTTTACCCCCCGAGAGCGCGACGTGTCGGACCTCCTCGGCCAACTGCTCGGGTTCGACGCCGTCGAGGACCGCCTCCAGCCGCTCCTCGACGCGGTCACGACGCCGCTCCAGATGCTCCATCGTTCGCCTTTGAGGACCAGGACACAAAGTACCTGACGACCCACCTTTTTCGACGGGGGGTTCGGGCGCTTCGCGCCCTCAACCCCCGCCCAAAAATCTGGACCAAAAAGGCTGAACGCTCGGCTTCGCCTCGCGTTCAGTGAAACCGCTCGCCGGTGGCGAGCGGTATGCTACGCTCGGCAGCCTGCCCTTCCCCGTAGCGCGCGATGAAACGCGCGCTCGGCCCACGCCGTTGCTATCCCTCGAACTGCTCGATGAGCGCGGGCACCACCTCGAAGAGGTCGTCGACGATGCCGTAGTCGGCGATGTCGAAGATGGGCGCGTTGGGGTCGGAGTTGATGGCGACGATGGTGTCGCTCCCCTTCATCCCGGCGACGTGCTGGACCGCCCCGGAGATGCCGATGGCGATGTAGACGTCGGGCGTGACGACCTTCCCCGACTGGCCGACCTGCCTGTTCTTCTCCAGCCAGCCGTTGTCGATGATGGGCCGAGAAGCGGATACCGTTGCGTCGAGCGCCTCGGCGAGGTCGCGGATCATGTCGAGGTTCTCCTCCTCCTCGATGCCGCGACCCACCGAGACGAGCACGTCCGCGTCGCTGATGTCGACGTCGCCGCCGCTCACCTCCTCGAACCCGGTGACCGTCGAGCGGACGGCCGACTCGTCGATGTCCACGTCGAAGGACTCGACAGTGGCGTCGCCGGTCCCCGTCGCTGCCGGCCACTCGGCGGGGCGGACGGTCACTGCGGGAGTCTCGCTGTGGACGTCGATAGTCGTCTCGACCTTCGAACCGTACAGTTCCCGCGTCGCCGTGAGTTCGCCGTCGTATTCGAGGTCGACGACGTCGGTCACCAGCGGTCTGTCGAGGCGACTGGCGACGGCGGGCGCGTAGTCCAAGCCGTTGACGGTGTTCGGGAGCAGCAGGAACTGTGGGGAGACGGCGTCCGCCAGCTGTGCCACCGCCTGCACGTACACGTCGTGGTTGAACTCCTCGCTCTCGTCGATCGTGTGTATCGTCTCGACGCCCTCGCGGTTCAACCGGTCGGCGAAGGCCTCGACGTCGCCGCCGACGACCGCGGTGTGGAGCTCGACGCCGGCCTCGTCTGCGAGTTCTCGTCCGGCCGTCAGCGCTTCGAGGCTCACGTCTCGGAGTTCGCCCCGGCGGTGTTCGGCGACGGTGAGGACCGTCACTGGCCCACCCCCCTCTCGCGGAGCACGCCGGCGAGTTCGGCGGCCGTCTCCTCGGCGCTTCCCTCGAACACCGTCGCGTCGCTCTCGCTTTCCGGTTCGTAGAGGGCGGTCTGTTCCAGCGGACTCTCGACATCGGCCGCCGAGAGCCCGAGGTCAGAGAGGCCGTACTCGGCCAGTTCCTTGCTCTGGGCCTGTCGAATCCCGCGAAGGCTGGCGTAGCGCGGCTCGTTGATCCCCGTCTGGATGGTCAGGACCGCCGGGAGCGAGACGTCGGTCAGTTCGTCGACGCCGCCCTCCAGTTCGCGGTGGACGTGGGCGACGCCCGCCTTCCGATCCAAGTCCAGCGCGTTGACGACGGCGGCCCACTCGAACCCTATCTTCTCGGCCAGCGTCACGCCGGTCGCGCCGAACCCGTCGTCGGCCGACTGCACGCCGGTCAACACGAGGTCCGGGTCCTCCTCCTCGGCGACGGCCGCGAGCAGCCGCGCCTTCGTCTCGGGGTCGAGCAGTCCCGCCTCGGCCAGCGCGTCGTCCCAGACGCGTATCGCGCGGTCGGCCCCCTTCGCCAGCGCCTGCCGGATGGTGTCCTCGGTGTCGGCGTCGCCGATCGTCACGGCGACGACCTCCACGTCCTCGCCCGCCTCCCGTATCTGGACGGCCGCCTCGACGGCGTAGTCGTCCCACTCGTTGAGGTCGTCGGTGACGTAGCGGTCGTCGATGGACAGCCCGTCTATCTCGAACTCGTCTTCGACGACGGCCACCTGTTTCACCGTGACAAGGATTTTCATACCACGCACTGCGGCCGGACGGCGAATAAACGTTTCCGAACCAGAAACCACCCCGGGGATGTTTACCCTACTCGTCGATCTCGGTGACGTCCTCGTCGGGGAAGGAGATGAGGTTCTCCCGCCCGATCCGGAGCTTGTCGATACGGCCGTCCTCGTCCATCGCGGAGAGCAACTGGGAGACCTTGGCGTTCGACCAGCCGGTCTCCTTGACGATGCGGGCCTGCTTCATCCGCCCGCCGTTCCGGTCGAGCAGGCGCTCGACGCGCTCCTCGTCGCTCAAGAGCGTGACGTCGGTCTCCTCGTCGCCGTCGTCGGACGCAGCGGCGGCGCCCGACTCGTCGGCCCCGTCGGTCGCCACCCCGCTCGCGACGGCCCCGGCCGCGCCACCGCCGTCACCGCCGCCAGTATCTGTCCCGCTCGCGCCCGCGGGCGGAAGGTCGAGGTTACCCTGCCAGTTGATGTACCCGACCGCGACGACGAGTCCGACGACGAGCATGAGGACGGCCCCGAACCAGAAGGGGACGTTCCCGAAGAGGCCGGCCGGCCGTTCGGGCGTGTCGGTCGGGGAGCGGTCGGGGTTGCCGGTGTAGACGATCTCGAGATAATCCGGTTCGAACGTCCGCGGTCCCTCGAATCGGAGTTCGCCGTCGATGACGGCCGTTCGCGGCGGCGAGTTCTGGACGCCGTACCCCGCCGGGGCCGAGATGACGAGTCGCTGGTTCTCGCCGAGGCTCCTGAACCACGTCCCCTCGGGCGTCTCGAACGCGTCGCCGACGACGAGTCGCCCCCGTTCGACGGTGGCGAAGTCCGTCCACGTAAATTCGAGAATGAGCGTCCCTCGTCGCTCGTTGACGACGTAGTCCCGGCTCATCCCGGTGATGTTCATCTCCCGGCCCGTCGCCGCCGTCGCCCGCTCGTTGGCCTCGCGGAACGCCGCTTCCCACCGGGTGTCCGTCTCACCGTCTACGTACTCCTGGGCCAGCGATTCGAAGGCGTCCGTGTCGTTCTGGTCTTCCAACGCGTACGTATCCGTGACGGTCCAGCGGGCGTCGCCGTTGGGCTGTATCTGGACGTAAAACGTCGTGTTCTCGGTGACCGGCGTCGGCGTCTCGGTCGGCGTCGTCTGCTGTGCCGGCCGCGTGGGGGCGACCACCGACGCCGCGACCGGCGTCGCTACCGACGCCACGACGAGGAGGACGAGGAAGACAGCGGGGGCCCGCGGGACCATTTCCACACGAGAATCCACAGTCCGTCGGCAAAACCCTTTCCATCCGACTATAAAACGTCAGACGCGCCTTTGAAACGTCTCGGGCCTTCTCAGCCAGCTATTCGAGGTGTAGTAATAGAGGGATTTTTGTACGGTGGGGCTGTATCCGGGGGTGATGCGAACCCTCTCCGCCCTCCTCGTCGCACTCCTGTTCGTCGGTGCGGCGGTCGCTCCTGCCGCCGGCTGGAGCGCGTCGGCGACACAGTCACAGACGGCCGTGCCCCCGGCCCCGCGTGTCGCCACCATCGAGAACACCACCAACCACCTGACGATCCCCGACAGCGAGGTCAGGACGTCGTCGTTCAACGAGAGCGGCATCGACGTCGGCACGGCCGTCGCCGCCGGGTCGACGTCGCTCCATCAGCGCCACGAGGCCGCGGCGTTCGAGTCGCGCTTCGGACGCCTCGATTCGGAGTTCGAGCGCACCCAACACATCCGTCGGGCGCTGTCGAACATCGAGTCCGAGGAAGCCGAGCTCGACCGCAGACAGCAGACGGCGATCCGACGGTACGCCAACGGGGAGATAACCGCGACCGAGTTCCTCCGGGTCCGATCGATGGTCGATACGGAGTCGAGAGAACTCACGCAGCGACTCAACCGCGTCAAGAGCACCGCGGAAATAGCGCCGGATTACTCGACGAGCGACGGGATGACGACCCGGATAAACGACGTCCTCGGGAACCTGCGGACGCTGCAGGGACCGGTCGGCGAGCAGTTGACCGAGTCGATGTCCGGTGCCGACGGCGCGGACGTCGTCTATCTCGAATCCTCGACGGACGCGTACATGCTCGCCACCATCGACGGGAGCCAGTACGTCCGCGAGACGCGTCTGGGAAGCCAGCGAGCGCCGAACCTGACCGACACGTTCGCGGAAGCCGACGGCGATCGCCTCGTGGCCGCGGTCGAGCGCGGACGGGAGCTGTATCCGTGGACGTACCAGCGACAACTCCCCAGCGTCAACGCCTACGGCGACACCGGGATCTACCGGCTGGCCGCCCAGACCAGCAACGGTCAGCTGACGTTCTTCCTAGACGGCGGGACCACAAACGTCTTCTACGAACTCCAGCACCGCGACCTGAATAGCGTGCGAACGTCGAGTACCGAGACGGCCTTCGAGGAGGGCCTCCGGGTGACCATCGACCAGTCCTACGAGACCGGCCCCCTGGTCATGTCGGTAGTCGAAGAGGATTCCTCGGAACCCGTCGACGGGACGGTCGAGATCAACGGACAGCCGGTCGGTCGAACCGGGTCGAACGGTCACCTCTGGACGGTACAGCCTCGCGGCTCGTACACGATCAACGTGACTACAGAGAACGGAACGGAGATCTCGGTGCCCGTGTTTCCGGAGTGAGGAGCCCTCTACTCGGGCACTTGCGCGATCGTCGTGATCGCCCGCGGGCTCCCGGGACGGGACTGTTGAATGTGGTGTTCGAACGCCTCGTAGCCGGCGGCTTCGAACATCCGCGTGGCCTCGCTCTCGTCGTAAAACAGCATGATGGCGTCGGCCAACTTCTGGAAGATCGTGGAGTTGGGGTAGTCCGGACCGACGATGAGCACCTGTCCGCCGGGTTTCGTGATACGACGGCACTCCCGCAGCGCGACGACGGGATTCGGCCAGTACTCGATGGAACCGGACGACCAGACGACGTCGAAGGCGTCGTCTCTGAACGGAAGTCGCTCCGCGTCGCCCAAGTGAAAGCGAACGTCGCCGCGCTTGCCGAACTTCTGGTAGGCCTTCGATAACTGGTGGGGGCTCTGGTCCAGTCCGTAGACGGTGTCGACGTGTTCGAGGAGTCCTTCGGTGGCGAAACCGGTGCCACAGCCGACGTCGAGCACCCGATCGTCGGCGGAGAGTCCCAGCATCTCGATGGCTTCGTCGCGCATCCGCTCGTCCCAGATGAAGGGGTTGATCTGGTCGTACACCTTCGAGAGATACTTGTAAAACGTCCGCGCGCGGGCCTTGTTTTCGAGGACTCCCATTGTCGGCCGTTAGAATCTCGCGGTCATAATTCCCCGGATTTCGGCCAGGGAACGGATGCGCCGGCGATTCGCTGGGTGGCTGTGGTTCACACGCACGCGCAGAAACTTCGCAACTACCAAATAGCCGCTCTAGCAACGGTCACACGATTAGCAAATGCCACGGCCAGAAGTTCTAGATAGGATAAAGGAGGCCGAGCAGGAGGCCGACGAGATCGTCGCCGAGGCCGAGGAGGACCGGGACGAACGACTCGCCGAGGCCCGCGAACGGGCCGAGGAGATACGCGAACAGGCTCGCGAAGAGGCCGAATCCGACGCGGACGCCCGTCTCGAAGCGGCTCGAAAGGAGATCGAAGAGGAGCGAGCGGAACTCATCGCCGAGGGTGAGAACGCCCGCGAGGAACTCGAAGCGGAGGCCGCTGGGCGGGAGGACGAGGTGGTCGAATACGTCACAGACCTCTTCGAGGAGGCGGTACATGTTCAGACCTGAGAAGATGTGTCGCGTCTCGGTGACGGGATCGAAGCGCGTCATGGAGGAGGTCATCGAGTCGGTCCACGACCTCAGCATGCTCCACGTCACCGAGTACGACGGGTCCTGGGAGGGGTTCGAACCCGGCAACCCCGTCGACGGGGCCGACGAGGCCTCCGATCAGCTCGTGACGGTCCGCTCGCTCGAGTCCATCCTCGACATCGACGAGGAGGACGCCGGACCGAAGCGGCTCGTCACCGACGACGCGCTCGAAGAGGACCTGGAGGAGGTCCGAACGAAGGTCAACGAACTCGACGACCGACGCGGCGACGTCCGCGACGACCTCCGTGACGTCGAAGAGCGCATCAGCACGATGGAGCCGTTCGTCACGCTGGGCATCGACCTGGACCTGCTCCGTGGCTACGAGACGCTCTCCGTCGCCGTCGGTGAGGGCGACGCGGACGAGGTGAAGGTCGCCTTGGCCGACAGCGACGTCGATACCTTCCAAGTGTTCGACGAGGACAGCGTCGTCGCCGTCTTCGCCCGGACCGACGAGAGCGAACTGCAGGACGCGCTGGTCGGTGCGACCTTCTCACAGCTGCAGATCCCCGAGGGCGACGGCGAACCGTCGGAGTACTTAGAGGAACTCCACCACCGGCAACAGCAACTCGAATCCAAGCTCGCGACCGTCGAGGACGAGCTCGGCGACCTGCGACTGGACTACGGCGGGTTCCTGCTGGCGGCCGAGGAGAAGCTCACCATCGAGGTCCAGAAGGCCGAAGCGCCGCTGACCTTCGCCACGACGGAGAACGCCTTCATCGCCGAGGGGTGGATCCCCGACGAGCGCTACGCGGCGTTCGAGAGCGCGATCGAGTCCGACGTGAGCGAGGCCGTGGACGTCGAGAAGCTCGAAGTCGCCGAGTACGACGACGGTCACGCCCACGCTCGCGAGGAGATCGAACACGAGGGCGGCGGTGGCGGCGACGCGACGGTGGGCCAGACCGTGACGGCCCCCGAAGCCGAAGAAGAGGAAGAGGGCCAACAGCAGGAAGTCGCCGCCGACGGCGGCCTCGTCACGATGGACGACGACGAGCCGCCGGTGATTCAGGACAACGCGGCTCCCGCTCGCCCGTTCGAGGCGCTCGTCGAGGTCGTCAACCGCCCGAAGTACGGGGAGTTCGACCCGACGGTCGCGTTCTTCCTGACGTTCCCGGCGTTCTACGGGTTCATGATCGGCGACCTCGGCTACGGGATCCTGTACTTCCTCGCGGGGTACGGGCTCTACTCGAAGATGGACGGCGACGTGATGAAGAGCCTCGGCGGCGTCGCGATGTGGGCCGGCGGGTTCACGATGCTGTTCGGCGTCCTCTACGGCGAGTTCTTCGGTCTCCACCAGCTCGGTGAGATAGTGTGGGGCGGCAACCCGCCGATGCACAAGGGCCTCCAGCCCGTCTACGGGAACTACGCCATCGCGTGGCTGACGATCAGCCTGCTCGTCGGCATGGTTCACCTCGCCGTCGGCTGGATCTTCGACTTCGTCGAGAACCTGGAGCACGGCCTCTGGGACGCGCTCACCGAGAGCGGCTCGTGGCTCCTGATGCTGTTCGGTCTCTGGGCGTGGGTCTTCTCCGGCGCCAACGGTGCCGCACCGAACTTCCTCTACACCGCGGAGGAGGGCATCTTCGCCGGTCATCCGTTCGCGTTCGGCTTCGCCGGTCTCCCGCCCGTCAACCTGTTCACCATCCCGGTGCTCGATGCGCCGTTCTCGGCGTGGCTGGTCCTGTTCTTCGCGGGCCTCGTCCTGCTCGCGCTCGCCGACCTCATCGAGGTCGTCGAGTTCCTCAACGTGCTCGTGAACGTCCTCTCGTACACCCGACTGGCCGCGGTGCTGCTGGCCAAGGCAGGGATGGCCTTCGTGGTCAACCTGCTGTTCTTCGGCGTGTACGTCGTCGAGACGGACCACGGCGCGGAGTGGCACTTCGGGATCGGCCACTCGCCGGCACACATGCTCGAACAGGGGACCTACCACGGTCACGAGGTCACGAGCGTGATGTTCCCCGGTCTGATGCACTCGGGCGTCGCCGCGCTCGTCGGCGGGCTCCTCGTCCTCGTACTGGGGCACCTGCTCGTCCTCATCCTCGGGGTCACGAGCGCCGGCCTGCAGGGCGTGCGTCTCGAGTACGTCGAGTTCTTCGGGAAGTTCTTCGAGGGCGGCGGCAAGAAGTACAACCCGTTCGGTTACGAGCGGACCTACAGCAACGACGACTGACCGACGCCCGCGCGTCGGCCTCGCTCTCGATCTTCCCAGTTTCACACCCACGAGGGCATTCTCCGTCGCTCACAGCGCCCAGCGGTGGCTGGTACCAGCTCACATCCCCACCGTCCTGAGCGCCTAAATCGCCCGGACAGCACGCTGACGAAGCGTTTTGGGAAGCTTTATGAACTCCGTGGGGTCACATACGCCTGTTCGGACACGAGCACCCAAAAGGACTTCAACACATGATTGAGAGCATCCCACTCGTTGTCAACGCTGTACTGCAGGAAGGTACCACTGGCGCCGCCCCGGCGATCCCGGCTTCCGCCGCCGCCGCCCTCGCCGTCGGGCTGGCCGCACTCGGTTCGGGGTACGCGGAGCGCGGTATCGGTGCCGCCGCGGTCGGCGCCATCGCGGAGGACGACGGCATGTTCGGTCGTGGCCTCATCCTGACGGTCCTGCCGGAGACACTCGTCATCCTCGCGCTGGTCGTCGTCTTCGTCGTCTAAACCACATCCCCCTTTTCCAACAATGAGCCTTGATACAGTCGTAGAGGACATCCGAGACGAGGCCCGCGCGCGTGCAGAGGAGATTCGGGAAGAGGCCGACGAGCGCGCCGAGGAGATCGTCGCCGAGGCCGAGGCCGACGCCGAGCAGATCCACGAGGAGCGCGAAGCCGAAGTCCAGCGAGAGATCGAGCAGTTGCGCGAACAGCGCCTCTCCTCGGCGAAGCTCGAGGCCAAGCAGGCCCGGCTGGAAGCGCGCCGTGACGTCCTAGAGGACGTACACGAGGACGTCGAGCAGGCCGTCGCCGACATCGACGGCGAGCGGCGCGAGGAGCTGACGCGGTCGCTGCTCTCGGGCGCTGCCTCCGAGTTCGACGACGGCGCGACGCTTCGCGTCTACGGCCGCGCCGACGACCAGGCCCTCATCGAGGATATCCTCACCGACTACGACGACGCAGAGTTCGCCGGGGAACACGACTGCCTCGGCGGTGTGGTTGTCGAGAGCGAGGCCTCCCGCGTCCGTGTGAACAACACGTTCGACTCCGTGCTGGAGAGCGTCTGGGAGGACAACCTGAAAGCAATCAGCGATCGGCTCTTCGATTCACAATGAGCAGCAACGGGGCGGCAAACCGCGGCCGGAGCTCGAATTACGAGTACGTCATCGCTCGGGTTCGCTCGCGTCGTGCCTCGCTGTTCGACGACGACGACTATCGGAAACTGGTCCGCATGGGGACGAGCGAGATCGCTCGTTTCATGGAGGAGACCGAGTACGAGACGGAGATGAACGCGCTCGGCTCCCGGTACTCCGGCGTCGACCTCGTCGAATACGCGCTGAATCGAAACCTCGCGAAGCACTTCGACGACCTGCTGGAGTGGGCCGAGGGGGCGCTGTACGACTACATCGCCCGCTACCTGCGGAAGTTCGACGTCTGGAACGTCAAGACGATCATCCGCGGGCTGTACGCCGGCACGGGGTCGACCGAGGTCGAAGACGACCTCATCCGCGCCGGCGAGTTCAGCGAGCGGCGAGTCGACCAGTTGCTCGCCGCCGGCTCCATCGAGGAGGTCGTCGAACTGCTCGACGACACGATATTCGGCGAGGCGATGGCCGAGGCCTACCCGGTCTACGAGGAGAGCGACGTCCTCGTGCCGCTCGAGAACGCGCTCGACCGCGCCTTCTACGAAACCCTGCTCGAAGGGCTTCCCAGCAACCCCGAGATCGACAGCCCGACCGGGCTGTACGTCGAGTTCCTGCAGGCCGAGGTGGACTTCCGGAACCTCCGGAACGCCCTCCGCCTCGCTCGCAGCGGTGCCGACGCCGACCCGACGGAGTACTACATCGAGGGCGGGAAGCTCTTCGACGAGCAGACCCTCTCACAGCTCTCGGCGAACGTCGAGGGCATCGTCGCGGCCGTCCGCGAGAGCACGTACGGCGACGAACTTGATACGGCGCTTTCCGCGCTGGAGGAGGCCGACAACCTCATCGAGTTCGAGCGGGCGCTGGACGCGGCGCTCTTAGAGTACGCCGACCGCCTCTCGAACCGGTATCCGCTGTCGGTCTGTCCGGTGCTGTCCTACATCCTCGCCAAGGAGCGCGAGGTCGACAACATCCGGGCCATCGCCCGCGGCCGGGAAGCGGGCCTCGAACCCGACGAGATCGAACAGGAGCTGGTGATACTATGAGCCAGGAGATAGGCGTCATCGGCAGCCCCGAGTTCACGACGGGGTTCCGACTGGCGGGGGTCCGCAAGTTCGCGGACGTCCCCCAGGACGAGAAAGACGAGCAACTGGACGACGCCGTCGAGGAGATGCTCGGCGACGACGACGTCGGCATCGTCGTGATGCACGACGACGACCTGGAGCATCTCTCGCGGGGCGTTCGACAGAACGCCGAGACGAGCGTCGAGCCGGTACTGGTGACACTCGGCGGTGGCACCGGTAGCGGCGGACTACGTGACCAGATCAAGCGAGCCATCGGTATCGACCTGATGGACGAAGACTAAACAATGAGTCAAGCAACAGAATCCGACGTCCGCGAGGACGGCATCATCGAAAGCGTCTCGGGACCGGTCGTAACGGCTCGAGACCTCGACGCCCGGATGAACGACGTCGTTTACGTCGGTTCGGAAGGGCTGATGGGCGAGGTCATCGAGATCGAAGGCAACATCACCACCATCCAGGTGTACGAGGAGACCTCCGGGGTCTCTCCGGGCCAACCCGTCGAGGGGACCGGAGCGCCCCTGTCTGTCGACCTCGGACCGGGCATGCTCGACGCCATCTACGACGGCGTCCAGCGCCCGCTCGACGTGCTCGAAGAGAAGATGGACTCGGCGTACTTAGACCGCGGGGTCGACGCGCCGGGGATCGACTTAGAGAAGACCTGGGAGTTCGAACCGACCGTCGAAGAAGGCGACGAGGTCGAATCCGGCGACATCGTCGGGACCGTCCCCGAGACGCCCAGCATCGACCACAAAGTGATGGTCCCGCCGGACTACGAGGGCGGCGAAGTCGTCTCCGCCGAGTCGGGCAACTTCACCGTCACCGAACCGGTCGTCGAACTGGACAACGGCGAGGAGATCCAGATGCGCCAGGAGTGGCCGGTCCGCACGCAGCGTCCGGCCGACGAGAAGGAGACGCCGACCGAACCCCTCATCTCGGGCCAGCGCGTGCTGGACGGCCTCTTCCCCATCGCCAAAGGTGGGACGGCCGCGATTCCGGGGCCGTTCGGTTCCGGCAAGACGGTCACCCAGCACCAGCTCGCGAAGTGGGCCGACGCGGACATCGTCGTCTACGTCGGCTGCGGCGAGCGCGGCAACGAGATGACCGAAGTGATCGAGGACTTCCCGGAACTGGAAGACCCCATCACGGGCAACGCCCTGATGGACCGGACCTGCCTCATCGCGAACACGTCGAACATGCCCGTCGCGGCGCGTGAGTCCTGTGTCTACACGGGAATCACCATCGCCGAGTACTTCCGTGACATGGGGTACGACGTGGCGCTGATGGCCGACTCCACCTCCCGGTGGGCCGAGGCCATGCGCGAGATCTCCTCCCGACTGGAGGAGATGCCCGGCGAGGAGGGGTACCCCGCGTACCTCTCGGCTCGCCTGAGCGAGTTCTACGAGCGCGCCGGCTACTTCCAGAACATCAACGACACCGAGGGGTCCGTCTCGGTCATCGGAGCCGTCTCGCCGCCGGGCGGGGACTTCTCGGAACCGGTCACGCAGAACACGCTGCGTATCGTCAAGACGTTCTGGGCGCTGGACGCCGACCTCGCCGAGCGGCGACACTTCCCGTCTATCAACTGGAACGAGTCCTACTCCCTATACCGGGACCAGCTCGACCCGTGGTTCGTCGAGAACGTGCGCAACGACTGGCCCGAAACGCGTCAGTGGGCCATCGACGTCCTCGACGAGGAGGCCGAGCTCCAGGAGATCGTCCAGCTCGTCGGGAAGGACGCCCTGCCGGAGGACCAGCAGCTCACGCTCGAGATCGCGCGATACCTGCGTGAGGCGTGGCTCCAGCAGAACGCCTTCCACGACGTGGACACTTACTGCGAGCCGGAGAAGACCTACCGGATCATGGACGTCATCCAGTCGTACAACGACGCGGCCTTCGAGGCGCTCGAAGCCGGTGTCCCCGTCGAGGAGATCACCGACATCGACGCCGCGCCGCGCATCAACCGCATCGGCGTGCAGGAAGACTACAACGAGTACGTCGACCAACTGGAGGAGGACATCAAGTCCCAGCTCCGGGAGAAGTACTAACGATGAAAGAGTATCAGACAATCACGGAAATCAGCGGCCCGCTGGTGTTCGTCGAGACCGACGAGCCGGTCGGGTACGACGAGATCGTCGAGATCGAGACCGGCGACGGCCAGACCCGCCGCGGCCAGGTGCTCGAATCCGCGAGCGACTACGTCGCCATCCAGGTGTTCGAGGGCACGGAGGGTATCGACCGCGACGCCTCCGTCCGCTTCCTCGGCGAGACGATGAAGATGCCCGTCACCGAGGACTTGCTGGGACGGGTCATGGACGGGACCGGCCAGCCGATCGACGGCGGCCCGGAGATCGTCCCCGACGACCGACAGGACATCGTCGGCGCGGCGATCAACCCCTACTCCCGGGAGTACCCCGAGGAGTTCATCCAGACTGGCGTCTCGGCTATCGACGGCATGAACACGCTCGTCCGCGGGCAGAAGCTCCCCATCTTCTCGGCGTCGGGGCTGCCCCACAACGACCTCGCGCTGCAGATCGCCCGACAGGCCAGCGTGCCCGAAGAGGAAGAGGGCGACGACGAAGAGGGGTCGGAGTTCGCAGTCATCTTCGGCGCGATGGGTATCACGGCCGAAGAGGCCAACGAGTTCATGGACGACTTCGAGCGCACCGGCGCGCTGGAACGCTCGGTCGTCTTCATGAACCTCGCGGACGACCCCGCCGTCGAGCGGACGATCACGCCGCGACTCGCGCTCACTACGGCCGAGTACCTCGCCTTCGAGAAGGACTACCACGTGCTGGTCATCCTGACGGACATGACCAACTACTGCGAGGCGCTGCGCGAGATCGGCGCCGCGCGTGAGGAGGTCCCCGGTCGGCGTGGTTACCCCGGTTACATGTACACCGACCTCGCGCAACTCTACGAGCGGGCCGGTCGTATCGAGGGCCGCGAGGGCTCTGTCACGCAGATTCCGATCCTCACGATGCCCGGCGACGACGACACACACCCGATCCCGGACCTGACCGGTTACATCACGGAGGGCCAGATCTACATCGACCGCGACCTCAACAGTCAGGGCGTCCAGCCGCCGATCAACGTCCTGCCGAGCCTCTCGCGGCTGATGGACGACGGTATCGGCGAGGGCCTGACCCGCGCCGACCACGCCGACGTGAAAGACCAGATCTTCGCCGCGTACGCGGAGGGTGAGGACCTGCGCGACCTCGTGAACATCGTCGGCCGCGAGGCGCTGTCGGAACTGGACAACAAGTACCTGGACTTCGCCGACCGCTTCGAGGACGAGTTCGTCGATCAGGGCTTCGACACCAACCGCGACATCGACGACACGCTCGAACTCGGCTGGGACCTGCTCTCGATGCTCCCGAAGGACGCGCTCAACCGCATCGACGAGGAGCTCATCGAGGAACACTACCGCGAGGACGAGACCGCAGAGAGCGCCGACGAAGAGGCCGTCGAAGCCTAACTCGGCCGGTTCTCGTTTCGGCTCGCGCTTTTTCCGACCCGCTACGATTCCGTAGTTACGGCTGTATCGACCCGCTCCGCGTCGAACCGCGATATCGGCCGAACCGTCGCGCGACGACTGAAAACGGTTAACTGCCTAGGCCCGATAGAGCCCCACAATGGCTAAAGACGTCAAACCCACTCGGAAGAACTTGATGCAGATAGAGGACCGCATCGAGCTCTCCGAACGCGGACACGACACGCTGGAGAAGAAGCGTGACGGCCTCATCATGGAGTTCATGGACATCCTCGATCAGGCACAAGACGTCCGAAACGACTTAGACGACTCCTACGAGCGCGCCCAGCGCGCCATCAACATGGCCCGCGCGATGGAGGGTGACGTCGCCGTCCGCGGGGCCGCGGCCGCGCTGAAGGAACATCCCGAGCTGACGACCCAGTCGAAGAACATCATGGGCGTCGTCGTCCCGCAGATCGAGTCCAGCAAGGTCAGTAAGTCGCTGGACGAGCGCGGCTACGGCGTGATGGGGACCTCCGCGCGCATCGACGAGGCCGCCGACGCCTACGAGGAACTGCTCGAACAGATCATCCTCGCGGCCGAGGTCGAGACGGCGATGAAGAAGATGCTCGAGGAGATCGAGACGACCAAGCGCCGCGTCAACGCGCTGGAGTTCAAACTGCTGCCGGACCTCCACGACAACAAGGAGTACATCGAGCAGAAACTCGAAGAGCAAGAGCGCGAGGAGATCTTCCGCATGAAGAAGATCAAGGCGAAGAAAGAGGAAGAGGAAGACGAGATCGCCGCCGAGGAGTCCGAAGCCGAGTCCGTCGATCCGCTCACCGCCGACGACTGAGCCCGGCAGCCGATATCCCTTTCTCCCCGTCGTCCTTGTTTTCTCCATGTCCTGTTCCGAGTGCGGCGGCGAGACGCTCGCCGTCCCGGTTCCGCCCGAGCTGCGGGAGTATCTACCGGGCAACGCTATCGGTACGACCGTCTGTCGGGCCTGTCTGGCGATGGGACCGGCCGACGACCCGCCGGAGGCGATACCCGACCTGACCGTCCTCGACGACGCGATGCCGTCGAACCCGGACGCGGCGGTGCCGATGGTCCTCGTACTCGGGCTACTGGACTCGCTGGCGTTGCACCGCCAAGAGATCACGGCGCTGCTCGAACGGGTCGAACGCGCCGGGACCGACCCGTTGCTCGTCGTGGACCGACTCGCGGCGAGCTACGGCGCGGACGCCCACGTCGACCTCGCTCGTAGGCGACACCAACTCGAACAGTTACTGTAGGTGCCGACTCGGAACGCTAACTAGTTAGGTACAGATAGTATGTACCAACGCCTTCGTTACACAGACGCGGAGTCGGAACGTGTGTCCGTTCGTGGATTACCCCGTCCAAGACCCACACCGACCCCACTACCCCGTACCCCCCTTCTGGACGTATCGTCGCTATCCGATTAGACGCCGGTCGAGTAGCGCAGCAGGCCGGCGATGCCACCGAAGGCGGTCAGCAACTGTTCGCCCTTCTCGAAGTCCGTCGAGATGAACACGGTCTCGGTGCCGCGCTGTTCGCCCAGTTCCATCAGGTGGTCGATCGCGTCTTCGCGTTCGCCGGCCTCGGCGTCGACCGACGCGCCGCACCGCGTGCAGTCGTGCTCGGGCGTCGTCGCGTTGCTATTGATGAGTTCGTACTCGTCGTGGCCGTTCTCACAGGTGTAGGCGACCACGTCCTTCCGGAGGTCCTCGGAGATGAGCAGCTGTTCGACCGCACCCATGTTGAGGTTCTTCCGGGTCTGGTCGAACCCGTAGGTCGCGAGGTCGCCGTCGTGGAGCTGCTTGAAGAACTCCTCCATGACCTGCTTGTCCTGCAGCATCTCGTGTTCGGCCAGCACGTCCTCGGCGGCGTCGACGAGATCGTACAGTCCCGACTCGTCGGTGTAGGCCACGTCGAACTTCCCGAGCACCATGTCCTGCAGTTCGTGGTGGAGGTAATCGCCGTCGAGGAACTCGTCTTTGGTCGGCGAGGGGCCGCCGACGAGGACGCCGTCCATCTCGTGACGCTCGGGGACGAACAGGTCGTTGGCCATGCCCGCGACCTCCTGATAGAAGTTGTCGATGGCTTCGAGACGCAGGCGGGCGAACCGCTGGGCGGACTGACCACCTTTTCGCTGCTTGCCCGGCACGAGCGAGGACGCCGACTTGACCGGTTCGACCCGCTTGCCCTTCAACCAGCCGACGTTGGCCTCGCGTCGGTCGAGGACGACCAGTCCGAACAGGCCCTTATCGGCCAGCATCTCCTCGAGCGGTTCGGTGAGGAAGTCCGAATCGCAGTGATAGCGAAAGGACTCGATCGGGTCCGGCGGGCTCTCTAAGACCTTCGTCACCATGTCGGTTCGACCGCCGCCGGTGTCGATGGCCCCCGAAAACAGCACCATGCCGTTTTCGGGCGGATGCGTCTCGTAGTAGCGGAGGCGGTCCTTGATGGACGTCAGCGCGTCCTGGACGGCTGTCCGGGTGTCCTTCGACTTGATGTTCGACGCCTCGGAGTGTTCCTGCGTGACGTGGGCGACGACGTCGCTCAGGAGTTTGTCCTCGGGAACGTAGATAGAGACGAGCTGTGTTCCCGACCCCTGATAGCCCTTGAGTTCCTCGATTACCTTTCGGAACTCGTACTTCTGTTTGTCCGACTGCTCCTGTTCCTGCTCACTCATTACTTCGTGTTGGTTCAGGCGGTGTAAGAACCTGTTGACAGCGAGGGGCGCGCGGCTGAAAGGAGCGCGGTCCTCGAAGCGGAGCGAAAGCGTCAGCGACACGCGAGCAGCGAGAGCCCGACCGAAGGGAGGGTCTCGAAGCGAAACGGAGAGGGACCGGAAGTCCCTCAAGCAGTCGGGCGGCAACGCCACCCGACGACGGCGAGCGATAGCGAGCCGTGGAGCGGGAGCGTGGTTCAGAGAGCGACGCGATCGAGGACCGCGATAGCGAAGCGGACATTGTCCCGTGCCACCGTGAGACGGGGACACCCGGCTTTATATGAGTGCCAGTCTAGGGGACAGACAATCAGATTATGGCGGGGTACGTGTGTACGATCGCGGGCGGCAAGGGCGGCGTCGGGAAGACGACGACCGCGGTCAACGTCGGCGCGGGGCTGCAGGAGATGGGCTACGACGTCGCCGTCGTCGACGCGGACCTCGGAATGGCGAACCTCGGCGCGATGCTGACGGTCGAACCCGAGAAGAGCCTCCACGAGATTCTCGCGGGCGACGCCGCCGTCAGCGAGGCGCTCACCGACGCGCCCGGCGGACTGACAGTCATCCCCGGCGAGCAGTCTCTGGAGGCCTTCGCCGACGCGGACCCGGCGAAGCTTCGGAAGGTCATCAAGACGCTTCGGAACGCCTACGACGTGGTGCTCATCGACACCGGTGCCGGCCTGAGCCACGAGGTGGCCGTGCCGCTGGGACTCGCCGACGGCATCGTCCTCGTGACGACGCCCGACGACGTCGCTATCGGCGACACGGTCAAGACGGCGGAACTCGCCGACCGCATCGACGGCGAGGTCGTCGGCGCGATAATCAACCGCGTTACTCGCCACACCGACGTCGCCGACATCGCCGATCGCTTCCAGTTCCCGCTGTTGGCCGTCGTCCCGGACGACCCGCAGGCGACGACCGACGAACCGCTGGTGCTCAACCGGCCGGAGAGTCACGCGGCGGAGGCGTACCTCCGACTGACCGACGCGCTCGAACGGCTCTTCTTCCAGGGCGAGACGGTCGCGGGGGACATCGAGACCATCGTCGACGACAGCTGGTTCGTCGAGGAAGCGGACGAAGACGGGGACGCCGAGGACGAGGGTTCGGGCGGCGTCTTCGGCCTGTTCAACTGATTGTCACATCGAGGTCGGCGCTTCGACGCCGACGGCGTCGAGCGAGTTCGCGACGGCGTGACGCGTGGCCGCGACGAGCGCCAGCCGCGCCGCTCGCGTCTCGGGGTCGGCGTCTAAGACCGGACACTCGCGGTAGAACGCGTTGAACGTCTCGGCGAGGTCGCGCGTGTACGTGGCGACGGAGTGTGGTTGCAGGTCCTCAGCGGCTTCCTCGATGACCGCCGGGAAGCGGGCGACGACTCGGAGGAGGTCGCGCTCTTCGGGTTCGTCGAGGTGCTCGAAGCCCGTCGAGGGGGCGAGTTCGTCGTCCTCGACCTCGTCGTCTCGCGGCTCCACCGCTCGACTGTCCGAGGCGCGGTTCCGCGCCTCGCTCAGTATGCCGCAACACCGCGCGTGGACGTACTGGACGTAGGGGGCGGACTGGGCCTCGAAGTCGAGCGCGCGGTCCCACTCGAAGGTGATCCCCTTCGTCGGCTGCTTCGAGACGATGTCGTAACGCACCGCGCCGATGCCGACCTGGTGGGCGATGCGCTCGATATCGTCCTCGTCCAACTCGCCGCGCGAGCGGTCGTCCAAACGGGACTCGACCTCCTCGCGGGCGCGGTCGATGGCCTCGTCCAGCAGGTCGTCCAAGTCGATGCCGGTCCCCTCTCGGGTGCTCATACCGCCCTCGGGGAGATTGACCCACGAGTAGAACACCTGTCTGAGCTGTTCGGTGTCGTTGCCCAGCAGTTCGAGCGCGGCCGAGAGCTGGTCGGCCTGCAGTTTGTGGTCCTCGCCGAGCACCGTGACGGCGCGGTCGTAGTTGTCGAACTTCCACTCGTGGTGGGCCAGGTCGCGGGTCGTGTACAGCGAGGTGCCGTCGGAGCGCAGGAAGACGAGGTTCTTCTCGAAGTCGGGGAGGTCGAGCTGCCACGCGTCGTCCTCGTAGACGGCACAGTCCAGTTCCTGCAGTCGATCGACCAGTTCGTCCGTCGAGTCGTCGCGCATGAACCGCGTCTCCTTGACGAACTCGTCGAACTCGGCGGGGAGGCGGGCGAGCGTGCGGCGCATCCCCCCGAGGACGGTGTCGACCACTTCGGCCACGCGTTCGAACGTCGACTCGTCGCCTTCCTCTAAGCCCTGGAGAATCGCCTGAATCTCGGCTTCGGCTTCTTCGACCTTCTCGGGATCGGCGTCTTCGAGGAAGGCGTTGCCCTTCCGGTAGTAGCGGACCATCTCGTACTCGGGGGAGTCCCGTTCGGGGTCGGGCAGGTCCGACTCGTCGAACGTCTCGTAGGCCCACGTGAACACCGCTATCTGGCGGCCGGCGTCGTTGACGTAGTAGTGGCGCTCGACGTCGTAGCCGGCGTAATCGAGCACGCGAGCGACGGCGTCGCCGATGATTGGGTTGCGCGCCCGGCCGACGTGGACCGGGCCGGTCGGGTTCGCGGAGGTGTGTTCGACGACGACGCTGGTGTCGCGGTCCGGCAGGCGACCGTAGTCTTCGTCGGCCGCCGCCTCCAGCGTCTCGGCGAAGTACGCCTCGCTCGGGAGGAAGTTGACGTACGGTCCCTGCGTGGTGACCTCGCTGACGTACGTGAGGGGGTCGGCGTCGATAGCATCGGCGACGTCGGCGGCGACCTTCGGCGGCGGTGCGCCGACCTCGCCGGCCAGTCGGAACGCCGCGCTGGACGCGAGAACGGCGTCGACGTCTTCCGGCGGCTCCTCGATGCCGAGGTCGTCGGTCGGCAGACCTAACTCCGTGAGCGCGGCGTCAAGGGCGTCCTCGACCTCCGCGCGGAGCGCGATAAACATACGGCCAACTCTCGCGGCGGACAGTAAATGGGTAACGAAAGTCGGTTCGACCGACGGCGTTCAGGCGAAGAAGCGCGGCCCGAACACCATCAGGACCAACCCGGCGATCATCGACACCGTCACCGCGACGGTCACCGCCGTCGTCGCCCGGCGGCGGTCGGGGACCGGCAGTCGAGAGACCACCGACTCCGTCGTCGCCCTGAGGATGTGCCCACCGTCCAGCGGGAACGTCGGCACGCAGTTGAACTGGCCGATGACGAGGTTGATCCAGCCGGTCCAGAACAGGGCGTTCGCCAGGAGGAACACCGGCGTCGTCCCGAGCGCAGCGAGCGGCCCCTGCACCGTGTAGAAGTTCGCGGCGATACCGGTGAAGCCGGCGAAGTTGTAGCCGAAGCCGCCCGCGACGCCGATGAAGGGCAGGAGGAGGATGGCGAAGACGCGCTGGACGAACGAGAAGCCCCGCTCGGCGTTCGGGTTCTCGGGGTCGCCGCCGATGAACTCCAGGAACGTCGCGGCGGGGTACTGGTCGATGCCGAAGTCGTTAACCTCGAAGCCGCTGATGCCCGCGCGGAACGAACTCGTGAGGACGCCGCTGTCGACGCCGTCGCGTTCGGCCAGCGTCACGGTGTACTCCCGTCGCTGTCCGTCGACGTAGCCGACGACAGTCACTTCGTCGCCAGGGCTGGTCTGTGAGAGCGCCTCGCCGAGCGCGCTCGCGCTCTGGGTGCGCTGGCCGTCGAGCGACGTGACGATTATCGACGCGTTGGCGGGCGCGCCCGCCGCCTCAAGCGGGCTGCCAGCGCTGACGCGACCGTAGGCTCCGAGCGGCGTCGTCACCGTCTCCCCGTCTTCGGTCTGAATCGCGGCGACCGTGTGGTTGCGTGCCGCTCGATCGAGGTCGCCCCGCGTGTACACCTCGGTGCCGTTGACGGCGGTGATCGTCGTCCCGACGCCGAGCGGCGCGCTCTGGACCGCGCCGACGACGATGGGGGCGCGCTCTACCGTCGTCGTCGAGCCGTCGTCGAGCGAGACGGCAACGCTCCGCCGGTCGTTCTCGGCGAGTACCGCCTGGAGCTCCCGGGAGTTGCTCACCGACTGCCCGTCGATCGCCGTGATGACGTCGCCGGAGTCGATGCCGGCCTCGTCGGCAGCCGACCCGGGCAGCGAGTCTCCAACGGGCACCCCGTCGACGACGGCCAGCGAGCCGGCTATCGGTCCGAAGAGGAGAAGTAGGGCCACGAGCGACAGCGCGAAGTTGTTCGTCACGCCGGCGGCGTACATCCGGATCTGCGACCCCCGGTCCGACCGGAGCAGTTCGTCCTCGTCGGGTTCGACGAACGCGCCGACCGGAATCACCGCGATGAGCGCGAGCCCCATCGACTCGATGTCGATGTCCTCGACTCGACAGAACAGGCCGTGACCGCCCTCGTGGACGACCAGACCGAGAAGCAGGCCCAAGAGTATCTCGGGCGCGACCGACAGCGGGAGGAAGTCGTTGACGCCCGGGATCGCCAGCGCGTTCCGGGGTTCGTTCAGCGCCGAGGGCTGCGGGTCGACGATCGCCTGATACGCCCCGAAGATGACCAACAGGAACGACCCGGCCATCACGACGAGCGCGATCCCGACGCCGAGGTTCCCCCACGCCCGCCAGAACCGCTTGGGGCGGGCCAGTTTATCGAGGAGTATCTTCCCTCGTTGGGTGTGGATCGTGGTTATCGGTCCACTGAAACGGACGAAATCGGGGACCACGCCGCGGGCTTTGAGCGCCATCGCCAACAGCGTGTAGGCGACGAGTCCGGCGAGAACCCACGTCAGCGTGCTTACCATCTATCGGTACGTGGAGCCAGCAAAGCAAGAGAGTTCGGATTCGACCTTTTTACTGCGGGGGGTTTCCTCGGCCGCTTCGCGGCCTGTGGGAACCCCCACTTGCAAAAACGTCGATGAAAAAGGCCGGTCGCGCTCCGCGCGACCGGTGAACCGCCTGACTCAGCGAAACCAGTCGGTATTGAGTTCCCGGCTATCGGTCAAGAAATAGCGAACGGCGGTGTATCCGACGCCGAGAAATACGGTGATGGCGAGCGCTGATGCTACGTTGACCATACAGTAGGATTCACCTTGACGACATGAATTTTCGCTGGGCTTCGAGCGCGGTTTTCGACCGGAAGCGGACCTACCCCTCTCGTCGCAACCGCTCGACGACGAACTCCCGGTCCAACTTCGAGATGAACGGGCCGAGTTGCGGGCCTTCGGTGTCGTCGAACAGCAGGCGGTAGCCCGCCGAGAAGAAGTCGCCGATCTCGATGTCGTGGCGCTTCGCCGTCTCGTAGATCTCGCCCTGTATCTCCTCGCCGTCGTGGCCCTCGGCGACGAAGTCCGCCAGTTCGTCGAGGGCGGCTTCGGTCTCCGAGTCGAACTCCGTCGCGGGGAGTTCGGTCCGCTTGAGTTCGTAGTCGAACTCGTTGCTCGTCCGGCGCGCCCAGCTGCGAGCGCGCTCGACGCGGGCGAGCGCGTTGGCGACGGCCCACTCCGGCGCGTCGTCGGGGATATGCCCCTCCTTGCGGGCGATCTGCTCGCGCAGGTCGGGGTCGTCGGTCATCCCCAGCACCGCGGCGAAGGTGTAGGGGATGCGGACGCGCTCTTCGCGCGGATCGTCTACCACCATCGGATAGGCCCGCTCGGCGACCTCCCGCTCCTCCTCGTCGCGCGGTTCGATTTCGTCGAAGTACAGCGCCTCGAAGCGGTCGAACTCGTCGACCAGTTGGTCGACGTTCTCGACGGAGAAGTCCCGCTGTTTGCGCGGGTTCTTCGTGAAGAAGTACTTGAACACCTCCGGTTCGAGGATCTCGAGCACCTCGTCGACGGTGACGACGTTACCCGAAGAGGAGGAGAGGGGTTCGCCCTCCAGCGTGAACCACTCGTAGACCATCGGCACGGGCGGATCGATGTCGAGTACGTTCTCGGCGATGTCCTCGCCGGAGGGCCACGAGCCCTCGGCGTGGTCCTTCCCGAACGGTTCGAAATCGACGCCCAGAATCTCCCACTGGGCGGGCCACTCGAAGCGCCACGGGAGCTTGCCGCCGCGCAGGGTGGCGACGCCCTCGTGTCCGCAGCCCTCGATGGTCTGGTCGCCGGCCTCGACGTCCGTACAGACGTAGTGCACCTCGCCGGCCTCCAGGTCGACCTCAGTGACGCCTTCGGTGAGCTTCTCGCAGTTCTCACACTGGGGGACGAACGGGACGTAGTCGTCGTCGACCTTGTTCTGGTAGTCGGCAAGTACCTCGCGAGCGCGGTCGGCCCGTTCGAGGACGCGCCGGGTAACTGCCTCGAACTCGCCGTCTTCGTACATCTCGGTGTTCGAGACGAACTCCACGTCCACGCCGACGAGTTCCGCGCTCCTCTTCAGCAGGTTGGTGAAGTGCGCGCCGTAGGAGTCACAGCAGCCGAAGGGGTCGGGGATGTCCGTGTAGGGCTTGCCCAGATTGCGACCGAGCGCGCCCGCGTTCACCTCGCCCAGCCCCACGACGTTCCACTCCAGGTCGGCGAGTTGTCGGGGGACCTTCCGCAGTCGGTCCCTGTCGTCGGCGGTGAAGACCTGCCTGACCTCGTGGCCCCGGTCGCGCAGGGCCTCGGCCACGAAGTACCCCCGCATTATCTCGTTGAAGTGGCCGATGTGCGGGACGCCCGAGGGAGAGACGCCACCCTTGATGACGATCGGGTCCTCGGGGTCGCGCGCCTCGACGACGTCCGCGACCGAGTCCGCCCAGAACGCTCGCTCGCCGCCGCTACCGACTTCGTAGGGGTCTTCGGCCATTATGCCTCCGGGACGATCTCCGTGCCGTCGAACTCGCGGTCGGCGACGGCCGCTCGGATTCGTTCCGGATCGGTGCCGTCTAAGACGACCGTCGGGATGCCCGCGCGCTCGATGACCTTCGCGGCGAGTAAGTCGACCGGGGCGTTGCTCCCGGCGGCCATCTCCATCCCGGCGATGATGTCGACGAGTTCGGACGCCGTGAGGTGGTCGAAGCGCGTCGCCTCGGGGTCTTCCTTGGGGTCGTCGTCGTAGACGCCCGCGACGGAGGTGGCGTACACCAGCAGGTCGGCGTCGACGTACTCGGCGAAGGCGGCGGCCACGGCGTCGGTGGTCTGGGCGGCGACGATACCGCCGAGGACGGGGATGTCACCGCGGCGGATGGCCTCCCGTCCCGATTCGTAGCTTTCGGCCGGGGTCGGTGCCGCCCGGTCGTCCAGCGCCGCGATGAGCAGGCGGCCGTTCAGGCGCGTGACGGCGATCCCCAGCTGGTCGAGTTCGATCTCGTTTGCCCCCAGCTCGCGGGCGCTCTCGATGTAGTCCCGAGCGGTCGGGCCGCCGCCGACGACCGCGCCGAGCGTGTGTCCCGCTTCGTCGAGTGTCTGGAGCGTGGCGGCGTACTCGGCCACGCGGTCCGGTTCGAGATTCGGAGCGAGGACGCTCCCACCGATAGAGACGACGACTTTCATTGGCCCGGCGTAACCGCGAAACGCTCTTAAGGGTTGTCAACCCCAGTCGAATACCGCCGTCACAGCACACCACACCCTCAGACGGTGGCTGACACACGTCAGACGTAAAACCGGCAATAGTTGCTGTAAAGTGTGCCGGAAATACGTGATAATACCGGGTTCGCGGCTCTGAAAAATGGCGTTCTCGACCCTCGAGACTAAGCATTTAAATCGCTCCATAAAACGTCTAAGTCCCTCTGAAACGGTTATAAAATATGCATTTCACGGTGATTTTTCCTGAAAGGCCCCGAAGTGACGCGAAGCTTCCTTTCTTTATATACTCTCTCCGGCAGAAGATGGAGTCGAGGTGACACAGATGAGCGCAACTGCATCCCCCTCCAACGAGGAAGAGCCCTCCAAAGAACAGCGCCTGAAGTCCTTCCTCGCAGAGAAGGCCGCCGACGGCGAGATGTACTTCAAGAGCAAATTCATCGCCGACGAAGTCGGTCTCTCGCCGAAGGAGATCGGCGCGCTGATGGTCAAGCTCAAGGACAGCGCCACGGAGATCCACGTCGAGAAGTGGTCGTACACGAGCGCGACGACGTGGCGCGTCGAACCCGCGTAAGTCCGCCATCGCTCCCGGTTCCGGTCCCCTCCCCGCTTCTCCTGTCGGGCAGAGTATATTAGTGTCCGCACGCTCTACGCATGAACGATGAGTCGTCCCGCCGACGAATCCCCGTCGCCCGCCGAGCTAGCGGCCGTCTTCCACGTCGCGACCGTCCATCGGGACGGAGAGACGCTCCGATACTTCGGCGACCCGCTCGTTCCTCCCCGTAGCGTCGCCGACGAACTCGCGCCCGTATTCGCCGAGTACGGCTACGACGTCGAGTTAGAGCGACAGGCGTCCGCGAAACCGACCGACGGCGGGACGCCGCTCGATACGCACGGCCAGCAGTACGCGCTGGTCGCGGAACCGACTGAAGCGAGTCACGACGGCGTTCCGTGGCTCAACGTCGCGCTCTTGCTCGCGACGATCGCCTCGACCCTGTACGTCGGCGCGAGCGGGTGGTACTACATCCCCGTCGCGGAAGAGCCGCTCCGCATCGTCGAGGCGTGGCCGTTCGTCGTGTCGATGTTGGGCGTCCTGGGCATCCACGAACTGGGCCACTACGCCGCCGCTCGGTATCACGGCGTGGACGTGACGCTCCCCTATTTCATCCCGTTCCCCTCGCTGCTCGGGACGATGGGGGCCGTCATCAACATCCGCGGTCGCATCCCGAGCCGGCGCGCGCTGTTCGACATCGGCGTCGCCGGGCCGCTCGCGGGACTGGTCGCCACGGTCGTCGTCACGGTGATCGGTCTCACGCTCGACCCGATCACCGTCCCCCAGAGCGTCCTCGACGGCGGTGCCGAGTACGGTATCAACTTCCACGACCCGCTCCTGCTCCAGGGGTTACAAGAACTCGTCGTCGTACTCGGTATCGGCGTCGAGTACGGCCCCCGGCAGGCCGTCCACCCCGTCGTCTTCGCCGGGTGGGCGGGGATGTTCTTCACGTTCCTCAACCTGCTCCCGGTCGGGCAACTGGACGGCGGGCACATCGTCCGCGCGATCGTCGGCCGCCGTCAGGAGACCATCGCCGCGGCGGTGCCCGGCGCGCTGTTCGCGCTCTCGGGATACCTCTATCTCACCCGCGACGCGCCCCCCATCGGCTTCGGCGTCTGGACGCTGTGGGCGTTCTGGGGCGTCTTCGCGACCGGCCTCGCCTACGCGGGACCGGCGGAGCCGACGGTCGACGAACCGCTGGACCGCCGCCGCGTCGCGCTCGGCGTCGCGACGTTCGTCCTCGGAGTCGCCTGCTTCACGCCCATTCCGTTCGAGATAGTCACCGCGTAGTCACTCTTTCGTCGTACGGATGGGACTGTTTCACAGCCATCCCGAAGGAACGCAGAGAAGCCGCGCTTTCGGCAGTTTCAGAGGGTCTTACCGCTCGTCTGGCGGTCAAAAACGGTGGCTATAACGTCCCGAACTGTTGTGAGAAACTGCTGAACGGCGGCGAACGGTCTCGTGTTTATACGGGGACGTGTCCCGTACGCCCATCCATAGCATGACCACCGACCCCGGCGTGGCCGACGACGCTGACGGCGACCGAGACGGGAGCGAACTCACGCACGACGAACGAGCGACCGCCGCGGCGGCGGCCGTCGAACAGGTCGAGACGGCGCTCGCCGCGGACGACCGATTTTAGCGGGCTCTCAGTGTGAGTACCCCCGGTCGGGGAGCGTCTCGCCGTCGAGCGTCACGCCGTCGTCGGTGACGGTACCGACCCGGTGGAGCGGACAGGGAACCGCTTCGCGTGCGGCCGCGAGACTTCTCTCGGGAATCGCACACACCAGTTCGAAGTCCTCGCCGAAGAACGCGCCCAGTTCTCGCCGGTCGTCGTCGCCCGACGCGACCGCGTCGACCCGTTCGTCGATCGGTAGCGGCGTTTCGAGCGCCGCCCCGCAGTCGCTGGCCCCACAGAGCTGGTGGACCGACCGAGCCAGACCGTCGCTCGAATCCAGCATCGCCGTCGCGTAGGGGCGGAGCGCGACGCCCGCCCGCACGCGCGGTTCGAACCGAAACAGGTCGTTGGCCGCCTCGCCGTCGCCGCGTTCGAACAGCCGCAGCGCGGCGGCCGAGCGGCCGAGCGTGCCGGTCACGCAGACCGCTTCGCCCGGCGACGCACCCGAGCGCAAGACCGGATCGTTCGTGTCGCCGAGCGCCGTCGTCGCCACGGTGAACTCCTCGTGGCCGTCCAGGTCGCCGCCGACGTACTCCGCGCCGACCGACTCGCAGACGTCTACCGCGCCATCGACGAACGCCAGCAGTTCCTCGTCGTCGAACTCCGGCGCGGCGTAGACGGCCACCGCCGCCGTCGCCTCGGCCCCCATCGACGCCACGTCCGACAGCGACGCGCCGACGGCCCGCCACCCGGCGGTGTAGCGGGTCGTCCCGTCGGGGAAGTCCGTCCGCTCGTGGAGCATGTCCGTGGTGATGACCTGCCCGTCGAGGACGGCGCAGTCGTCGCCCGCCGCCGGGAGGCGGTCGCCGATGAGCGCGAGGGCCGCCTGTTCGTCCATATGCACGCGTCGGTCCCCGGGCGCAAAACGACACGGGATACGCCCGCGGGAACGGCCGCTGTCTCGCGCGTCGCCGGGCCGCTCCGTCGCGCACACGTCGGTACGTTCAAATCGCCGACGCGCGACGGCTCCGGTATGGACGGCAACCGCTGGGCGACGGCCGCCGGGTTCGTCGGCGCACTCGGCGTCCTCGCGGTTCTCGTGTGGGTCGTCGGCGTCGACCGGACGCTGGCGGCGCTGCTGCGGGCCGACCCCGCCGTGTTGCTCGCCGTCGTCGGCATCGCCGTCGTCTGGATGACCGCGTGGGGCTTGGCGCTGTGGTCGGTGCTGGACGCGCTCGGAACCCCCGTCGCTCCCGCCACCGCGGTGCTGGTCTACACGGCGGCCGTCTTCTCGAACAACGTCACGCCGTTCGGCCAGGCGGGCGGCGAGCCCCTCTCGGCGCTGCTCATCTCCTCGGCGGCCGACAGCGAGTACGAGACGGGACTGGCCGCCATCGCCACCGTCGACACCGTCCACTTCGTCCCCTCCATCGGCTACGCTATCGTCGGCTTCACGTTCGTCGCGGCCGGCGCGGTCCGTCTCGGCCGCAACCTCGTGTTCGCCGCCGTCGCCGTCGCCGTGCTTGCGGTCGGGTTGCCCGTCGGCGCGTACGTCGGCTGGCGCTATCGCTACGAACTCGAAGCCGAGGTTGTCCGCGTGTTCACGCCGGTCGTTCGGACGGTCGGTCGAGTCGTCCCGCGACGGTCGCCGCCGACGGCCGGCGTCATCGAGGCGCGCATCGAGGGCTTCTTCGGGGCCATCGAGCGCATCGCCACCGACGGGCGGACCGTCCTCCAGACGCTCGGCCTCTCGGCCGTCGGATGGGGATGTCTGGCCGCGTCGCTGTGGACGTCGCTGTACGCCATCGGTTACGCCGTCCCGGTAGCGACGGTGCTCCTGGTCGTGCCGCTGGGAAGCATCGCCAGCGTCGCCCCGCTTCCCGGCGGGTCGGGCGCGATCGAGACGGTCCTGGTGACGCTGCTGGTCTCCACCGCCGGCGTCCCGGCGGCGGCGGCGGCGTCGGCGGTGCTCGTCCACCGGGGCGCGACGTACCTGCTCCCGACGCTCGTCGGGGCCGGCGTCGCCAGCGCGCTCGGCGCGAACCACGCGGCCGCCAGCCCCGGGGAGTGAACGGTTCACGCCCGCAGGCGCGAACGATGCGCTTAAATGACGCGGACGGAAAGCAAGGGCCAATGACGACACTCTACGACGCGCCCGCCGAGGACCTCATCGAGGCCCTCACCGAGCAGTTCGAGGACGAAGACGACATCGAGGCCCCCGAGTGGGTCACCTTCACCAAGACCGGCGTCGACCGCGAACTCCCGCCCGAACAGGACAACTTCTGGGAGCGCCGCGCCGCCAGCCTGCTCCGGAAGGTCGCCGTCGACGGTCCCGTCGGGGTCAACGCGCTCCGCGCCGAGTACGGCAAGTCCAAGCAGGGCTCGACGCGTTACCGCGTCCGCCCCAAGCAGAAGGCCAAGGGCTCGGGCAACATCATCCGCACCGCGCTCCAGCAGCTCGAAGACGCCGGCTACGTCGAGACCAGCGAGAACGACGGCCGCCGCGTCACCGGCGACGGGCGCGCGCTCTTAGACGACACCGCGGGCGAAGTCCTCACGGACATCGACCGTCCGGAACTCGAACGCTACGCGTAACCGGTTTCTCCCTCTTCCGGCGCGTAGTCGGGTCTCCGAAATCGTTTTCCCGCCGACACCGATAGTTCCCACTAGCTATGAGCGGCGACCCCAGCGAGGAAGACCTGGAAGAACTCCGCAAGGAGAAGATGGAACAGCTCAAAGAACAGCAAGAGGGCGGCGACGCCGAGGCGCAGCAGGCCGCACAGGAGCAGGCCGAGGCCCAGAAGAAGGCCGTCCTGCGCCAGCACCTCACCGACGGCGCTCGCAAGCGCCTCAACACCGTCAAGATGTCGAAACCCGACATCGGCGACCAGATCGAACAGCAGGTCGTCGCGCTGGCCCGCAGCGGCCGCGTACAGGGCCAGATCGACGAAGAGCAGATGAAGGAGCTGCTCTCGGAACTCACCCCCGACTCGAAGAGCTTCGACATCAAGCGCCGGTAGATGCGCTGCGGACTGCTGTACAGCGCTGGCAAGGACTCAACGCTTTCGGCGCTCCTCTTAGCCCCCTTCTACGACGTGACCCTCGTCACCGGGACGTTCGGCGTCGCCGACCCGGCCCCGGCCCGCGAGGCCGCCGAGGCCGTCGGGTTCACCCACGAGACGGTCGACCTCGACCCCGAAGTAGCCCGCGCCGCCGTTTCCCGAATGCACGACGACGGCTACCCGCGAAACGGCATCCAGCGGGTCCACGAACACGCCGTCGAGACGCTGGCGGCGGGCGAGTGGACCGAGTCGCTTGCCGCCGTCGCCGACGGCACGCGACGCGACGACCGCGTCCCGACGATCGACCGCCCGCTGGCCCAGAGCGTCGAGGACCGCTTCGGCGTCGACTACCTCGCGCCGCTCGCGGGGGTCGGCCGCGGCGCGATCGACGCGATGGCCGCCCAGAAACTGGACGTCGAGACCGGGCCGAGCGCGCAGGTTCCCAAGGCCGACTACGAGGTCGAACTGCGGGCGCTGCTGGCCGAGGAGTACGGCGAGTCGGCCGTCG